>NZ_CP062252.1:1491785-2168571 GCF_014863605.1 Pseudomonas allokribbensis
GACGGCCAGCCTCGATTGCAATGTGCGGATCGCGCTGACGTTGAGTAATGCAGTCAATCGGGGGCAGTTGCCGCAAGACCTCGACACCGCCCGCGCGGCCATCAGCATTCACGCCTTTATCGATGGCATCCTGTATCAATGGCTGCTGGCCCCGGACAGTTTCGAGCTGTATGCCGAAGCCGAGCGCTGGGTCGATACAGGGCTGGATATGCTGCGCTGGAGCCCCAGCCTGCGCAAATGAAACAAAATGCGTATTTGGATCAGGTTATGTCAACGAAGGAGGCGGATGAAGATCCCTGTTCGTTCGCCTCGCCGCAGTGGATTGCTTTTATATACCTCAACCCATCGAGTTGATACGTAGCGAACTACGTATTTTGTAGGGATTTTGTGTCGAGCCTGTGAACGAATGTGAGCGGCCCACCTGTCCCGCGACCCATGAAAAAGCCCCCGATTCTCACGAGTCGGGGGCTTTTTGCGTTTCTGCAGTGTGGCTTACAGCGTCGGGTAGTCGAGGTAGCCGACCGCGCCTTTGCCGTAGAAGGTTTCCGGGTGCGGTTGGTTCAGCGGCGCATCGGCCTTCAAACGTGCCGGCAGGTCCGGGTTGGCGATGAACGGCACACCGAATGCCACAGCGTCAGCCTTGCCCTCGGCCAGCCACGCGTTGGCGCTGTCCTTGGTGAAGCGTTCGTTGGCGATGTAAGCGCCACCGAAGGCTTCTTTCAGTTGCGGGCCGAGGCTGTCGGCGCCTTCTTTCTCACGGGAGCAGATGAAGGCGATGCCACGCTTGCCCAGTTCACGAGCGACGTAGGTGAAGGTCTCGGCGAGGTTGTCGTCACCCATGTCATGGGAGTCGGCGCGTGGTGCCAGGTGCACGCCGACACGGCCGGCGCCCCAGACTTCGATGGCTGCGTCGGTCACTTCCAGCAGCAGGCGGGCACGGTTTTCCAGGGAGCCGCCGTAGTTGTCGGTGCGCTGGTTGGTGCTGCTTTGCAGGAACTGGTCGAGCAGGTAACCGTTGGCGCCGTGGATTTCCACGCCGTCGAAACCGGCAGCCTTGGCGTTTTCTGCGCCGACGCGGTAGGCGTCGACGATGTCGGCGATCTCAGCGGTTTCCAGCGCACGTGGCGTCGGGAAGTCGGCCAGTGGACGCACCAGACTGACGTGGCCTTTAGGCTGGATGGCGCTCGGTGCAACCGGCGCTTCGCCGTTCAAGTACGACGGGTGGGAAATTCGCCCGACGTGCCACAGTTGCAGGACGATCTTGCCGCCGGCGGCGTGAACAGCCTTGGTCACGTTGGTCCAGCCGCGCACTTGATCATTGGACCAGATGCCCGGGGTGTCCGGGTAGCCGACGCCCATCGGGGTCACCGAAGTGGCTTCGCTGAGGATCAGGCCGGCCGAGGCGCGTTGTACGTAGTACTCGGCCATCAGCGCGTTCGGTACGCGGCCTTCGTCGGCGCGGCAGCGGGTCAGCGGCGCCATGATGATGCGGTTGGACAGTTCGAGATCGCCCAGTTTGATCGGATCGAAAATTGTTGCCATGAGATACAACCCTCGTGAAGTAAGTGAGTGAATCAGTTAGCGGTGGCCAGCTCGGGATTGCCGTTCCGGCGGAATGTGATCAGGGTGACCAGCAGTGCCAGGATCGCGAGCGCCGCAGCAGCAAGAGGTACGCTGGTCAGGCCGTAGCCGTGGGCGATGACGCTGCCGCCGACCCAGGCGCCGAGGGCGTTGCCGACGTTGAAGGCGCCGATGTTCAGGGTCGACACCAGGTTCGGTGCGGCCTGGCCGTAGGTCACGACGTTCACTTGCAGGGCTGGCACGGCGGCGAAACACGCGGTGGCCCAGAGGAACAGGGTGATTTCGGTCGGGATCAGCGCGATGCTGGTCCAGGTCAGTACGGTGGAGGTCACGGCCATGGCGATGAACACGCCGATCAGTGTCGCGGCCAGGCCTTTGTCGGCCATCTTGCCGCCGATGATGTTGCCGACGGTCAGGCCCAGGCCGATCAACATCAAAGTCCAGGTCACGCCACGGGGCGAGACGCCGGTGACATCGCCCAGCAGCGGTGCGACATAAGTGAACAGGGTGAACACCGAGGCGGCGAACAGTGCGGTCATGCTCAAGGACAGCCAGATCCCGGCGCCTTTGAGCGCGGCCAGTTCGGCGCGCATGTCGAGTTTTTCTTCGTCACGCTTGGCCGGCAGGAAGCGGATCAGGCCGATCAGCGCGATCACACCGATCACGGTCACTGCCCAGAAGGTCGAGCGCCAGCCGGCTTCCTGACCGAGTGCGGTGCCCAGCGGTACGCCGAGTACGTTGGCCAGGGTCAGGCCGGTGAACATCAGGGCTACCGCCGAGGCGCGTTTGTTCGGTGCCACCAGGTTGGCCGCAACCACCGAACCGATGCCGAAGAACGCACCGTGGCAGAGGGCGGTGACGACTCGGGCGAACATCAGCACCTCGTAGTCAGTGGCGATGGCGCAGAGCAGGTTGCCGATAATGAAGATGCCCATCAACGCGACCAGTGCAGCCTTGCGCGGCAGTCTTGCGGTGGCCATCGCCATGAACGGTGCACCAATCGCCACGCCCAGGGCGTAGCCGGTCACCAGCCAGCCGGCGCCGGGGATCGACACACCGAGGTCGGCCGCCACATCGGGCAGCAGGCCCATGATGACGAACTCGGTGGTGCCGATGGCGAAGGCGCTCAAGGCGAGTATGAGAAGCGAGAGGGGCATCGTTGGGTCCTTTTGGCTGGCTGACGTTAAGGGTCAGAGCTCTTTGCTGAGGGTGCTGAGGAACGCCTGGATCACGTCCTCGTTGCGTTTGAAAAAGTGCCACTGGCCGGCCTTCTGGCTGCTGATCAGCCCGGCGCGTTGCAGGGTGGCCAGGTGGGCGGAGACGGTCGATTGCGACAGGCCGCAGCGTTGATCGATCTGCCCGGCGCAGATGCCGTACTCGTGGTTGTGGATCTGTTCCGGAAACTGGGCTTTCGGGTCTTTCAGCCAGTTGAGGATGTCTCGCCGTACTGGGTGTGCCAGGGCTTTTATTATTTCGTCGAGGTCAATGTTCATGGCTGGTTGCTCGTGATGTGTGTAGCGCTATATCGCGATGAGGCGAACTTTAAATCGGTATTTCGCGATATACCAATATGAATTCGATCTGACGACCGCATAAATCGGTATATCGAGTTATAACGATATGTGAGGTGTAAACAAACGCGGGCGCGGTGCTAAGCTGCGCCCATGAACTATCTCGCACATTTGCACCTCGGTGGCCAGCGTCCCGGTCAATGGCTCGGCAGTCTGTATGGCGATTTCGTCAAAGGACGGCTGCAAGGGCAGTTCGATCCTGAGATCGAAGCGGCGATTGCCCTGCACCGACAAATCGATGTCTTCACCGATCGCCACCCGTTGGTGGACGCTTCATTGGCGCGTTTTTCCACGACTCGTCGCCGTTACGCCGGCATCGTCCTCGACGTGTTCTTCGACCATTGCCTGGCCCGCGATTGGGCGCTCTACGCCGACCGACCGCTGGGGCAATTCACCACTGACGTATACCGAGTGCTGTCCAGTGAGCGGCAATTGCCCGAGCGCCTGGCGAAGATCGCCCCGCATATGGTGGCCAATGATTGGTTGGGTTCGTATCAGGAATTTGAAGTGCTGGAGCAGGTGCTGCGCGGGATTTCCCGGCGCCTGAGCAAGCCTGAAGAACTGGCGGGGGCGATGCAGGAATTGCGGCGTTTGTACGAACCGCTCAGTGACGACTTTCGCTTGTTCTACCCACAGCTGCAGGACTTCGCAGGCCGGCAGCTGTAGGCAGATATTGACGATCAGGCAGCGATCAGCTCGCCTGCACGACGCGGTTCGGCTGGTTTGGCCACCTCGCCGAACAACGCTTTCTGCACCGCTTGCTGGGCTTCGTACGCCAGCGCCGCGCGTTCCCGACCCTGGCAGGCAATCGGCTTGAGCAGATGAACTTCCACATCGCCGCAGTCGTTGCTGAACAGACGCATCAGGTGTGACAGCAGATCGTCGTCGCCAATGAACGGTGCCAGCGAATCAATCTCGCCATTGCGCAGATAACGGATCGCCACAGGTTGCAGCTTCACTTCCGAATCAATCGCCGCCGACAGCAGACGACCATGGAAGGTACGCAGCGAACGACCGTCGGTGGTGGTTCCTTCCGGGAACATCAGCAGCGGATGTTCGGTTTGCAGGTGACGGGTCATCTGCTTGCGGATCAACTGGCTGTCGCCCGAACCGCGACGGATGAACAGGCTGCCGGCCTTCGCCGCCAGCCAGCCGGCCACCGGCCAGGTGCGCACTTCGGCCTTGGACAGAAACGACAGCGGCGTGAGCATTCCGAGCAGCGGAATGTCAGTCCACGACACATGGTTGCTGACCCATAGCATCGGCTGCTTCGGCAGCTCACCGTGGACGGTCACGCGAAAGGGCAGGGCATTGCTCAGGCGCGCCATGAAAAACCGCGACCAGCGCTGCCGGCGTTGCATCGAATGGGCCAGGCCCAATCGCTCGAAAACCCCGAAGACACTGGCCATGCTCAAACCCAGCGTCACCACCAGCAGCACCCGCGCGATCCGCGCGTACACCCGCAGCCGGCTCATCACACGGCCGCCTTGAAGTGCTTGGCGTAGCGCGGGCAGAGTTCGTCGCGCTTGAGCAGGATGAACACGTCGGCGACCTGGAAGTCTTCGTCCCAGCAGGGCTCGCCGCAGATCTTCGCGCCCAGGCGCATGTAGGCCTTGAGCAGCGGTGGCATTTCGGCAATCACGTTCGACGGAATATCCAGAGTTGGCAGCGGGTTCTTTGGCTCGGCACGCAGGTGTTCGGTGCACAGATAACGTTCGCGCAGGCGCTGCATGATCGCGTGGGCCTGCACGCCGCCGTCCTGCATCGGGATGCTCGCGCAACCCATCAGATAGCTGTAGCCGCCCTGATTGAGGACTTCGGCCAGTTCGCCCCAGAGCACGGCGATGGTGCCGCCGTTGCGGTAAGCCGGGTCGACGCAGGTGCGGCCGATTTCGAGAATCGGGCCTTGCAGACCGGCGAGGCCGTGCAGGCTGAATTCTTCTTCGCTGTAGAACTTGCCCAGGCTGCTGGCGGCGGTGTGATCGAGCAAACGGGTGGTCGCCACCAGGCGGCCGGTGTTCAGGTCACGCACGCCGATGTGGCTGCAGTGAACATCATAGTCATCCATGTCCAGACCCAGTTCCGCGCCTTTCAGCTTGGCGTTGAACTCGCCGCTGAACACGTTGAAACGCAAGGCCTGGGCTTGCTGCAAGGCCTCGGCGCCGATCAGGCGTTCGGCTTGCAGACGGCGTTCATTGCCGGTGTCGCTGATGCGGGCGATCTGAGTCATTTGAATCTCCGTACGGGCCTTTAACCCGTCGTGGGTTACAGCCGATCGACTTTCTTTATGCAGCCGTGTTGTGCAAAGTCAGGCTATGTAGCCCCGGTGTCATCGCCATGAATGTTTGGTGATGCTTATATGACAGCCCACGAGGAGCCTCTGATGACCTGGTCGACCCTGCTTGAATGTCGCGAACGCCTGCCCGCCGTTGCCGATCTGGCGGAGGGTTTCGCCACGCTGCTGCATCAACTGGGCAGCGTCACGCCGTTCGAACTGGCGGTGGCGGGAGGGCGGCGGATGGCGACGCCGGGGTTGGCGTTTCTGGTGGGCTATCAGGCGGCGTTGCGGATGCTCTGGCCGAGCGCGCCGCCGAGCCTGGGTGCTTTGTGTGCGACGGAACAGCGCAGCCTGCGACCGGCGGACATGCAGACCCGGCTCACGGATCTGCGCCTTAGCGGGCAAAAGGATTTCGTCACCGCCGGCGATGCAGCGGACTGGCTGTTGATCGCCGCCCGCAGTGAGCAACCCGGCGAATTGCCGCGCCTGAGCCTGGCGGTGGTGTACCCCGGCGAATCCGGCGTGCGCGTGGAAAAGCTCCCACCGTTGCCGTTGATGCCGGACATCAGCCATGGCCGCCTGTATCTCGACGACGCTCTGTGCGAACTGCTCGCCGGGGACGGTTGGGATGCCTACGTCAAACCGTTCCGCAGCCTTGAAGATGTCTATGTGCTCAGCGCAATGACCGCGTGGCTGTACGGCGTCGGTCAGGGCAGCGGCTGGCCGCAGCCGCTGCAATTGCGCTTGCTGGCGCTGTTGGCCGGTTGCGCGGAGGTCAGTCGGCAGCCACCGAACAATCCGGCGGGGCATGTGTTGCTCGGAGGCTTGTTTGCGCAGTTCGACGGGCTTAAAGCGGAAGTCGATCAGGCGCTGCTCGACGGCAATCCGGAGTGGGCAGCGATGTGGCAGCGCGATCAGTCGGTCATGCAACTGGCCGCAGGTGCGCGGGCCAAACGTCTGGCCAAGGCGTTGGCGGCAAGTCAAAACACATCTGTCATGAACGCCGGCTAGTCTTGTCAAGTTCATCCCCAGAGCCCTCACCATGTTCAAAGGACTGTCCCTGTTTCTGCTGCTGATCAGCTTCACGGTTCAGGCCGAACAATGGCCGGGCGAGCAGTGGTCGAGCGGCCCGAAACTCACCGGCCCGGCCGTCGATGCAATGGAGGCCTACGCCTTCCCGAGCCGCGATGACAACAACCGCCAGGGCATCCGCACCGACGCCTTGCTGGTGATCCGCGACGGCCAGCTCATCTATGAACGCTACGCCGCTGCGACCACCGCCGACACGCCGCACCTGACCTGGTCGATCAGCAAAAGCCTGATGGCCACGGTGTTCGGCGTGGCGTACGGCGAAGGCTTGTTCAAGCTCGATGATCCCGTCGCGAAGTTTTACCCGGTGCTGGAAAAACACCCGGCCATCACGATCCAGGATCTGCTGCACTGGGCCTCGGGCATCGACTGGCAGGAAGACTACGAATACGCCCCGCTGAAATCCTCGGTGGTGGCCATGCTCTACACCCGTGGTCATCGCGACATGGCCGCCTTCACCGCCGACCACGACAGCTACGCACCAGCGGGTCAGGCGTTCCGCTATTCCAGCGGCGACAGCAATTTGTTGGCCGCGGCGCTGAAAACCATCGTCGGCCCGCAGCGGTATCCCGACTATCCATGGACGGCACTTTTCGATCCTTTGGGCATCCGCCATGCCACCTGGGAAACCGATGCCACGGGCACCTTCGTCGCGTCTTCATACGCTTACCTGACGGCGCGGGATCTGGCGCGAATCGGCCTGCTGATGGAACGGGACGGACGCTGGAACGACCGGCAGTTGTTGCCCAAGGATTGGGTCGCCTTCAATCGCCAACCCTTCGCCGGCTACAAGGCTAATCAGGACGAAGCCGTGCCCGGCGGCCACTGGTGGCTCAATCGACCGGCAGACGGTGCCCCCTCGCCATGGCCCGACGCACCCCCCGACACCTTCGCCGCCCTCGGCCACTGGGGTCAGGCGCTGTACGTGATCCCGAGCGAAAAACTGGTGATCGTGCGCTACGGCGATGACCGCGATGGCAGCTATCGCCACAACGAATTGCTCAAGCGTGTGTTCGGGGCGGTGCGGCCATGAAGTTGTTCAGACGAATCCTGCTGGTGCTGCTGGTCGTGCTGCTGGGCTGGGGCTGGCACGAGCGCGAGAATCTGTGGGCCTTCCCGGACATTATCAGCGCCTACACCGCCAAGGAATATTGCTCGTGCCGCTACGTCATGAACAACGACGCCGAGTATTGCCGTGGCTACGTGAAGCAATGGTTGCCCAGCGAACTGATCGATGACCGAACGCAAAAACTGGTTACCGCCAGCGGCATGGGGCGCAGCAACAGCGCCCGGTGGCAAGGCGAACGCCAAGGCTGTCGCCTGCAACCCTGATCCGGTTCCACCCTGCGGAACCACATTCGATTGTCCTCTCGCGTGTCTCGCGGTTATCTGGCGGTGAGCACGACCTGCCGTTCATGTGTCGTGAAACAACACCGAACAACAAGACCGGGAAACACCCGCGCGAGGAGAACCGTCATGCCCCGACATCAGCATATTCTGGCCTGGCTCAACGACGTGGCCGGCGACCTGCACGCCACCCGCCAGGACATTCACGCTCACCCTGAACTCGGTTTCGAAGAAAGCCGCACCTCGGCGCTGGTCGCCCGCTCGCTCGAAGAGTGGGGCTATGAAGTCCACACTGGCGTCGGCAAGACTGGCGTGGTCGGCGTGCTGCGCAACGGCAGCAGCACACGCAAACTCGGGCTGCGGGCCGACATGGATGCGCTGCCGATCATCGAGAATACCGGTGTCGCTTACAGCAGCCGTCATCAGGGCTGCATGCACGCCTGCGGGCATGACGGGCACACCGCGATGCTGCTCGGTGCGGCGCGTTATCTGGCGGCGACCCGTCAGTTCGACGGCACCCTGACGCTGATTTTCCAGCCCGCCGAAGAGGGGCAGGGCGGGGCCGAAGCGATGCTCGCTGATGGCCTGCTCGAACGCTTCCCGTGCGATGCGCTGTTCGGCATGCACAACATGCCGGGCCTGCCGGCAGGGCACCTGGGCTTTCGCGAAGGGCCGATGATGGCTTCGCAGGATCTGCTCACGGTGACCATCGAAGGCGTCGGCGGCCACGGATCGATGCCGCATCTGGCGGTGGATCCGCTGGTGGCGGCGGCCAGTGTGGTGATGGCTTTGCAAACCGTGGTCGCGCGCAACATCGATGCACAGCAGGCGGCGGTGGTGACCGTTGGCGCGTTGCAGGCCGGCGAAGCGGCAAACGTGATTCCGCAACAGGCGATCCTGCGCCTGAGTCTGCGTGCGCTGAACGCCGAAGTCCGCGTTCAGACACTGGACCGCGTGCGCTCGATCATCGAAGCCCAGGCCGAAAGCTTCGGCTGCACCTCGACCCTCGAACACCGTCCTGCCTACCCGGTGCTGGTCAACCACGCCGCCGAAACCGAGTTCGCCCGTCAGGTCGGCGTCGAACTGGTCGGCGCCGACGCCATGGATGGCAACACACCAAAACTGATGGGTAGCGAGGACTTCGCCTGGATGCTCCAGCGCTGCCCCGGCGCCTACCTGTTCATCGGCAACGGCGTGGCGCGGCCGATGGTGCATAACCCGGCCTACGACTTCAACGACGACATTCTGCTGACCGGCGCGGCGTATTGGGGCGCGCTCACCGAGAGCTGGCTCAAGCCGGCCTGATTTCTTCATTTTTTGCTGCCGCTGGAACGCAGGTGTGCACGTGCCTGCGTGGTCTACCCACAGCTTCTGGAGAATCCCCATGCAGACTTCGAACGCAGGCGTTTCGCGCACCCGGCAAGTGGTCGCCGCCGTCATCGGCAACGCCCTGGAATGGTACGACTTCATCGTTTACGGCTTTCTGGCGAGCATCATCGCCCGGCAGTTTTTCCCGTCCGACGACGACTACGCCTCGCTGCTGATGGCGCTGGCGACTTTCGGCGTCGGCTTTTTCATGCGCCCGGTGGGCGGCATCCTGCTGGGCATCTATTCCGACCGCAAAGGTCGCAAGGCTGCGATGCAGATGATCATCCGCCTGATGACCGTGTCCATCGCCCTGATTGCGTTCGCGCCGAACTACGCCGCCATCGGCATGGGCGCGCCGTTGCTGATCGTGGTAGCGCGGATGCTGCAGGGCTTTGCCACGGGCGGCGAATACGCCAGCGCCACGGCGTTTCTGGTGGAGAGCGCGCCGGCCCATCGCAAGGGCTTGTACGGTTCGTGGCAACTGGTCGGGCAATGCCTGGCGGTGTTCAGTGGTGCGGCGATGGTGGCGCTGGTCACGCACCTGTTTTCCCCCGAAGCGCTGGACAGTTGGGGCTGGCGGATTCCATTCGTGCTCGGTCTGTTGATCGGCCCGGTGGGCTTGTGGATTCGCAAACACATGGAAGAACCGGAAGAGTTTCTCGAAGCGCGCAAAAAAGCCAAAGGCGCCGCGCCCGGCCTTTGGCAGGTGCTGCGTGAACATCGCCGCAGCCTGCTGGTGTCGATGGGCCTGGCCTGCGGTGCGACGGTGTCGTTCTACGTGGTGCTGGTGAACATGCCGACTTTCGCCCACAAAAACCTCGGCCTGCCGCTGGATCAGGTGTTGCTGGTGCAGATGCTCGCGGTGGGGCTGATGACCGTGGTGATTCCGCTGTCCGGTGCCCTGTCCGATCGCCTCGGTCGGCGGCCGGTGCTGATGGCGTTCACCTTGGCGTTTTTCGTCATGGTCTATCCGCTCTATGTGTGGGTCGCGGCGGCGCCTTCGATCGAGCGCTTGCTGGTGATGCAACTGCTGCTGTGCACGGCGATTGGCGGGTTCTTCGGTCCGGCTCCAACTGCGCTCGCCGAGCAGTTCCCGATTGAAGTGCGCTCCACTGGCGTGTCGGTGGCCTACAACGTAGCGGTGATGGTGTTCGGTGGTTTCGCGCCGCTGATCGTCACTTGGCTGAGCAAAGTTCTGAACACCCCGGTGGCGCCGTCGTTCTATGTGTTGTTCGCTTGCCTGCTGACCCTGCTCGGTACTTACTGTTTGCAGGAGGCCCCGCGTGCAAAGAAACCCGTTGCGCTCAACCTGGGAGTGAAACCGTGAGTCCGTTAGCCATTGATCCGATTGTCGCCCTTGATGCCGATGCGCTGTCCCGGGCGATCCATGCCCGCAAGGTGTCGTGCCGCGAAGTGATGCAGGCCTACCTGACGCACATCGAACGCTTCAATCCGGCGGTCAACGCGCTGGTGTCGCTGCGTCCGCAGGACGTGCTGTTGCGCGAGGCTGATGAATGTGGCCGGCAACTGGATCGCGGCGAGTCCCGGGGCTGGATGCACGGCATGCCCCAGGCGATCAAGGACCTGGCGGCCACCGCCGGGTTGCGCACCACCCTGGGTTCGCCGTTGTTTGCCGAGCAAGTGCCGCAGCACGACGCGATCAGCGTGGCGCGGGTGCGGGATTGCGGGGCGATCATCATCGGCAAGAGCAACGTCCCGGAGTTCGGCCTCGGTTCGCAGACCTACAACAGCGTGTTCGGCACCACCACCAACGCCTACGATCCGGGCCTGATCGCCGGCGGCAGCAGCGGCGGGGCGGCGGTGGCACTGGCCCTGCGCCTGCTGCCGGTGGCCGATGGCAGCGACATGATGGGCTCGCTGCGCAACCCGGCAGCGTTCAACAACGTGTTCGGTTTCCGCCCGTCCCAGGGCCGCGTGCCCCATGGGCCGGCGCCGGAAGTGTTCGTCCAGCAACTGGCCACCGAAGGGCCGATGGGGCGCACGGTCACCGACGTCGCGCGATTGCTCTCGACCCAGGCCGGTTACGATCCGCGCGTACCGCTGTCGCTGGCCGATGAACCACGGGATTTCGGGCTGGATCTGCAACAGGACTGCAGCGGCCTGCGCCTCGGTTGGCTCGGTGATTACAACGGCTATCTGCCGATGGACGATGGCGTGTTGAGCCTGTGCGAATCGGCGCTGACGGATTTCAGTGCGCTGGGCTGTCAGGTCGAGGCTTGTCAGCCGGAGTTTTCCATGGAGCGCTTGTGGCAGACCTGGCTCACGCACCGGCATTTCCTGGTGCAGGGCAGCCTCGGCGCGGCCTATGCCGACCCGCAAAAACGCGCGCTGCTCAAACCCGAAGCACAATGGGAAATCGAGGGTGGTTTGCGTCTGACCGCTGCCGAGGTCTATCAGGCATCGGTCGCGCGCAGCGAGTGGTATCGCGCGTTGAGCGAGTTGTTCGAGCGTTACGATTTCCTGCTGTTGCCCACCGCCCAGGTGTTCCCTTTTGATGCACAGCAACCGTGGCCGCGAGTCGTCGGCGGGCAGACCATGGACACCTATCATCGCTGGATGGAAGTGGTGATCGGCCCGACACTGGCGGGGTTGCCGAGCATCAGCGTGCCGGTGGGCTTCAACCCGGCCGGGTTGCCGATGGGCCTGCAAATCATCGGCCCGGCCCAGGCGGATCGGGCGGTGCTGCAACTGGCCTATGCTCATGAGCAACTGACCCGCTGGGTCGAGCGGCGACCGCCGGCATGCCTGCAATCGGCCTGAGCGGCCCGCATTTTGCTGCACGAAGTGATCTTTCACCCGCATCCACGGAGGTCGAACACATGGGCAGCAAGGCAGACACCGGCAGCGTGCGCTCGGTCGAACGGGCGCTGGCCATCGTCGAGTTGCTCGGCGAGCATCAGGCGTTGGGACTCGAAGAGTTGCACTACCTGACCACCCTGCCCAAAGCCACGGTGTCGCGGATGCTCGCCACCTTGCAGGAGCAGGGCTGGATCTATCGCGGCCTCAGCGACCGTCGCTACCGGTTGTGCGCCAAGCGGCTGTTCGGTGATCGTCAGCAACGCTTCAAGCGCCATCTGGTGGAAAGCGCCGCGCCGATGCTGCTCGAACTCAGCGAGCGCACTGGGCTGGTGGCGGATCTGTCGTGCTTCGACGGCGAGCGGGTTGAAGTGATGGAAAGCGCGATCCCGCAAGTGCTGCGCAAACGCTATCCGAACAACTGTCAGATCGTCGGTCATCACGCGAGCCTGTTTCATTCGGCGATGGGCCGGGCCTGTCTGGGAGAGCTCGACAGCCAGGACGTGCAGCGACTGGCCGAGCGCGAACAACTGGCGGATGACGGTGTGTTCCAGGCCACCGAGCAAGCCCTGCATCAGGGTTTCGGCCAGCGCACCGAAGGCTATTGGGAATACCCGGTGCGCCTGCCGTTCCTGATTCGCGCGGTGGCGTTGCCGATTCGTGCGCAGGGGCAACTGGTCGGCAGCATGGCGCTGCATTGGCCGATGGATCAGGCGCCGGTGGAGCGGGTGCTGAGCCTGCACCTCAACAGCCTCGCGGCGACTATTGGCCAGGTGCAGCAGGCGTTGGTCTGAGCCTTTGCACAGACTGACAGTTTGCAATAGCGCCACGGCCAGTTAAGGTTCGTGCAGGTTTATCGGCCCCACGAGTCTTCAATGTTCAACCGTTCTCTGTGCAACGCCTTCGCCGGCCTGCTGCTGGGCGCCGTCGCGCTGCCGGCCCAGGCCAACTGGTATCTGGACGGCGAGTCGTCGCGGCTGTCATTCGTCAGCACGAAAAACGCCAACGTGTCCGAAGTGCAGCGCTTTCTGGTGCTGCACGGCAAGGTCGATCCCGATGGCCGCGCCGAAGTCGAGGTCGAGCTGGACTCGATCAACAGCGGCATCCCGCTGCGCGACGAACGCATGCGCAAGGAACTGTTCCAGATCGAGCAATTTCCCGAGGCGACCATCACCACGCAAATCGACCTGCGCCCGATCAACGATCTGGCCCCCGGCGCGCAACTTGAGTTGCGCCTGCCGCTGACCGTCAACCTGCACGGCAAACAGCACGAATACCCCGCTGAACTGCTCGCCACTCGGCTTGATGACCGACGTTTTCAAGTGGTGACGCTGGAGCCGCTGGTGATCAGCGCCGAGGATTTCGATCTGCTGCCAGGGCTGGAAAACTTGCGCAAAATGGCCGGCCTGTCGGCCATCAGTCTGTCGGTGCCGGTGGGTGCGGTGCTGATCTTCACGGCGCGCTGACATGCGCGGCGCAGTGTTCCCGTGGCGTGACGGCAACCGCTTCGAACTGTTGATCGACGGCCCGCAATTCTTCCCGCGCATGCTTGAGGAAATCGCCCGCGCCCGTGAGCAGATTGAACTGGAGCTGTATCTGGTAGAGGCCGGCGCCTGTGCCGAAACCGTGGTTCAGGCGTTGGTGCTGGCAGCCGAGCGGGGCGTGCGGGTGCGCTGCCTGTTCGATGATTACGGCAGCCTCGCCTTCACCCTGACCTTGCGTCAGCGTCTGACCCTCGCCGGTGTCGAGCTGCGTTTCTACAATCGCCTGAACTGGCGGCGCTGGGTCGGCAATTTCTATCGCGATCACCGCAAGCTGTTGCTGGTCGATCAGCGTCTGGCGGTGGTTGGCGGCACCGGGGTGACCGACGAATTCTGGACGCCGGGCCACGACACCAGCGAATGGCACGAAGTGATGGTGCAGATCACAGGTCCCTTGGTGCTCGACTGGCAATTGCTGTTCGACCGCCAATGGATCGCCAACCGACATCGCCGCGCCTGGAAACCTCACGCGAATTTCGGCCTGCCGCGTTTGCCGCGCGTGCCCGACACCGGCGAGGGCATGGGCCGTGTGGCCTACGCCGACGCCCGCCAGCATCGCGACATTCTGCAATCACTGTTCCGCGCACTGAACAGCGGCCAGAAGCGCATCTGGCTGGCCACGCCGTACTTCCTGCCGACCTGGAAAATCCGCCGTTCTCTGCGCAAGGCCGCCGCCCGTGGCCTCGACGTGCGCCTGCTGCTGACCGGGCCGCGTACCGATCACCCGTCGGTGCGTTACGCCGGGCATCGCTACTACCCGCGCCTGCTCAAGGCCGGGGTGAAGATCTTCGAATACCAGCCGTGTTTCCTGCACCTGAAAATGGTGCTGGTGGACGATTGGGTGAGCATCGGCTCATGCAATTTCGACCACTGGAATTTGCGCTTCAACCTTGAGGCGAATCTGGAGGCGCTGGATCCGTCACTGACGGCAGCGGTGGTGGCGAGTTTCGAGAAGGACTTCGGCCTGAGTCAGCAGGTGAGTCTGGAGGAATGGCAGCGCCGGCCGTTGTGGCGGCGAGTGAAACAGCGGATCTGGGGATGGGTGGATCGGGTGGTGGTCAACCTGCTGGATAGACGCGGCTAGTCGCCAACCCCCGATTGATCGTTCCCACGCTCTGCGTGGGAATGCCTCAATGGACGCTCTGCGTCCGCTTTGGGACGCGGAGCGTCCCGGGCTGCATTCCCACGCGGAGCGTGGGAACGATCGGTTAGCTTTAACAGTTACAACAATTCAAAGCTCTGCTGCGTCACGTCCTGGGAATCCAGGCCGATCTGCACGTTGAACTTGCCAGGCTCTGCCGCGTACTTGAGCTGGGCGTTGTAGAACTTCAGGTCATCTTCGGTGATGGTGAAGTGCACGACTTTCTGCTCGCCGGCCTTGAGCATGATCTTCTGGAAGTTCTTCAGCTCCTTGACCGGACGGATCATCGAGCCGGTGACGTCTTGGATGTACAGCTGCACCACGGTTTCGCCGTCACGCTTGCCGGTGTTTTTCACCGTGACACTGGCGTCGAGCTTGCCGGTGGTGTTCAGGGTGGTCGACGACAGCGCCATGTCGCTCAGGCTGAAATCGGTGTAGCTCAGGCCGTAACCGAACGGGAACAGGGGCCCGGTGGTGTCATCGAAATACTGCGAGGTGTAGTTGCCCGGTTTGCCCGGCGTGAACGGCCGGCCAATGCTCAGGTGGTTGTAGTAGGTCGGGATCTGACCCACGGAGCGCGGGAAGGTCACCGGCAGTTTGCCCGACGGGTTGTAGTCGCCGAACAGCACGTCGGCGATGGCGTTGCCGCCCTCGGTGCCGCTGAACCAGGTTTCCAGAATCGCGTCAGCCTGTTCCTTTTCCTGAAGGATCGTCAGCGGACGGCCGTTCATCAGCACCAGCACCAACGGCTTGCCGGTGGCTTTCAGGGCGCGGATCAACTCACGCTGGTTTTCCGGGATGTTCAGGTCGGTACGGCTCGACGATTCGTGGGACATGCCACGGGACTCGCCCACGGCCGCAACGATTACGTCAGCGTCCTTGGCGGCTTTCACCGCTTCGTCGATCAGCACGTTGGCCGGGCGCGGGTCATCGACCACTTCCGGCGCATCGAAGTTGAGGAAGTTCAGGTAGTCGAGGACCTTCTTGTCGCTGGTGATGTTGGCACCACGGGCGTAGATCAGGTTCGACTTGTCGCCGATCACGCTGCTCATGCCGTCGAACAGGGTGACCGATTGCGCCGGACGGCCAGCAGCGGCCCAGCTACCCATCATGTCGATCGGGGCCTTGGCCAGCGGACCGACCAGCGCGACTTTCGCGGATTTCTTCAGCGGCAGGGTTTCGTTCTGGTTTTTCAGCAGCACCAGGCTGCGACGGGCGACGTCACGGGCGTCGGCGCGGTGCAGGCGGCTGTCGGCGTAGGTGTCGGCCGGATCGTCTTCGGCCTTGCCGATGCGCAGGTACGGGTCCTTGAACAGGCCCATGTCGTACTTGGCCCCGAGCACTTCGCGCACGGCGTTGTCGATGTCTTTCTGTTCGATCTCACCAGACTTGAGCAGCCCCGGCAGTTCTTTGCCGTACAGGGTGTCGTTCATGCTCATGTCGATGCCGGCCTTGATCGCCAGCTTCGCCGCTTCGCGACCGTCTGCTGCCACGCCGTGCTTGATCAGCTCGAAGATCGCGCCGTGGTCGCTGACCGCCAGGCCCTTGAAGCCCCATTCCTTGCGCAGCAGGTCGTTCATCAGCCAGGTGTTGGCGGTGGCCGGGATACCGTTGATCGAGTTCAGCGCGACCATCACGCCACCGGCGCCGGCATCAATCGCGGCGCGGTACGGTGGCAGATAGTCCTGGTACATCTTCACCGGGCTCATGTCGACGGTGTTGTAGTCGCGACCACCCTCGACCGCGCCGTACAGGGCGAAGTGCTTGACGCTGGCCATGATGCTGTCGGCCGCGCTCGGCGTGTCGCCCTGATAGGCCTTGACCATGACTTTGGCGATGCGCGAGGTCAGGTAGGTGTCTTCACCGAAACCTTCGGAGCTGCGGCCCCAGCGCGGGTCGCGGGAAATATCGACCATCGGCGCGAAGGTGATGTCGAGGCTGTCGGCTGCGGCCTCTTTGGCGGCCACGCGCCCGGACTGGCCGATGGCGTCCATGTCCCAGCTCGATGCGAGGGCCAATGGAATCGGGAAAATCGTACGGTGGCCGTGGATCACGTCGTACGCGAAAAACATCGGGATCTTCAGGCGGCTGCGCATGGCAGCGTCCTGCATCGGACGGTTTTCCGGGCGGGTGATCGAGTTGAACGTGCCACCGATGTTGCCGGCGGCGATCTCTTTGCGGATCAGTTCGCGAGGCATCTCCGGGCCGATGCTGATCAGGCGCAACTGGCCGATCTTCTCGTCGAGGGTCATTTGTTTCATCAGGTTACTGATGAACGCATCCTTGTTTTCCAGGGGTACCGGGGTCGTGGCGGCCAGTACTTGATGACTGGCCAGGCTGACGAACAGGCCCAGCAAACACAGCTTCTTCATGAATAGTTTTCTCAAGGGCCTAAACGGCGTTGCAATGCCGGCCAGCCAAAATTTAGGGAGCGACTATTGTTGTTCGGGTGCTGATTCAGAAAACGACAGCCGAATGTACATCGTCAGTTTCGACGACGTGATCGCGCAGGGCCTCTTTTTAGCCCATCGGCCCGCCGCAATCCAGTGGCGCGGGCGATTATGCCCCAACCGCCGGCTGAGAATGTTTCGCGAGTCATTATTCATGAAATGTGCAAGGGAGCACCCGTCCGATGAATGTCAGTCCTGTCTACCGCTCGCGTTTGCAGGTCGCCGCCTTGCTGGTGCTGGCCACGCTGTTGACCGCCTGCGGCATCAACAACATTCCCACCCTCGACGAACAGGCCAAGGCGGCTTGGGGCCAGGTGCAGAACCAGTATCAGCGCCGCGCCGACCTGATCCCCAATCTGGTGGAAACCGTGAAGGGTTATGCCAAGCACGAGGAGGAAACCCTGACGGCGGTGGTCGAGGCCCGGGCCAAGGCGACGTCGATCCAGGTCGATGCCAGCACCCTCGACAACCCGGAAAAGCTCAAGCAGTTCCAGCAGGCTCAGGATCAGCTGACCGGTGCCTTGAGCCGTTTGATGGTGGTGTCCGAACGCTATCCGGACCTGAAGGCCAACCAGAACTTCCTCGCCCTGCAATCGCAACTAGAAGGCACGGAAAACCGTATCGCCGTGGCCCGCCGGGATTTCATTCTGGCGGTGCAGAAGTACAACACCGAGATCCGCACTTTTCCCGGTCGCCTGTGGCACAGCGTGATGTACAGCGATCTGCCGATCCGCGAGACCTTCGAAGCCACCAGCCCCGGCGCGGACAAGGCCCCGGAAGTGAAGTTCTGAGCCGGGGATGCCCATGCGTGTGTTGAAGATGGGCCTGGTGCTGATGCTGTGGCTGTTCGCCGTCAGCGCCCGGGCCGAGTTGACCTTTCCGGCGCTGACCGGGCGGGTGGTGGACGACGCGCAGATGATCGAGCCGTCGGTGCGTGCACAACTGAATCAGCAGTTGCAGGCCCACGAACAGGCAACCGGCGAGCAGTTGGTGGTCGTGACCTTGCCGAATCTGCAAGGCTCCACTATCGAGGACTACGGCGTCGAGCTCGGCCGGCACTGGGGCATCGGCCAGAAGGACAAAAACAACGGCGCACTGTTGATCGTCGCCCGGGACGAGCGCAAATTGCGCATCGAAGTCGGCTACGGGCTGGAGGATCGCCTGACCGATGCCCAGAGTTCGGTGATCATCCATCAGGTCATCACACCGGCGTTCAAGGCCGGCAATTACAGCAAGGGCATCAGTGACGGCGTGGCGGCGATGCTGGTGGTGCTGGGCGGCAATCCGCTGGACGAACCTTCCACGGTGTATGAATCGGCCGGCGATCCGTCGGACGATTTCGTCTCGCGGCACCCGGCGTTGTTCGTATTTCTGGTGATGTTGTTCATCCTGACTGTTTTTATCTGCCAGATGCTCGGTATCCTTCCCGCCGGCCGGGGCGGCTCCGGAGGAGGGGGCGGCTTCGGTGGCGGAGGTTTTGGCGGCGGCGGTGGAGGCGGGGGCTTCAGTGGCGGCGGTGGCAGTTTCGGCGGAGGCGGGTCCTCCGGCGGCTGGTGATAACAATAATGAGCAGGCACTTCACGACATGGCATTACTGACTGAACACGAACAACGCAAGGTCGCCGAGGCCATCGCCCGGGTCGAGCGCGACACCGACGCCGAACTGGTGACGGTGCTGGCGGCCCGCGCCGACGACTACGCGTACATCCCGCTGCTGTGGGCCAGCCTGCTGGCGCTGGTGGTGCCGGGCATCGTGCATTACCTGACCGGCTGGCTGACGATGCACAGTCTGCTGCTGGTGCAGTGGGTCAGTTTTGTCGTGCTGTGCCTGGTGTTTCGTCTGCCCAAGGTCACCACCCATCTGATTCCGCGCCACGTCCGCCACTGGCGTGCCTCAAACCTGGCGCGGCGGCAGTTTCTCGAACAGAACCTGCATCACACGGTAGGCAGCACCGGCATGCTGATTTTTGTCTGCGAGGCCGAGCGCTACGTGGAGATCCTGGTGGACGAAGGGATTTCCAGAAAACTGGACAACAAGAGCTGGGATTCGATTGTCGCGGTGTTTACCGAGCAGGTGCGGCAGGGGCAAACGTTGCAGGGCTTCGTGACCTGCATCGAGGCGTGCGGCGAGTTGCTCAAGGTGCATGTGCCGGTGACGCAGGTGAGGAATGAGTTGCCGAATCGGTTGGTGGTGCTGGGATAAGCCGTTCGGGAAATTAGCCGTGCCCTTGAACGCCATCCCCCCTAAACTAGCGGCCATTCCCGATTTGCCTGTCCGAGGCCGCTTTTTCCCATGTCCGTTACCGCCCCATCTGCCAAACCGGCGCCCGATCACCACGCCCAGTTCATCGAGCTGCTGCAAACCAGCCTCGAACAGAACGGCTTCATCAAACTGGTGCTGGCCAAGTACGTCGGCGAAGAAGCGGACCTGCAGCGGATCATCATCAAGCCGGTGACGGTCAAGGCGCAGCCGTGCCTGTCGTTCGTTTATCGCTACAAGACCCGCGACATCACCAAGAACCTGCCGCTGGACGAGGCGGTGACGACGATTGCCGGGCTGTTGCCGGCCGCGTTCAAAAATGCGCATTTGCTCACGCTGACTGACGAAGCCCAGCTCGAATACAGCAAAAAGGGCAAAAGCTCGCTGTTCATGAGCAAACCCCAGCAATTGCGCGAAGTGCCGTCCGCCGAACACAACCGCGAGAAGAACCGCTTCCTCGATCTGAACCGACCGTTCCTCAAGGACCTGGGCGTCACCAACGCGCAACACGAGCTGATCCCGGCGATGTCGCGCAAGTGGAAGCAGATCAACAAGTTCATCGAAGTCTTCAGTCACGCCCTGACGTCCTCGCCGCTGGCCCTGGACAAACCGGTACGGGTGGCGGATTTCGGTTCCGGCAAGGGTTACCTGACGTTCGCCATCCATGACTATCTGCGCAACACCTTGAAGGCCGAGGGCGAAGTCACCGGCGTCGAATTGCGCGAAGAGATGGTCAATCTGTGCAACACCGCCGCACAGAAGTTGGAACACCCAGGGCTGGTGTTCAAGTGCGGCGATGTGCGCAGCGTGGCGCCGAGCGAGCTGGAAGTGATGATCGCTTTGCATGCCTGCGACATCGCCACCGACTACGCGATCCACACCGGCATCCGTTCTGGCGCAGCGATCATCATGTGCTCGCCGTGCTGCCACAAACAGATCCGCTTGCAGATCCAGAGTCCGGCGCTGCTCAAACCGATGCTGCAATACGGCCTGCATCTGGGGCAGCAGGCGGAAATGGTCACTGACAGCCTGCGTGCGCTGTTCCTCGAAGCCTGCGGTTACGAGACCAAAGTGTTCGAGTTCATCTCCCTGGACCACACCAACAAGAACAAGATGATCCTTGCCGTGAAGCGCGCCGAGCCGGTGGACCCGGCCCAGTTGCTGGTGAAAATTCAGGAGCTCAAGGCGTTCTACCAGATCAGCGAGCACTGCCTCGAAACGCTGCTGCTCGCCGATGGCCTGCTGCCGCTCAAGGCTTGAGCTGAACCCCGGCCGGTAACGTGCCCGGTTGAGCCGGGCGCACCGCCGTCTTGCGCCCGAGCATCACTGTCGCGATCACCCCGCAGGCGAACAGCCAGGTGATCGGCTCCACATGTTCGCCGAAGAACAGCGCGGAAAACGCGATGGTGAAGAAGATCTGCAACAACTGGATCTGACTGACCCGGGCAATGCCGCCCATGGCCAGCCCGGCGTACCAGGCGAAGAACCCCAGGAACTGCGAAAACAGCGCGACGTAACCGAAGGCCCACCAGGTTTTCGTCGAGACCGCGCCCTGATGCTGGATCGCCAGATACAGCACCGGGCCGATCAGCAACGGCGTCGACAGCACCAGCGCCCAGCAGATCACCTGCCAGCCGCCCATCTCCCGGGCCAGGCGACCGCCCTCGGCATAACCCAGACCGCCCACCGCAATCGCCCCGAGCATCAGCAAATCACCGGCCTGAATGCTGCCGGCGCCGGTGTACAACGCATAACCCAGCACCAGCGCACTGCCTAACGCGGCGCAGGCCCAGAAGGCTTTCGACGGACGCTCATGGGACAGCCACGCGGCGTACAGCGCCACGCACAGCGGCTGCAAACCGTTGACCAGCGCACCGTGGGATGCCGGCAAGGTCTGCATGGCCCATGCGGAGAGCACCGGGAATCCGAGAATCACCCCGGCGATCACCAGGCTCAGGCCTTTGACCTGTTGCCAGGTCGGCCACTTTTCCCGTCGCCACAACAACAGTAACGCCGCCGGAATCGCCGCGAACAACGCACGGCCGAGGCCGTTGAGCAGAGGGTGAAGTTCCTGCACCACGATACGGGTGAAGGGCAGGGTGAGGCTGAAAATCACCACGCCGAGCAGGCCGAGGGCCATGCCGGTGTTTTCGCGCGAAGACATGAGGGCAACCCGATTAGAAGGTGGCAGGGAGGTGGCTTCATCTAGCCACAAACCTTGCGCATCGTGCTGTTACAGTCAGGCGCAGAGTTATCCATACAGTTTGCGGACGTCATCGCGAACCTTGGACTACTTTGAATACTCCTGTGCATTCACCAGAGGAGTCCTGTCCATGGCCGCGAAAACGATTCTGATGCTGGTCGGCGATTACGTCGAAGACTACGAAGTGATGGTGCCGTTCCAGGCCCTGCAAATGGTCGGTCACACCGTGCACGCCGTGTGCCCGGACAAGGCCGCCGGTAAGACTGTGCGCACCGCGATCCATGATTTCGAAGGCGATCAGACCTACAGCGAGAAGCCCGGTCACCTGTTTGCCCTGAACTTCGATTTCGCCAAGGTCGATGCCAAGGATTACGACGCGTTGCTGGTGCCCGGTGGTCGCGCGCCGGAATACCTGCGGCTGAACGAAAAAGTCCTGGAACTGGTGCGAGCCTTCGACAAGGCCGGCAAGCCGATTGCTGCTGTCTGCCATGGCGCGCAACTGCTGGCGGCGGCGGGGATTCTCGAAGGCCGCGAGTGCAGCGCCTATCCGGCCTGTGCCCCGGAAGTGCGGCTGGCCGGTGGCACCTACATCGATATTCCGGTGACCGAGGGCCACGTCCAGGGCAATCTGGCCACCGCCCCGGCCTGGCCGGCGCATCCGAACTGGCTGGCCGGTTTCCTCGGGTTGCTCGGAACCAAAATCACCCTGTGAGCGTGAGGCCCATCGCGAGCGTGTTCGCGATGGGCAAGCCCGGACGGATCAGAAGAACCGCGTCACGCTGACCTTGGCATTGCGTCCCTGACTGTAAGCCCGATCACCGCTCAGCGCCGGGCGGTAATCTTCGTTGAACAGGTTGTCGACGGTGAGGTTGACCTCGGTGCCCTTGAGGTACGGCTGCTGCGGTTTCCATTTGGCGAACAGACCCTGCACGTTGTAGCGGTCGTTGGCGTACTGGTCGTAGAACACGTCACCCAGGGTGTTTTTGCTCGAGCCGTACTTGTCGCTCGGCAGGCGATCGGTCTGGCGCACGAACTCTCCTTGCCAGCCGACCTGGGCATCCCAGCTCGGAATCTTCACGCCGAGCACGGCAATCCATTTGCTCGGTGGAACGTCCCGCACCCAGACGTCCGGTCCCCATGGATTGGTGTAGGCGCCTTCGTGCTTGCCGGTCATCCACGAGTAGGACAGCGAACCGAACAGGTACGTCGAGTCATAGAAGCTTTCGACTTCAAAGCCCTTGATGGTCAGCCCGCCGATGTTGCGGTAGTTGCCCATGGGGCCGGAACCCTTGCAGTCCGAGGCGATGCTGCCGCCCTTGATGGCCTGGTTCTCGCAGCCTATGCCGGTGGCCTTGAAGATCTCGTCGTCGATCTTGTTGCGGAACAGCGTGGTGCGGACCTGCACGTTGTCGTGGTCTGTGAACACGTTGGCGAAGTGGCTGATATTACCGGCACGCCAACCGGTGATGCGTTCCGGGTCGAGGTCGACGCTGGTGGCGGTGCGGCTGCCCAGACCCTGCACTTCGTACTGCTCGTCGATGACCGGCGCGCGCCAGGTCTTGCTGTAGTCGACGAAGAAGCCGACGTCCGGGGTCATCCGCCAGAACGCCGACAGACGCGGCGACCAACCGGTGTAAGTGCGGTCGCTGTAGTCGTGGCCGAAGCTCGGGTCCGGGTTGTCGTAGTAAGGCGCGTCGTTGGCTTCGCCGCGATTGCGCACATGGTCGTAGCGCACGGACGGGGTCAGGGTGAAATCGCCCAGTGTGATCGCGTCTTGCAGATAAACGCTGTTGGTGTCGACCTTGCCCTGGGGCATGAAACTCGGCTGGAAGTAGCCGTAGTTGTACTTCGGCACTTCGTAGGTCTTGCCCGGCATCCACATTTCCGTGTCGCGGCTGTGCTTGCGGATTTGCACACCGCCGGTGACCGCGTGAGACAGCACGCCGGTTTCGAACAGGCTGATGTTGCTCGCCTCGACGATGCGGTCCTTGTAGGCGGTGTCCATCTTGCGTCCGCCGGTGGACGTCTGGAAGAACGCCGTGGCATCGCGCTCGTCGGTCTGATCGGTGTTGGACTCGGAATAGCTCAGCTTGAAATCGATCAGGCGATTGTCCAGCGGCTGGTACTGATACTTGGCCGACCACGTGGTGTCGGTGGTCTCGCGGTTGGCGAGGAAACGCTTGAGGGCGTTTTCGTAGCCGTATTGCTTGATGTTGGCGCGGGTCGGCGGGGTCGGATAACTGGCCGACGAAAACGGCGCCCAGCGCTCGCTTTGCGAGCGCGAATACGACAGACCGACGCTGTGCTCGTCGTTCAGGTGCAGGTTGAACTTGAGCAGTTGGCCGTCCAGATCCAGCGCGCTGTTGGGCAGGCGCCGAGGGTTGATCGGGTACTGATTGTCCGGATCGGGCGGGGTGCCGGCCAGCTTCATGTCGCCGCCATCGCGCTTGGTCAGGTACACCAGCGCATCGGCGCGACCGTCGTCGGTGCGACCGAACACGGCACCGGTGTAGGTTTGCTGATGGTCGTTGCTGGCGTAACCGTACTTGACCATCGCACCGCTGTTGCGACCTTCCTGCAATAGGTCCGGGGCGTCTTTGGTTTCCATGTGCACGGTGCCACCGAAACCGCCGTTGCCGGTGAGCATCGAGTGCGGGCCTTTTTCCACTTCAATGCGTTTGATCAGCTCCGGTTCGATGAAAATCGTGCCTTGCTGGTAGCGCTCGAAACCGCTTTTGGTGGCGCCGTCGACGGTCAACGGCACGTCCTCGGCATCGCCCAGGCCCCAGATGTTGATGGTCTGGCCGCCCGGTTTCATCGAACCGCCCATGCTCACGCCAGGCAGGGTCGCCAGCAGGCTGGGAATGTTGTTTGGCTGGTGGCGGTCGATGTCGGCCTGGGTCAGGGTCGAGCGGCCGACGGTGCTGGAGTCGACTTCGGTGCCGCTGCCGATCACGCTCAGGGCGTCGAGCTGGATGCCGTCACCGCTGCTGGTGACCGGCTCTTCCGGGCGCACGACGTAGGTCTGGTTGACCTTGATCAGACCGAACTGGCTGTTGTCGAGCAACGTGCGAATCGCCGCTTCCGCGCTGTATTCACCGTCGAGGGCCGGGGCCTTGAGGTTGCGCAGTTGCGCCTCATCGAACAGCAACTGGATCTTCGCCTGTTGGGCGACCTGACTCAGCGACGTTGCCAAGGGTTGCGCCGGCAAATGCAGGCTCAGGTCAGCGGCATGGGCTTGTACGCTGAACGCAAGGCAAGTGGCGAGCAGGGTCGGTCGAAGGCAGGTGAGCGGGTACGGCGAAAACACGCGAAACATGGAATCCCCCAGGGCGGCGAAAAGGCCAGAAAGGCCTGCGTACGAAGCGCAGACCGGAGGAAGACGCGGCAGGTAAAAAAAACCTCACATGCGAATGCAAAATATTCTCATGTAAGGTTTTGTCAGCGGTTTTCGAGGCGGATACTGCCATCGGCCAGCGCGACGGTTCTCACCGGTACCAGGGCTGGCAGGGCGTTGATCAGGGCGTCCGGGTCCTCGACGTCGAGGTTGCCGGAGACCTTGATCTGCCCCAGTTTTGCGTTGGCCAGCAGCACCGGACGCGGGCGATAGAGGTTCAGCTCATCCACCAGACTGGCCAGCTCACGGTTGCGAAAGGACAGATGCCCGGTGCGCCAGTCGGCCACCTGGCTGGCTGCAAGACTGTGTTGCTGCAAGGCGCCGCTGGCCAGGTCGACCGCGACTTGCTGCTGTGCGCCGAGCAGCAGCGGTGCGCGGCTGTCCGGTGTGAACGCGACCTGACCGTGGGCGACGCTGACCACCAGTTGTCGCTCGCTGCGCCGCACGTCAAAGCCGGTGCCGACCACGCGGATCGTGGCGTCGCCGGTCTGCACCCACAGCGGCCGTTCCTTGTCCGGGGCAACGTCGATGTAGAACTGTCCGCGATCAAGCGTGAGCCGGCGCTGGTGGCTGTCGAAGTCGACACGCAGTTGCGTGTTGGCGTTCACTGACAAGGTGCTGCCGTCAGGCAGTTCGAAGGTGCGCAGGCCTTTGGCGTGGGTAGCAATCTGCTGCTGATAGACCTCATGTGACGTGCCCAGAGGCGTAGCCAGTATCGCAACGATCAGCGCGGCGGCCATCGCCAGCGCGGGTCGCCAGCGGTTTTTTGAGCGATTTACCGGCAGCGGCGTTGGCCGGTTCAGTTGCTGCAATTCACCAAGCTCGGCCCACAACACTTCAAATGAACGATAGGCGCTGGCATGCGCCGGCTCGCTCAGCCATTGCTCGAATGCCTGGCGCTCTGCGGGCTGCTGATCCTGACGATTGCGGGTAAACCAGGCGGCGGCTTGAGCGTCGATGCTGTCGTCGGGCAGTTCCTCGGTGAAGTCGTGAGAACGGTTCATTCTGGCTGCTCCATGCCGTTGTCGTGATCCAGGCGTTGCTTGCAATGCAGCAGTGCGAAGGCAATGTGTTTTTCCACCATGCTCAGCGAAATCCCCATGCGCTCGGCAATCTGCGCCTGACTCAGGCCTTCGAAGCGGTGCAGCACAAGCGCCTCGCGCCGACGTGGCGAGAGTTCGCCCAGCACGGCTTTGAGTTGCTCTAGCCGTTGCTGGCGTTGCGCGGCCGCCATCGGATCGTGATGCTCATCGGCCAGTGGTTCGGCATCGTTGTCTTGAGTGGGCTGCACGATGTACCGCACCTTTTGGCGGCGCCAGTGGTCACGCAGCAGGTTGCGCGCCATTTGAAACAGAAAGGCCCGCGGCTGCTCGACCTTGGCCCGGTCGCGATAGTCGAGCCATTGGGTGAACACGTCCTGGGTCATGTCCGCCGCGTCACTGGGATTGTCCGTGCGTTTGCGCAGGTAATGCAGGATGTCCCCGTAAAACCGGCGAAACGAATCGGCCGACAGAGGATCGGGCGTGAGGCGGGGCATGACTATCCTTCTCGACGAAGCGGGGGGTGCAGAAAGTCGCGGATGATATGAGAATGATTGTCATTTGTCATGTTCACATTCGCGCCTGTCAGTGCGGAGTGGCTAAACCGTCGAAACGGTCTTTACTTGCGGGGATTCAATCGACAGGAGCAGCGACATGTCCGGATGGTACGAGTTGAGTAAAAGCAGCAACGGCCAGTTCAGGTTCGTGCTGAAAGCGGCAAACGCCGAAACGATTCTGACCAGCGAGCTGTACACCACCCGCAGCGCCGCCGATAACGGCATCGCCTCGGTGCAGGTCAACAGCCCGCTGGACGAGCGCTACGAGAAGAAATCGACGAAGGACGGGCATCCGTATTTCAACCTCAAGGCGGCCAATCACCAGATCATCGGTAGCAGCGAATCCTATTCGTCCGAGGCTGCGTGTGCCAAAGGCATCGCCGCCGTGAAGGCCAACGGGCCTACGACGGTGATCAAGGACAAAACCCTGCCGGTGCTCTGAGTTCACCTCCAGCACAAAAACCTGTGGGACCGGCAGCGTGCCGATCCCACAGGTTTTTTGTCGTGCTTGACGATCAGCGCAGGGTTTTGAGAATGGCCTGCAACTGGTTGCGCCCGGCCTCGCTCAACGGGAACACCGGCAAGCGTGGATCGCCGACTTCCAGCCCGGTGTCACGCAGACCGGCCTTGATCGTCGCCGGCAACCCGCCCTTGAGGATGAAGTCCAGCAGCGGCAACTGGCGGTAGAACAGTTCCCGCGCCTTGCCCAGATCCCCCGCCAGTGTGGCCTCGTACAAATCCAGATTGAGTTGCGGAATCAGGTTCGGTGCTGCCGTGCACCAGCCCTTGGCCCCGGCCGCAAAGGCTTCCAGCGCCAGTGGATTGCAGCCGTTGTAGAACGGCACCTGGCCTTCGCCGAGCAGTTGCAGCTTGTGCATGCGCTGGATGTCGCCGGTGCTCTCCTTGACCATGGTCACGTTTTCCACGCCGTTGACGATGCGCAGAATCAGTTCCACCGACATGTCGGTGCCGCTGGTGGCCGGGTTGTTGTAGAGCATGATCGGCACGCCGATGCTGTCGCCGATGGCGCGGTAATGGGCGAGGATTTCCGCCTCGGTCAGCTTCCAGTAGGACGCCGGCAGCACCATCACCACGTCGGCGCCGTGGGCTTCGGCAAAGCGTGCGCGACGCACGGCTTTGGCGGTGGTCAGGTCGGAGACGCTGACCACGGTCGGCACGCGTTTGGCCACGTGCCTGATGCTGAATTCGGCGACCTGGTCCCACTCCGCATCGCTCAGGTAGGCGCCTTCGCCGGTGCTGCCCAGCGGCGCGATGGCATGGACGCCGCCGTCGATCAGCCGATCGATCGAACGACCCAGGGCCGGCAGATCAAGACCTTCGCCTTTGGCGCCGAACGGGGTGATGGTATAGCCGATGATGCCGTGAATGTTGGACATGAGAGTGCTCCGCAAGGATGAGTTGTTCAGTTCAGGCAATCGGCGTGCTGACGCAGGTTCTGCCGGGCGTAGTAGTTGAATGCAGCGGCGTGGCGTTTGGGTTTCGACACCCAGTCATGGGCCTCGCGACCCAGCTCGGGAATGATCGGTTTGATCGTCCCGGCAGCCATTGCCAGCAATTGCAGTTTGGCGGCGCGCTCGATCAGTTGTGCGATGACGCAGGCTTCCTCGATGGTCGTGCCGGTGGACAGTTGACCGTGGTGGGAAAGCAGGATCGCCCGTTTATCGCCCAACGCCCCGGCAATCAATTCGCCTTCTTCGTTACCGACCGGCACGCCCGGCCAGCCCTCAAGGAACGCGCAATCGTCGTACAACGGACACAGGTCCATGTGGGAAATCTGCAACGGTACTTCCAGCATCGACAGCGCGGCAATGTGCGTCGGGTGGGTGTGGATGATGCAGTTCACGTCCGGCCGTGCGCGGTACACCCAGCTGTGGAAACGGTTGGCCGGGTTGGCCATGCCGTGGCCTTCGAGCACTTCCAGGTCTTCGTTGACCAGCAGCAGATTGCTCGCGGTGATTTCGTCGAAGCCCAGCCCCAGTTGCTGAGTGTAGTAAGTGCCCGGCTGCGGGCCACGGGCGGTAATCTGCCCGGCGAGGCCCGAATCGTGGCCGTTCTCGAAGAGGATCCGGCAGGTCAGGGCCAGCTTTTGCCGGTCTGTCCACGTATTATCCGCCAGGCTTTTTTGCATCTGGGTCAGCGCTTGCTTGACCAGTTCGTCTTTGGGTAGTGCTAATGTCTTCGCCATATCCGTGTCCTGTGGTGGTTGCCATGGATGACACTTAAGAGGCTATATGACACTTTGTGTCATTGGCAAGGACAAATCGTCTTTCCTTTGCTGGATTAATCGCTTCGCATGTCTATCCGTTTGAAATTATTGAGAAAAAAACTTGGCGTAACCCTTGAAGCACTGGCCGAGAAATCCGGCATGACCAAGAGTTATCTGTCGAAAGTCGAACGCGGGTTGAACACGCCGTCGATCGCCGCCGCGTTGAAACTGGCGAAAGCGCTGAACGTGAAGGTCGAGGAATTGTTCTCCGAAGACAACGTCAGCCTCGACAGCTACAGCCTGGTGCGCATCCACGAGCGCCAGTCGCTGGCGGCCAACGACCACAGCCCGGGTTATGCGGTGCTGGCCCATCAGGTCAGCGAGCGCAGTTTGCTGCCGTTCATCATTTACCCGCCGAGCGAATTCACCGACAAGACCTTCAAGGAACACTTGGGCGAGGAGTTCCTGTTCGTCCACGAAGGCCGGGTCGAAGTGGACTTCGTGAACGAACGGGTGCTGCTGGAGCGGGGGGACGCGCTGCATTTCAATGCGCAGAAACCCCATCGCATCCGCTCAGTGGGCGAGGTGCAGGCGCAGTTGCTGGTGGTGGTGCACAGCAGCGAGGAGTGATCAGACCTCGACCGGCACCGACAGCTTCGGATGTCCCAGCGCATGGCTCTTCGAATCAAAGAACCGCAACTCGGCGCCCGTGCTTTCGAACACTTTTGCGTAGTGGCGCTTCTGGTGCTGGATGAACGCCGCGCTGCGCGGGTAGATCGAGATCGCCACGGTCTGCGGTTTCGCCAGGCGCAGGGCGCGCACGATGTGGTTGTCCTGCTCGCCCAGGGCATGGCCGAAGATGCACAGACTGTCGCCGTGCGCGAGTAGCTGGTCGTAGCAGAACGACAGGTAATCGGAACTGCGGATGGTCTTGAGCTTGTCCGCGCTCGGCCCCTCGTTGACGAACAGCGGCACATCATCAAGCGTCTTGATCGTGTTGTTGATCGCAAAACTGCCCAGCAGCGTGCCTTCGGTGGCGGTCATTTTGCGGGCGCTGCCGTTCAGGTTGCGCACCAGATGCAGGCCACCGTGCAGGTACAGCAGACGCGGTTTTTCGGTGTGGCTTTCGCACAAGTCGAAACTGGCGTCGGGACCGTTGAACAGGTCGTCGATGGCCTCGCTCTGGTGTTGCAGGGCCCAGTAGTTGAGCAGGTCGTAATTGGTGGTGAACACCGTGCGATAACTGGCCAGTTCGCGGTTCAGAATGCTCAGGGTCGAGGCTTCGACCAGTCGCCACGGAATGTGCAAATCGTGGACGGCGTTGATCAGCGCTTCCTTGATCGCGTAGTAGCGGTTGCGCGGCGCAGCCGAGCTGACGGCCAATGCCTTGTTGACCCGACTGGTGGTTTTCAGGGCGCCAAGTACCTGTTCGAAACTGCGCGTCTGCATCGCGTCGAACACGCTCAGTTCCGACAGGCTCAGGGGTTTTTCTTCCACCGTGCGGGCGCTTTCGAACAGCGAGTCGTAGCCGAAATCGTCCCACACCGCGCGGCTGGCGCCGTTGCCCACCAGCAAACCACGGAAGTCGGTGGTGGCGCGCAACGCGTTCCAGTCTTCGAGTGTGGCGTCGACATCCAGAAAATCGGTCATTGCAGGGCACGTCTCAAAACTAAGGGGCAGATGGGCGGCGACTTTATCACGAGCGGGCATTGAGCCAGATCAACATCCGCCGTGACCGATCGGTCGATCCTGTATGCATCCGCCGAATCGCAGGAGTCGATTCGGCCCCTGTCAGGAGACGCACCATGAGCAGCACCTTTTTCATTCCCGCAGTAAACATCATGGGCAGCGGCTGCCTCGACGAGGCGATGAATGCGATCCGCAACTACGGTTTTCGCAAGGCGCTGATCGTCACCGACGCCGGGTTGGCCAAGGCTGGCGTGGCGACCATGATCGCCGAGAAACTGGCGATGCAGGACATCGACTCGGTGATCTTCGACGGCGCCAAGCCAAATCCGAGCATTGCCAATGTCGAGGCCGGGCTGGCGCTGCTCAAGGACAGTCGCTGCGATTTCGTGGTGTCCCTTGGCGGCGGCTCGCCCCACGACTGCGCCAAGGGCATCGCCCTGTGCGCGACCAACGGCGGGCAGATCCGCGACTATGAAGGCGTCGATCAATCGGCCAAGCCGCAATTGCCGCTGATCGCCATCAACACCACCGCCGGCACAGCCAGCGAGATGACCCGTTTCTGCATCATCACCGATGAAACCCGCCATGTGAAAATGGCCATCGTCGACCGTAACGTCACGCCGCTGCTGTCGGTCAACGACCCGGCGCTGATGGTCGCCATGCCGAAAAGCCTGACCGCTGCCACCGGCATGGACGCACTGACCCACGCGATCGAGGCCTACGTCTCCACCGCCGCCAACCCGATCACCGACGCTTGCGCCTTGAAGGCGATGACCCTGATCAGCAACAACCTGCGCCTGGCGGTTCGCGACGGCAGCGACCTCGCCGCGCGGGAAAACATGGCCTACGCGCAGTTCCTCGCCGGCATGGCGTTCAACAATGCATCGCTTGGCTTCGTGCATGCGATGGCGCACCAGTTGGGCGGTTTCTACGATTTGCCTCACGGGGTGTGCAACGCGGTGCTGTTGCCCCATGTGCAGACGTTCAACGCGCTGGTCTGCGCCGATCGCCTCACCGACGTCGCCCATGCCATGGGCGCCGACATTCGTGGTTTCAGCCCGGAGGAGGGTGCGCAAGCCGCGATTGCCGCGATCCGTTGCCTGGCCAAGGACGTCGACATCCCCGGTGGCTTGCGTGACCTCGGCGCCAAATGCACCGACATCCCGATACTCGCCGCCAACGCCCTGAAAGACGCCTGCGGTTTGACCAACCCACGGGCGGCGGATCAACGGCAGATCGAAGAGATTTTCCGCAGCGCGTTTTAAGCGGGCTGGCGACCGGGCGCGAACCTCACGCAGAGCACCGCGCCCAACGCCAGTACACAACACAGCAGCGACAGCGGCCACGCTTGCGGACTGGCGAACAGGCTGGCCACGGCGCCGATCAGTGCAGCCATCAATTGGTGGATGAAACCGCTCAGGGCCATCGCGTAGGCGCCGGCAATCGGCGCTCCATCGTTGGCCCGTGACAGGCTGATCGGGTAGTTCAACGACTGGCCGAACACCGCTACGCAGTAAGGCAGCCAAAGCAGCCAGGCCATCGAGCTGGCCAACAGGCTGCCGGCCAGCATCACCCCACTGCCGGCCATCACCAACCCGACCCCCAGTGTCATCAACCGGTGCTGACCCGTGCGCAAGACAAAGCGATTGACCGCCAACGCGCCCAGAAAATACGCCGCACTGATCGGCCAGCCCAACAGCCCATATTCGGTCGTTGTCCAACCGAGCGGGCCTTGCAGAATCAACGGCGCAGCGCTGTTGAACGCGATGATCACGCCATAACCCAGACCGCCCGCGAGCGCCGGCAGAAGAAACGCCCGACAGGTCAGAATCCTTCCGTAGACCGCCCAGGGCGACGCGGTTGCGGGTGCCTCGACAAGCTCCGGAAAATTCAGGCGCGAGACAATCGCGGCCATCAACAGACTGACCGCACCCAGCAGATAAAAGATCGCCTGCCAGCCCAGCGTCACCTGAATGAGCGAGCCGGCGTATTGCCCGATGCCGAGCGCGACAACGAACGAAATCGAAATCCACGACAGCGCCTTCGCCAGCAGATCGCCCCGGAAACTGTCACGAATCAGCACCCGCGCCATCACCGAAATGCCGCTGGCGCCGATCCCCTGAAGCAGGCGCATCAGCAGGAACGACTCCAGTGTCGAGCCCAGCGGCAGCACCAGATTCGCCAGCCCATAAATCCCCAGCGCCGCCAACAGCACCGGTTTACGGCCGATGCGCTGCGCCAGACTGCCCCAGAGCAGCATCGGCAGCGCCATGCCGATCAGGTACAGCGACAAGCCCCAGGCCACCTGCGGTGCATCGACCTGCAAGTGCCCGGCGATCTGTGGCAACGCCGGCAGGTAAATGCTCATGCCCAGTTGGGCGAGAAACACGGTGGAGCAGGTGATGAGCAGGATGAGGCTGGGGTTCATGAGTCGTCCGTGAAGGTTCAGCGGTCGCGATGGCCGCTGTGAGTCAGTAACAATCCGGTGATCAAATCACAGAAGTGGTGGATCAGTGTCGATTCCATGTCGGCGCGCAGCGTAACGCGGATCGCGGCTTTACCTTGAGCCACCACCGGGAAAAATACCGCGCTGGTGAAAAAGCCGTGTTCGGCCAGTTCGATGGCAATTCGAGTGGCCAGGGCGGCCTCGCCGCAGTTGATCAGGCGGATGGCCATGGGGCTGCCGTGTTGTTCGGTGCTCAGCAGGCTGTCGAACAGGCGAATATTGGCCTGGAGCCGAATCTGCAATGCACGCAGCTCTGCACTGCGATGCAGTTGGATCGACGCCAGACCCGCACCAATGGCAGCGCAATTGAGGCTTTGCGACCAATTGCTCGGACCGCCGTAACGCTGGATCAATTTTTTCTGGCGCTGATTGCCGAGCATCACCAGACCGCCGCTGGCACCGAACGACTTGGCCAGCGAAGCGACGATCAGGCAATCCTCTTCCAGCGCCGGCATTCTTGGCCGTACAAGGCCGGCGCCGTTGCTGCCGACCGCCGACAACGCGTGGGAGTCATCGAGATATAGAAACAAGCCATAACGTTCCTTCAGGTACAGCAGACCGTCCAGATTTGCCACGCCACCCATGCTGTAGGCACCGTCGGCGATGTAGGCGACGGTGGAGTGGCGTTGGCACACCGATTCGAGAAAATCCATGTCGTTGTGGGGCGATGTCAGCACTTGAGTTTCATCGGCGCAGCTGGCTTTCAGGTGATGCATCGAATAGTGGGCCAGGCGATCGAACACCATCACCGGCGGGCGGTTTTGCGTGAACACGCCACTGGCCAGCAACGGCAGGATGCCGGCACTCGCGGCGCTGCAGGACAGACTGCTCAGACACACCGCGCCAAACAAGTGCGACAGCTCGCTTTCGTATTGATCGAGCAGCGCCAGCTTGCAGCGATTTTTCGAGTTGGCTACGCGCAGTGTGCCGGTTTCCCGAAGGGCCGATATGGCACCTTCAAGCAGGGCCGGGTGGTGGTCGAGGCCCAGATAGGACGTGGTGCAAAAGTGATGGAACTGGCGCCCGTGTTGATCGAGCAAGTGGTTGCAGCCTTTGACCTCGACATTGAGAGCCGCGACTTTTCCGGCTTCGGCAGCCTCCCAGTCGTGGTCTGCCAGCGCGATGACTTTGCGATAGTTGGAGAAGGTGTTGAGGGAATCCGTCAGATGATTCAAAGGCAGCTCTCCTTGAGCATGGCAATCCATGGGGTGTTTCAATTTGTGTGTGTTGCCAGACTTTAAAGAGAGCTTTGCAGGGTCAGAATCGGCTGTATCCGATAGTGCTGAGGGCTGTTGGAGTTTTGTTTGTAGGGCGATGCCTCGCCGGGTTGTAAGGCGATGAAATGCCCGACAACCCTTAGAGTGAAGGGCTTACCTTTGCCCTGTTATCCGACGGCTGCGGCGCTCTTTTCCAGCGCCGGGGAAAACTGGATCAGCACCACGCCCGCCATCAACAGCACCGCGCCGAATACCCGAGACAATGTGAGTTGCTTCTCCAGCAGCCCGAACAACCCGAAGTGGTCCAGCACCATCGACGCCAGCACTTGTCCGGCCAACGCGAGCGCGACAAACCCCGATGCCCCGAGTTTCGGCACCAACACCACCGCCAATGCCACAAAACACACCCCGAACGCGCCACCGGCCCACATCCACAGCGGCGCCTTGCCGATGAACGCCAGTGATGGCAACGGTAATCGCAGCGCGACGATCACCGGCAACAACACCAGAACGCTGACCAGCAATGACGCCAATGTCGCCCACAACGGATGGCCCAGGCCCCGGGCCAGATTGGTGTTGATCGCACTTTGAAAAGGCACCACCGCCCCGGCCAATACCGCCAGCAACAACAGACCGGCCCACTGCAACGTACTCATGATCGTTCTCCAGCAAGGTTTTGCTGGACTCTAGGGTATTCGTCGCGCAGATTTAAATTCTGTTTTGTCATCCGGAACATGCATCAGATGAATGATCTTCGGCGCATCGACCTCAACCTGCTGGTGATCCTCGACGCCTTGCTCAGCGAGCAGCACGTCACCCGCGCCGCCGAGCGTCTGCACTTGAGTCAACCGGCGGTCAGCCATGCGTTGGCCCGACTGCGTGACTTGCTCGGTGATCCATTGCTGGTGCGGGCCGGTTCGGGGCTGGCGCCCACCGCTCGGGCGCTGGAACTGGTGGCGCCGCTGGCCGAGGCCCTGGCCCAGGTGCAATCGCTGCTGGCGCCCAACACCTTTGACCCGGCCAGCGCGCGCCGGACCTTTCGGCTTGCGATGTCGGACTACGGCGCGGCGATCATCCTGCCTCGCCTGATTCGTACATTGCGCGCGGAAGCGCCGGGCATCGACCTGCAAATCAGCCATGCCAGCCGCGAAGGCATGGTCGAAGGTTTGCTCAACGGCGACATCGACCTCGCTGCCGGTGTGCTCCCGGAACTCCCCGGCGAATTGCACAGCACGCCGCTGTTCGAGGAGCGCTACGTCTGCCTGCTGGATCGCCAGAGCCTTCCCGCCGGAGGTGTTCTCGACCTGCCAACCTACCTTTCCCGTCCGCACGTTCTGCTGGAAATGCGCGGCAGCGGCACCCCGGAAATCGAACGCACCCTGACCGCCCTGCGTGAGCGCCGCCGTGTCGCCATCAGCCTGCCGCACTGGAGCGTTGCGCCGCAGTTCATCAGCGGCACGGATCTGATCCTGACCGTGGCTTCGCGGGCGTTGAACGATATTGATGAAGAGGCACTGATCATCGTGCCGCCGCCGTTCGAGATCGCGCCGTTCACCTTTGTCTCGGCGTGGCACAAGCGGCGGGGTGGGGATCAGGCGTTGAACTGGTTGAATCGGCGGATCGGGGAGGGGATAGTGCGCGGCTGAAAAACATCGAGGAGCGGGGCGTGACAGTGAAGTCTGGGGTTATTGGGTGTATGGCGCTTTGCGGCGCGTTGATGGCGGGGCAGGTGTTGGCTGATTGTGTGCCTGCGCCGGTGGCTAACGAGCGGGATTTTTCTGTTTGCAAGGAGTGGCCGGCGTATCCCGGGCTGATCATCAACGCCAAATCGGAGCGCGTCGATGCACCTGAAAATACCGAGATGATCGCTTCCTACGATTTGGATGTGTCTGTTCTGAAAGACGGCCAAACGGATCCGATTGCAACTCATCACCAGGCTTCTGCCTTCAAAACAGATGGCATAGCGTTCCGGGAACTTGCGCTCGATACGGCTCGATACACGCTCGCCCCTGATCTTCGAGCTTTTGGAGTCCGGGTGCAGTTCACCAACGGATCTCGCCTCATTCCGCTTGAAGAAACGCATCTCTCTCTTTATGTGAGAGACGGCGCCAAGTTGCGCCCCGTCCTGCAGCGATTAGTGGTTTATCAGTACGGCGGCGAATGGGACGGTGAATGCACCGGCGAGCGATATGAGACAACCAGAACGCTAGAAATCGCCAAGACCAGCTCCCATGGTTATGCCGACCTGATTATCAAAACCCGACAGACAGGGACGACCAATGTCGTCGAAGGCGATGCTTGTGAAGACAAGACCAGTGTCGGCAGCCCTGAACTGACAACCCTTCGCTACGATGGAAAATCATACGTCTTGCCTAAAGGTTTCCAGGCGATCGAGTGATACAGAACCAACGCGACTCTTATCAAGGAAGAACAATGCTCACCCCAACCCGACTTTTCATCGCCCTCGGTTTTCTGGCCATCACCACTCAGGCCCACGCCGCCTGTGAGGTAAAGAAATTCGACGGTCACTCCCTGTCACGCTGCAAAGTGTGGCCGGCCTTCCCGGACAAGGCGATCTCGGTGAAGTCCACGTTCGTGTCCGACTCCGAAGGTGACCACGACGGTGTGTTCGACCTGGAGCTGTCGCTCCTCAACGCTTCCGACGCCAAACCGCTGGCGACTTACGTAAAGCCTGGCGCCTACAATTCCGACGCGATCAGCTTCAATGACTTGAAGATCGATACCGCTCGATACCGTCTGGCGTCGGACGTTCGCGCCTTTGGCCTGCGTTCGGATTTCGCCGACCATCTCTCAAGAGCCAATCCCTACGCGAAAACCGATCTGGCGCTGTATGTACGTGAAGGCAGCAAGTTGCGGCCGGTGCTGGAAGGTCTGGTCATTCGCAAGGAGTTTGGTGAGGGTAGCGGTGAGTGCGACACCAAGGACACGAAAATCCTCAGAAGCGTGGAAATCGGCTCGTCCAGCCATAACGGTTTCGCTGATCTGATCGTTTCCTCAAGTGGTGTGGTGTACACATCGACCCAGTCAGGCAAAGAGTGCGTTTCCAAAACCACTAACCTGAAGAACACCCAAATCACCCTGACCTACGATGGCAAGCAATACCTCGTCCCCGAAGACCTCCGAGGTTACTGACCGATGCTCACCGGCCTCAACCACCTGACCCTCGCCGTCACCGACCTGGATCGCAGCCTCGCGTTCTACCGCGACGTGCTGCGCTTGCGGGTCGAGGCCACGTGGGACGCCGGTGCCTACCTGTCGCTCCCTGGATTGTGGTTGTGCCTGTCGCTCGACGCGCAACGCAAATCCGAGCCCGCCGCCGAGTACACCCATTACGCCTTCAGCCTCGACGCAGCGGACTTTCCACGGTTCGTGCAAAAGCTTCGCGCCGCGAACGTGCAGGAATGGCGCGACAACCGCAGCGAAGGTGCGTCGTTCTACTTCCTCGATCCGGACGGCCACAAGCTCGAAGCGCATGTTGGCGATCTGGCCTCGCGACTGGCCGCATGTCGGCAAAAGCCCTACGCAGGCATGCGTTTTTTCAACGAGTCGTGAATATTCACAAACCGCTGGGATAGACTGGCGGCCACGTTTTCCGGCACTTGCAGGTTTTCCATGACTCCATCGTTGCTTATGGCCGTGCTGGCCTCGGGTTTCATCTACGGCATCACGCCGGGGCCGGGTGTGCTGGCGGTGTTCGGCATCGGCGCTGCGCGGGGCCGACGGGCCGGGGCGGGGTTCCTGTGCGGGCATCTGCTGGGCGATGTGATCTGGTGCAGCACGGCGTTGATTGCGATTGTCGGCGCCCGGGAAATCGGCAGTACCGCGTTCGATGTGCTCGGTGTACTCAGCGGTCTGTACCTGTTCTGGCTCGGCTGGCGCGCCGTGCGGGCCAAACGCAGCAACGGCGATCAGCCACAGGGCGCTGCGCGTCAGCCGTTCTGGCACGGCATCCTGTTCGGGCTGACCAACCCCAAGGCCTACCCGGTGGCAGTGGCGACGTTCACCGCGCTGCTGTCGAGCCGCGCCGAACTGCTCAACTGGTCGATGCTGCCGATGCTGATCGCTTTGAGCTTCCTCGGTGGATTGCTCGCCTACGCTATTCTCATTGGCATTGTCGGCGCCCGACAGGTGCGCACGCTGTATCAGCGCCATGAACTGGCCATCACCCGGTTGTGCGGGGTAATGTTTATCGGTTTCGCCATCAACGCCCTGGTGCATGCGCTACCGGGGCTGATGCCGAACAAGACTTGAATGTGATCGCTGGGATGCGAGGTCGAGGTCAGGGACGGTTGATCAGTGCTGCATTGCCCGGACACCCACGCTGAACCATGGAAAGTCGAAATTCTGCACCGTTGGCGAGTTATATCGATCTGTTGCTGGACGCCGTGTGCGCAGTCGACAAGCAGGGTCGTTTCGTTTTTGTCAGCGCGGCCTGCGAGCGGATTCTCGGCTATACGCCTGACGAACTGATCGGCCAGTCGATGATCGACTACGTCTATCCCGCCGACCGTGAACGCACCTTGTCCGCCGCCAGTGACATCATGGGCGGCGAGCCCAAGCACAATTTCGAAAACCGCTACGTGCGCAAGGACGGCAGCGTCGTGCACATTCTGTGGTCGGCGCGCTGGTCTGAAGTCGATCAACTGCGCATTGCCGTGGCTCGGGACATCACCGAGCGCAAACTCGCCGAATCCCGTCAGGCGGCGTTGTATGCGATCTCCGAAGCGGCGCATGCGGCGGAGGATCTGCTGGCGCTGTTCAAGCGCATTCACATGATTATTGGCGAGTGGTTGCCGGCGCTGAATTTCTCCGTGGCGCTGTACGACGAACACTGCGCACAGCTGAATTTTCCCTATCACGTCGACGATGACGAGTTGCAACCGGAGCAGCCCGGCACCGTGACCGGTCGGCTGTGCGCCGAAGTGATCCGCAGCGGTCAGCCGATCCTGCTGACCCCGGATTGCCCGCACGCACCGCCAGGTTTCGAAGCGTTGGTGGCGGGGCAGCAATCGCCATGCTGGCTCGGCGTGCCGCTGAACTCGAAGAACGGCACCATCGGCGCGCTGATCGTCAAAAGCCTGGCCGGCGGCGAGCGCTACACCGAGCGCGACAAGGAACTGCTGCAATACGTCTGCGCCCAGGTCGCCACGGCCATCGAGCGTCAGCAATTGCACGCCCGTCTGCGGCGCATGGCGCAATACGATCAGTTGACCCAGTTGCCCAACCGCGAATTGCTGCGTGATCGGCTCAAGGCTGCGCTTGCGGGTGCGCGGGAGCAGTCGGGGTTCATGGCGCTGCTGTATGTCGATCTGGATCGCTTCAAACAGGTCAACGACACCTTCGGCCACGCCGTTGGCGACATGCTGCTGCAAACCGTGGCCAACCGCCTCAAGGGCTGCGTACGCGACACCGACACCGTGGCGCGCATTGGTGGCGATGAATTCGTGGTGCTGCTGCACAGCGTTCACGCCGCCGAAGATGCCGACAGCGTGGCGGAAAAAATCCGACAGATTCTGGTGCAACCGATGCGTCTGGACGGGCACAACCTGCACATCGAACCGAGCATCGGCGTCGCCCGTTATCCCGAGCACGGCAGCGAAGAACAGCAACTGTTCCGCCACGCCGACCAGGCCATGTATGCCGCCAAACGGCAGAATCACCGGGCGCGGGATATCTGACTGACATCATCCGTTCGTCGCGGCAACGGCAACTTTTCTAAACCTTTGGCGGCTGGCGAATTCTCAATCCAGGCGGGCAGCAGCTCGCTACGATCAATACCAAGAGGTAGAGAATCATGCCTAACTCAAGAAACTCGAACTCGGGAAACTTCGCCAACGATCGAACCAAGGCGTCTGAAGCCGGTCGCAAAGGTGGGAAAACCACCACCACGACGGTCGACAAAGAGCCTAAAACCGACATGGGCCGCAAGCCCGCTCAGAAATCGAAGTAGTCGGCGAAGGTTGTTTTGATTGAGAGGCGGGGGCGAAAGCTCCCGCTTGAATTTCAAGAGAAGGAGGGCGCGACCATGAACCGGATGGCCACCCGAGTACGCAACTTCAGTTTTGTCACCCTGCTGGGGCTGTGCGCCGGCAGTGCGTTCGCCCAGTCGCCCGCCGACTTCATCAACGAAGCTTCGGCCAAAGGCATGGCCGACATCGAGGCCAGTCGTCTGGCGCACCAGAAGTCCGAGTCCAAAGAGGTCAAGGACTACACCATCGTGGTCATCAACGACCGCACCACCGCCAATCAGCATTTGGCAAAAATCGCCAAGAAGCTGGACTTGCCTGTCGCCCCCCGTGAAGAGGTCGCCGACAAGGCCAAGGCATTGATGCCGGAGGTGAAGGACGGCGCAACCTTCGATCAGGCCTACGCCGCCAGTCAGGTCAAAGCCACGGAAGAGGCGATCGAACAGATTCAGCAGGAAGCCCAGACCACCGACGTGCCAGAAATCAAAGCCTTCGCCAACGAGACCCTGCCGAAACTGCAAAATCACCTGCAAATGGCCCGGGCTCTACAGGCCAGCCGCTGATATCGGGTTAAACAAAAAGCGGCGCTCAGGCGCCGTTTTTTCTGCTCAGCATTCATTCAAGTCCTGCTTCGGTTTGCTCTTGTGGCCGAGCCCCTCAAGATCGAACACCTCACCTTCACCCATGGCGCGGTAGTGCCTGCGCAGAGCCTCCAGTTGCTTGAGGTCCAGCGACTCCAGCCCGAGCATCGCGTTCTGCGCCTCCTTGTTCACCCGCAGCAACTCATCGAGTTTCAAATGCAGAATGTCGGTGTCGCGGTTCTGGGTGTTCTGGATCAGAAACACCATCAGAAACGTAATGATCGTGGTCGAGGTATTGATGATCAGTTGCCAGGTGTCATTGAAATGAAAAAACGGCCCGCTCAACCCCCACAACCCAATCAGAATCAAAGCCCCCATGAACGTCTTGGGGCTGCCGGCCCAGAGTGCCAGCGTTTGCGAAATCTTTGCGAATTTCATGGCTGTGTTCCTTGTAGGGGAGCGCTTGAAATTCAGACATCGGGGTGGGTGTGAAAATTCTGCTTATCGATGCTTGTTGCCTCTGGGGATTGATTGTTCTGCATCACGGTTTTAGTGGAGAAACTTTCATTGTGTTGGTTTGCGTCTAGGATCAGATGGCAGTCAATTTGCCAGTATGCGAGTACACGGATAGAAAATCAGTCAGAGGCCGCTCATGGAATTCTTCGAAAAGTTAGCCAGTCTTGCCGCCAAAGTCCGGTTGCAGAGCGCTGCAATCCAGACAGAAGAAGCGACAAAAAACGCGTTTGTCATGCCTTTCATCAGTACCGTTCTGGGTTACGACGTGTTTGACCCGACAGAGGTGACTCCAGAGTTTGTCTGCGATGTCGGTACGAAGAAGGGCGAAAAAATTGATTACGCCATCATGAAAGAGGGTGAAGTGCAGATCCTCATTGAGTGCAAGAAAATCGGCGAGCCATTGCACATCAATCACGCCTCGCAGCTGTTTCGTTACTTCCACGTTACCAGCGCCCGAATTTCGATTCTCACCAACGGTCAGGTCTACAAGTTCTTCACTGACCTGGACGCGCCGAACAAAATGGATGAGAAACCATTCCTTGAACTGGATCTTCTGGATATCGATGAATATTCGGTGCCTGAACTCATCAAACTCACCAAGTCCGCGTTCGACGTCGATTCGATCATCAACGCGGCCGGTGAATTGAAGTACGTCAGCCAGATCAAGAAAGTCATCGCATCGCAGGTCAGCAAACCGGATGACGACTTCGTCAAAGTGTTTGCTTCGCGAGTCTACGACGGAGTCATTACGCAAAAGGTGCGGGATCAGTTCCATGAACTGACGAAGAAAGCGGTTGTGCAGTTCCTCAACGATCAGATCAATGATCGCCTGAAGTCTGCAATGAGCGGTGCTATCCAGCCGGCGCTGGCTTCATTGCCGTCGGCTTCTGCGGGAACTGATCCCGTCGATACGCGGGATGAGTCGGACGATAAGGTTCTGACGACTCTGGAGGAGTTGGAGGGTTACCACATCGTTCGTGCATTGGTTCGATCCGTGGTCGATGCCAAGCGAATCGTTCAGCGCGATACACAGAGCTACTTCGGCATTCTGCTGGACGATAACAACCGCAAGCCGATTTGCCGTCTGCATTTCAACCGTTCGCAGAAGTACATCGGTATCTTCGATGAAGAGAAAAACGAAACGCGCCATCCGATTAACTCAGTCGATGACATCTACGAGTACTCGGATCATCTGAAAAAGACAGTTGGCTACTACGACTGACAAAAAAACCGGCCCAAGTGGCCGGTTTTTTACGACTAGTTCGTCACCTCTATATTTGCAGCCCACCTGAAATACCCCACGGCCTCACATTGCTGATTGACCAGCATGAAGTTCATTTCGAGTCTGGCCATGCCCGATGCCTTGGTCGTGCACGCCCAGAAATGATCGTGGGCTTTCTGGCTAACGGGTTCGGTTGGAGCGCTGGGGTTGGGAGCGGGAATGGTGAGGTCCGGGTGAACTTCCAGGTGAAGCCCTGAAAGGACGTTGCTGGTATCGATTGTCATGTCGTAGACCACAACACTGTACTCGGCGATGAGGCTGACGGTTCTCCCGCGCAAATGAACAATACGACCAATGTCGATAGGTAAGGTTATATTGCTGTCATTTCTGGCTTTTTTTTGAGAGCTGTCATCTGTAGCAAAAAAGATGAACCCATCGCTGATGCTTGTCGGTGAACTGGCATCCAGACTGGGGGCCGGATAGCGCGAGCGTATTGATTCGGCATCGACGATCAACAGAATGTTGTGCGCATTCTCGGTGACGGAAGACGGTGAGGGGATCGGTTCGGAGGTCATCATGGATTCCTTTCATGATGTTGGCGCAAGACGCCAACCGCTTCGGCCGGCCGTGCATCCTGGTATGGCCGAGGCGGTAGCGAATCCGTCGGGCCCCTTGTCGCCAAGGAGCCCGAGGCAACGTCAGTTGTGAATGGAAATGAACGGATCCCACGAGCAGCAGCCGATGATCTGGCAGTTGCGGTCAACGATCAGGAAGTGGAAGTGATAGGTCACGCGACCGCACGAAAGGGTTTCCGACGACCAGTAGTGGTTATCGACTTTCTGGCAGCTGGGCACCGATGGATTGCTGGTGTTTGGCACCGCAACACAGGCCGTAGCCTTGCGCGGCGAGGGTGGGGAGATCAGGTCGGCGCCCTGGTTGCCTATGAATTTGTAGAAGATCACGGCGGTTTCGAAGCTTTGCGACAGGCTGGTTTCACGCCAGCGAATCAAATCGCCGACCTGTGCCTTCAGGTCCAGTTCACCACCGGCCTGGCCGCTGACCACGTTGTCCTGGTTGGTGACCATGTACACATGATGCCAGTCGATCAGCGTCGGGTTCTTCGGGTCTTTGCTGATGCCGGGATACTTTTTCAGAATGGTTTCGGTGTCGATCGTGACCAGCACATCCGTGACTCGAGACATGGTAAAGCTCCTTGTTCATAGTGATTGCCTGATGTTTTTTTCAGGCACGACAACGTTGCTTGCCATTCGGCCGTTGCGAGCACACTACTGCCGGAACCCATCGGTCACGAGAGATGAGCGGACCTGCTCCCTGCAGGACAACTGATAGATCGGGTTCCTTCCGATTGCCGCAAATTGACTATAGGCAGGTATTTTAGGCTGTCAAAATTGCGCTTAATCAGTTCGACGGACGGTCAACTGAGTGATAAGTCCCAGCGATTTGGCGATAAGCATCGAAACGCCGGACATGGTTTGCAATCTGTCGGTCTGGAGCTGAGTGCTGCCCAGCCTGTATCGTAAAGAACCGCTGGAATGCCCCGACAGGAGAACGCAATGACCTGGTCCGCCAAGCAATACGTCGCTTTTGAAGATGAACGCACCCGCCCGGCCCGCGACTTGCTGGCGGCGATTCCCACGCCCGAGGCGCGCTCCGTGGTTGATATCGGGTGTGGCCCCGGCAACTCGACCGAGCTTCTGGTGGAGCGTTTTCCGGGGGCGAAAGTGCAGGGGCTCGACAGCTCGGCGGACATGATCGCCGCCGCGCGCAAGCGTCTGCCGCAGTTGCAGTTCGAGGTGGCGGACATTGATAAATGGGCCGATGAAGGGCCATTCGATGTGGTCTTCGCCAACGCGGTGTTGCAGTGGGTGCCGGATCACGCGACGTTGCTGCCGACGTTGGCAGGCAAGTTGGCGTCGGGTGGCAGTCTGGCGATCCAGATGCCGGACAACCTGAATGAGCCGTCTCACCGGTTGATGCGCGAAGTGGCCGCTAATGGACCGTGGGCCAGCAAACTGGCGGGTGCGGCGGGGCAACGGACCGAAATGGCGGATGCCAGTGCCTATTTCTCGATGCTGCGCCCGCATTGCGCGCGGGTCGATGTGTGGCGCACCACGTATCACCATCAATTGGCGGGCGGGGCTTCAGGCGTCGTTGAATGGTTCAAGGGCAGCGGTTTGATTCCGTTCCTCAGTCCGCTGACGGAAACGGAGCGGGCGGATTATCTGGCGCAATATCTGGTGGAGGTTGCCAAGGCTTATCCGGCGTTGTCGGATGGTTCGGTGTTGTTGCCGTTCCCTCGGTTGTTCATTGTCGCCACACGTTGATACGAAAAAGGGCCGATTTGATCGGCCCTTTCTTTTTCGGTCAGCGCTGTACGGCGACCAGCATCATCATCGGCCGCTCGCGCTCTTCGGCGAGAGCCGGTTGCGCGGCCACTTCAGCATCGCTCGGGCCCCATTCATTGACGTGTTGAATGGTGAACCCGGCGCCAATCAACGCGTTGAGCAGCGTCCCGACCGTACGATGCTGCTTGATCACGCCGTCGGCCAGCCAGTTGGTCACCCGTTCGCCTTCCATCTGATAACTGTCCAGCGGCCAGCGCTTGTTGCCTTCGCCGTCGATCAGCCAGCCCGGATTGTGCGGCGCCATGAAGATCGGATGCTCGATGGAAAACACAAAATGTGCACCCGGTTTAAGCGCCGCATGCAGTTTGGCGAACAGACCCGAGAGATCTTTGATGTAGTGAAGGGCCAACGAGCTGTAGGCCAGATCGAAAGTGCACACAGGCAAGTCGAGGTGTTCCAGGTCGGCACGCTCGTAGCGGATGTTCGCGGCGGAGGTGGTTTCCTTCGCCCGTTCGAGCATTTTCTCCGAGACATCCAGCCCCAGTACCTCGGCTGCGCCCTGTTCACTGGCCCAGCGGCAGAACCAACCGTAGCCGCAGCCCAGATCCACCACCTGTAAACCGTGCAGGGGCGGTAACAAGGCTTTCAGCGCCGGCCATTCCGGTGCGGCATCGAGGCCGCCAATGGAGCGGTTCATCTGGCTGTAGCCCTGGAAAAATTCGGGGTCGTCGTAGATGTTCTGGGTCATGGGTTTGCTGCTCTTTTGAATTTGATTTGGGTGGCTTGGGGGCCACGGTTTTGAATCCCTCGAAAGGTGATGGCGCGTATTCGTCGATGGCCGCGCAGGGGGAGGGTGGTGGGCGATGGGGAAATGCTAGCGGGTCGTGGCGAGCGTGAGAACAGGCGGAGTGTTGGGGATCTGTAATCGCGGTTTTTCGATTCGGGATGTTTAAAGAGTGGGTTCCGTTTACTGAACCTTCCCACAAGGTTTTCAGGTTGTCCGTCGGAAGTGCGGGCTCTAGCCTGTGTGGGTCGCTGATGAATTGGCGATCGGGATTGGAACCCCCGCGACTTCACTGAATGCAAAGCGCCGTTCATGACGTATGCTTGCGCACCTTGATGGTGTGCACTCTGTTATGGCGGCTGTGCGCGGGAGACTTCGAGTCTGTCGGGTTTTGCTCAGTGGCCCGGGTTCCAACCTGCGTACAGCTGCCACCCCTTCGCGTGGAACCGAATGGGTCAGCTCTAACCATCACACTGGGTATCAAATCATGTTCAAACCAACGCCGAATCCACCCGAAGTCGAAACCGATCCAACCTCCCCCTACACCTCAATCGACTCCAGAAAACTCAACGACGCCGCCAACCGCGCCCTCGATCACTACCTTTGCCCCGGCGCCCATGTCATGGGCACGATCAACCAACCCGACCCGATGTACTTCGCCAACCCGGCTTACGACACCGAATCCTTGCTGGCCAACGCCAGCGAATCACTGGGCTCGGCCAGCGAAATGCTCAACAACTTTGCCGCCACCCTTGACCCCGCCCACCGCAGAACCGCGATAGGCATTGCGCAACTGGTGATGCTGGGTGAATTGGCGGTGAATCAGGCGCTGGATCATGTTGAGGTGAAGGACTGAATTACAGCTGTTCTGGCAGGCATAAAAAAACCGGTCATCGCGACCGGTTTTTTTGTTTCCGTATCCCTGGATGTTTTCTGTCAAGAAACGCCTGAAAGCAAACTTTCATAAGGAATTCGCAATCCATCGTGCAGACGTTTAATCATCGACAGGCTCAGTTTTCGTTTGCGGTTCAGTACTTCTGACACGCGTCCGCTGGTGCCAATGAAAGGCTCCAGGTCACGAGGAGTCAGGCCTTGCTGTTCCATGCGAAATTTAATTGCCTCAATCGGATCAGACGGCGGTATTGGGTAATGTTCTTCTTCGTACTTCTCGATGAGTAGCACGAGGATTTCCAGTTCATCACCTTCAGTCGAGCCGACTTCAGCTCCCCAGAGCTGTTCCACTCGTGTCAACGCCGCAGTCAGGTCTTCCGGGCTGCGAATTGGCTTGATGTTCATTACACGGTCTCCGCGTTGATCTGGTCATACTGGGCATGGGTGCCGACGAACCGGATGAAGCCAAGCTGCCGCTGGTAATCAATTGCCAGAATCACTCGATATTTATTGCCACCGATATTGAAGACAACCCTTGCACCCTTGAGGATGCTGGCTGTTCTGAGTTCGGCCTTGATCTCTTGTGGCGTGCGGTAGAGTGCCTTTTCCATATGGCGATACCATTCAACCAGCGGGGTCTGGGAATCAAAGTGAGCCGGATTGTTCTCCCAAAATTCCCGCAAGGTTGCTCTTGCAATTATCCGCATCCATGCCTCCTCCCGTTTTGGGAGATATTAGTCTTCGCCTAGCAGAGATGCAATCTCTGATATCCATTGAGCAAAGCGGGTGAGTCGCTTTGTCGTAAGCGTAGGGGCCCACGTTGAAGCATGTGATCTGAATTATTTATCAAGGAGTGACGGCTTGGGGTTTCATCAAATGACGGACATTAAAAAACCGGTCATCAGGACCGGTTTCTCAATTCATCTTCAACGTTGCTGCAAAACCTTGAGCGCCGCCGAGGCCAGGAATCCGGAGCGGCTTTTCTCTTCCGGGTGGTGCAACACGTATTCATCGATACGATTGAGTAGATAGCCCGGCAATGTGATGTTGAGTTTCTGAGCTTTGCCCAGGTATTTGGTTACATCGATGTCCACCAACGCCCACGTGCAGCCAGCGTATTTTGGATTGGCGGCATGCAACGTGACCTTGTTGGCGGGCGGGATCGGTGAACCGTCTTCGGCCAGAATCTCGAAGTGGCCTTCGATGGCTTCTCGGGCCATGGCCATTGCGTCGTCCAGATCATCTCCAGCGGAGAAGCAGCCCGGAATATCCGGCACCTCCACTCCCCAGGCATGTCCTTCATCACCCATTGAAATCGCGATCGGGTAAAGCATATGTGTTGTCCTCCTGGACGCTGCTGACCGAGCGAGTCAAAGCAACGCCTGCTGCAAAATACTGATGGCCGTTTTCTTGAGCAGATCTTTCTTCGGGTGAGGCACCGTAACCAGACCAGGTTTGGTCGGATGCTTGAAGTGATGATGACTACCCTTGATCCGCACCAGATACCAACCGTCTGCGACGAGTTGGCCAATTAGAAAACGGCTATTCACAACACCTCCTTGTGGTGTGCTTGGTGGGTACTATACCTACGATTTTTTCTCGATCAACACTATAACCACCGAGCGGTCATCATCCTTTGATGGAGCTGGTGTTCACGAAGGAGTCTAGGCGGGGATACTTCAGCAGGATTGGGAGTGTATTGCGGGCCGTTTCCATGAAATCCAATGGGTTGGTGTTGAGGCTGAACAGACGTGGGTCCCTGATCAAAGTAAATTTTTGAGGCAGGTTCTAACTCCAATATTTTGGGGCTTATCCCGATTTGGGCGCGATAACCCACAGTTAAATGGAGTTAAGCAGTCGAAGTAATGTCCGCCCCCGGCGTATTGGGGGGATTCGCTCCAAATCCCAGACACAAAAAAACCGGCCATCAAGGCCGGTTTTTTCTGTTTCCGTATCCCCCGTCAAACCACGACGCAGGACATAAATTCGATTGGAGCGGGTGAAGGGAATCGAACCCTCGTTATCAGCTTGGGAAGCTGGAGTAATGCCATTATACGACACCCGCTCAGAGCGGCTGACTTTGTACCAGACTCGGCCACGGATTTGAAGTTTTCTTTGCGTGTGGCGAGCGGAAAAGCCTGAATCAGAGCCAGATCGGTCAATCACGGGCAAGCGCTACGGGCTGGAGGACGGCTGAATCTCAGCCTCGCAGGCTTGCTCGCGACGACACTGTTTCAAATGGCCAATGCATGGTGATCCTGGACTAACGGGTAACGCGTTCGGCTGGCCTGTTGCGCCGGTTTCAGGAAACCGAGCAGGGCGTTCTGGCTGTCACGGCAGGCCGACTTGTGTTCCATGTCGAGGAAGTGACCAGTGGCTTGCAGGGTGGTGAAGGTACTCTGCGCCACATGGTTGCCGAACAGGCGCGCATCTTCGGCGGCGGTGTATTCGTCCCATTCGCCGTTCATGAACAGCACAGGTACGTTGATTTTCTTCGCCGCGTTCAAATAGCACTGGCGATCACTGTGCAGCACGTTGCTGATGTGAAAGTGCATCTGCCCGTATTCGTGCTCGGCGAGGCTGCTGACATGGCGATAGTTGAAGCGCTTGAACAGCGACGGCAGGTGTTTGCCGATGGTGTTGTTGACCAAATGGCCAACCCGGTCGCCGTCGCGTTTACCGAGGCATTCGACGCCGCGCTCAAGGTAATCGAGCATGTGCGCGTTGACCACCGGAGAGAACGAGCTGATCACGGCTTTTTCGATGCGCCGGGGTTGGTGCGCAAGGGCGACCATGGTCGCGGCGCCACCCCAGGAAAACGACAGCACGTGTTCGGCCGCGAAGTGGTCGATCAGCTCCAGCAGGATCAGACCTTCGACTTCTTTCGTCAGATGTTTCTCGTGGCGGTTATGGACTTTCGACTTGCCCGCGTAGGGCTGGTCGTAGCAGACCACGTTGAATTGCGGGTGCAGATTTTTCACGGTTTGTGCAAACGACGCAGTCGTGGCCATCGAGCCGTTGACCAGGATGATGGTCTTTTCTGCGGCGTCTGCGCGATAGAACTCCGTGTAAACCCGATACTGACCCTGTATATCCAGCACAGCGATTTCTGGCCTCATGTCATAAGACTCCTGGCAAGCAAGCGGGTATGCGCGCAAATAGAGATTGCACGAGCTTTGTGACAGGTAGGCATACGCCTGGAATTTTGGAGCCCATGTCGATCCGTTACGGCAGGTCGACGGGTATTGTTATTGGCGGGCAGTCTGTCGGCTGAGGCGGAGCCTTGAGGCTCTCTACCGACAAAAAGTTTCTTAGAAGTTATGTGTGACTCATCGGTCACAATTTGGCCGACGTCCTGATTCAAGCAGGGGGATCCGGATCGCGCAAGTGCCGTTGGTAAATTGTTCGACAACTTCTGCTGAGCGGTCGGCTGCTTAGAACAAATGAATCTCTTCGGTGCGCAAGGCGCGGTACTCGCCCGGTTTTAGCGCGTGATCCAGCGGCAGCGGGCCCATGGATTCGCGGTGCAGGCGCAGCACTTTGTTGTTGAAGTGGCCGAACATGCGCTTCACCTGGTGGTAGCGTCCCTCGACGATGCTCAGTCGCGCCGTTCGCGGGCCGAGCAGCTCCAGCTGCGCCGGTTGGGTGGTCAGGTCCTCGAAGGCGAAGTAGATCCCCTCGGCGAACTTGATCGCATATTCCGGGCCGATGTCCTGTTCGGTCTCGACGTAATAGACCTTCGGCAGTTTGGTCTGCGGCTGGGTCAGGCGCCGGGACCAGGTGCCGTCGTTGGTGATCAGCATCAGGCCGGTGGTGTTGAAGTCCAGGCGCCCGGCGATGTGCAGGTCGTCCTTGTCCGGCTCGTGGATCAGGTCGAGGACGGTCGGGTGCTCGGGATCGCGTGTGGCGCTGACGCAGCCCTGCGGTTTGTACAACATGAAATAGCGCGCCGGTTTGCCGCTTTGCAGCACTTCGTCGTCGACTTCGACACGGCTGAATTCCAGGACTTCGCTGTGAGGGTCGCTGACGACTTTTCCGTCGATGCGCACGCGCTTTTCCACCAGCAACAGGCGAACCTGCTTGCGGTTGTAGCGGGGCAGGTTACTGAGGAAACGGTCGACGCGCATGATCAGGAATCGGCAGGTAGCGGGGCGCGCATCTTACGGGATCGACGGCTTGGCCGCTTGCAGTTGCGCCTCGACCTGGGCGCAACGCGGGCACAGACAGGATTGGTCGCGCAGTTCCGGCGGCAGGGCTTCGAGCACTGCCGGGTCGATGCTCACGCCGTAGCACCAGCAGGCACGGTCGGCGGTGCGCGGGTCGGCCAGAGTGCAGTCGTTGCGGGCGCCGCAGGCCGGGCAGAGGTCAGGTTTGTTCATGTTGTCAGGCATAGGTCGATTGGTGCATTTCCACGCAGGTGCGGTTGCGGCCGGTCTGTTTGGCCCGGTACATCGCATGATCGGCCCGGGACAGCAGGCTGTGCAAGGTGTCATCCCGTTGCAGGGTGGTGGCGCCGATGCTGACCGTCAGATTCAGGGTGTGACCGTTGTAGGCATAGTCCTGCTGTTCGACGTGTTGGCGGATCTTCTCGGCAATCTTCTGACCGGTCTCGCCGTCGGTGTCCTTCAGCAGAACGATAAATTCCTCACCGCCCCAACGGCAGACGATGTCGGAATGGCGCAGGCAGCTTTGCAGGTCCCGGGCAAAACCGATCAAAACCTGATCGCCGGCCATGTGCCCGTAGGTGTCGTTCAACACCTTGAAGTGATCGAGATCCAGCAGCAACGCCGTCAATGGTTTCGGCTCACGGTGAGCTTCGTGCAGAGCTTGCACGGCGAGCAGGTCGAAACCGCGCCGGTTGGGCAGTTCGGTCAGGCTGTCGAGGGTGGCCTGGGCCTGGATCTTTTCCTGATAGCGCCGGATCAACCGGTTGACCAGGGCCAGCACGATCAGCGTCACCAACAGGCAGATCAGCAGATTGAGGTACAGCGACTGGCGGATTTCGCTGAGCGCGCCGTCTTCGCGTTTATCGACGAACAGGTACCAGTTCAGCTCCGGAATGAACCGCACGTTGAGGAAATGTCCCTGACCGTGTGCGGAATATTCGTAGCTGCCGCTGTGAGGTTTGGGCAACTGGGCGACCAGGCTTTTCATGCTGTCGAGATCCGTCAGGCTTTTCCCGACCCGCGCACCTTCCGGCCCGCCCTCGGCGCCGGTCAGTACCAGCCGGCCGAAGGTGTCGACGAAGTAAACGCTGCGTTGATAGCGCTGCTGGTACTTGTCGATCAGCTTGATGACCGCATCCACGGTCAGCCCCACGCCGGCGGCGCCGATGAAGCGATCGTTGTAGTCGTAGACCTTGTAGTTGATGAAGAAGGTCATGTTGTCTTTGTTGGCCAGGTCCGGGTCGACGTTGATCTCGTACGGATCCTTCATGTCGCGCACGCGGAAGTACCAGGCGTCGCGCGGCTCGTCGATTTTCACCTGCTTGAGCACGCCCTTGGCGTGGTAGTAGGTGTGGCTGCTGTTGGAGACGAAGAACGCCGTGTAGGCGCCGTAATGAGTCATGACCTCGTCGAGATAGCGGGTCATCTGATCACTGTCTTTCTCACCGTTCACCACCCAGTCGCGCATGAAGGTGTCGCGGGACATCATCGAGGAAATAAGGATCGGTCTGACGAGGTCTTTCTGGATTTCCGAATACACCGTATCGGACGTCAGCGGCAGTTCGGTGTTGACGATGTTGTCGCGGATCGACGCCCGCGAGGCGTAGTAGCTGAGCAGCGAGGTGGCGAGGAAGCCTGCGCCGAGGAGGGCGACCAGCGTCAGTACCAGCGAACGTTGGGAGTAAAACGCAGATCTGAGCGGCATTGGCAATTCCGTCGACGGTGGCCCGATGGCAGCATTCTAGTGGCAGTGACGGGGAAAAGGTTGCGGCATATTGGTCTGAAATGAGCCGCCTGTTGCGCCGCTGATCCGAAGGGCGCTGGAAGTTGGCACTCGGTAGCGGTTTGCCAGTCAAAACTCTTGTCAGCCGGTCTGTGCCGACTGCTGTCGCAGGTCTTTCAGGAGGCCGTCATGCGTATTTCAAAATGGCTGCGTCGGGGGCTGCTGGGAGCAGTACTCGGTCTTGGGCTGTCCGGTTGTTACTACTATGGTGGCGGCTACGATGTTTACTCCCCGCCTTACTACTACCCCGGTTACTACTCGCCCTATTACTACGGTGGATATTACGGGCCGCGCTACTACGGTGGCGGCCGCTATTACTACGGCGGCTATGGGTATCGTGGGGGTTACGGACGGGGTTATCACGGCGGTGGATACCACGGCGGCCACCACTAATCAGTAGCTGAATGACGGCGTTTGCCGATGAACAAGATTTCATGAATCACTTGTATCAAGTTGTTACTGAAACGCACCAGATTCGGAAAACGCTGTCAGATATTTCGTCAGTCGCCGAATGAAAGACTGACGCCTGCCAGCGTCGCTGGTGTGGCTACCCGCGGTCCAGGAGGCCGCCATGTATCGCCGAATTCTTCTGCTTGCCGTGATGCTTTTTTCGATTGGCGGTTGCGTCCCTTATTCCTATGGAGATGGCTACTACACCTCAGAGGTCTACACCTCCCAGTCTCCTTCGTACTACAACAGCGGTGGCACTTATTACAGCGGCGGCAGCACCTACTATTCGGCCCCGCGTTACTACCAGCCAGCGCCGCGCTATTACCAACCGGCTCCACGTTATTACTCGGCGCCTCGTTACTACCAACCGGCCCCGCGCTATTACGAGAGCCGCCGCTGGCATGGCGATGATCGCGGACGCTGGGATGGCCACCGTCGCGGTGGTTGGGATGATCACCGGGGTCGTGGCGACTATGACCGCCATAGCGGACGCGGCGATCACTGGCGCGGTAACCGCTGGTAACTACCCGCAAAAAAGCGGCGCATTGAGCGCCGCTTTTTTTGTGCCCGGATTTCAGTAACTGGAGAGGTCCGCCAACGGGTGCCGCCCCTCCCAGACCTTGTGAAAGTGCGCCTCGACCACCGCATCCGGCACCCGTGTGATGTCCGGCCAATGCCAGTGCGGTTTGTGATCCTTGTCGATCAAACGCGACCGAACCCCTTCGCTGAACTCCGGATGCCGGCAGCAATTGAGGCTCAGGGTGTATTCCATCTGAAAGACTTCGGCCAGCGACAAGTGGCGGGCGCGGACAATCTGCTCCCAGACCAGATGCGCGGTCAGCGGCGAGCCTTCGCTCATGGTTTTCGCCGCCCGGGCAATCAAAAGATCGTTGCTGTCCCGTTGCAGGCTGATGGCTTTCCAGGCGCAGGTCACGTCGCTGACATCCAGCAGTTCATCGATCTGCCGACGGCGCGGCAACCACTGCGCTTCCGGCATCTGCGCCACCGCTTCCTGCTGCAACGCCTTGAGCAGGCTGTTGAGTTGCATGGCGGTCTGTTCCTGCCAGTTCAGTTGCAGCAGGCCATCGATCAGTTCCTGCTGCTGTTCGTCGAGCAGGAAGCGGTCGGCCAGATCCAGATCGATCGCATCGCGACCGTTCATGTGCGCGCCGGTCAAACCAAGGAACAAACCGAGCTTGCCCGGCAGTCTTGACAGAAACCAACTGGCACCGACATCCGGGTACAGGCCGATGCTGATTTCCGGCATCGCCAGACGACTGCTCGGCGTGACGATCCGGATGCTCGCGCCTTGCAGCAGACCCATGCCGCCGCCCAGCACATAACCATGGCCCCAGCAGATCAACGGTTTCGGGTAGGTGTGCAGGCTGTAGTCCAGCCGGTATTCAGCGTTGAAAAACTGTGCGGCCAGCGGCGGCACTTCGCCGGGGTGTGCGCGACAGGCCTCCACCAGGCTGCGCACCTCGCCACCGGCACAGAAGGCCTTGGCGCCATTGCCGCGCAGCAGCACGCAGACGATTTGCGGATCCTTGGTCCAGGCGTTCAGTTTGTCGCTCAGGGCATGGATCATCGGCAGGGACAGCGCATTGAGCGACTTTTCGGCATCCAGACTGGCCACGCCGATGCGCGCGCCGTCGGTGCCGGTGAGTTCTTCGAAGTGCAGATTCATCGTGACCTCGATCGGGAATTTGAACGATCAGTATGATCGCTGTGTGGGAAAGTGCCGGATCTGCGTCAGATCAATTGACAAGCGTGGTCGGCTTTCCTAGGGTTCGCCCCATTGTTTTTGCCGGGTATGACCATGACTGCTGACGACCGTATCAAACTCGAACCGAGCTGGAAGGAGGCACTGCGTGCCGAATTCGACCAGCCCTACATGGCAGAGTTGCGCACTTTTCTGCAGCAGGAGCGGGCGGCCGGCAAGGAAATCTATCCGCCGGGCCCGATGATTTTCAATGCGCTGAACTCGACGCCGCTGGACAAGGTGAAAGTGGTCATCCTCGGCCAGGACCCTTACCACGGCCCGGGCCAGGCCCACGGCTTGTGCTTCTCGGTGCAACCGGGCGTGCCGGCGCCGCCGTCGCTGGTCAACATTTATAAAGAGTTGAAACGCGACCTGAACATCGACATCCCCAACCACGGCTATCTGCAGAGCTGGGCCGATCAGGGCGTGTTGATGCTCAACACCACCATGACCGTCGAGCGTGCCAACGCCAATGCGCACAAGGACAAGGGCTGGCAGTTCTTTACGGACCGGATCATCGAGGTGGTCAGCCAACAGCAACCGCATCTGGTGTTCATGCTTTGGGGCGCGCATGCGCAGAGCAAGCAGAAGCTGATCGATGCCACCAAGCATCTGGTGCTGACGTCGGTGCACCCGTCGCCGCTGTCGGCCTATCGCGGTTTCCTCGGCTGCGGGCACTTCAGCCGTACCAACAAATTCCTTGAGCAGAATGGCGAAGCGCCGATCGAGTGGCGTTTGCCGTCGGTGGTCTGATCTTCAGGGCTGGCGGTTCCAGTATTTGAACAACGGTTCCGCCAGAAACAACACAAACAACAGCCGCATCACCTGCATCGCCGTCACCAGCGGCACCGACAGTTGCAGGGTTTCCGCCGTCAGGCTCATCTCTGCGATCCCGCCGGGCATCATGCCCAGCGTCAACGATCGCAGATCCAAATGCGTCATTGCACTCAGTCCCAACGCCGCCAGCGTTGCGATCAACATGGTCAGCGCCGTGCCGATCAACGTACGCCCCATGAACGACGGCGCGCGGCGGAAGAACTGCCGGTTGAAGTGACAACCCAGACCGCTGCCGATCAGCCACTGGCCAATCTGACTGCCACCATTGGGCAGACCGATGTGCAGATCCCAACCGATACTCACCGCCGCGCTGACCAGCAACGGCCCGAACAGCCATGGATTGGGTTGACGCAGGCGTTGCCAGAGCCACGCGAGCAAGCCGCCCGCTGGAAACAGAATCGCCAGCCAGCGCCAGTCGACGCTGCCGGCGTGAGAAATCGGATTGCCATCGCCCAGCAGATATTTGAACGCCGCCGGCACACACAGCACCACCACCAGCACTCGCAAGCTTTGCCCGGCCGCGACATGGCTGAGCATCGCGCCGTTACGCGCGCCGAGGTTGACCATCTCGCCGGAGCCGCCGGGCATGCTGGAGAAAAACGCCGTGGCGCGATCTTCACCGGTGCGGCGCATCAGCCACACGCCGACCACCGCCGACAGGCTGGTGACCAGCGCCCCGAAGAAGATCAGGCCAAAGTGACTCAGCACCTGCTCCATCACCAGCGGGGTGAAGTGCAGGCCGATGCCGATCCCGACGATCCACTGGCCGCACTTGCGGCCGCCAGGGATTTCCGTCAGTTGCCACGGGGTCAGGCAGCGCACCAGGATGATCGCCAGCAACGAGCCGACCATCCACGGCAGCGGCCAGCCGATCTGGCTGGCGATGTAACCGCCCAGCAGACCGACCAGCGGGGTTCCCCACCAGGTTTTGAAGGACCGATCAAACATCGGCCACAGCACGCCGTGCGACCGAACGTTTACGCCAGATGCGGATGATCGGCACCAGCAGCATCGCCACGATCAGCCCCCAGACGCTGAGGGTGATCCCGCTCGACCAGAGGATGTCCAGCGAACCGTTGGAGATCGACAGCGCGCGACGCAGGTTTTGCTCCATCAGACCGCCGAGGATGAACCCCAGCAGCACCGGCGACAGCGGGAAATCGAGCTTGCGCAGGATGTAGCCGAAGATACCGATGCCGATCATCAGGAACAGATCGAACGTGGTCGCATGCACCGCGTACACGCCAATGGCGGTGATGATCGCGATCATCGGCACCAGTGCCCAGTTCGGCACGGCGAGGATGCGGGTGAAGATGCGGATCATCGGGATGTTCAGGATCACCAGCATGATGTTGGCGATGAACAGCGACGCGATCAGGCCCCAGACGATGTCCGGTTGTTGCTGGAACAGCAGCGGGCCGGGGGTGATGTTGTACAGCGACAGCGCGCCGATCATCACCGCCGTGGTGCCCGAACCTGGAACGCCGAGGGTCAGCATCGGCACCAGCGCACCGCAGGCTTCGGCACCGATAGCGGTTTCCGGTGCGGCCAGACCACGCTTGTCGCCCTGTCCGAACTTTCCGTTCGGGCCGGCGATTTTCTTCTCGGTCATGTAGGCCACGGCGCTGGCCAGCGTGGCGCCGGCACCCGGCAATACGCCCATGATGAAACCGAGCACGCCACAGCGCAGGTTCACCGCGAACACCGACGCGGCTTCCTTGAAATTGAACATCATGCGTCCGGTGGCCTTGAACGCTTCCTGGCCACGGTGGGTTTTTTCCAGCAGCAGAAGGATTTCGCTGATGGAGAACAAGCCCAGCACCAACACCACAAACTGGATGCCGTCGGTGAGGTGGATGTTGTCCCCGGTGAAACGATAGACGCCGCTGTTGGCGTCGATCCCGACGGTGGACAGGAACAGGCCGATCAACGCGGCGATGAAGGTTTTCAGCGGTCGGTCACCGGCCATGCCGCCGAGACAGACAATCGCGAACACCATCAACACGAAGTATTCGGCGGGGCCGAAGGCGATCGCCCACTTCGCCAGGATCGGCGCAAAGATCACCATGCCGCAGGTCGCGATGAACGCACCGATGAACGAACTCCAGGCCGACAGTGACAACGCCACACCGGCCAGGCCCTGACGAGCCATCGGGTAACCGTCGAGCGTGGTCATCACGGTGGAGGCTTCGCCCGGGATGTTCAGCAGGATCGAACTGATCCGGCCGCCGTATTCGCAACCCAGGTACACCGCCGCCAGCAGGATCAGCGCCGATTCCGGTGGCAGGCCGAGAGCAAAGGCAATCGGGATCAACAGCGCCACGCCGTTGATCGGACCCAGGCCCGGCAACAGGCCGACGATGGTGCCGATCAAGGTGCCGCTCAGGGCGGTGACGAGGTTGTAGGGCGTCAGCGCGACCCCGAAACCGTGACTCAAATATCCAAGCGTATCCATATCAGTTCTCCAGAACGTCGAGCAGGCCCAGAGGCAGTGGAACGTCCATGACTTTGTCGAACAGCAGGTACAGGCCGATGCTCAGCAAACTGATGATGATCGCGCCGGGCAGCCAGCGGCCGCCGTACAGACGGGCCATCGGGATGCCGACCAGAATGCTGCTGAGGATGAAGCCCAAGGGTTCGAACAGGCCGGCGAACACCACCAGCAGCAACACGCAGACACCGATTTTCTTCAGCGTTTCGCGGTCCAGCGGCGGGTCTTCTTCGGTGTGCTTGATCGGGGAGGGGCGGTAGATCATGTAGACCAGCGCCAGCCCCATCAGCCCGAGCATCAGCAACGGGAAGGCGCGCGGGCCGATCGGTTCGTAGGAAAAGGGTGCCTGGTAAGGCCAGGCCATCAGTATCAGGCTGACACAGGCCAGCAGCAGTACCGACGCAAAGATGCGTTGAACGAGCATGAGGAACTCCTGGGCCACGACCTCGATGCGCGAGGCCGTGGCCGCTAGACAGAGACGATCACTGGATCAGGCCGAACTCTTTGGCCAGCACTTTGTAGTCCGCGACTTGCTTCTTCACGTAGGTGTCCAGCTCCGGGCCGGTCATGGCGAACGGGAAGAGTTCGCGCTGATCACGCAGCTTGGCGAAGTCTTCGGAGGCCAGCAGTTTGTCGAAGGCGTCCTTCCACCAGGCGTAGTCTTCGTCGCTGACTTTCGGCCCGAGGTAGAAGCCGCGAACCACCGGCCAGACGATGTCGTAGCCTTGTTCCCTGGCGGTCGGGATTCCTTTCATTTCCGGCTCGTCGAGGCGGTTTTCGGCGAAGACTGCCAGCAGGCGCATGTCACCGCTCTGGATGTGCGGCATGGAGTCGGAGATGTCGGTGCTGCCAACCTGGATGTGGCCACCGAGCAGGGCGGTGGCAATCTCGCCGCCACCTTCGAGGGCGACGTAGCGCAGGTCGCGCGGGTTGATCCCGGCGGCTTTTGCGATCAACGCCGTCTGCATCCAGTCCTGGCTACCAACGGTGCCGCCGGAACCGATTACCACTTTGCTCGGATCTTTCTTCAGCGCCTGTACCAGATCGTCGAGGTTCTTGTAGGGCGAATCGCTTTTCACCGCGATGGCACCGTAACTGGTGCCGACCGCCGCCAGCCAGCGCACGTTGGTTTCATCGAAACGGCCGAACTTGCCTTGTGCCAGGTTCAGCAGCGAACCGCTGGACCACGCCACCAGCGTGCCCGCATCCGCCGGACGCTGGGCCACCACCGCGTTGTACGCCACTGCGCCGACACCGCCGGGCATGTAAGTCACGCGCATCGGCTTGGTCAGCAGTTTTTCGTTGACCAGCGCGCTTTGCGCCAGTTTGCAGGTCAGGTCGAAACCGCCGCCGGGGGAGGCCGGGGCGATGCATTCCGGGCGCTTGGGTTCGGCCATCAGTTGGCCGGCGAACAGCATGACGCCAGCGGCTAGAGCAACTTTACGCAGTGATAAGTTCATCTATGTCTCCTTGGGAGTTGTTGTTATGGACGTACTGAATTACCAAAGGGCAACGCTATAGCTCACCAGCAGACGCACTTCATCGGCATCGCGAGCGGAGTAGTTGGAACGGTAAGTGGCATTACGCAAACGCACGGCAACGTCCTTCAGGGCGCCGCTTTGTACTACATATTTGATCTCGGTGTTGCGCTCCCACTCTTTGCCTTCGTCACCGTTCTTGAGCTTGATGTTGTCACCGCTCAAGTAACGGCTCATGAAGCTCAGGCCGGGGATGCCGAGTTTGGCGAAGTCGAAGTCGTAGCGCGCCTGCCAGGAGCGTTCTTCGGCGCCGGCGAAGTCGTTGATCTGGACGAAGTTGACCAGGTACGGGTCGCTGCCATCGACATACGGGAACGCGCTGTCGCCGGACATGTGCTGATAACCGGCGGTGAACTTGTGGCCGCTCAGGGCATAGCTGACCAGACCGTTGAGCGAGCGGTTGTCGATCTCCCCTCCACGGGCAGCACCTTGATCGTCACTGACGGCGAAGCGCAGGTCGGTGGCGAAAGTGCCCGGGCCCATCGGCCGCGAAGCGACCAGTCCGAAGAAGTGCTGGTTGTAGACTTCGTCGAGTTGCGCGAAGTGGTAACTGCCGGTGATCTTGTCGGTGAACTTGTAGTCCACGCCGGCAAAATCGAAGTGCTTGCCGGCAACGGTGCCAGCAAAGCGGCCGTTCTTGTTGTTGAGGGCAATGTCCTCGAAATCGGTGCTGTCGCGGTCCTTGGCCTTGTCCAGGCGCCCGCCGGTGAAGGTCAGGTTCTTTATCTCTTTGGAGGTCAGCAAGCCGCCTTCGAAGGTCTGCGGCAGGATTCGCCCGTCGTTCGGCTTGAGGATCGGCAGTTCCGGAATCAGGCTGCCGATCTTCAGTTCGGTGGCGGAGATCTTCACTTTGCCGGTCAGGCCGACCTTGGAGTATTCGTCCGCCGCGCGCCCGTCATCGTGGGTCGGCAGCAGGCCGGTGCCGGTGCGGTCCGGGCTCGAATCGAGCTTGACCCCCAGCATCCCCAGCGCATCGACACCGAACCCCACGGTGCCGTCGGTGTAACCCGATTGCAGGTTGAGCATGAACCCCTGTGCCCACTCGTCGCGCTTGGACTGTTGGGCGCTGGTGCCGTCGCGAAAGTCGCGGTTGAAATACATGTTGCGGGTTTCGAAGGTGGCGGAACTGTCTTCGATGAAATCGGCGTAGCTCATCGGCGCGAAACCGGCGAGGGCGGCGGCACTGGCAAGGGCGGTGTGGCTGAAACGGGAAGGACGAACAGGCGTAAGAGCCTTGGTCTGCAAGGACGGCATGCGAGGTGTACTCCGTTTATTGTTCTTATTGGTCGAAAACGCTTCGAGGCGTTTTTCTTATCGCTGTGTGGCATCAGCGACGGCAGTCGGAACTGTCCGTGGGCCGACTCTAACGGCCTAACCTTTCGCTAACCTTTCAGCTGACTTTCCCGGATTTCGGGCTTCACAGCGGCGGTTGCGGCTGTAAACTCCGCGGCAAAGAATGGCGTCGGCCATCCCTGAATGAGGTAGAGATCCATGCGTGTTCTGCTCGTCGAAGACCATTTGCCACTGGCCGAAAGTGTCGCCCAGGCGCTCAAGAGCACCGGTCTGACCGTGGACGTGTTGCACGATGGCGTGGCCGCTGACCTGGCCTTGGGCAGCGAGGAGTACGCGATGGCGATCCTCGATGTCGGCCTGCCGCGCATGGACGGATTTGAAGTGCTGGCGCGCCTGCGGGCCCGGGGCAAGAACCTGCCGGTGCTGATGCTCACGGCCCGCAGCGACGTCAAGGATCGGGTCCATGGGCTCAACCTCGGTGCCGACGATTATCTGGCCAAACCGTTCGAGCTGACCGAGCTTGAGGCGCGGGTCAAAGCCCTGCTGCGCCGCAGTGTGCTCGGCGGCGAACGGCAGCAGCGTTGTGGGGTGCTGGCTTACGATCTGGATACCCGGCGCTTCACCCTCGGCGAAGAACTGCTGACGCTGACCTCCCGCGAGCAAGCGGTGCTTGAAGCGCTGATCGCGCGCCCGGGCCGGGTGATGAGCAAGGAGCAACTGGCGTCGCAAGTGTTCGGTCTCGACGAAGAGGCCAGCCCCGACGCCATCGAAATCTACGTGCATCGCCTGCGCAAGAAACTCGACGGCCATGCGGTGGCCATCGTGACCTTCCGCGGTCTTGGCTACTTGCTGGAAAGCCGTGATGCATAAGCCCAGCAGCCTGCGCTGGCGGTTGTTGTGGAACCTCGCGCTGTTGCTGGTGGTGTTGATGCTGGCCAGCGGCCTGAGCGCTTACTGGAACGGACGCGAAGCCGCCGACACTGCTTATGACCGCACCTTGCTGGCGTCGGCGCGGACCATCGCCGCTGGCCTCTCGCAGCGAGACGGCAGCCTCAGTGCCGACGTCCCTTATGTGGCACTCGACACCTTCGCCTACGACAGCGCGGGGCGCATCTATTACCAGGTCAACGACATCCATCAGAAGCTGATTTCCGGTTACGAAAACCTGCCAGGCCCACCACCGGGAACACCGAGAACCGACAGCTACCCGGCGCTCGCGCGTTTTTACAACGCCACGTATCAGGGGCAGAACGTGCGCGTCGTCAGTCTGTTGAAAGCCGTGACCGAGCCGAACATGAACGGCATGGCGGAAATCCGTGTCGCCGAAACCGACGAAGCACGCGTCAGCATGGCCCGCAGTCTGGCGGCCGACACCTTGCTGCGATTGGGCATGTTGGCGATTGGCGCATTGTTGCTGGTGTGGTTTGCGGTCAGCGCGGCGTTGCGTCCGATCGAGCGTTTGCGCACCGCGGTCGAAGAGCGTCAGCCCGACGATCTGCGGCCCTTGCCGTTGGTGGAGGTGCAGCACGAATTGTGGCCGTTGGTGCGGGCGCTCAATCACTTCACCGAGCGCTTGCGCGGGCAGTTCGAGCGTCAGGCGCAATTCATCGCCGATGCGGCCCACGAACTGCGCACGCCGCTGGCGGCGCTCAAGGCGCGACTTGAGTTGGGCCTGCGCTCAAACGAGCCGCAGACCTGGCGCGACACGCTGGAATCATCGGCGCAAAGCACGGATCGCCTGACCCATCTGGCCAACCAATTGCTATCACTGGCACGGGTGGAGAACGGCGCCAGGGCGATTGCCGAAGGCGGCGCGCAGTTGCTTGATCTGAGCCAATTGGCCCGGGAGCTGGGCATGGCCATGGCGCCGCTGGCCCATGCTCGCGGCGTGGCGTTGGCGCTGGAAGCGGACGAACCGGTCTGGCTGCGCGGCGAGCCGACATTGCTCAACGAACTGTTGAGCAATCTGGTGGACAACGCGCTGGCGCACACGCCGTCGGGCGGTAACGTGATCTTGCGGGTGCTGTCGCCGGCAGTGCTGGAGGTTGAAGACGACGGCCCGGGCATTCCGCAGGATGAGCGTGACCGGGTGTTCGAGCGTTTCTACCGTCGCAACCAGCAGGTTGCCGGTTCCGGGCTGGGGCTGGCGATTGTCGGGGAAATCTGCCGCGCGCATCTGGCGCAGATCACGCTGCACGATGGCGAGCAGGCGGGGTTGAAGGTGCGGGTGAGCTTTATTGCCGGCTAAGGATCAGTAAAACATCGACCGCGATTCTTCCAGGTCGGCACACAGCACTTTGTTGTCCGGATCGATCCCCAGTTTGCGGAAGGCCGGCACACTGAAAGGGTCGATGCGGGCGAGGGGATGGTCAGTGTCCTTGTGGCAATACAGGCTGGCCACTTGCACCAGATCCACGTAATCGATCTGCGACGAATCGCGTTTCAGATCCTGATACAGCCCCGGCAACTCCACCAGCCGCTCGGGAAATTCCCAGACCCGCAGCAATTTGTCGCCCAGCAGCGGATGAATGTGGTCGATCACATGGTTGAGGCTGACCGGGTCGGACAGCAATTCGTAGTGGTCTTCGGCATAGGTCAGGATTGGCAGCACACCGATCTGGTGCACCAGTCCGCCCAGCGCCGCCTGGTCAGGTTTGAGCTGGGTATAGCGGCGGCACAGTGCGTAGCTGACCCCGGCGATTTCCAGGCTCTTGCGCCAGACTTCGCGCATCTTCTGTTCGACCACGTCGGAGCGGGCGTGGAAGATCTGCTCCATCACCAGACCGATCGCCAGGTTGCTGCTGTAGTTGACGCCCAGCCGGGTGATCGCGGTGTGCAGGTCGGTGACTTCCTGGGTCGCGCGCAACAACGGGCTGTTGACCACTTTGATCAGGCGCGCCGACAGCGCCGTGTCACGGCCGATCACTTTGCTCAGGTCGCTGACGCTGATATCCGGGTCTTCAGCGGCCTTGCGAATCTGCAGGGCCACTTCCGGTAACGTTGGCAGAACCAGGTCATCGTTATCGATGGCCTCAACCAAATCCTGTTGGACCTTATCCGCCAGCTCACTCATGTCGTTTCTCTAGGGTGTTGCACAAATACTGCGATCAACGCTGGATTTCGCGGTCGCGATCCAGTTCGTAAGGCAGGTCGAGCAAGTGCAGCGTCGGACCTTCGGCCGTGCCCAGATGCAAATCGCCCGCTTCGGCAGCTTCGGCCTGCAACACCGCCAGCAGTTCAATATTTTTCTCGGCGCGGGCGGCCAGCACCACTTCGCCGATGGAGCTGCCGTGGCTCGGGGCGAACAGCGGGGTGCCCGGCTCCGGCAATTCGCTGGCGTCCAGTTGCACTCGGTACAGGCGACGCTTGAGCTTGCCCAGGTATTGCATGCGCGCAACGATTTCCTGGCCGGTGTAGCAGCCTTTCTTGAAACTCACGCCGCCGACGGCTTGCAGGTTGAGCATCTGCGGGATGAACAGCTCACGGGTGCTCGGCATGACTTGACCGATACCGGCGCGGATCTGGCCCAGCAGCCATTGATTGAGTTCGGCTTCGCTCAGTTGTGCGGACAGCTTGCCTTTGATGCTGTCGGCCTGATCGGTCGGTACCCAGAGTTCGGCACGGTTCGGGGAGACGCGAATGGCGATCAGGCCTTCGTGGCGGGCCACGCTGTCGGTTTCTGCCGGCAGTTCCAGACTCAGGCTGCTCAGGGCAGCATCGCCATGATCGAGGCCGAAGCGCACCCAGGAGGCGCTTTCGTCGGTCAGTTTCGATTTGGAGAACACCGCGTACTTTTTCAGATCCGCCAGTTGCGGCTCCAGCAGCTCGCCGGCCATGGCCAGCAGCACGCCGTCGCCTTCAAGCACGATGCGGAAACTCGACTGCATCCGGCCTTTCTGCGTGCAGCGGGCACCGAGGCTGGCCTGGGTATCACTCAAGTAATTGATGTTGCAGGTCAGCTGGCCTTGCAGGAATTTGCCGGCATCCGCGCCGCGAACCGCGAGAACGCCTTCATGAGACAGGGTGCAGAAAAAAGCAGAATCGGCCATGGGTCATCGCAGGGTAAATAGACTGGGGCACATCATAAGGGGGTGGTGTTGAAATGGGTAGTTCATAAAGGATCGGTGGTGCCCGACCAAAGCCGACTGTTCGCCCCGTGTCGGGCCTGTATACTTGCCGCCTATTTGAGGAGGGCTCCATGGTCGAACAAGTTGAACTGAATCGCCTCTTTTGGCACAGCCGTCGCGGCATGCTTGAGCTTGACGTGCTGCTGGTGCCGTTCGTGAAAGAGGTCTACGCGAATCTGAACGAGGTGGATCGCGCGCTGTATGTCCGCCTGCTCGAGTGCGAGGATCAGGACATGTTCGGCTGGTTCATGGAGCGCAGCGAGTCTGAAGACCCGGAGCTGCAACGCATGGTTCGCATGATTCTGGATCGTGTCCAGCCCAAGTAACACGTTCGAATGCCGCTGGCAGGCCTCACGGCAATTGCTGGCGGCGTATCTCCTGGCCCAGGCGTTCGCCCTGTGCGCTCTGTTTCTGCTTGTCCTGCCTTTCTGGGTCAGTCTGCTCGGTGCGGTAGCCTGTCTGAGCCACGCTGCCTGGGTGTTGCCCCGCCAGATTCTGTTGAGTCATCCCAAGGCTTTCTGCGGATTGCGTCGTGACGCCGATGGCTGGCAGTTGTGGAATCAGACCGATGGCTGGCAGCCGGTGCAGTTGCGTCCGGACAGTCTGGCGCTGCCATTGATCGTGGTTTTGCGCTTTCGATTGCGTGGGGAGTGGCGGGTCAGGTCGATCTGCGTGCCCCGGGACTCGCAGACGGCGGATTTGCACCGACGCCTGCGAGTACGCCTCAAGTTCAGCCGGCGTAGGTGGGCGGCACCAGAATAGTGTCGAGCGCTTCGGGCAGCAGATCCGGGTAGTCGAGGGTGTAATGCAGGCCTCGGCTCTCTTTGCGCTCCATGGCTGAGCGGATCATCAATTCCGCCACTTGCGCCAGGTTGCGCAGCTCGATCAGGTCGCGACTGACTTTATAGTTGCTGTAGAACTCGTCGATTTCGTCCAGCAACAGACGCACGCGATGTTGTGCGCGTTGCAGACGTTTGTTGGTGCGCACGATGCCGACGTAGTCCCACATGAAGCGTCGTAGCTCGTCCCAGTTGTGCGCGATGATCACGTCTTCGTCGGAGTCGGTTACCTGGCTTGCATCCCAGGCGGGCAGGGCGCGGGGGATGGCGATGTCGGATAATTGCTCGAGAATGTCCGCCGCAGCCGAGCGGGCATAAACGAAGCATTCCAGCAGCGAGTTGCTGGCCATGCGGTTGGCGCCGTGCAGCCCGGTGAAGCTGGTTTCGCCGATGGCGTACAGCCCGGGCACGTCGGTGCGACCCTGTTGGTCCACCATGACGCCGCCGCAGGTGTAGTGCGCCGCCGGGACGACCGGGATCGGTTGCTTGGTGATGTCGATGCCGAATCCGAGGCAGCGCTCGTAGACGGTCGGGAAGTGCGTCTTGATGAACGCTTCGGGTTTGTGGCTGATGTCGAGATAGACGCAATCGACACCCAGGCGCTTCATCTCGTGGTCGATGGCCCGAGCGACGATGTCCCGTGGCGCCAGTTCGGCGCGCGGGTCGAAACGCTGCATGAAGCGCTCACCGTTCGGCAGTTTCAAATGCGCGCCTTCGCCGCGCAGGGCTTCGGTGATCAGGAAACTCTTGGCCTGCGGGTGATACAGGCAAGTGGGGTGGAACTGATTGAACTCCAGGTTCGCCACCCGGCAGCCCGAACGCCAGGCCATGGCGATGCCATCACCGCAGGCGCCGTCGGGGTTGCTGGTATAGAGGTAGACCTTGGCGGCGCCGCCAGAAGCCAGAATCACGAACCGGGCGCCGTAGGTGTCGACTTCGCCGGTCTTGCGGTTGAGCACGTAGGCGCCGAGGCAGCGGTCGCCGTCCAGTCCCAGGCGTCGTTCGGTGATCAGATCGACGGCGACGCGCTGTTCCAGCAGCTCTATATTCGGGCGTTGTTTGGCTTGGGCCAGCAAGGTTGTGAAGATCGCAGCACCGGTGGCGTCGGCGGCGTGAATGATGCGGCGGTGGCTGTGGCCGCCTTCGCGGGTGAGGTGGAACTCGAAGCCGCCATCTTCTGTGCCGGACTGCTCATCTCGGGTGAACGGCACGCCCTGGTCAATCAGCCACTGGATCGCCTCTTTGCTGTGCTCGACAGTGAAACGTACCGCGTCTTCATGGCACAGGCCGCCACCGGCATTGAGCGTGTCGTCGACGTGGGATTCGACAGTGTCGGTGTCATCCAGCACGGCCGCGACGCCACCCTGGGCCCAATAGGTCGAACCGTTGGCGAGATCGCCCTTGCTCAATACGGCGATGCGCAAGTGACCGGGCAGGGTCAGCGCGAGACTCAAACCGGCAGCGCCGCTGCCAATCACCAGAACATCGTGTTGAAACTGTTGGCTCATTTCAGGATTCCGCTCAAAGCGACCCGGGTCGGGGTTGGCGCAAGACAGGCGGATGGGCGAGTCGAGACAGCCACACAGCCCACTAGTATATAGAGGGGTGGGGCGGCACAATAGCCGGGCCGATATGGCATTGTGAAACTACCGTGACGGAAAAATACGGAAGCTTTGTCGGATGTTTTTTTCGCCGGTTTTGGGAAAAAGCGACTGTATCGCAGATGAAACATGCTTTTTCCGCTCACGGTTGCCCAATGTCGGCGTGGCGCGTCTATAAATATTTGGAACTTTTGCCAGAGGGCCAAGATCAATAGACAGTTGCCCGAAACAAGGGACAGTGTCGGCTTCAATGCGGAACCTGCGGTTGGGTTCTAGCCGGCGAGCCGATTAAAAGATTATTCGCGCAGCCGGTTTATCCCGCGCTGCGTTTTTCGTGCGTGCCAAATCAGAGCCCGCAGGAAACTTGCTTGGAGGGGGAGAACTTTTGCGAAAAGCCCGAGTCTATGTTTGCAAGTCCGGTCGTTTAGTCATGCAAGCTTCCTCCGAGTTTATCGAGGAGTGTTCATGCTAACCCAGGAAGAGGATCAGCAGCTGGTCGAGCGCGTTCAGCGCGGTGACAAGCGAGCTTTCGATCTGCTCGTGTTGAAGTATCAACACAAAATTCTCGGGTTGATCGTGCGTTTCGTGCACGACACCCATGAAGCCCAGGATGTTGCTCAAGAAGCCTTTATCAAGGCTTACCGGGCACTAGGAAATTTCCGCGGAGACAGTGCGTTTTATACGTGGCTTTACCGCATCGCCATCAACACGGCGAAAAACTATCTGGTTTCACGCGGCCGCCGGCCGCCGGATAGCGATGTCAGTTCTGAAGATGCAGAGTTCTATGACGGCGATCACGGCCTGAAGGATCTCGAATCTCCTGAACGCGCATTGCTGCGGGATGAGATCGAAGGCACCGTCCATCGAACCATTCAGCAACTGCCAGAGGATTTGCGCACGGCTTTAACTTTGCGCGAATTCGACGGTCTGAGTTACGAGGACATCGCGAGCGTCATGCAATGTCCGGTTGGTACCGTGCGCTCCCGGATTTTCCGCGCCCGGGAGGCCATCGATAAAGCCCTGCAGCCGTTGTTGCAGGAAAACTAAAGACAGCGGCGACAGCCAAGAGAGGAACGCCATGAGTCGTGAAGCCCTGCAGGAATCGCTGTCCGCAGTGATGGATAACGAAGCGGACGAACTGGAATTGCGTCGGGTGCTCAATGCACTGGACGATGTTGAAACCCGTGAAACCTGGGCTCGTTATCAGATCGCTCGGGCAGCCATGCACAAGGATCTGCTGCTTCCACGGCTGGATCTCGCTGCGGCAGTGTCTGCTGCGCTGGAAGACGAAGCCACTCCAGCCAAAGTGTCCCGCGGTCCATGGCGCAGCCTGGGTCGTCTGGCCGTTGCAGCCTCGGTGACCGTTGCCGTTCTGGCGGGTGTTCGTCTGTATAACCACGACGAAATTGCCGGTGTTGAACTGGCGCAGCAATCCAATCAGCCTGCATTGGCCGTTCCTCAAGTCAAAGGCCCGGCTGTATTGGCAGGCTACAATGAGAGTTCGGAAGCCACCGGCCCTATGGCCAATGGTGTGCTGCAAGGCCAGCCAGGCTGGCACGATCAGCGTCTACCAGGTTACCTGCGCCAACACGCTCAACAAGCTGCGCTGAAAGGTACTGAAAGCGCATTGCCTTACGCGCGTGCAGCAAGCCTGGAAAACCGTTAAGGAGGATCATGCGCGCCATACCTCTACTTTCGCTTCTGCTCAGTGGCTGGTTCATCGTTCCAGCCCACGCCGACGAGGCCCAGGACTGGCTGACCCGTCTGGGCCAGGCCGAGCAGCAGCAAAGCTTTCACGGCACATTCGTTTACGAGCGTAACGGTAGTTTCTCTACCCATAACATCTGGCATCGTGTCCAGAATGGTCAGGTCCGCGAGCGTTTGCTTCAGCTCGACGGCTCGGCTCAGGAAGTCGTGCGCGTTGATGGGCATACTCAATGCGTCAGCGGCACCCTGATTGCGGGACTGGGGGACTCTCCCAACTCTGCCGCTCGTCCTCTTGATCCTCAAAAGCTGAAGAATTGGTATGACCTTGCCGTCATCGGCAAGTCGCGTGTGGCCGGGCGTGAGGCGGTGATCGTGTCGCTGACGCCGCGCGATCAGCATCGCTATGGATTCGAGCTGCATCTGGACAAGGAAACGGGGTTGCCGCTCAAGTCGTTGCTGCTCAACGACAACGGGCAGTTGCTTGAAAGGTTCCAGTTCACTCGACTGGAGACCTCTGAGGTTCCGTCCGACAAGGATCTCCAGGCCGATTCCGATTGCAAGCCTGTGAACCTTGAAGGCGACAAGGCTTCTGCCGTCAAGACCGCTCAGGTCTGGCGCTCTGACTGGCTGCCTCCTGGCTTTGAACTCACCAGCAGTTCTTCGCACAAGGATCCCGAGACCAAGACGCAGGTCAACAGCCTGCTGTATGACGATGGTCTGGCGCGTTTCTCTGTATTCCTCGAGCCGTTGAACGGTGCAACTGTCACCGATACCCGGACTCAGTTGGGCCCTACCGTTGCCGTATCCCGTCGCTTGACCACGCCTCAAGGTGAAGTGATGGTGACGGTTGTCGGCGAGATTCCAATCGGCACCGCTGAGCGGATTGCCTTGTCGATACGCAATGATGGCGCTGCAACCAGCAAGCAGTGAGCTGATTCCAGCTGTTTCCACCTCGTTTTCGAGACGTGAAATGTTTGCTGAGCATTTTCATTTGCAAATAATCCGAAAATTTTTTATAGGTCAGAGCCTCACGGCTCTGGCCTTGTTTTGTTGTTCCCGGAACAAAAATGCCGGCCTGTAGTTCCCGGTGTTCCTTGCTCCATATCGCTTAACCCTGCTCGTCGTAACGGGAGCTGTATGTCGATACCAAGCTTGAAGTCTTATCTCTCCATCGTCGCCACCGTGCTGGTGCTCGGTCAGGCTGTTCCTGCAGCCCAGGCGGCTGAAGCGGCCAGCCCGGCCAACCTGCCGGATTTCACCCAGTTGGTCGAACAGGCCTCGCCTGCGGTGGTGAACATCAGTACCACGCAAAAGCTGCCGGATCGCAAAGTGAACCAGCAGATGCCGGACCTGGAAGGCTTGCCGCCGATGCTGCGCGAGTTCTTCGAGCGCGGGATGCCGCCACAACAACGTTCTCCGCGTGGTGATCGCCAGCGTGAGGCGCAATCGTTGGGTTCGGGCTTCATCATCTCGCCGGATGGCTACATCCTGACCAACAACCACGTGATTGCCGACGCTGACGAAATCCTCGTTCGTCTGGCGGATCGCAGTGAAATGAAAGCCAAGCTGATCGGCACCGACCCACGCTCCGACGTGGCCCTGCTGAAAATCGAAGGCAAGGATCTGCCAGTACTCAAACTCGGCAAATCCCAGGATCTGAAAGCAGGCCAGTGGGTCGTGGCGATCGGCTCGCCGTTCGGCTTCGATCACACGGTGACCCAGGGCATCGTCAGCGCCGTTGGTCGCAGCCTGCCAAACGAAAACTATGTGCCGTTCATTCAGACCGACGTGCCGATCAACCCGGGCAACTCCGGTGGTCCGCTGTTCAACCTGAACGGTGAAGTGGTGGGGATCAACTCGCAGATCTACACCCGTTCCGGTGGCTTCATGGGCGTTTCGTTCGCCATTCCGATCGACGTTGCCATGGACGTATCCAACCAGCTGAAAAGCGGTGGCAAGGTCAGCCGTGGCTGGCTGGGTGTGGTCATTCAGGAAGTGAACAAGGATCTGGCCGAGTCGTTCGGTCTGGAAAAACCGGCCGGTGCGCTGGTGGCGCAGATCCAGGATGACGGTCCGGCAGCCAAGGGCGGCCTGCAAGTAGGTGACGTGATCCTGAGCATGAACGGTCAGCCGATCGTCATGTCCGCTGACCTTCCTCATCTGGTCGGCGCGCTGAAGGCTGGTGCCAAGGCCAATCTGGAAGTGATTCGTGAAGGCAAGCGCAAGAATGTCGAGCTGACGGTCGGCGCGATTCCTGACGAAGACAAGGAGCTGGATGCCCTGCCGAAGTCCGGTGTCGAGACCAACAGCAATCGTCTGGGTGTTTCGGTCGCTGAGCTGTCTGCCGAGCAGAAGAAAACCTACGACCTCAAGGGCGGTGTGGTGATCAAGGAAGTGCAGGACGGTCCTGCCGCCCTGATCGGCTTGCAGCCAGGCGATATCATCACTCACCTGAACAACCAGGCCATTGGTTCGGCCAAGGAGTTCTCCGAGATCGCCAAGGCACTGCCGAAGAATCGCTCCGTGTCGATGCGGGTTCTGCGTCAGGGTCGTGCCAGCTTCATCACGTTCAAGCTGGCTGAATGATTCAATAGCGGTTGAGTAAAAGAAAACCGCCTCGAAAGAGGCGGTTTTTTTGTGTCCGGCGTTTTTCCTGGATCAGGCTTATCCCATCATGTCCTTGATCATGCGTTCCTGCTCCATCAGCTCGCGCTGACGAGCATCGATACGCGATGACAACGGGAAGTTGCTGCCAGCCTTGCGTTTGGCGAAGTCCAGTTGCTGGATGGCCTGACGATAATCCCCAACCAGCGCGAAGTACTCGGCGCGAGCTTGATGCAGGCCGATGATATTGCCTGACAGACCGCGCGTTTCAGCCACCTGATACCAGACGTCCGGATCGTCCGGGCGCGATTTCAACAGGCCTTCCAGGGCTTTTTCCGCATCGGCGGTGCGATTCTGTTTCAGTAACAGATCGACTCGCACCTGATTCAACGGGTAGTTGCCCGGATACTGCGTCAGCATGCGGTCGACCCGCGACTGCGCCTCCGCCAGGCGATTGTTGGTGATATCCAGATCGACCTGCGCGAGGTTGAAGATGATCTCGTTTGGCGATCTCTCCAGCAGTTGCTTGAGATTCTCCCGCGCCTCATTCAACTGGCCACCCTTGATCTGGGCGATCGCCAGGCCGTAACGGGCCACGTCGTTTTTCGGGTTCTCATCCAGCTGTGCACGGAAACGCTTGGCGCCAAGGCCTGGGGTTTCCTCGTAGATCAGTTGCACCCGCGCGCGAATCAGTTGATAGCGCACGCTGTCTTCGATCCCGCCGGGTTTGGCCTGCTCGGCACGGTTGCGGGTGTCGGCGATCCGCGATTCGGTCACCGGGTGAGTCAGCAGGAATTCCGGCGGCTTGGCGTCGTAGCGGTACTGGCGCATCAGGCGTTCGAACATGGTCGGCATGGAACGCGGGTCGTAACCGGCCTTTTCCAGGTTGAGGATGCCGATGCGGTCGGCTTCCTGTTCGTTCTGGCGCGAGAAGGTCCGTTGCGACTGGATCGCTGCGGCCTGGGTGCCCGCGATGGTCGCGATCCCGGCCTCACCGCCACCGGCGGCCGCAATGACGATCCCGGCCAGCAACGCGGCCATCATCGGCACCTGCATCCGCTGGGACGCCTCGACGCCTCGGGCGAAGTGACGTTGGGACAAGTGAGCCAGTTCGTGAGCCAGTACCGAGGCATATTCACCTTCGGTCTGGGCATTGAGGAACAGGCCGCCGTTGACCCCGACAATCCCGCCCGGTGCCGCGAAGGCGTTGAGTTGCGGGCTGTTGATCAGGATGAATTCCAGGCGTCGGTCGTTGACCTGGCTGGTTTCCACCAGTTTATAGACGCTGGACTCGACGTAGTCCTTGAGCTGTGGATCGTTGAGCTGTGAAACCTGGCTGCGCAGCAGCGCCAACCACGCGCGGCCCAGTTGGTATTCCTGTTGTGGCGAGACGATGGCAGAGCTGGCGTCACCGAGTGACGGCAGGTCGTCGGCAAAGCCCGGTGAGGCGAGCAGGCAAGCGAGCGTCAGCAGGGTAGGGCGCAAAAATGTCATGCACAAAGCCTTAGTCGACAAAGACCTTACTGTAGCCGGACACCGGGCTTGCGACCAGATATTCTAGGCAGCCTGACCCTCTGAACCGGAGTAACGCATGACCGACGCTGTAGCCCATGACTGTGAACTGGACGCCAGCGGCCTGAATTGCCCGTTGCCGTTGCTCAAGGCCAAGATGGAACTGAACAAGCTGCCCAGCGGCGCGGTACTCAAGGTGATCGCCACTGACGCCGGCTCGCAACGCGACTTCCGCACCTTTGCCCGGTTGGCCGGTCATACGCTGCTGCGTGAAGAAGACGAGGCGGGCGTCTACCGTTACTGGTTGAAAAAAGCCTGAAACCGACAGCGTAAAAGACCTAAGGATTATTGATGTTCAAAGTGTTACGCGACTGGATTCAGCGCTACTTTTCCGATGAGGAAGCCGTGGTGCTGGCGGTGTTGTTGTTTCTCGCCTTCACCGCCGTGCTTACCCTTGGCGGAATGCTCGCGCCCGTGCTGGCGGGGATGGTGCTGGCGTACCTGATGCAGGGGCTGGTGGTTACCCTGGAGCGTCTGCGCATGCCTGGTGGCGCAGCGGTGGGGCTGGTGTTTGCGCTGTTCATGGGCGTGCTGATGCTGTTCATCGTCGTGGTGTTGCCGCTGCTCTGGCATCAATTGATCACGTTGTTCAACGAGCTACCGGGCATGCTCGCCAAGTGGCAATCGCTGCTGTTGCTGCTGCCGGAGCGCTATCCACATCTGGTGTCCGACGAGCAGGTGCTGCAAGCCATCGAAGCAGCGCGCGGCGAGATCGGTAAATTCGGCCAGTGGGCGCTGACGTTCTCGTTGTCGAGCCTGCCGCTGCTGGTAAACATCATGATCTACCTGGTCCTGGTGCCGATCCTGGTGTTCTTCTTCCTCAAGGATCGGGTAATGATCGGCGAGTGGGTGCGCGGCTATTTGCCACGCGAGCGGGCGCTGATCACCCGGGTTGCCGAGGAAATGAACCGACAGATCGCCAACTACATTCGTGGCAAGGTCATCGAGATCGTGATCTGTGGCGGGGTGACCTACATCGCCTTCGTCGCCCTCGGGCTGAACTACGCGGCGCTGCTGGCGTTGCTGGTGGGCGTGTCGGTGGTGGTGCCGTATGTCGGGGCGGTGGTGGTGACTGTGCCGGTGATGCTGATTGCACTGTTCCAGTGGGGCTGGAGTGATCAGTTCATCTATCTGATGGCGGTCTACGGGATCATCCAGACGCTGGACGGCAACGTGCTGGTGCCGTTGCTGTTTTCCGAAGCGGTCAATCTGCACCCGGTGGCGATCATCTGCGCGGTGCTGTTGTTCGGCGGGTTGTGGGGCTTCTGGGGCGTGTTCTTCGCGATTCCGCTGGCGACGCTGTTCAAGGCTGTGCTTGATGCGTGGCCGCGCAAGGAGCCGGTGGTGGCGCCGCTACTCTGAAAGCGATTCGGCGCCCGCAAGGGCGCCGAAAGGATCAGGCCTTGTTCAGCGCCTGAGCAGCAGCCAAAACTGCATCAACGTGGCCTGGCACCTTCACGCCGCGCCATTCCTGGCGCAGTACGCCATTCTTGTCGATCAGGAACGTGCTGCGATCCACGCCCATATATTCCTTGCCGTAGAGTTTTTTCAGCTTGATCACATCGAACAGCTGGCAGACGGCTTCGTCCTTGTCGCTGATCAGCTCGAACGGAAACTCCTGCTTGCACTTGAAGTTCTCGTGGGACTTCAGGCTGTCGCGGGAGATGCCGAAGATTTCCGTGTTGGCAGCCTTGAACGCCGCGTACTGATCACGAAAGCCCTGACCTTCAGTGGTGCAGCCCGGGGTGCTGTCCTTCGGGTAGAAGTAGATCACCACTTGCTTGCCCTTGAGGGCCGAAAGGCTGACGGTCTGCCCGCTGGTGGCGGGCGCTTCGAAATCGGCAACCGGTTGATCGATAGCTACGGCCATGAAAGCTTCCTTACATTGGGTTCTGTGGGCGCCACGGTTCGATCAGTGCGTCCAGGTTCATGGCGTCGGCGAAGTCCAGGAACTGGTCGCGCAGCCAACTGATCTGAGTGCCGGCCGGCAGGGTCACGGTGAACGTGGCGTTGAGCATGGTGCCGCCGGTCTGCGGAGCCTGATAGGTATCGCAGGTCAGGTTTTCCAGCTCGACGTTGTGATCCATGAAGAACTGGCACAGCTCGTTGATGATGTCCGGGCGATAGGCCGAGGACACGTAAGCCACGTACGGCAGGGCCTGAGGACGGTTTTCCAGGGCGGCACTGCGCACGACATTTACGGTGAAAGCATGCTTCTTGGCCAGGCCCGGCAGGCTGCCTTCCAGGCGCGCCAGGGCGTCCCAGCTGCCGGAGATCTCGAGGATCAGCGCGCTGCACTCGCCGTGACGGGTCAGGCGGGAGGTGACGACCGCGCAGCGGTTTTCATGGCTGGCGCGGCACAGGACGTTGGTCAGCTCCATGGGATTGGCGCCGAGGGCACTGACGACAAGGAATTGTTCGCGAACTGTGGGGGTGGACATGCAGCATTCCTAAAGCGATGAGCGGTCGGTAGGGTGAGGGCGTTGAGTGCCGGGACATACCTGTCCGGAAGGCCCGATTCGTATATCGCTACGGCTCCAATAATAAGGAAGCGTAAGGCGGCGACACTGGAACGGGGCCTGGGAGGCCGAAACGGGGGGCTGGAACCCGGCGTACAAGCTGATCAGTACCGATCAAAGTCTGAAGGGTAGCGAAAAGCGGCGCCAAGGGGAATGGCGGCGCAGTACTTCGCTTGTGCAAGCATCTTGGCGCCAGTACCATTACCGCTCTCTTTTTCCGGCAGGAGCGGTTTCATGATTGCGGGCAGTATGGTGGCACTGGTCACACCCATGGATGCACAAGGGCGTCTTGACTGGGACAGCCTCAGCAAACTCGTGGACTTCCATCTCAAGAACGGCACCCATGCCATTGTCGCGGTCGGTACAACCGGCGAGTCGGCAACCCTTGATGTAGAAGAACACATTGCCGTCATCAAAGCCGTGGTCAAACAGGTGGCTGGTCGCATTCCGGTCATCGCCGGTACCGGCGCCAACTCGACCCGCGAAGCCGTCGAGCTGACCCGCAATGCCAAGGCGGCCGGCGCCGATGCCTGCCTGCTGGTCGTTCCGTACTACAACAAGCCGACCCAGGAAGGCCTGTACCAGCACTTCAAGCACATCGCCGAAGCGGTCGACATTCCGCAGATCCTCTACAACGTTCCTGGCCGCACTTCCTGCGACATGCAGGCCGAGACCGTGATCCGTCTGTCCACCGTGCCGAACATCATCGGTATCAAGGAAGCCACTGGCGACCTGAAGCGTGCCAAGGCAATCCTCGACGGCGTGAGCAAAGACTTCATCGTGCTGTCCGGCGATGATCCGACCGCCGTCGAGCTGATCCTGCTGGGCGGCAAAGGCAACATCTCCGTCACCGCCAACGTCGCCCCGCGCGAAATGGCCGACCTGTGCGAGGCCGCGCTCAAGGGCGACGCCGAGACCGCACGGGCCATCAACGAAAAACTGATGCCGCTGCACAAGGACCTGTTCATCGAAGCCAACCCGATTCCGGTGAAGTGGGCTTTGGTCGAAATGGGCCTGATGCACGAAGGCATCCGCCTGCCGCTGACCTGGCTGAGCGCTCCTTGTCATGAAACGTTGCGCTCGGCCCTGCGCCAGTGCAGCGTCCTGGTTTAATTGAGGAAGTACAACGCATGAAGCGAATGGCCGGACTTTCCGCACTTGCCTTGATTATCTCCAGCACCAGTGGCTGCGGATGGATCTGGGGCCCGGAAGGTTATTTCCGTGACCGTGGTAGCGACTACCTGGAAGCGAAACAGACTGCACCGATGCAATTGCCACCGGATGTCAGCACCTCCAAGCGCCTGGATCCGCTGCTGCCGATCCCGCGTAACGTAGCCGACGACACCGCTACCGGCGAATATGTGGTTCCGCGTCCTCAACCGCTGTCGGCGATTGCCGACGCCAGCGATTACTCGCTGCAGAAGAGCGGTGATTCGCGCTGGGTCATGGGCCAGCATCCACCGGCCGAAGTCTGGCCAGTGGCTGTGCAGTTCTTCCAGGACAACGGTTTCCGTCTGGATGAACAGCGTCCGCAAACCGGCGAATTCACTACCACCTGGCAGCATTCCGACGAACTGTCCGCCGCCATGGCCAAGCGCCTGAGCGCCGCCGGCGTCGGTGCCGACAGCGAAACCCGCGTGCGGGTACGCATCGAGCCGGGCGTGCAGCGCAATACCAGTGAAATCTACGTGGTCAGCGCCGAGCGTCCTGCCGGCAGCACCGCCAATGTCGATTTCACCAACCGTTCGGTCAACACTGGCCTGGACGCTGCCTTGGTCGACGACATGCTCGCGAGCATGAGCCGTAACTCCGAGAAGGGCGGTTCGGTGTCGATGCTGGCGTCGCGTGATTTCGATACCCCGAGCCGTGTCAGCCTCAGCGAAGACGGCAGCGGCAACCCGGTATTGAACGTCGGTTCCGATCTGGACCGTGCCTGGTCGAGCGTCGGTCGTGCGTTGGAGCAAGGTCAGTGGCGCGTTGAAGACATCAACCGCAGCCTGGGCCTGTACTACATCAACCTGGCCGAAAAAGCCGAGAAGAAAGACGAGAAGCCTGGTTTCTTCAGCAGCCTGTTCGGCAGTGCGCCGACCAAGGAAGAAGTTGAAGCCCGTGCCGAGCGTTATCAGGTTCGCCTGAGCAAGGTTGGCGACAACGTTCAGGTCACCGTCGAGAAAAACATCAACACCGTTGCCCCGGCCGATGTGGCCCGCAAAGTGTTGAGCGTAATTCAGGACAACCTGGGCTGATCCAATGCGTTTTGCCGTTCTCGGCAGCGGTAGCCAAGGGAACGGCACGCTGATCGCCAGTGCTGATACGTATGTGCTGGTGGATTGTGGTTTTTCCCTGCGGGAAACCGAAAAACGCCTGCTGCGCCTGGGTGTGAACCCGGCGCAACTGAGCGCGATACTCGTAACCCACGAACATGCCGACCACGTGCATGGCGTGGGTTTACTGTCTCGGCGCTACAATCTACCGGTCTACCTCAGTCGCGGCACACTGCGCGGGATGCGCAAACCGATTGAACCCGCAGGCTTCGTGGCCGGCGGCGAGCAGCTGCAGATCGGTGCTCTGGACATCGGGGTCATTGCCGTGGCCCATGATGCACAGGAACCGACTCAATATGTATTCAGCGATGGTGAGCGGCGTTTCGGCCTGTTGACCGACCTGGGTTCATACTGTGAGCGGGTGCTGGACGGTTATCGGGACCTCGATGCGTTGATGATCGAGTCCAATCATTGTCGCGACATGCTGGCTCGTGGTCATTACCCGTACTTTCTCAAGCAACGGGTGGGCGGCGAGCTGGGACATTTGAACAACCATCAGGCGGCATTCCTGGTGGCCGAGTTGGGCTGGCAAGGCCTGCAACACCTGGTCCTGGCCCATCTGAGCAGCAAGAACAACCTGCCGCAGCTGGCCCGGCAATGTTTTGTCGACACCCTCGGGTGCGACCCGGACTGGCTGCAACTGGCCGATCAAGATTCAGGGCTCGACTGGCGCCACATCGCCTAGCCCATCTACTTAGCAAGCGGAGCCCATCATGGAAAAACGTGAAGAACTCTACCGCGGCAAAGCCAAATCGGTTTACAAGACCGACGACGCTGACCGCTTGATCCTGCTGTTTCGCAACGACACTTCGGCGTTCGACGGCAAGCGCATCGAGCAGCTCGACCGCAAAGGCATGGTGAACAACAAGTTCAACGCCTTCATCATGCAGAAACTCGAAGCGGCCGGCATTCCGACCCAGTTCGACAAACTGCTGGCCGACAACGAAGTTCTGGTGAAGAAGCTGGACATGATCCCGGTCGAGTGCGTCGTGCGTAACTACGCCGCCGGCAGCCTGGTCAAGCGTCTGGGCGTTGAAGAAGGCCTGAAGCTCAACCCTTACACCTTCGAACTGTTCCTGAAGGACGACGCCAAGGGCGACCCGTTCATCAACGAATCCCACGTCGTGGCATTCGGCTGGGGCACCGCCGAGCAACTGGCGCGCATGAAAGAACTGTCGCTCAAGGTCAACGAAGTCCTGAGCAAACTGTTCGACGACGCCGGCCTGCTGCTGGTGGACTTCAAGCTTGAATTCGGCGTGTTCAGCGACGGCTCCATCGTCCTGGGCGACGAGTTCAGCCCGGACGGCTGCCGTCTGTGGGACAAGGACACCAAGAAGAAGATGGACAAGGACCGCTTCCGTCAGGGCCTCGGTGACGTCATCGAAGCCTACGAAGAAGTCGCCAACCGTCTGGGCGTACCGCTTTAATCGACGCAAGCATCTGATAGCACGAAGAAATTTTCGAAAGAGGGTTTGCTTTCGGTAAAAGTGTTGTTATGATGCGCGCCGTTGGAGAGATGCCAGAGTGGCCGAATGGGACGGATTCGAAATCCGTTGTACCTTCACCGGTACCTAGGGTTCGAATCCCTATCTCTCCGCCATACATAGAAAAAGCCCCGTAGATGAAAATCTACGGGGCTTTTTTGTTTCTGATCAGTCCACCCTGCACCAATGTACGGAGCGCAATGCTCCAACGTATCCAGGCCGCTCACACTCCGAATTAACTGACTAAACTCCTGCATTCCAGGTCATGGACCACCGGGTCTCCGGCGGTCACCCCCTTCAATGCATGAGGTTCGGTCATGGCAAAGGGAAAGAAGAAAGACTCGCCCAAAGACACCCCCGCGGATCGCCCGAAACTGTCGAGCAAGGACTATCTGGCGGAGTTGCGTCGACTGCACGTTGAGCTCGTCAAGCTGCAGGAATGGGTGAGGGCCGAGGGCATCAAGGTCTGTGTGATTTTCGAAGGGCGTGATGGTGCGGGCAAGGGCGGGACGATCAAGGCGCTTACCGATCGGGTCAGCCCGCGGGTCTTTCGGGTCGTAGCATTACCGGCCCCGAGCGAGCGTGAGAAGAGCCAGATGTATCTGCAGCGTTACCTGCCTTATCTGCCAGCGGCCGGTGAGGTGGTGATCTTCGATCGCAGTTGGTACAACCGCGCCGGCGTGGAGCGGGTGATGGGGTTTTGCACCGAGAATCAGGTCGAAAAGTTTCTCAAGACGGTGCCCCTGGTGGAGCATGCCATCGTCGATTCCGGGGTGATTCTGCTCAAGTACTGGTTGAATGTCAGTCAGGAGGAACAGACGCGCCGGCTGGAGGAGCGTATCAAGGACGGTCGAAAGATCTGGAAACTGTCGCCCATGGATCTCAAGTCGTACAGCCGCTGGTATGACTATTCGCGGGCGCGTGACGACATGATCAAGGCGACCGATACCGAATATGCACCCTGGCTGGTGGCCGATTCGAACGACAAGCGGCGAGCGCGCCTGAACATCATCTCCGATCTCCTCAGCCGCATTCCGTACAAGAATGTTTCGCGCGAGAAGGTTGAGTTACCCAAGCGGCAGAAGCCCGGGGGCTACAAGGAATCGGATTATCCCTTCCGGCACATCCCCGAGAAATTCTGAAGACGGGTGTTCGCGTCAGTCTCGGAAAAGCCCCGTAGATGAAAGTCCGCGGGGCTTTTTCGTTTCGGCAGGGTGTCAGCCAGCCCTCAAATCTCCTTGACCGGCGTATCCCCCTGCACACCCTTGATCAATTCGATCACGTGCAGACAATCCGCCTTGTTCACATACGACTCCCCACTGGCAACCGTCTCATGGTTTCCCGCCCGCAGGCGCCAGCGCCATTGGCCCTTGCCGGTGCTCGGGGTGCCCTTGGATTGCCTGTAAATCTCGAAATACATTCAGTTCGCTCCATGCGATGGGATATTGCGACAACCTGTTTGGCGCATGGTCGCAAGCCTAGCGGAGCCTTGTCATTTGGCTATCGAGGATGTGTTTCCAATCGTTGGCTAATGTTTCTGCGACACGCGGGGCAGAGCGTCGGGATCGGCCTTCTGATTGGCGAGTACGTCCTTTTTTCACCCTTGCATGACCTTCAGTGGTGCTGCTTAATACGGTGCGGCTCATGGCGTCGAATTTCGTTCGGCGACCGACAAACACTATAAGAAAGAGCAGTCCATTGACCCACTCGCATGGAACGCAACACGCGGGGCCGGTGACGTTGTCGCTGGTGGTTCCCGTATTCAATGAAGAGGACAGCCTCGACGGCTTTCTCCTGCGCATTCGTCAGGTGTTCGAGCGTGAGGCGCAGATCAGCCTTGAACTGGTGTTCGTCAACGACGGCAGCACCGATACGACGCTGGAGCGCCTGCTGCGCTGTCAGCAGAGCGATTCGAAAATCCGGATCGTCGATTTGAGCCGCAACTTCGGCAAGGAGGCAGCGCTTTCCGCCGGCTTGCAGATTGCCACCGGGCAGATTGTGGTGCCGATCGATGTCGATCTGCAGGACCCGCCCGAAGTCATTCTGCAGATGATCGAGCGTTGGCGTGAAGGTTACGAAGTGGTGCTTGGTCACCGCATCAGTCGCCGCAATGACTCCTGGGCCAAACAGACGTCCGCCAGTTGGTTCTATCGCCTGCACAACAAGATTGCCGAACAGACATTGCCGGAAAACGTCGGCGATTTTCGGTTGATGGATCGTTGCGTGGTCGACGCTCTGCTGACGCTGCCGGAATCGCGGCGGTTCATGAAAGGTCTGTTTGCCTGGGTCGGGTTTCGCACCACCCAGGTCGAATACGAGCGCCCGGAGCGAGCGGCGGGGCACAGCAAGTTCAATGGCTGGCGGCTGTGGAATTTCGCACTTGAAGGCATCACCAGTTTCAGCACCGAACCCTTGCGGATCTGGACGTACCTGGGGGCGATGGTGTCTCTGGTGTCGTTTGCCTTTGCCATGTTCATTGTCGTGCGCACACTGATCCATGGTGTCGACATGCCCGGTTATGCCTCGCTGATGGTCGCGGTGACCTTTCTCGGCGGCTTGCAACTGATCGGCATCGGCGTGCTGGGTGAGTACCTGGGCCGCACTTATATCGAAGCGAAGCGCCGGCCGGTTTTCCTGGTGCGCCGCATTTACGAATCCAAGGACTGAAGCATGGATCTCAAGGAAACCGACATCCTCGGCGACAGCATCGGCGAGCATTGGTATTACTGTTCCAAAGCAGCGGCGACCCGTCGGTTGCTGGGGGAAGCACCGATCAAGCGAATTCTCGATGTCGGTGCCGGTTCAGGGTTCTTTTCCCATCATTTATTGACCCACACCGCTGCGCGCGAAGCGTGGTGCGTGGACATCAGTTACCCGGCCGACTCCAGCGCCACCACCGCCGGCAAACCGGTGCATTACCGCCGCTCGATCGATACCGTGGACGCCGATCTGGTGTTGCTGATGGATGTACTGGAGCACGTTGACGACGACCTCGGCCTGCTCAAGTCCTACGTCGACAAAGTGCCGTCCGGCAGTCGGTTCCTGATGACTGTGCCGGCGTTCCAGTTCATGTGGAGCGGGCACGATGACTTCCTTGAACACAAACGTCGCTACACCCTCGGGCAGTTCGAAACCCTGGCCCAAAAGGCCGGATTGACGGTCGAGCGGGGCGCCTACTATTTCGGTGCGGTGTTCCCGATTGCCGTTGCGTCGCGCCTGATACCCGGCGGTTCACGCGGTTCGGCGCCACGTTCGCAGCTGAAAAAACATCACCCGCTGGTCAATACGCTGCTGAAAACCCTGTGTCGCCTTGAGCTGCCCTTGATGGGCATGAACCGCCTGGCTGGCCTGAGTGTTTTCGTGCTGGCGCGCAAACCGTGATGGCGACGCAACGGTCCGAACTGATCCAGCGTGGTTTGCGCTTTGCCGTGACGGGGTTGTTTGTCACGGCCCTGCATGCGCTGGTGGCAGTGTTGTTCATCAACTTCGTGAGCCCTCAACCTCCGCTGGCCAATGGCGTGGCATTCGTCGTGGCGACGGTGGTGTCCTACGTGATCAATACCACCTGGAGTTTTTCCGCAAGGTTGCACGGCCGGACCCTGCTGCGCTTCCTGATGGTCTCGGCGGGAGGATTCGTGTTGGCGATGTTCGTGGCCTGGGCTGCCCAGATGGCCGGTCGGCACTATCTGCTGGGAATTGTGGCCGTCTCGTTGACCATTCCGGCATTCACTTTCGTACTACACAATTTCTGGACATATCGATGAAGGATTCGCGAGAGCACCCGGCACTATTTTTACTGCCGCTGCTGTTGGGGGCGCTGGTGTTTTTTCTGGCGATCGGGCCGCAAGCGCTGAATCCGCAAAACATTGCCTGGTTGGAACAGGGGGATCCGGCGACGCATTACCTGGGTTGGGAATTCTTCCGACATTCGCCCTGGACATTTCCAGTCGGGCTCAACCCGTTCTATGGCATGGAGTTGAGCAGTTCGATCATCTTTTCCGACTCCAATCCACTGTTGGCGCTGTTGTTCAAACCCTTCAGTGCGTGGTTGCCGGATACCTTCCAGTATTTCGGGTTGTGGCTACTGGCGTGTTGTGTCCTGCAAGCCTGGTTTGGCTGGAAACTGCTCGGGCTGATCACCGGCAATCCTGTGATTCGTCTGTTGGGAGCCGGGCTGCTGGTGTTCTCGCCGCCGATGTTTCTGCGCATGGGCGGGCACCTTTCTCTGGCGGGGCATTTCCTGATTCTGGCAGCGTTGTATCTGGCGCTGGTGCCAGACCTGCGTCGACGCCATTGGGCCTGGGGCTCGTTGCTGGCGGTGACGTCATGGGTGCACGCGTACTTGCTGGCGATGGTGGCCCTGATCTGGCTGGCGGACTTGCTGGGCAAGGCATTCAGCCGACAATTGACCCGGCGTCAGGCGCTGATTGAAGGTGGATTGCTGTTTGCGCTGGTGAGTGTGTGCTGCTGGCAGGCGGGTTATTTCAGCATTTCCGACGGCGCGGCGTCCGGCGGTTTCGGTTTGTACCGGATGAATTTGCTGTCTCCAGTCGATCCGGCAGGCTGGTCCCGGATCTTGCCCAGTCTGCCCAAGGGTGAGGGCGACTATGAAGGCTTCAACTACATGGGGCTGGGCGTTCTCTTGCTGGTGCCGCTGGCGCTGATTGCCTGGATTGGAAACAGGCAACCCTTGAAGGACGAGTTGCGCGCTCGTCCATGGCTGTTGATGGCCTTGTTCGGGCTATGGCTTTTTGCGCTGTCGAATCAGATCGGAATCGGTGCAACGACCGTCGGCTATCCGCTGCCGAAGATGATCATCGGCCTGGCCAATGTCTTCCGCGCCTCGGGGCGGATGTTCTGGCCGGTGCTGTATGCCCTCATCCTGGCCATGATTTTTCTGGTGGTGCGCGGCTACCGACCGCGCGTTGTGATTTTTTTGCTCGCTACAGCGCTGGTGGTTCAAGTCGCCGACACTCGAGCCGGCTGGCTTGGCCTGAGACAGGGGAAAATGGTTGCGCCATCGGCGGCCTGGAACAGCCCGCTGCGCGATCCGTTCTGGACAAGCGCTGCCGGACGATACGCGAATGTACGCGGCCTGATGCCGCAGAATCAGAATGATCGCTGGCAAATGATTGCCGGATTTGCAGCGGCTCACGGCATGAAGACCGACGCTGTCTATCTTGCGCGAGTGAGTTCTTCAGCACTGGCGCTGGCACAGCAGAAAGCCCGACGCATGCTCGACTCGGGGCAATACGACGCGGATTCGTTGTACATCCTGAGCGACGATGTCCTGGCGGACGCCGCAAAAAGCATCAACAGTGAAACCGATCTGTTGACCCGGGTGGATGGACTGGTGGTCCTTGCGCCGGGGTGGAAGCGCTGCGCGCAGTGTCTGTCGATGCGGGATGAGGGACGGCGGATGTCCGTGATTCCCCTCTCTGGGCCTGGGCAAACGCTGACGTTCAACTACCGGAGTCGACAATTGGCCAACGGCTGGTCGACGGCGGAAAACTGGGGGACGTGGACGGAGGGGCGGCAGGCGAAAATCGAAATGCGGCTGTTGCCGCAAGCGCGTTCGATCGTGCTCGACACATTGGCGTTCATAATGCCAAAGCATCCTTCCCAGCGAGTGATCGTGAGCCTCAACGGCGAGCAGGTGCTGAGCACGAGCTTGACGCAGTTCCAGGGTAATCGCCTGGAAATTCCAATCAGTGCTTCGCTCAGTCAGAGCCTCGCGCACGATGACAGACTCGATATCGAATTGCAGCTGCCGGATGCCATCAGCCCTCAGCAATTGGGGATCAACGATGATTCGCGGGTCATGGGCATGGGCCTGAAGACGTTGACGGTGCAATGACGCACCGTTTTGATGGACGCTGCCCCGGCAGCCTTTCTACACTGCCCACAATCTGGGGACCGGGGGGCAATGGATGAATCGCAATGAACTTCGCAAGGCCGACATCAACCTGATGGTGGTGTTCGAAACCTTGATGCTCGAACGCAACGTGACCCGGGCCGCCGAGAAGCTGTTTCTCGGCCAGCCGACCATCAGTTCGGCGCTCAATCGCCTGCGCACCATGCTCAACGATCCGCTGTTCATCCGCGTCGGCCACCGCATGGAACCGACGGCCCGCGCCGAAGACATCTATCGCCATCTCAAACCCGCGCTGGACTCGTTGTCGGTGGCGTTGAGCCTGACCCGTGATTTCGATCCCGCCGTCAGCACCATGACCTTTCGCATCGGTCTGTCGGATGATGTCGAATTCGGTCTGCTGCCGCCGCTGTTGCGCGCCTTGCGCCAGGAAGCACCGAACGTGGTGTTCGTGGTGCAGCACGTCGATTACTGGCGGATTCCCGATCTGCTGGCCGCTGGCGATATCACCGTCGGCATCAGTCAGACCCGTGGCCTGCCCGCCAATGCCAAGCGCAAACTGCTGCGGCATATCCAGCCGAGCATCCTGCGCGCCGACAAGTCCGACACGCCGCTGACCCTCGATGAATATTGCGCACGCCCCCATGTGCTGGTTTCCCACACGGCCAACGTCAGTGGTTATGCCGATGAGTGGCTGGCGGACATCGGTCGCACCCGTCAGGTGGTGCTGTCGGTGCCGCAGTACAGTTCGTTGCCGGCGCTGCTGGCCGGCACCGACCTGATCGCCAGCCTGCCGGACTACGCCGCCGAAGCCATGGCTGCCTCGGGCCTGCTGTTCAAGGAACCGTTCCCGTTCAAGACCCCGACCCTCGACCTGTCGATGGTCTGGCTCAGCCATGTCGACAGTGACCCGGCCGAACGCTGGCTGCGTTCGCGGCTGGAGCAATTCATGAGCGAGCGACCGCACGCGCCGTTCTGACTTGCCGACCCGTTGTCCGGCTGCTTTGCTGAGTACACCTGAATTCGGCGGAGCCTCCACCCATGAGCATTTCCCGTGGTTTGCTGCGTGGGCGCGGCAGTCTCGACAGTGGCAAGGTCGGCATGGTCGAGCTGTTTTTCGATCTGGTGTTCGTGTTTGCCGTGACTCAACTGTCCCACACGCTGCTCGCGCACCTGTCGATCGAGGGCGCCGTACACGTGGCGCTGCTGATGGTCGCCGTGTGGTGGGTGTGGATCTTCACGTCCTGGATCACCAACTGGCTCGACCCGGAAAAACTGCCGGTGCGCCTCGGGCTGTTCGGCCTGATGATCGCCGGTCTGCTGCTCTCTTCTTCGATCCCCAAGGCGTTCACCGAGCGCGGTCTGATGTTCGCGGCCGCGTTCGTGTTCATGCAGGTCGGGCGCACGCTGTTCGCGATCTGGGCGGTTCGCGGGGAGTCATTGAACATGACCCGCAACTTTCAGCGCATCCTCGCGTGGCTGACGTTGTCCGGGGTGTTCTGGATCGGCGGAGCGTTTGTCGAAGGCGAACAGCGGCTGTTCTGCTGGGCGCTGGCACTGCTGATCGAACTGATTTCGCCGTCGCTGTATTTCTGGGTGCCGGGACTGGGCCGATCGTCTTTGAGTGACTGGAACGTCGAAGGCAATCACATGGCCGAGCGTTGCGCGCTGTTCGTGATCATTGCCTTGGGTGAATCGTTGCTGGTGACTGGCGCGACCTTCGCCGAGCTGACCCCGGGCCGCGATGGACTGCTGGCGTTTCTGGTGGCGGTACTGGGCAGCATCGCCATGTGGTGGGTGTACTTCGACAGCGGTGCGGAGCGCGCGCACCACCGTATCGCCCATTCCGCCGACCCCGGGCGACAGGCGCGAATCGCCTACACCTACCTGCATGTGCTGATCGTCGCCGGGGTCATTGTCAGCGCGGTGGCCGATGAACTGGTGCTGGTTCATCCGGATCACGCCAGCGACGCCGGCATCGTCGTGATCGTTGCCGGGCCGTGGTTGTTCCTGCTCGGCAATGCATTGTTCAAGTGGGTCATGGCTGACCGACCGTTTCCACCGTTATCGCATGTGGTTGGGCTGATAGCGCTCATGCTGCTGTTGCCGCTGGCACTGAATCACTGGTTTTCGGCGCTGGCGCTTGGAGCGTTGACCACGGCAGCCGTGGTGCTGGTGGCGATCTGGGAAACCCTGGCGCTGCGTCGGGCGCTACCGGTTCCCGCGTCGGAAAAAGCCGCAGGAGAGTAGGGCGGGGCTGTGTTATATGTACGACCTTTCTGCCGACTGACTGGAGTCTCCCGATGCCACACCTGCACATGGAATACACCGCCAACCTGCCGCAACTGAACGCCGACGTGGCGTTGATCCGGCTCAATAACACCCTGGTGGGTTCCGGTCAGTTCGCGGCGGAGTTCGATATCAAGAGCCGTGCGGTCAAGGTGGAATCCTTCAAGGTCGGTACCGCCATGAGCGAGCGTGCCTTTGTAGCGGTGAGGCTGGCGCTGCTCAGCGGTCGTTCCCCGGAGATCAAGAAGCAACTCTCGCAAAACCTGTTGGCGGTGCTGCAGGACCTGTGCGAATGGCCGGCCGGTGTCGAAGTGCAGTTGAGTGTGGAACTGCTCGACATCGATCGCGAGTCCTACAGCAAAGTCGCCATCGGCGTGTAAGACTCAGGCCGCCTCCAGCTCCGCGCAGGTCTTGATGACCTGCTCGCGCAGCCACAGATTGGCGCTGTCCTGATCGACGCTGTGGCTCCACTGCATGTCGAGAGTGAAACCCGGCAGGCCGTTCGGCGCCTCGCAGTGATTGAACACCGCGTCGTTGGTCAGCAAACGCTGGATCCGCCGGGGCAGGGTAAGGATGAAATCGGTGCCGGTGATCATCTTCAACGCGGCGCTGTAGCTGTTGGAACGGGCGACGATCTGGCGCTTCTGCGCCTGACGCGCGAGCCAGCCATCGACCATGTTGGTGGTGGACGTCCAGGGCGTCGGGAACACATGCCGGCGTTCGGTGAAGGCTTGCAGGCTGAGGCGTGGCTCCAGCGGCGTGGCGCGTTTGTCGAAGACGCAGACCAGGTCATCTTCCAGCAACATCCGGGATTTAAGATCGGTATGGCTGCGATGGAAGTTGGGGCCGAAACAGACCACCAGGTCGAGGCTGCCATCGCGCAGTTCTTCAGCCGGCACGTCGGTTTCGAACTTGTGCATGTTGACCATCACCGGCAGATCGTCGAAGTCGAAACGCTTCAACAGCCGCGGCAGGATCAGTTGTTCGAAGTATTCCGGTGCGCAGATGTTGAACGTCACCGGTTGCGCCATCGGGTCGAAGGTCGGGGCGCCGGCGTGGCACAGGTTGATACTTTCGAGGATCTTCTGCACATGGCCATACATGCTGCTGGCCTTGTAGGTCGGGCGCATGCCGGTGCGGGTGTTGACGAACAATTCGTCTTCGAAACTGGTGCGCAATTTTTTCAGGCAGTAACTGACGGTGGACTGACTGACAAACAGCGCCTCCGACACATCGGTGACGCTGCTTTGCTCATACACGGCGACAAACACCATGAGATCCTGCATGTCGAGCTTTCTAAGCAAGTTACTGTTCAGCATCCGTTCTGTCTCGCTGTGCTCCTTGCGCTGAATCCGCGCAAACGTGTGCGCATGATCGTAACGGAACGATGGTGCCAGGAGAAAGCCCTGTAGGATTTTTCACGGACAGTTGTGGGACAGAAAGTTTTAGGAATACGACGTGCCGAATCAAACCTGGCAAAGATGGCCAGAAGCCTTTAGCTAGAGGGGTGAGTCCCGTGCACAACGCCCGATCAGCGAAAGTGCCGGGCGTAATGCCGAGGGTCGAAGTGCCACACGATCAACAGCATGAGCACCATGATGGCTGTCAGTGACCACCAGGCCCATTCGAAGCTGCCCAGTCGATCGCGGATCATCCCTGCCAGCAGCGGTGAAAGGCCCGCAATCAGATAGCCGATGCCTTGCACGAAGGCGGTCAGACCGCCGGCTCGCTGTGGATTGTCGAGGTGGTCGAGGGAGACGATCAGGCTCATCGGGAACAACCCGCCAATCCCCAGACCCAAGAGGCACGGCCAGAGCAGGCTCAAGTGTTGCGGGCTGAGGATCAAGCCGCAAAAACCGCCAATGATCAGCACCAGCAGGGCGCCCAGCACCCGGCGTCGGTCACGGCTGCGGTTGGCGATAGCGGGAACCACCAGTCCGGAAATCACCTCCATGGCCGTCAGAAAACCCAACAGCAGACCGGCGTTCTGTTCACTCCAGCCGTTTTCCACGTAGTACGGTGCGAGCCATGCCAGCACACAGGTGTAGGACGCCGTCCCCAGGCCGAAGAAGATTGCGAGCAGCCAGGCGCGGGAATGGGTGAAGAAGGTTTCTTTCGTTGCCTTGGTGGCTGTGACAGGCGCTGTGTCGTTGCCTTGCAACAACCAGAACAGCAGCGCGAGCAACGCCAGTACCGCCCAGATCGCCAGACCTGCCCGCCAACTGCCGGTGTCGAGCATCACCCGTGGCGCAAGGGAGGCGGCCAGCGCGGCGCCGCCCATGATCGAGGTGACATACAGACCCATGCACAGCGCCACGTTGTCGGGGAAGCGCGATTTGATCAGGGCTGGCATCAACGCCTGAATCAGCGCGATGCCGATCCCGGCAAGCACGGCGCAGACGATCAGTTGTGCCGCCGAGTCGAGAAACAGCCGCGACAGGGTTGCCAGGCCGATGATCAGCAACGACAGCACCACCGTGCGCCGTTCGCCCAGACGCTGGCTGATGCCGATCCCGAAAAACATCGCCAGTCCCATCGCCATCACCGGCAGCATGGTCAGCAGCGAGGCGAGGCTGAAGCTCAACGGTATGTCGCCGCGAATCGCCGACAGCAAAGGCCCGACGGCGGCCATCGACGGGCGCAGGTTAAGGGCGACAAGGACGATACCGAGCATCAGCCAGATGGCGGGGCGGGCAGTGGCGCGAACGTTTTCCATCTTCAGACCTTTGAATCAGAGGCTGTCGATTAGGCGGGTGTGGTGCGGGGGCCGGCAAATCAGAAAATCCCGAGGGGTATTTAAAAAGTCGATACGTCTCCCGAGCCCTCTGCGCAAGCCAGCGGCGATTTTTTACTGAATCAGGCCTGACGCATTTTCAAGTTTCATGGTTATTTCATGAGCTAACTAATCGTTGGCTTCTTTTTCACAAAATATTGATGGTTTTCTGCGTAGAGTTTTTGTCGCCTTAGTCAATGAAATTTTCACAATTGGCGAAGGCGCTTCTTTTCAGGAAATCGCCTCTTCATCATGTTCAAGTTAAAAGCCGTGCGCCCGGAATGGGTGACGTTGTTTGCCAGCGCCTTTCTTTTGGCCGGATTCAATTTCGTACTCTGGGAACACCTTTTCGAGATCACCGCGGCCGACGGCAAGGGCATCGCCATGCGCATTGCGTTCGGGGTGATGATCTTCGCGGCGTACAACATCGTGCTGACGTTTCTGAGCTTTCGCCCGGTATTGAAACCGGTGTTGACGGTACTGTTTCTGATCAGTGCCGGCGTGGCTTATTTCATGAGCCAATATGGCGTGATGATAGACGCCGGCATGTTTCGCAACTTCGCTGAAACCAATGCCACGGAAGTTCGCGATCTACTGTCGTTGAAGTTGTTCGCTTATATCGTGTTCCTGGGTGTCTTGCCGTCCTGGTTATTGTGGAAGTTGCCCGTCAACTATCGTCGCTGGCACCGAGAGTTATTAAGCAAAGTTGTGGTGTGTGCAGCATCGGTCGCCGTCATTGGCGGTGTGGCACTGGCCAACTATCAGGGCCTGTCCTCGCTGTTTCGTAACCACCATGAATTGCGCCTGATGCTGGTGCCGAGCAATTACATCGGCGCGTCGGCCGGCTATCTGCGTGAACAGGTGGTTTCCGCCCAGCAACCGTTCATCAAGATCGGTGAAGACGCCCAGCGCAACCCTGCATTGCAAAACCGTCCGCGCAAGTCGCTGACCGTGCTGGTGGTGGGCGAAAGTGCCCGGGCAGAGAACTTCGGCATCCTCGGTTACGGACGTGATACGACGCCGAAACTGGACAAGGAAGCCGGTTTGATCGCCTTCACTGACGTGCATTCCTGCGGCACTGAAACGGCCGTGTCGGTGCCGTGCATGTTCTCCAACATGGGCCGCAAGGATTACGACGCCAGCAAGGCGAAGAATCAAGAAGGGCTGCTGGACGTGCTCAAGCGTGCCGGCATCGATGTGATCTGGCGCGACAACCAGTCGGGCTGCAAAGGCACCTGCGATCGCGTCACCCTGCAGGACGTGAGCAATCTGAAAGATCCGGCGTTGTGCGCCAACAGCGAATGCCGCGACGAAATCCTTCTGCAAGGCCTGCAGAGCTTCATCGATCACCTGGACAAGGACACCGTGCTGGTCCTGCACCAGATGGGCAGCCACGGCCCGGAATACTTCAAGCGTTATCCGAAGGAATACGAACACTTCACCCCGGTGTGTGAAAGCAACGCACTGAACAATTGCAGTCGCGACAGCATCGTCAACGGTTACGACAACACGCTGGTGTACACCGACCATGTGCTGTCGAGCCTGATCGATGTCTTGCGCAGCAATCAGGAAAAAGTCGATACCGCCATGCTATATCTCTCCGACCACGGCGAGTCGCTGGGCGAGTACAACCTGTTCCTGCACGGCACGCCTTACATGCTGGCGCCGGAACAACAGAAACATGTGGCGATGCTGGCCTGGTTCTCCGACAGCTATCAGAAGTCCTACTCGGTCGACACCCATTGCCTGCAATTGAGCCGCAACAAGCCATTGAGCCAGGACAACCTGTTCCATTCGATGCTCGGTTTGCTGGAAGTGCAGAGCAAGGTCTATCAGCACGATCTGGACATGTTTGCCGGTTGCCGCGGTGCGGTCATCGACGGGGTTCTGGCCAAGGACTGAGCCTGCGGAATCTTTCTGTAAGACTATTCTTGCTATCCAGCAGGAGATTTCATCAAAGCACTTGCCCTGCGGAGGCGCAGAAAGCGCCGGTGGCGATATATACTGCGCGCCATTCTTGAAGGGAGAGCCGTGTGGCCATCGATATTCACTGGATTCGCGACAACGATAGCCTCGCGCAGTTTTGCGCCGAGTGGCAGCAGCTGCCTTTCGTTGCCCTCGACACCGAATTCATGCGGGTCGACACCTTCTACCCGATTGCCGGCCTGTTGCAGGTCGGCGACGGCAAACGCGCCTATCTGATCGACCCGCTGACCATTGACGCCTGGCAACCGCTGGCGGCGTTGCTGGAAAACCCGGCGGTGCTCAAAGTCCTGCACGCGTGCAGCGAAGACCTCGAAGTCCTGCTGCGCCTGACCGGCAGCCTGCCGGCGCCGCTGTTCGACACGCAACTGGCCGCCGCCTACCTGAACCTCGGGTTCTCGATGGGTTACTCGCGTCTGGTGCAGGAAGTGCTCGGCATCGAACTGCCGAAGGGCGAAACCCGTTCCGACTGGTTGCAGCGTCCGTTGTCCGACACGCAAATCAGCTATGCCGCTGAAGATGCCGTGCATCTGGCGGAGGTTTTCGTACAACTGCGTCCGAAACTGTCCGACGACAAATACGCCTGGGTGCTGGAGGACGGCGCCGAACTGGTCGCCAACCTGCGCCGTGAGACCGATCCGTACGAGGTGTATCGCGAGGCGAAGCTGGCGTGGAAACTGTCCCGCGCCCAACTCGCCGTTCTGCGCGAGCTGTGCGCCTGGCGTGAGCGCGAGGCCCGTGCCCGCAATCTGCCGCGCAACCGCATCGTCCGTGAGCATTCGTTGTGGCCGTTGGCGCGCACGCAACCGGACAACCTCAGCGCGTTGGGCAAGATCGAAGACATGCACCCGCGTACCGTGCGTCAGGACGGCGAGTTTCTGCTTGATCTGATCAAGCGCTCTGGCAGTGTGGGGCCAGATCAATGGCCGCCAGCCGTGCCGGAGCCGCTGCCGATCGAAGCCGCTGCGCTGATCAAACAGCTGCGGGCGCTCGGTCAGGCCGAAGCTGAACGCCTGAGCATCGCGCCGGAACTGATGCTGCGCAAGAAAACCCTCGAAGCGCTGGTCAAAAGCGGCTTCCCCGAGGGGCCTTACCAATTGCCTGATTCGCTGCGTGGCTGGCGCCGCGAATTGATGGGCCAGATGCTGCTCGACAGCCTGGCCACCGCCGGAGAACAGCCTTGAAACGTATTTGCTCGATTTACCAAAGTTCGAAACGCAGCGGCATGTACCTTTACGTGCTCAAGAGCGATGCGCTGGAGCGTGTGCCGGAAGCCTTGATGCTGGCGTTCGGCAAGGCCAGGCACTCCTTCGATCTGGTGCTGACTCCCGAGCGCAAGCTGGCCAGTGAAGACATCGTCGTCGTGCTGGAAAACCTCGACAAGCAGGGTTACCACCTGCAAATGCCGCCGGCCGAGGACGAGTACATCGAACACTTGCCCGAAGAGTTGCTGCGACGCAACGACCCGGTCTGACCTGCGAGGCCCTGTCCTGGGCCTCCTGTAATCCCTGGAACTGTTTTTACGGCGACGACCGCCACGAAGTGGGCGGCCGTCTGCACGGTTTGCGAAAGGTTTGAACATGCGCGTTCTGATTGCTGAACACGACCACGCGATATATGCCCGACTGCTGCGTCAGGCGGCCCCGGAGCTTGAAGTGCTGACCAGCGGCGACTCTGCCGAGCTGGCTCGCCAGGCAGTCGATTGCCCGGTGTGGCTGGGTCAGCCGGATCTGTTGGCGACTCTGCTGCGTCAGGGCCATCAGCCACAATGGCTGCAATCGACCTGGGCCGGCATCACGCCGCTCTTGGCCGACGGCCTGCGCCGGGATTACCGCTTGACCCGGGCGGTCGGCATTTTCGGTCAGGTGATGGCCGAGTACGTGCTGACCTACATGCTCGGTCACGAGCGCGAAGTGCTGGCCCGGCTGGTCAGCCAGGTCGAGCGCAAGTGGGACAGTCGCACCGGCCAGAGTCTGGTCGGGCGCAAGGTGCTGATCGTCGGCACCGGTGACATCGGCCAGAGCGTGGCGCAGTTTCTGCTGCCGTTCGGCGTCGAGTTGTACGGCATCGCCAACAGCGCTCGCGAACAGGCGCCGTTTGTCGAAGTCGGTTCGATGGCGGATCTGCCACGGCTGGTGGGCGAGGTGGATTACGTGGTCAATCTGCTGCCCAACACCGAGCACACCCACGACATCTACGACGCGGCGCTGTTCAAGCAATTCAAGCCGACCGGGTTGTTCATCAACGCCGGGCGCGGTGTGGCCGTCGTCGATGCGGATCTGGTCGAAGCGTTGAAGGAAGGCCATCTGGCCGGCGCGGTGATCGACGTCTGCCGTCAGGAACCGCTGCCACAACGTCATCCGTTCTGGACCGCGTGGGGCCTGCTGTTGACCGGGCACAGCTCGGCACCGACATCGCCGCCGATGATGGTGCAGTTGTTTCTGGATAACTTGCGGGCGTATCAGGCGGGCGAAGCGTTGCGTGGGGAAGTGGATTTCGCACGCGGTTACTGATTACGAAGATCGTTCCCACGCAGAGCGTGGGAACGATCAACGCCTCGATGTGGGAACGATCAAACGATGGGGCTTAGAGGGTGAAATCCCCTTCAGCCGCCAGCTCGCTCAGCGGACGACGCGGGCTCGGTGTTTCTCGCGCTTGCAGGTAATCCGCCAGGGTTGCCTTGTCACCCAGCTTGCCTACCGCAACAGCGGCGTGCAGTGCATAACCTTCCGGAATGTTCAGCTCCTTGCGGGTCAGCTCCTGATCGAAGCCGGCCATGCCGTGGGTGTGCCAGCCGCTCAGGCTCGCTTGCAGCGCCAGGTGGCCCCACGCGGAACCGGTGTCGAAGGTGTGCCACAGCGCTGGCGTTTCTTCGGTCGCGCCCGGTGCGGTGAAGGTGGTTTTCGAGATCACGATCACCAGCGCCGACGCGTGCTGCGCCCAGCTGCGGTTGAATTCGTTGAGCAGGCTCAGGTAACGCTCCCAGTTCGGCGTGTCGCGACGGGCGTAGAGGAAACGCCACGGCTGCGAGTTGTACGCCGATGGCGCCCAGCGCGCGGCTTCGAAGAAGCTCAGCAGGGTTTCCTCGGAAATCGCTTCGCCGGTGAAGGCGCGGGGCGACCAGCGATCGGTGAACTGCGGGTGAATGGCGTATTCGGCAACGCGAGGGTTGGCACTCATCGAGAGATTCCTTGCTACGTTTGAGGATAGGTTTGAAGCAAAACCCGGCGGGATCAGTTGGGCTGAACGATGGGGGCTGTATCTGAAGCCGTGCAGTTCACCGGAATGCAACGCGGTCGAGCGTTAATGGCACCCAGCCAAGGCTTCTTGAGACTGGCAAAGCTACTTGGCCGCGCAAAAACTGACAAGCCCCGCACAACCGGCAGTCGCCAGCGCTTGGCCCACGGGGCCTTGGGCACTAGACTGGCGGCCTTTTCACCACCTGATGTAGATGCTTGAGCCATGGCCGCCAAAGTCGAACCGTTCTGGATACGCAAAACCCTCGATCAACTGGATCACGAGGAATGGGAATCGCTGTGCGACGGATGTGGCCTGTGCTGCCTGCAGAAGCTCGAGGATGAAGAAGACAACAGCGTCTACTACACGCGCATCGCCTGCAAACTGCTGGACCTGAAAACCTGCCAGTGCAGCGATTACCCGAACCGCATCAAGTTTGTCCCGGACTGCATCCAGCTCACCCCGGGCCAGGCCGAAGAGTTCAAATGGCTGCCGCCGACCTGCGGTTATCGGCTGGTCAGCGAGGGCAAGGATCTTCCGTTGTGGCACCACCTGGTCTGCGGTGATCGCGACGCCGTGCACCACGAACGGATTTCCCAGTCCGGGCGCATGCTCGCCGAAGGCAGCGTGCCGGAAGACGATTGGGAAGATCACCTGATTTTCCGGGCCGGCTAAGTTCTGAGGGGCTAAGTTCTGAGGAGTTAAGTTCTGAGGAGTAAGCCCCGCCGAGGATTCAAGTTTCAACAAGGAGTGTGTATGGCTGTGGGATTGCGCCGGACGCTGATCGTCGGACTGCTGATGCTGAGCGCGCCGGTGTGGGCGGCGAAGAAGGTCGATCTGGATTACCACGTGCGTCTGTTGCCGCAAAGCGATCAGGCGGAAGTGCGCCTGACCCTTGCCAAAGGCGAGGCCGTGCGCAGTCTGGATTTCGACCTCGGCGACGGCAGCCACTACAGCGATTTCAAGGCCGACGGCCAATGGCAATTGACGCCGGGCCAGCAGGCGCGCGGCATATGGCGCCCGACGGCGGACAAGGCCAGCCTGACCTACCGCGTACGCATCAGCCACGGCCGCAAGAACGGCAGCTTCGACACGCGCATGACCCCGACCTGGGCGTTGATGCGCGGCGATGAACTGGTGCCGCCAGCCAGGCTCGATCAGCAGGACGGCATCGAACTGGTCTCGCGCCTGCACTTCGATCTGCCCGACGGCTGGAAAAGCGTCGAAACCGCCTGGCCGCGCATCGGCAAGAACAAATTCCGCATCGACAATCCGTCCCGTCTGTTCGACCGGCCCACGGGCTGGATGCTCGCCGGGCACCTCGGCAGCCGCCGCACGCGGCTGGGGGAAACCGAAGTGACGGTGGCTTCGCCGCAGGGGCAGGGCATGCGCCGGATGGACGTGCTGACATTGCTGACGTTTGTCTGGCCGCAGGTGCAAGCGGTGTTTCCCCGCCATCCGACAAAACTGCTGATCGTCGGTGCCAACGACCCGATGTGGCGCGGCAGCCTGGCGGCGCGGGAGTCGATCTACCTCAACACGCGGTTGCCGCTGGTCAGCGAAAGCGGCAGCAGCCCCTTGGTCCGCGAGCTGGCGCAGGTGTTCGGACGGATCAACGACGAGCAGCGCAGTGACTGGATCAAGGAAGGTTTCGCCGAGTATTACGCCGTCGAACTGGTGCGCCGTGCTGGCGGCATGAGCGACGAGCGTTATCAGGCATTGCAGGTAAAACTGGCCAAGGACAGCCAGAAGGTCAGCACACTGCGCGGCGAGCAGATCAGCCCGGCGCAGGTGTCCAAAGCGGTTCTGCTGTTACAGGAACTGGATCGCGAAATCCGTCTGAAGACCCGCAACAAGCGCTCGCTGGATGATGTGCTGCGCGGGGCGATGCATCTGGGGACGGTGGATACCAAGGCGTTCGTACAACTCGCCGAGAGTGTCATCGGCGAGTCGTCCAAGGTGCTTGATAGCGGTTTGCTTCAGTAGCGATCAGACCCCGGCTTTGGGCGACTTCACCGAATCATTGCCGGTCACGGTGGCGGTTCTGGTCGCCACTTCGGCATTGGCTTTCAGCTTGCTCAGTTCTTCACCGGCCCGCTCGATCTTCGTGCGCACGTTGTTCATGTCCTGACGGCTTTTCTCCAGCAGGCTTTTCACCGAACTGTGCCCGGTGATGCCACGGGCCATGGCCACGCCGCCAATCGCCACCTGAATCAAACCGAACACGCCGCCACGGCGCAGGCCCTTGCCGACCATGATCACGCCGCCGGCCAGCGAGCCGATGCGCTCCCAGCCTTCGACGTTCTGCTCGGAACGGGTCTGGAACGGGGTGGATTCGATACGCTCGACGCGTTTGAGCTCGGTCATGATCTTTCTCCAGGCAATGAGTAATGGATAAACAAGCTGACTGCGTGGGCGGTCAGCTCGTTCCATCGGATGTGCGACGGTTCAGCGGAATTTCGGCCCGGAACGGGTGTTCAAGCCTTTGGCCATGCGGTCGTAAAGCACGACGTTGACCGTGGCGGCGAGGTTCATGCAACCGGTGGTCGGGATGTACACGACGTCTTCGCACCAGTCGCGGATCTCTTGATCCAGCGAGCCGTCTTCGGGGCCGAAGATGTACAGGGCGCGATCCGGGTGAGTGTATTCCGGCAGCGGGCGGGCGCCGTCGACCAGTTCCACGGCGACCGGGACGCAATTGAGCGGCAGGATCTTTTTCAGGTCGTCGATGCCGATCAGCGGGATGTCGTAGTGCACGCGCTTGGTGTCGGTGACGAAATCGGCGGCGCGCTCATAGCGCTTGCCGGTGTAGAACACGGTCGACACGCCGTAACAGCCTGCGGCGCGCATCACCGAACCGACGTTTTCCGGTGATTTGGGGTTATACAAACCAATGCAGCTGTACCGTTTGTCTGCCACGAGCGGGGTGCCTTCGGGAAAAAGAGGGCGATTATACGGGGATTGGGGGAGGGCGGGCAGATTCAGGATCTGCGGTGACCGATGTGATCGTTCCCACGCTCTGCGTGGGAAGGATCATGGCTGGTTCAGTCTTCTTTCTTCATCAACCCGGCCAGCGCCGCAAACGGGTTGTGCGTGGCCTTGGCGATTTTCGGCGTGCTCAGCGAGCCTTCGCCGAAGTACTGCTGGTCGGTGTAGCGCGAGTGTTCGTTGTCGTGGCAGTACAGGCACAGCAGTTCCCAGTTGGAACCGTCCTGCGGGTTGTTGTCGTGGTTGTGGTCGCGGTGATGCACGGTCAGCTCGCTCAGGCGCTTGCCGGAAAACTCACGGGCGCAGCGGCCGCACACATGCGGGTACATCTTCAGGGCCTTGTCGCGGTAGCCCATTTCCTTGTCGCGCTGGTTGTCGGCGAGGATGCGATCCAGCTTCGAAGTGTTGGTCGGGGTGGACGAACTCATGGGTTCACCTTTGTAGAAAGACTAAATGACGGTTATGACGCAAGTTTAGCTCAGCCCTTGAGCTTCTCGGCAATCCAGATCGTGTGGCGGGTGCCCTTGTTGCCGTGGGCGAAGACCTGCACTTCCTCGGCCTTGAAACCGGCCTTCTTCAATTTGTCGGAAAACTGCCGGTCGGCGCTGGCCGACCACACCGCCAGCACGCCTTTGGGCCGCATCGCCTTGGCGCAAGCGGCAAGACCAGCGGCGGAATACAGCCAGCTGTTGGCCTTCTGGGTCAGGCCTTCGGGACCGTTGTCGACGTCGAGCATGATCGCGTCGAAACCGTTCGGCTCGCTTTGCAGGACCTTGGCCACGTCTTCCTGACGGATCACGGTGCGTGGGTCGAGCAGCGGGCGCCCTGACTTTTCACCGAGCGGCCCACGGTTCCACTCGACTACACCGGGCACCAGTTCGGCGACCACCACTTCGGCGCTCTTGCCCAGATGCTTGAGCGCGGAGGCGAGGGTGAAGCCCATGCCCAGGCCGCCGATCAGCACGCGCGAGTTCGGTCGGCCGGCAACCTTGCGGCACGGGATCTCGGCCAGTGCGTCTTCGGAACCGTGCATGCGGGTGTTCATCAATTGCCCGCCGTCGCCACCCTGGATCTTGATGACAAAGTCCTCGCCATACTCGAACAGGCACAGGGCTCCGCCGTTGTCAGGGATCGGCGTGGTGTCGAGCAGAACGAAACGTTTCATGGAAATCTCTAAAGAGGGGAAGGCAAGCAGGCGCGTTGGGAGTAGCCTGAACGCAGACTTCAGGCCAACGGAGCCCTTGATGAAGCGCACCATTCTAACGGTCATTACCCTGGCCGCGCTCTCGATAACTGCAGTGCAGGCCCAACAGACGATTCCCGTCAGCCCGACGCCGCAACCGGGTTCGCCCGGCACCGCGACGCCAACCCCGTATCCGCAGATCAGCCCGGTACCGATTCCCAAGACTGGTTCCGGCAGTGGCGGGCCACCGCTGGTGCCGATCGAGATGCCCAGCCCGCCGTCCAAGGATCAGCCATTGCCGGGCCTTGAACAGAACGACGGCAAGAGCAAATCCCCAGGCGGCTAGATCTGTTGCGCCGCCAGTTGGCCGTCGGCCATGCGCAGGCGTTTGGACAGGGAGACGGCGAGGGCGCGGATGATCTTGGCGGCGATTTTCGGTGCGTCGTTGAGCATTTTTTCCAGTGAATCCTTGCCGAGGTTGAGCAACTGACAGTTGCTCGCCGCCACGCAGGTCGCTGAGCGGCGTTCGCCATCCAGCACCGCCATTTCACCGAACGCGCGGCCGCTGCGCAGGGTGGCCATGGTTACGACCTGGCCGTCGCTGCCGGTTTTCTGCACGGCCACCTGGCCGGTGTGGATGATGCACATGAAACTGCCGGCATCGCCTTCGCGAAAGATCGCTTCGCCTTCAGCCACGGTGCTGATGCTGAAGTAGCCCGATGCGGCGGCGAAATCCGCCAGTTGCAATTGATCGAACAGGCCGCAGTCCATCAGCCAGTCGCGGATTTCGTTGTTCAGCAGGGTTGGTTCTGACATGTCGTGCGGTCTTTTTGTTGTGTCGGTTTGCAGGCTCGCGAGCGGGCGCCGAATTGATTATCGGCGCCCGGCGTCGGGAATTAAGACCTGACTGACCGGCGGAGTTCCTCAGGCGATACCCAGAACCTTGAAAACAAATGCATATTCGAGGGCTACGTCACGTAATCCCTGATAACGACCACTCATGCCGCCGTGGCCGGCGCCCAGTTCAGTCTTGAGCAGCAACGGATTGTCGTCGGTCTTGGTCGCGCGCAATTTCGCCACCCACTTGGCCGCTTCCCAGTACTGCACGCGGCTGTCGTTGTAGCCGGCGATCACCAGGGTTGCGGGATAAGCCTGCGCGGTAACGTTTTCGTACGGCGCGTAGGCCTTGATCCGCTCGTAGACGTCCGGCTCTTCGGGGTTGCCCCATTCGTCGTATTCGGTGACGGTCAGCGGCAGATCCGGGTCGAGCATGGTGTTGAGCACGTCGACGAACGGCACTTCGGCAATCGCCACGCCGAACAGTTCCGGACGCTGATTGAGCACTGCACCGATCAGCAAACCGCCAGCACTGCCGCCGCTGATCGCCAGTTGCGGCGCGGTGGTGATGCCGTTGAGGATCAAGAACTCGGCGCAGGCAATGAAGTCGCTGAAGGTGTTTTGCTTGTGTTCCTGCTTGCCAGCGCGATACCAGGCTTCGCCCAGTTCACCGCCGCCGCGCACGTGGGCAATGGCAAACGCCATGCCGCGATCCAGCAGGCTCAGGCGTGCATGGGAGAACCAAGGGTCGAGGCTCGAACCGTAGGCGCCGTAACCGTAGAGGTACAGCGGCACCGGTTTGCCGACCATTTCCCGCTTCATCACCAGGCTGATCGGCACCAGCGTGCCGTCCGGTGCGCTGGCCCACAGGCGTTGGCTGACGTAGGCGTCGGCGTCGAACGGACCGAGTACCGGGGTTTCCTTGAGCACTTCCTGCGCGCCGGTGGCGAGGATCAACTGCCGAACCTGAGCCGGACGATTCAACGCCTCGTAGCGCAGGCGGATACGGTCGCTTTCGAATTCCAGGCTGTTTTGCACATAGAGGCTGTAGGCCGCGTCCGGCAATTGCACGCGATAAGGCGCCAGACCGTGTGGGCGAACTTCGATGATCGGCAAACCGCCTTCGCGCAGGCTCAGGGTCAGGGCTTCGGCGTTGAGGGTCACGCCATCGAGCATCACCGAATCGCTGTGGGGAATCAGGTTCTGCCAGTCGGCTTCGCTCGGCGCGATGCCGGTGTCCGGCGTCTGATACAGGGCGAAGTTGATGCCGTCGCGGTTGGTGCGGATGAACCAGGTCCATTCGCCGTCGAGTTTGCCGTGGTCGACGTCGTATTCGTGATCCTCGACCCGAGGCGCCAGGCAAGCGAAGGGCAGGTGCGGCTGATTGGCGTCCAGCGCCCAGACTTCGCTGGTGGTCTTGCTGCCCAGGGACAGCAGCAATTGCTGTTCGGAGCTGGCGCGGTAGCAATGCAGGAAGAAACGCCCGTCCGGCTCATGGAACACCTCTTCGGCGGCAGTGCCGTCGAGGCGGTAGCGGAACAGTTTGTGCGGACGATGGGTGTCGTCCAACTCGCCGAAGAACAGCGTCAGGCTGTCGTTGGCCCAGGTCATGCTGCCGTCGCAGTCCTGGAATTCCAGTTCGCTGACACGCTCGCTGGATAATTCCTTCACGAACAGCGTGTAAATCTCGTCGCCCGAGGCATCGACGCTGTAGGCCAGACGCTGGTGATCCGGGCTGATGCTGAACGCGCCGAGGGAGAAAAAGCCGCCATTGGCCAAGGCGTTCGGGTCAAGCAGCAACTGTTCGCGGCTTTCGTCGAGGGTCAGGCTGTCGTCGGCCGGACGCGGGCAGCGGTAGTGGCGGGGGTATTCGTCACCCGCAGTGGTGCGCGTGTAATACAGATACGGCCCCCATGGCGACGGCAGGGACAGGTCGGTTTCGAGAATCCGGCCCTTGATCTCTTCGAACAGGGTTTCGCGCAGTCCGGCCTGATCGGCGGTCTGCGCCTGCTGGTAGTCGTTTTCGGCCTTGAGGTAGTCGAGCACCGCGTCGGTGTCGCGTTCCTGCAGCCAGGCATACGGGTCGTGACCGGCATCCTTGCGGGCAATCGGGGCGCTGGTGACGTTGGCGGATACGGGCATGGAGGGCTCTCGAACATGACAAATGAGGACCGCACGGACGGCGGGGAAGCCTGATGTGCGAAAAGTCGTTACTATAAGCGCCTCTTTGCCTGCCTTGCCATGGACACCATGACCGAGAACGACTATCTGATCGCCTGGGGCCTCTACGCCTTTGCCGCCGTGGGCTGCCTGTTGGTGTGGATGCGCATGACCCGCTGGATGTGGCGCTGGCTGCGCGAGCCGCTGCGTGTGCTGATGGCGGTGCTGCTGTTCAGCCCGACCATCATCGACCCGGTGAAGGAAAAATTCGCCCCGTCCATCGCCATCACGGCGCTGGATCTGGCGTTCAAGGTGGGCAACAACGCCTTTCGTGCGATTTCCGAATTGCTCATGTACGCCATGATCGCGTTCGGCCTGTACCTGATTTTCGTGCTGATCCGCTTCCCGATCGAACGCGCTTCTAAGGCTCGCAAGGAACAGGCCGAGGCCGCCCGCGCTGCCGCCCGTGCCGACGACGAACGTGACGGCGATCAACCGTTCGGCGCCGCCGGCGATGATCGTTATGGCCGTCCACCGCTGCCGAACAATCCGCAGCGCATGCGCGTCGAGCCGCGTCTGTAATCACGAGAGTCCGCACATGTGTGAACTATTGGGCATGAGCGCCAACGTGCCGACCGACATCGTGTTCAGCTTCACCGGGCTGATGCAGCGCGGCGGTCGTACCGGCCCGCACCGCGACGGCTGGGGCATCGCGTTCTATGAAGGTCGCGGGCTGCGGTTGTTCCAGGACCCGGCGGCCAGCTGCGAGTCGGAAGTCGCCAATCTGGTGCAGCGTTATCCGATCAAGAGCGAAGTGGTGATCGGTCATATCCGCCAGGCCAACGTCGGCAAGGTCTGCCTGTCCAACACCCACCCGTTCGTCCGCGAACTGTGGGGGCGCAACTGGTGCTTCGCGCACAATGGCCAGCTCGCCGACTTCACCCCGATCAAGAGTTTCTACCGCCCGGTCGGCGATACCGACAGCGAAGCGGCGTTCTGCGATTTGCTCAACCGCGTACGTGCAGCGTTTCCGGAACCGGTCGATATAGAAGTGCTGCTGCCGGATCTGGTCGCCGCTTGCGCCGAATACCGCAGCAAAGGCGTGTTCAATTGCCTGCTCAGCGACGGCGACTGGCTGTTCTGCTATTGCTCGACCAAACTTGCGCAGATCACCCGTCGCGCACCGTTCGGCCCGGCGCGGCTCAAGGACGTCGATGTGATTGTCGACTTCCAGGCCGAAACCACGCCCAACGACGTGGTTACGGTGATTGCCACCGAACCCTTGACCGAAAATGAAACCTGGACCCGCTACGAACCGGGCCAATGGAGCCTGTGGCGACGCGGCGAATGCGTCAGCCAAGGCACGACCGAATAAAGGATCTCTCCCCGATGTTGCTCAGTTATCTACGGCTGGTGTTGTTTGCGGCGGGCCTGTTGATCGGTGTCCAGGTGCCGGGATTCATCAACGATTACGCCAAGCGGGTCGAAGCGCATCTGATCGAGGCGCAGACCGGTCTGCGTGGCTTCCAGGGCACTGCCGAGCAGTTTTTCAAAGGTGATATTCAGGCGCTGGTCGCTCATTATCGCGCCAGTGAAGACCCTGTGTTTCGCAGCGATGCCGACAGCCTGAGCACTTTGCTCGTGCGTCAGACCGCACTGGATAAGCAGTTCCAGGCCATGCAGGGCCCGTGGTACATCCGTGTGCTGCAAGTGGCGCTGGCCGCCGATCCGGACATCCGCAAGGAGACCTGGAACGGCTACAGCTATCAGATTCTGCTGACGCCGGAAGCGATGATCTGGGGCATGAGTGGCGCGTTGTTGCTGTCGTTCGGCCTCGAATGCCTGTTCCGTCTGATCGACTGGGTGGTGCTGGGCGGCAAGCGCCTGCGCCAGAGCCGGCCGATCGAAGACCGGGATGTGCGCGGGCTGTAAGCTTCGATGCATCGTTCCCACGCCGTGGGAACGATCAACTCAGAACGATGTAATCCGTGCCGACCTTGCGCGCATACCCCTCCAGCACCTGCTGACACAACGTCACAATCTCTTCGACCCATTCCACACCGACCCGCCACGACACTACCACTTGTAGATCGGGTGGCCGTTGATCGATGTCGAGCAGGGTCAGTTCGCCTCGCGCCAGTTCCTCGGCCACCAGCACCGGAGGCAGTGCGCCAATACCGAAGCCATCACGCAACAACCGGGTGATCGCCGACACCGAATTCACACAGTTCAACCGTGGCGCCAGCACGCCCTGGGCCTGCATCAGCGCCAGAATGTCCTGATGTGGCCGGGAGTTTTTCGAGTAGGTGATGATCCGTTCCTGCGCCAGGTCGGCGAGGCTTTGGTAGTTGCGGTTGTAGATCGAATTGCTGGCGACGATCCAGCCGATGGGGTGACTGGCCAGTTCCAGGCTGCGCACGCTTTCATGGCGTACCAGATCGGTTTGCAGGATCAGATCGAGAAAGCCTTTTTGCAGCTGATCGCAGAGGTTCAGCGACGTATCCGCCACCAGCTCGATTTCCACCCGTGGATACAGATCGGTCATCTGCGCCACCAGCGGGCTGAGCCAGGTGTGAATCACCGTGTCCATCACCCCGATGCGTACCCGGCCGACCTTGCTCGATCGGGTTTCGATCGACTGCTTCAGCGCCTGCATCGTGTCGAGCATCTGCTCGGCGTATTCCAGCACTTTCAGGCCTTCGGGGGTCAGGCTGACGCCGCGTGAGTCGCGTAGAAAGAGCTTCACCCCAAGCTCGCCCTCGAGCACCGCGATCCGGCTGGAGATCGAAGCCTGGGTGGTGAACAGCTTGTCAGCGGTCAGGCGAAAACTCTTCAGCCGGGCGACCCAGACAAAGGTCTCGAGAAACTTCAGGTTCATGGCAACAAATTTTTCTTATGTCTTGGGCGGGTTTTTATTCGTTGGACGCGACCGGGTGACGCACCCAAAAATCGACGCATCCGGTCCCCACGATAGGCGTCGTCGGGGCTACGAACAAGACCAATAATAATTGCGGAGATTTGCCATGAGTGCTCCCGACACCCTCCCTTTGTCAAAGGCCACGGCCCGTCCCGGACCGTTCGACTGGTATCGCAACATCAATCAGCAGGAGCGTCGCACCTTCTGGAGTTGCAAGATCGGCTACGGTCTGGACGGCATGGACACCCAGATGCTCAGCTTCGTGGTGCCGACCCTGATCGCGATGTGGGGCATCACCACGGGTCAGGCCGGGTTGATTCACACCAGCACGTTGATCGCCTCGGCCATCGGCGGCTGGGTAGCGGGGATTCTCTCCGACCGCATCGGCCGCGTGCGCACCCTGCAACTGACGGTGTTGTGGTTCGCCTTCTTCACTTTTCTCTGTGGCTTCGCCCAGAACTACGAGCAATTGCTGATCGCCCGCACCCTGATGGGTTTTGGTTTCGGCGGTGAGTGGACCGCCGGCGCAGTGCTGATCGGTGAAGTGATCCGGGCCAAGGATCGCGGCAAGGCGGTGGGCATGGTGCAATCCGGCTGGGCGTTGGGCTGGGGCCTGACAGCGATTCTGTATGCGCTGCTGTTCTCGGTGCTGCCACCGGAAGATGCCTGGCGCGCATTGTTCATCCTCGGCATCGTGCCGGCGGTGTTCGTGATTTTCGTCCGCCGTCTGGTGAAAGATCCGGAGATCTACCGCGAAGCCAAGGCCAGGCAAACTCCGGAAAGCCCGTCGAAGTTCTACGAGATCTTCGCTCCCGGCATGCTCTTCACCACGATCCGTGCTTCGTTGCTGACTACTGGTGCCCTTGGCGGTTACTACGCGATCACCTCCTGGCTGCCGACTTTTCTGAAGAACGAGCGCGGCTTGAGCGTACTCGGCACTGGCGGTTATCTGGCGATGGTGATCGTCGGTTCCTACGTCGGTTACGTGATCAGCGCTTATTTGACCGACCTGCTGGGGCGCAAGAAGAACTTCATCCTGTTCGCGGTCGGCTCGTTCACCATCGTTCTGCTCTACACCCAATTGCCGGTCAGCAACGGCGTGATGCTGTGGCTGGGTTTCCCGCTGGGCTTCTTCGCCTCGGGGATTTTCAGTGGCATGGGCGCGTTTCTGACGGAGTTGTTCCCGACGCGGATTCGCGGTTCGGGGCAGGGTTTTTGCTACAACATCGGCCGGGCGCTGGCGGCATTGTTCCCGCTGCTGATCGGGCTGCTCAGCCAGAAGGTGCCGCTGAGCGTAGGTATCGGTGCCTTTGCGGCAGTGTCCTACGGCGTGGTGATCCTCGCGGCTTTGAGCCTGCCGGAAACCCGTGGCAAGCAACTGGACGCGCAGTAACTGATAACCTGCGACAACTGTCCTACAGCACAAAAAGATAACAGCTACAGGAGTGTTCACCGTGAGCCGCCTGCTATTGAACTGTGACATCGGCGAGAGCTTCGGCAACTGGACCATGGGTCTGGACGCGGAGGTCATGCCCTTCATCGATTGCGCCAACATTGCCTGCGGTTTCCACGCCGGCGACCCGAGCATCATGCGCAAGACTGTCAGCCTGGCCTTGAGTCATGGCGTGCAGATCGGCGCGCATCCGGCCTATCAGGATCTGGTGGGTTTCGGCCGACGTTCCATGGCGTACACCGCCCAGGAACTGCAAGACATCCTGCATTACCAGATCGGCGCCCTCGACGGCATTTGCCGTGCCCAGGGTGGAAAAGTCAGTTACGTCAAACCCCACGGCGCAATGTACAACGACATGATAGCCAACCCGGCGCAGTTGCGGGCGGTGATCCAGGCAGTCGCAGCTTACGACCGCAGCTTGCCGCTGATGCTGATGGCGACCCGTGACAACACGGCGGCGCAACAACTTGGCGACGAATACGGCGTGACTCTGTGGTTCGAAGCCTTCGCTGACCGTGCCTACGACAGCGCCGGCCGACTGGTCTCGCGGCAACTGCCGGGGGCGGTGCATCACGACGCCGAAACCATCATCGGGCAAGCACTGACCATTGCTCGGGGCGACAACCTTACCGCCAGCGACGGCAGCGCGCTGCACCTGCAAGCCCACACCTTGTGCGTACACGGCGACAACGCCAGTTCGGTTGCGGCCGTGCAACGCATTCGTCAGGCCTTGAACGAGCAGAGCGCGCCATGAATCCGCGGGTGGAAGTGGTAGCACTGGATTGCCTGATGCTGCGCCTGTTCGATGAAATCGCCGAAGCCAACATGCCGTGGATGCTCGCCGCCAGCGAGCGGTTGCGCACGGTGTTCGGCGAGCATTTGATTGATCTGGTGCCGTCGTACACCACGTTGATGGTGCATTACGATCTGACCGAATTGAATCCGAGTCAGGCCCGGGAGTTGATCGCCGAAGCCTTGATCGACCTGTCACCGAATGCGCGAACCGGCGGCCAGTGTCACGTGCTGCCGGTGTGGTACGACTTGAGTGTCGGCCCGGAACTGAGCCTGCTGTCGCAGCGCAGTGGTTTGTCGGTGGAAGAAGTGATCCGCCGTCACAGTGCGCGTGAATATCAGGTGTTCGCCCTGGGTTTTGCACCGGGGTTTGCCTTCATGGGGCTGGTGGACGAAGTCCTGGCGGCCCCGCGTCTGAACACACCTCGCAAGAAAGTCGCCGCCGGCAGCGTCGGCATCGCCGAACGGCAAACTGCCGCGTATCCGGTGGTATCCCCCGGCGGCTGGAATCTGATCGGTCGCACGCCGGCAAAACTGTTCGACCGTGAACGCGATGGCTACAGCCTCATGCAGCCCGGCGATACCGTGCGTTTCGAAGCGGTGAGCCACGCCGAATTCATCCGTCTCGGCGGTGATGACTCGCCTCTGGAGGCCCTGGCATGAGCCGACTGACGATTGAAGCGAGCACACCGCTGTGCCTGTTGCAGGACGCCGGACGATTCGGCGTGCGTCATCTGGGTGTGACCCAGGGCGGCGCGGCGGACTGGCGGTCGATGGCCTGGGCCAACTGGCTGCTGGGTAATGGCCTGGATTTGCCGGTGATCGAAATCACCCTCGGCGGGTTTGCGGTGGTGGCTGAGGAGGACTGTCTGTTGGCGTTGGCTGGCGCCGATCTTGGCGCGCAAATTGACGGTGAAACGTTGGCGCCGTGGCGCAGTTTCAAGCTGCGCAAAGGGCAGACCTTGAAGTTCACCCAACCGTTGTTGGGGGCTCGGGCCTATCTGGCGGCGCCCGGTGGTTTCAGTGCGCCGAAAGTGTTGGGCAGCAGTGCCACGGTGGTGCGCGAAGAGCTCGGCGGCCTCGATGGTTTTGGCTTGCCGCTGGCCAAGGGTGCTTCGCTGAGTTATCAGGGCGAAACCCTGTTGGTGCGTGAGGTTCCGGCACAGCATCGACCGGATCTGCGCCTCGACGCACCGCTCGATCTGGTGCTCGGCGCGCAAATCGGCCAGTTCGGCGGACAGAGCCTGTTCGATGCATTCAACAGTGCCTGGACGCTGGACAGTCGTGCCGACCGCATGGGTATTCGTCTGTTGGGGACGGCGTTGCAGTATCAGGGCCAGCCAATGATTTCCGAGGGCATTCCGCTGGGCGCGGTGCAGGTGCCGCCGGACGGGCAGCCGATCGTGTTGCTCAATGATCGGCAGACCATTGGCGGGTATCCGCGATTGGGAGCGTTGACGCCGTTGGCGCTCGCCCGATTGGCACAGTGTCTGCCGGGGGCGAAGGTCAGGTTGCGCCCGGTGGTGCAGGACGTCGCGCACCGGGAACATGTCGAGTATCTGAAGCGTTTTTGATCGTTTCCCCCGCCGCTGGCGGGGGAGTGATCCCGGATTACTTGGACAGAAACCGCATCCCTTCTTCGAGCCCGCGCAACGTCAGCGGATACATCTGATCCTCGATCAGATCCCGCACGATATTGGTCGATGAGGTGTAGCCCCACGTATCTTTCGGGTACGGGTTAATCCAGATGAGCTTCTTGTACTTTTCCATGAAGCGCTGCATCCACACGTAACCCGGCTCTTCGTTCCAGTGCTCGACGCTGCCGCCGGCCTGGGTGATTTCATAAGGCGCCATGGCGGCGTCACCGATGAAGATCACTTTGTAGTCAGCACCGTACTTGTGCAGTAGGTCCTGGGTCGAGGTGCGCTCGGAGGTGCGGCGCATGTTGTTCTTCCACACCGATTCATAAATGAAGTTGTGGAAGTAGAAGTACTCCAGATGCTTGAACTCGGTCTTGCAGGCCGAGAACAGTTCCTCGCAGATCTTCACGTGGGCGTCCATCGAGCCGCCGATGTCGAACAGCAGCAACAACTTCACCGTGTTGCGCCGTTCCGGGCGCATCTGGATGTTCAGCAGGCCGGCGTCCTTGGCGGTGTGGTCGATGGTGCCGTCGATATCCAGCTCTTCCGCCGCGCCCTGACGAGCGAATTTGCGCAGGCGGCGCAGGGCGACCTTGATGTTGCGGGTGCCCAGTTCCACCGAGTCGTCGAGGTTCTTGTACTCGCGCTGATCCCAGACTTTCACCGCTTTGCCCTGGCGCTTGCCGGCGTCGCCGACCCGAATGCCTTCCGGGTTGAAACCGCCGGAGCCGAACGGGCTGGTGCCGCCAGTGCCGATCCATTTGTTGCCGCCGGCGTGGCGTTCTTTCTGTTCTTCCAGGCGCTTCTTGAACTCTTCGATCAGCTTGTCCAGGCCGCCGAGGGATTGGATCTGTGCGCGTTCCTCGTCGGTCAATGAACGCTCGAACTCCTTGCGCAGCCAGTCTTCGGGAATCAGCGCCTGCAAGTGGTCGTCGAGTTTTTCCAGGCCGTTGAAGTAGGCGCCGAACGCACGGTCGAACTTGTCGAAATGCCGTTCGTCCTTCACCAGAATCGCTCGGGACAAGTAGTAAAACTCGTCCATGTCGGCGAACGTCACGCGCTGTTTCAGCGCGTTGATCAGGTCGAGCAGCTCGCGCACCGACACCGGTACCTTGGCTGCACGCATTTCGTTGAACAGGTTGAGCAACATGGCGTCAGCCTCTTAGCGGGTGCCGCGACGGCTCATGAACGCCAGGCGTTCAAGCAGTTGCACGTCCTGTTCGTTCTTCACCAGCGCACCGGCCAGCGGCGGGATGGCTTTGGTCGGATCGCGCTCGCGCAGCACTGCTTCGCCGATGTTGTCGGCCATCAGCAGTTTCAGCCAGTCCACCAGTTCCGAGGTCGACGGCTTCTTCTTCAGGCCCGGCACCTTGCGCACGTCGAAGAACACGTCCAGCGCTTCGCTGACCAGGTCCTTCTTGATGTCCGGGTAGTGAACGTCGACGATTTTCTGCAGGGTGGTGCGGTCGGGGAACGCGATGTAGTGGAAGAAGCAGCGTCGCAGGAAAGCGTCCGGCAGCTCTTTCTCGTTGTTGGAGGTAATGATGATGATCGGACGCTTCTTGGCCTTGATGGTCTCGTCGATCTCGTAAACGTAGAACTCCATCTTGTCGAGTTCTTGCAACAGATCGTTGGGGAACTCGATGTCAGCCTTGTCGATTTCGTCGATCAGCAGAATCACGCGTTCTTCAGACTCGAACGCCTCCCAGAGCTTGCCCTTCTTCAGGTAGTTGCGCACGTCGTGGACTTTTTCATTGCCCAGTTGCGAGTCGCGCAGACGGCTGACCGCATCGTACTCGTACAGGCCCTGATGGGCCTTGGTGGTGGACTTGATGTGCCAGGTGATCAGCTTGGCGCCGAACGATTCGGCCAGTTGCTCGGCGAGCATGGTCTTGCCGGTGCCCGGCTCGCCCTTGACCAGCAGCGGCCGCTCCAGGGTGATGGCGGCGTTGACCGCCAGCTTCAGGTCATCGGTGGCGACGTAGGCCTGGGTGCCTTCGAACTTCATCTGCTAATCCTCGAACGGTAACGCCGACCTGAACGGGCAGGGCGGGGGCGAAATAATCGGATGCCCGACTATAACGCGCGGCCCGGTCGACTGTGAACGCAGACGGCTTATTCAGTCTCTGAATGGGGCGTCACATGTTGACTCAGTTTCGGCGCAAAGCCAGCATTCAGCGATCATCGGTTTGGAAGTAGCCTGCTGAACATCTCTGAAAGAGGATCGGAACCGATGCTACCCAGGAAACGCCCTCGTTTATCGTCTGTACAACCTTCGGAAGATTTTTGTCTGGCGCTGACCTTTGTTGATGGTCAGCAGTTGCGTGTCGATTTGAGCCAGGATCTTCAAAGGTATCCGGGCCTCAAGCCATTACTTGATCCAAAGGTGTTCTGCGCAGCAAACCTCGGAAATGAGGGTTGGACCGTGGAATGGCTGGATCCGGATATTCAGCTCGGCGCCGATACCTTGTATCTGGATGCGCTCGTGCAAAGACCTAACCCGCATCCGGCTTCGGACGCTCATACCGGGCGTTGAAAGCCTGGATGAATCCATTGCGCAAAATCTGCAAAAACGCTTCGAACGCGCTGATATCTTGCTGATGGACGCTGCCGCTGAGTTCGACCTTGGTTGCGAACTGGTTTTTGGCCTGGTTCTTCAGCACGGTTTCAGTACCTCCGACCAGGGCCTCCCAGACTGAGCGGAAGATGCTTTTGTTCTTGTTTTCCACATCCTGTTGCCAGTTGAACACTTCAACGTCGCGCAGCAACGGCTTGATGTAGCCCGTCAGCTGGGCTTTTTTGGCCTGGGCCTCGATAACCACGTCGCCGTGGCCGGCATTGAAGTCGAATTTGCCGTAGGCCGAGGCGAAGTCGTTCATGCGCTTGAGTTCGAGGTCGCGGGCGCGCAGGCGAAATTCGAAATCCTCGAAATTGCTCAGCGGGTCGAAGGTGGCGGAGGTTTCCAGTGGCGCCTGGCCCAGCAGCAGGGCCTTGCCTTCGAAGCGGGCATCACGCTTGCCCTGGGTGTCGACAACGTTGGTCAGGTTGTAAATGCTCGCTTCGACGTTCGTAGCGTTCATGTTCACGGGCGGTTTCGAGTTGAAGTTGCGGAAACTGATGCGACCATCGTTGATCTGCACTTCGTCGAGGGTGATCGGCAGCAGCTTGCCCAACTGCGCGCGCCAGTCGGTGCCTTTACCGGTCTGGGAGTTCTGTTTGTTGGCACCGCCATCGACGAAATTGACTTCGGGTCTGAAGAACTTCACCTGCGCTACTACCGCGTGGTCGTACCACAGCGAATGCCAGCTCACAGACAGGTCGATCAACGGTGCATTGACGAACGGCACCGGCACCTTGCCGTCGACCTTGACGATCTTCAGTCCGTTGATCTTGTACGCACCGCGCCACAGGGCCAGGTCCACATCGGTGACCTGCCCACGGTAGTCGCCCATGTTGGCCAGCTTGTCATTCAGATAGTCGCGCACGAGAAAAGGCAGGGCGATGTGCAGGGCGATCAGTAGCACAACGACAGTGGCGAGGATCCACAACGGCCAGCGGTAGCGACGCTTCATGGCGGCAATTCCCGAACGGTGTTAAGCGATGGACTGCCGCCTGTAGCAGACGTTCGACCCGACTGGACTGGCAGGAGCAACAGGCTTACCTTGGAGAGCTGAATTCAACGCTGCATAAGGACCCAGCCATGAGCCGCATTTTTGCTGACAACGCCCATTCCATCGGCAATACGCCGCTGGTGCAGATCAACCGCATTGCGCCTCGTGGCGTGACCATCCTGGCCAAGATCGAAGGTCGCAACCCGGGTTACTCGGTGAAGTGCCGGATCGGCGCGAACATGATCTGGGACGCCGAAAGCAGCGGCAAACTCAAGCCGGGCATGACCATCGTCGAGCCGACCTCGGGCAACACCGGTATCGGCCTGGCCTTTGTGGCGGCCGCTCGCGGTTACAAATTGATGCTGACCATGCCGGCCTCGATGAGCATCGAGCGGCGCAAGGTGCTCAAGGCGCTGGGTGCCGAGCTGGTGCTGACCGAGCCTGCCAAAGGCATGAAAGGCGCAATCGAAAAGGCCAACGAGATCGTCGCCAGCGACGCGGGCAAATACTTCATGCCGTCCCAGTTCGACAACCCGGCCAACCCGGCCATCCACGAAAAAACCACCGGTCCGGAAATCTGGAACGACACCGACGGTGCGATCGATGTACTGGTGGCGGGCGTCGGCACCGGCGGAACCATCACCGGTGTGTCGCGGTATATCAAGAATACGGCGGGCAAACCGATTCTGTCGGTGGCGGTGGAGCCGGTGTCTTCGCCCGTGATCACACAGGCGCTGGCCGGCGAAGAGATCAAGCCGAGCCCGCACAAGATTCAGGGCATTGGCGCCGGTTTCGTACCAAAGAACCTGGATCTGTCGATGGTCGACCGGGTCGAGCGCGTGACTGATGAAGAGTCCAAGGCGATGGCCTTGCGCCTGATGCAGGAGGAAGGGATCTTGTGCGGCATTTCCTGCGGTGCTGCGATGGCCGTTGCAGTGCGCCTGGCGGAAACCCCGGAAATGCAGGGCAAGACCATTGTGGTGGTGCTGCCGGACTCCGGTGAGCGTTATCTGTCGAGCATGTTGTTCAGCGATCTGTTCACCGATCAGGAAAACCAGCAGTAAGCGTCCCGTTGATTCAGGTCAGCCAGGGTTCAGGACCGTTATGTTAATTAATGCTTTGTTGCGCAATTCTTAACACTGAATCTTGGGTCGGGCGGGTTTTTCCCGGAGCCGGTAGTGTTTATCATGGCCGGCCGCCATGTCGGGTAAATGACATTGCGTGGCGTTGTCTTTTTTCAAGGAGTTGTTGATGACCTTTTCGTTAGCCGCCAAGGTGTCGGTGTTGCTGCTGTTTGTGGGCAGCATCCTCTACGTGCATTTGCGCGGCAAGGCGCGTTTGCCGGTGCTGCGTCAGTTCGTCAACCATTCGGCGCTGTTCGCTCCGTACAACGCGTTGATGTACCTGTTCTCCGGCGTGCCGTCCAAGCCCTATCTGGATCGCAGCAAATTCCCGGAACTGGACGTGCTGCGCGACAACTGGGAAACCATCCGCGACGAAGCGATGCACCTGTTCGACGAGGGCTACATCCGCGCCGCCGAGAAGAACAACGACGCCGGTTTCGGCTCGTTTTTCAAGAAGGGCTGGAAGCGTTTCTACCTCAAGTGGTACGACAAACCGCTGCCATCGGCCGAAACCCTGTGCCCGAAAACCGTAGCACTGGTCAGTGCCATCCCCAACGTCAAGGGTGCGATGTTCGCGCTGTTGCCGGGCGGCAGCCATTTGAATCCGCACCGCGATCCGTTCGCCGGTTCCCTGCGCTATCACCTCGGTCTGTCGACGCCCAACTCCGACGATTGCCGGATCTTCGTCGACGGTCAGGTTTACGCCTGGCGCGACGGTGAAGACGTGATGTTCGACGAGACCTACGTACACTGGGTCAAGAACGAAACCGAAAAGACCCGCGTCATCCTGTTCTGCGACATCGAGCGTCCGCTGAGCAACCGCCTGATGACCCGCATCAACCGCTTCATCAGCGCCTGGCTGGGTCGCGCCACCGCACCGCAGAACCTCGACGACGAACGCGTCGGCGGGATCAACCAGGCTTATGCCTGGACCAAGAACTTCAGCGACCGGTTCAGCGGTGTGGTCAAACAGTGGAAACGCCGCAATCCAAAGGCCTACCGCGTAATGCGGCCGGTGCTGGCGGTGGTGGTGTTGACGTTGCTGGGGTATTGGCTTTTTGGTTGAGGCTGAATGCAGAAATGAAAAACCGCTCACTTGAGCGGTTTTTTGTTTTCTGAATCAGGGACGGCCAGCGAGTAAGCTTGGTTCATCGATAGAGGTGCCAGTTGCAATGATCTGTAGGAGCCGCCGTTGACTGGCTGTCAGTACAGTCGGATCAGCTTCACCCTTCATTGCGTGCGGTTTTTTCTTTCTGGGGGACTTTTTTATTTCTTTGCGCATGTTCCCACCGTGGTTGATCAATATTTGAGCGTTTTTCACAATACTAGGCTCCCTACTGTTTTGACAAGACGACCATCGTTATCCAGACCGAAGCCGAGCTGTTCGTAAATTGGCACTGCTCCCTGGAATGGCTCTTGAGCCTCGATCAAACTGCTGCCAATGATGCGGGCGTATTGCTCAATAGCCAGAACGGATAACGGTGCAACGCGGTTTTTCAATGGATGAGTTTCTCTTGGCCGCCCCTCCAGTCGTACGATTCGAATGCGTCGTCGACTTTTATTCGGGTTGGCAAAGCAAAGTCCGCACAGTTCAGATTCAAACCAGATTGCGATGTCGAGAGCGAGAGGTTCGCGTGCTTTCCATCCAATGACGTCTACCCATGAAAAGTGCGGGCTCTCCCAACATTCAAAAGCGCTCAGCGCCAACGAGTCGATAGGTTCGAAACGTACTTTCGATAGGTCAAGAGTTGTGGGGCCAGCCATCTCCAGATCAATCTGGAGTTGAGTAGTGGCAGCGCGGGCAAGTTTTCTTGCCTGCGACTTGTACAACTGATACCGCAGATGATTCCGTTCCCTTGGCATGTGATCTCGCGCATTCCATATCCCCATCAATGGTCGTTGCAATTGCAAACGAGCCTATGCGCCAGCCCTCAGCCTGTCGCTACTGGCCCTTTGTCCAACTCATTGCAATCCATGTCGCAGGCTGGTTATAGTCGGCGCTCGTGAGTTCTACGGCTCACCTTTCAACCCTTCAAAAAAGATCAGCCCAATGCCTGCATCCCTCATCAACGCGGTAGTCGATTCAGCGGTCAACGCTGGCGTCGTGCCGTGCGGGAATCAGCAGCCTGTGCAGATCAGTCATTACCCCCCACCTGTCAGTAGCACGCCGGTGTGCGCAGTCGTATCACCGCCGGGCGTTGGCGTTTCGGGCTGATCAGCGTTTTCTGCTGACCCCTGTGCCCGCCTGAAAAAACCTACTGAATTTCAGCTTCGGCTGAGTTGGCTATTTGCCTGACTACAGGTGGTATTCATGTTTGTCCTTTCGAAAAAGTCCGCGCTCGCGGCGGCGTCCACGATCCTGTTCGTTCTGCTGTGGAGCAGCGGGGCGATCTTCTCCAAGTGGGGGCTGGCCCACGCTTCGCCCTTTGCCTTTCTGCTGATCCGTTTTGTGATTGCCCTGTTCGGGCTGGTGCTGCTGGTGCTGCTGGTGCCGTTGCTCAAGCTGAAACTGCCCAAGGGTGGCAGGCCGATGCTGTATGCGATGGCCACCGGGCTGGTGTTGTTGGGGGCTTACCAGATCTTCTATCTGCTGGCACTGGACCTGAAGGTCACCCCCGGCGTGATGGCCACCATCATGGGTGTGCAACCGATTCTCACGGTGGTGATCATGGAGCGCCAGCGCTCGGCGAGCCGCATTTTCGGCCTGGCGCTGGGATTGGCCGGTCTGATCATGGTGGTTTACCAGGGCATTGGCCTGGCCGGGATGTCGCTGGCGGGGATGCTGTTCGGACTGCTGGCGCTGGCTAGCATGACGTTTGGCTCGATCATGCAGAAGCGCATCATCGACAATCCTCTCGGCACGCTGCCGGTGCAGTATCTGGCGGGGCTGTTGTTGTGCGGGATCTTCGTGCCGTTCCAGCCTTTTCACTTCGAGCACAGTGCCGGTTTCATCGTGCCGGTGTTGTGGATGGGACTGGTGGTATCGGTGCTGGCGACCTTGCTGCTGTACCGCCTGATCGCCCGGGGCAATCTGGTGAATGTCACCAGTCTGTTCTATCTGGTGCCGGCGGTGACGGCGGTGATGGATTATCTGATCTTCGGCAATCGCCTGGCGACGTTGAGCGTGTTGGGGATGCTGTTGATCATCGTCGGTCTGGTATTTGTCTTCCGTAAATCGGCATAAGAAACGCGCATGAAAAAGGCCCGGGAGGAAACTCCCGGGCCTTTTTACATCTGCCGATCAGCGAGTCGCGACTTCTACCGGTTTCACCGCCGCCGGCTTCAACACCAGCCACAGCGCAATCGCGATCAATACCCCGCCATACACGTGGGCCATCGACAGCGGTTCATCGAGAAACAACGCGCCCCACAGCACGCCAAACGGCGGGATCATGAAGGTCACCGTCATCGATTTCACCGGCCCGATGGAGCTCAGCAGACGGAAGTAAATGATGTAGGCAAACGCGGTGCAACCCAGGCCCAGGCCCAGCAGTGACAGCCAGACATTCCAGCCGCCCCAGCTCACCGGCGGCTGGGTAATGACGCTGTAGCCGAACAGCGGCAACAGGAACAGTGTCGCGCCAAGCATGCTGCCCAACGCCGAAAGACGGCTGTCGAGCCCGCCGGCCTGATCCAGCCAGCGACGGGCGAGGAATCCGGCGAAGCCGTAGCAGGTCGTTGCGAGCAGGCAGGCAACAGCGCCCATCAACAGTGGCAGGTCGAACGCAACGGGGCCTGCACGCGTCAGCACGCCCACGCCGAGCAGGCCAAGGAAAACCCCGGCCAGTTTGGCCACCGTGAGTTTTTCACTGAAGAACAGCCCGCCGATCAACACGCCCATCAGCGGCGTGGTGGCATTGAAGATTGCGGAGTAACCGGCCGGCAGTACTTGCGCGGCAACGGAATACAGGGTGGCTGGAACACCGGAGTTGATGACGCCCAGCATCATCACGGTCTTGAGTTTGCCTTTGAAATCCCAGCTGATGCGCATCAGACCGAGGATCACCAGCAAACCGACCGCCGCGATCGAGACCCGGAAAAAACCGGTCGGAACGGTGCCGACGACAGGGGCGATGATGCGCATGAACAGGAAACTCGCACCCCAGATCGCAGCCAGCGACAACATGCGGAAAATATCGACAGGGCTCACGGGCAACTCCTTCCTTGATGGGGACGAGAGTGTTGCCGAGCGCCCTGACGATGGCAACCGCTAAACGGGCATTTAATTTTCCCGTCAGAGCACGAAGCGCGTCACCAGGCCGTTCAGGTCGACGGCCAGGCGCGACAATTCCTGACTGGCGGCAGACGTCTGGGTCGCACCGGCGGCGGTCTGGGTCGACAGGTCGCGGATGGTCACCAGGTTTTCGTCGACTTCCCGGGCCACCAGCGCCTGTTGTTCGGCGGCGCTGGCGATCACCAGGTTGCGCTGGTTGATCTGCGAAATCGACGCGGTGATTTTCTCCAGTGCATGGCCCGCGCTGTTGGCTCGGCGCAGGGTCTGGCTGGCCTGTTCGGCGCTGCTTTGCAACGCGCCGACTGTGGCGCCGGTGCCTTGCTGGATGCTGCTGATCATCAGCTCGATTTCTTCGGTGGAATTTTGCGTGCGTTGCGCCAGCGAGCGAACCTCGTCGGCGACCACCGCAAACCCGCGTCCTGCCTCGCCGGCCCGCGCCGCTTCAATGGCGGCGTTGAGTGCCAGCAGGTTGGTCTGCCCGGCGATGCCGCGAATCACTTCCAGCACCTTGCTGATGTCCTGAGCCTGGGTCGCGAGGCCCTCGGCCTGTTCGGACGCACCGAGCACGGCACTGACCAGTTCCTGAATCGAGTTGATGGTCTCGCTGACCTGCACATGCCCGTGCTTGCTGTCCTCGTTCGAGGCTTCGGACGCTTCGGCACTGGACACTGCATTGGCCGCGACTTCATCCACCGCCGTGCTCATCTCGGTAACCGCGGTGGCGGCCTGTTCGATCTGGTCGTTCTGCTGTTGCAGGCCGCGGGTGCTTTGTTCCATCACCGAACTCATTTCCTCGGCGGCGGAGGCCAGTTGCTGGGCTGACTCGCTGATGCCGCGGATGGTCGAGCGCAGATTGCCCTGCATTTCAGCCAGAGCGGTGAGCAACTGCGCGGCTTCGTCCCGGCCCTCGCTGTCGATGCGACCACTGAGGTCTCCCGAGGCAATGCGTCGTGCCACGTTCAACGCCTGATTGATCGGCGCGGTGATGCTGCGGGTCAGCAGCCAGGCCAGCAGCAACGTGGCAATCAGGGCGATGACGATGATTGTGGCGACGATCCACAGCGCCTGCTGGTACATCGCCGCCGCAGACCTGGCAGCGGCATCCGCACCTTGCTGATTGAGGCTGATCATTTGCTCCAGGGTCTTGTCGAGTACCGTGCCCTGCGGCGCCAGTTCATTGGTCAGGCGCGCGTAAGCCTGATCGTTTTGCCCGGCGTCGATCTGCTTGAGGATCTGGTCGAGGATGCTCAGGTACTTGGCCGTGTCGGCGCCCAGACCTTCCAGCATCGCCCGTTCTTGATCGTTGGCGATCAGGGCTTTGTGGTCGTCGAGGCGTTTGAGCAATTCCTGGCGTTGCGCGGTGAGAATGCCTTTGCTTCGTTCGCGAACGGCCGCCTGGGTGCTGGTGATCAGGCGCAGGGATTCGAGGCGGATGCTGGCGATGTTCGCTGCCGCGTCATGGATGCTTTCGATGCTGGGCATCCACGATTCTTCGATCACCGCCGCGCTCTCACGCAGGGTTTTCATCTGTCCCAGGCCGAACAGGCCAACCACCACCAGCAGGCTGGCCAGAACGGCAAAACTCAAACTGGCGCGCAAACCTATGCGCAGATTCCGGATAGACATCAATGTGCTCCTTGGGCATTGGGGGAGAGGTCGTCCTCGTGGACCGAGGATCTTGTTGTGAGGCGGGTGATGGCGGGCTGTATATCAAAGTGCCAGTATCTTGGTAAGGCCCGTTTTTGACCGACGCCGCAAGGAGTGGACAGGCGTGAACACGTCGAGCAAAGGCGCGGACTAGAGATGTCGTTGATAAATTGGATCCGAAACCCAGAGAAAACGCGGGCTGGCGCCGTGCGGGGGGAAGTGCCGTTCAGGATGTTTATTGACCGAACGGTCGATTCAAAAAACTTTGATAAAAACTGTGTCGTTGTACAACCCGGTCGAGGATTTGGCAGAAATTGCACTTCTCCTGCCCCCGCTTCCGTGGCTAAGCTCAGGCCTTCGAGCGCAGATTCTTCAATTCCCGCAGAGGTCTCATCTATGCCGCAGCAATGGCCAGCCACCGACATCGCCCGCATGATCCTCGATGGCTTTGACGATTACCGCGAGCATTTCCGGCGGATCACCGACGGCGCCCGGGAACGCTTCGAGCAGGCGCGCTGGCAGGAGACGCAAACCGCGTCGGCGGCGCGGATCAACCTCTACGAAGACAAGGTCAACGAAACCATCGCGCGCCTGCGCGAGTATTTCGAGCCGGACACGCTGATGGAGGTCAGTTGCTGGCCGTTGGTGAAAAGCGCCTACATCAGCATCATCGACCTGCGCTTCGACGATGAACTCTCCGAGACCTGGTACAACTCGATTTTCTGCGGCCTGTTCAGCCACGATCTGATCAGTGACGGCTGCATGTTCATCCACACCACCCGGCCGAGCCTGCGTCGCGCACGGGCTGCGCAGACCCGCACCTACAAGCCGCAAGGGCAGTTGTCGGGCATGCTCGCGAGCATCTTTGCCGATTACCGTTTCAGCGAGGCGTATGCCGACTTGCCCCGCGACTTGCAGCGTCTGGAAGCGCAACTGCGCGAGAACCTGCCGGACTGGGTGTGCAAGGACCCGGAACTGAGCGTCGAGTTGTTTTCCTCGGTGCTGTACCGCAACAAGGGTGCCTATCTGGTCGGACGCATCTACACCAACGACGATCAGTGGCCGCTGGTGATTCCGCTGTTGCACCGCGAAGGGCGGGGGATACAGATCGACGCGCTGATCACTGACGAAGCCGATGTGTCGATCATCTTCTCGTTCACCCGTTCGTATTTCATGGTGGATGTGCCGGTGCCGGCGGAGTTCATCGGCTTCCTCAAGCGCATCCTGCCGGGCAAGCACATCGCCGAGCTGTACACCTCGATCGGTTTCTACAAGCACGGTAAATCGGAGTTCTACCGCGCGCTGATCAACCACCTGGCCAACACCGATGACCAATTCATCATGGCGCCGGGCGTGCGCGGCATGGTCATGAGCGTGTTCACGTTGCCGGGCTTCAACACCGTGTTCAAGATCATCAAGGACCGTTTCTCGCCATCGAAAAACGTCGACCGCGCCACGGTGATCGAGAAGTACCGACTGGTAAAAAGCGTCGACCGCGTCGGGCGCATGGCCGATACCCAGGAGTTCGCCGACTTCCGTTTTCCGCTGAGCAAATTCGATCCGGCGTGTCTGGCGGAATTGCTGGAAGTCGCGCCGTCCACGGTGTCGCTGGAAGGCGAAACCGTGCTGATCCGCCACTGCTGGACCGAACGCCGGATGACCCCGCTGAACCTCTATCTGGACAACGCCAACGAAGCCCAGGTACGCGAAGCGCTGGAGGATTACGGTCTGGCGATCAAGCAACTGGCGGCGGCCAACATCTTCCCCGGCGACATGCTGCTGAAGAACTTTGGCGTCACCCGTCATGGTCGGGTGGTGTTCTACGACTACGACGAAATCTGCTTTCTCACCGAAGCCAACTTCCGTCATATCCCGGCACCGCGCACGCCGGAGGACGAAATGGCCTCCGAACCGTGGTATTCGATCGGTCCGCTGGACGTGTTCCCCGAAGAGTTTCCGCCGTTCCTGTTTGCCGATGCGGCGCAGCGCAAACTGTTCGATCAGTTGCATGGCGAGTTGTACAACGCCGATTACTGGAAGGGCTTGCAGGAGGCGATCCGGGCTGGAAAGGTTATCGACGTCTTTCCGTATCGGCGCAAGGGGCTGGATAACGAATAAAGCAGGCGCAAGCAGCAAGCTACAAGCGTCTAGTCAAAGGCCGCTTTCAACTCGCGGCTTGTAGCTTGGCGCTTGTAGCTGCTTTTCTGCGACAATCGCGTCCTTGCGCCACTAGACGACCGAATTGCGTACCCGATGACCGACGAATCGCCCTCCATCGACAAACTGCTGAAAAACCTCGATCACGCCATGCTCGCCGACCGCCACCGGCTGCGGCGGCAGTTGCTTGAGCTGCGCAAGAAACCCGACGAGGCCAAACTGGCCCAGTGGGTGGCGCGCATGCAGGCGTCCTGCGATCAGGTGCTGGCGCGCAAGGCCAGCCTGCCGGTGATCCGTTACGACGACAGCCTGCCGATTGCGGCCAAGCGTGACGAAATCAAGAAGGCCCTGGAAAAGCACCAGGTGCTGATCATCGCCGGCGAAACCGGCTCGGGCAAAACCACCCAGTTACCGAAAATCTGTCTGGAAATCGGTCGCGGCCAACATGGCCTGATCGGCCACACCCAGCCGCGTCGAATTGCGGCGCGCAGCGTGGCCAGCCGGGTCGCCGAAGAACTCGGTACGCCGCTGGGCGCGCTGGTCGGCTATCAGGTGCGCTTCGAAGACCAGAGCGACTCCAACACCCTGATCAAACTGATGACCGACGGCATCCTGCTGGCGGAAACCCAGAACGACCGCTACCTCGAACGCTACGACACGATCATCGTCGACGAAGCGCACGAACGCAGCCTCAACATCGACTTCCTGCTCGGTTACCTGAAAACCCTGCTGCCGCGTCGTCCGGACCTGAAAGTCATCATCACCTCGGCGACCATCGATCTGGAGCGCTTTTCCAAGCACTTTGACGATGCGCCGATTGTCGAAGTGTCCGGCCGCACCTTCCCGGTTGAAACCTGGTATCGCCCGCTGACGCTGGAGCAGGACGAAGAGGGCAACCGCGTCGAGGACGACCTGACCGTGGATCAGGCGATCCTCGCCACCCTCGACGAAATCGCCGCCTATGAGCGCAGCGAGCGCCGCAGCCCTGGCGACGTGCTGGTGTTCCTGCCCGGCGAGCGCGAGATTCGCGACGCCGCCGACATGCTGCGCAAGGCCCAGCTCAAGCACACCGAAATCCTGCCGTTGTACGCGCGCCTGTCGCCGGCCGAACAGCAGCGGATCTTCCAGTCCCACCCAGGCCGTCGCGTGGTGCTGGCGACCAACGTCGCCGAAACGTCGTTGACCGTGCCGGGCATTCGTTACGTGATCGACAGCGGTACCGCGCGTATCAGCCGCTACAGCTACCGCGCCAAGGTCCAGCGGCTGCCGATCGAAGCAATTTCCCAGGCCAGCGCCAACCAGCGTAAAGGTCGTTGCGGCCGGGTCGAGCCGGGTATCTGCGTGCGCTTGTACAGCGAGGAGGATTTCCTCGGTCGCCCGGAATTTACCGATCCGGAAATCCTGCGCACCAACCTTGCTGCAGTGATCCTGCAGATGCTGCATCTGCGCCTCGGCGAGATCACGGATTTCCCGTTCATCGAGCCGCCGGACGGCAAGGCGATCAGCGACGGTTTCAATCTGCTGCAAGAGTTGTCGGCGGTGGATCGCAACAGTCAGTTGACGCCGCTCGGCCGCCAGTTGGCGCGCCTGCCCGTGGACCCGCGCATGGGCCGCATGCTGCTCGAAGCGGCAAAACTCGGCAGTCTGCAGGAAGTGCTGATCGTCGCCAGCGCCATGTCGATTCAGGACCCACGCGAGCGTCCGCCGGAGCGTCAGCAAGCGGCCGATCAGGCCCACGCCCAGTGGAAGGACATCGATTCGGACTTCGCCGGGCTGGTCAATCTGTGGCGCGGTTTTGAAGAGCAGCGCCAGGCGCTGACCGCCAGCCCGCTGCGCAACTGGTGTCGCAAGAATTTCCTCAACTACCTGCGCTTGCGCGAGTGGCGCGATTCCCATCGTCAGTTGAGCCTGATCTGCCGCGATTTGCAGCTGAGCCTCAATAAAGAGCCGGCGGACTATCCGAAACTGCACAAAGCGGTACTGGTCGGTCTGCTCAGCCAGATCGGTCAGAAAACCGAGGACGGCGACTATCTTGGCGCCCGTCAGCGGCGCTTCTGGATTCATCCGTCCTCGGGCATCGGCAAGAAGCGTCCGCAGTGGGTGATGACCGCCGAACTGGTGGAAACCACCAAGCTCTATGCGCGGATGGTGGCCAAGATCGACGCCGACTGGATCGAACCGCTGGCCGGGCACCTGATCAAGAAGAACCACTTCGAACCGCACTGGGAGAAGAAGCGCGGCCAGGTTGTGGCGTTCGAGCAGATCACCCTGTTCGGCCTGATCGTGGTCGGTCGTCGACCGGTGCATTACGGCCCGGTGGATCCGGTGGTCTCGCGGGAGCTGTTCATCCGCGAAGGCCTGGTGCGTGGCGAGATTCAGTCCCGGGCCAAATGCCTGACGGCCAACAAGCAACTGCTGGAACAACTCGACGAACTGGAAGCCAAGGCTCGCCGCCGGGACATTCTGGCCGACGAGGAAACCCTGTTCGCGTTCTACGATGCGCGATTGCCGGCGGAGATCCACCAGACCGCGACGTTCGACAGCTGGTATCGGGTCAACAGCCAGAAAGACCCGCAACTGCTGATCATGCGCGAGGAAGACGTGCTGGCTCGCGAAGCCAGCGAAGTCACCGCCCAGCATTACCCGGACACGCTGCACATCGGCGATCTGGAACTGGCCCTGAGTTATCACTTCGAACCGAATCACCCGCGCGACGGTGTGACCCTGCGCGTACCGGCACCGCTGTTGCCGATGCTGCCGCCGGAGCGCCTGGAATGGCTGGTGCCGGGGCTGATCGAGGCCAAGTGCATTGCGCTGGTGCGTAACCTGCCCAAGGCCCTGCGCAAAAATTTCGTGCCAGTGCCGGACTTCATCAAGGCTGCACTGCAACGCATGACGTTTGCCGAAGGTTCGTTGCCGCAAGCGCTGGGCCGTGAACTGCTGCGCATGACCGGTGCGCGGGTCAGCGACGAAGCCTGGGCGGAAGCTGAGCTGCAGGTCGAAAGCCATCTGCGGATGAACCTGGAAATCGTCGACGGCCAGGGCAAGTTCCTCGGCGAAGGCCGGGATCTGGCGGAGCTGACCGCACGTTTCGCCGAAGCCAGCCAAGCTGCGTTGGCTGTGCCACAGAGCGCGAAAAGCCAGCAACCGGTGGAAGCCAAGGTCTTCGCTGCGGTGGCGGAAAAGACTCAGCAGAAGATTGCCGGGTTGTCGATGACGGTCTATCCGGCGCTGGTGGAGGAGGGCGGTACGGTCAAGGAAGGGCGCTTCTCGACCCCGGCCGAAGCCGAGTTCCAGCATCGCCGCGCCTTGCAGCGACTGTTGATGCAGCAACTGGCTGAACCGGCCAAGTTCCTGCGCGGCAAGTTGCCGGGCCTGACCGAACTGGGCTTGTTGTACCGCGAACTGGGCCGGGTCGATGCGCTGGTGGAAGACATTCTGCTGGCCAGCCTCGACAGCTGCATTCTTGATGGCGAAGACCCGTTGCCTCGTGACGGCGCAGGTCTGGCGGCACTGGCCGAGCGCAAGCGTGGCAGCTGGACCGAGCACGCCGAACGGGTGGCGCGTCTGACCCTGGAAATCCTCAAGCTCTGGCACGGTCTGCAAAAACGCTTCAAGGGCAAGATCGACCTGGCTCAGGCGGTAGCGCTTAACGACATCAAGCTGCAACTCAGCCATCTGGTGTATCCGGGCTTCGTCCGCGAAACGCCGATGCTGTGGCTCAAGGAGTTGCCGCGTTATCTGAAGGCCGTCGAGCAACGTTTCGAAAAACTGGGCGCGCAGGTGCAGAAGGATCGGGTCTGGAGCGGCGAACTCGCCGGGCTCTGGACGCAATTCCAGACGCGCGCGGCCAAACACGCGCAGGAAGGCAAACGCGATCCGCAGCTCGAGCTGTATCGCTGGTGGCTGGAAGAGTATCGGGTTTCGCTGTTCGCCCAGCAGTTGGGGACGAAAGTGCCGATCTCCGATAAGCGCCTGAACAAACAGTGGACGCAGGTCGAGGCCTGACCTCCGATCCTGCAAAAGGCGCCAAATGCCAAGGTTTATGGCAAACTTCGCGCCTATAAACGCCGGCCCCGCGGTTTTGAGCCTTGTCAGCCGCGGGCGAGGTCGGAATAAAGCGATGCCAGGTTTTTGCGTCCCCTCTATGGGAATAGACCCTTTGCGTGTTGGCACGTCGGTGCCAGCACTTTCTGCCTGAACAGATTAGAGAAACGACCATGCATAACGTCGTCATCAGCGGCACCGGCCTGTACACCCCGGCCAACAGCATCTCCAACGAAGAGCTGGTGCAGTCTTTCAATACCTACGTCGCGCAGTTCAACGCCGACAACGCTGACGCTATCGCCAGCGGTGAAATCCAGGCCCTGACCGAATCCAGTGCCGCGTTTATCGAAAAAGCCTCGGGCATCAAGAGCCGCTTTGTCATGGACAAGGACGGCATTCTCGACCCTGCGCGCATGGCGCCACGCCTGCCGGAGCGTTCCAACGACGAGTGGTCGGTGCTCTGCCAGATGGCCATCGGCGCTGCCGAACAAGCCCTGCAGCGTGCCGGCAAGACCGCCGCCGACATCGACGGTGTGATCGTCGCCTGCTCCAATCTGCAACGCGCCTACCCGGCCATCGCCATCGAAGTCCAGGAAGCACTGGGCATCCAGGGTTTCGGTTTCGACATGAACGTCGCCTGCTCGTCGGCGACTTTCGGCATCCAGCAAGCCGCCAACACCGTGCAACTGGGCCAGGCCCGGGCGATCCTGATGGTCAACCCGGAAGTCTGCACCGGTCACCTGAACTTCCGCGACCGCGACAGCCACTTCATCTTCGGTGACGCTGCTACCGCCGTCGTCATCGAGCGTGCCGATACGGCGACGTCGAAGCACCAGTTCGACGTGGTCAGCACCAAACTGCTGACCAAGTTCTCGAACAACATCCGTAACAACTTCGGCTTCCTCAACCGCGCGGCGGAAGAGGGCATCGGTGCCCGCGACAAACTGTTCGTGCAGGAAGGTCGCAAGGTGTTCAAGGACGTCTGCCCGATGGTGGCCGAGCTGATCGGCGAGCATCTGGAAGAGAACAAGCTCAACGTTGGCGACGTGAAGCGTTTCTGGCTGCACCAGGCCAACCTGAGCATGAACCACCTGATCGTGCGCAAGTTGCTGGGCCGCGAAGCCACCGGAGAAGAAGCACCGGTGATTCTCGACACCTACGCCAACACCAGCTCCGCCGGTTCCGTGATCGCTTTCCACAAGTACCAGGACGATCTGGCGGCCGGTTCGCTGGCGGTACTGAGCTCGTTCGGTGCCGGTTATTCGATTGGTAGCGTGATTCTGCGCAAACGCTGAGTCCGTGTTAAAAGATCGCAGCCTGCGCGCTTCTTCGGGAGCCGTCGCAGGCTGCGATTTTTTTTACCCGTGAGGTATCGATGGCTGCAACGGATGACACTCAATTACTCGAACGCCTGCTGGCTGGCGAGCAAAAGGCTTTCAAGGAACTGGTCACCACCTACCAGAGCGCCATGCGCGCGGTGGCCTATGCGATTGTCGGCCAGCGCCACGTCGAAGAAGTGGTGCAGGACGCCTGGCTGTCGGTGGTGCGCCATATCGGCAGCTTCGAGGGCCGCTCCAGTCTCAAGACCTGGCTGCTGACCATCACCGCCAACTCGGCCAAGGGTCGCTACAAGCAGAATCGCCGGGAAGTGCTGATGGATGATCTGCCGTCGCCCCACGGCACCATCGACGACGACCGTTTTTCTCCCGGCGACGGTCACTGGCTGGTCGCACCGTTCGCCTGGCATCAGGACACGCCCGAAGCGCTGCTCACCGAGAATGAACTGCGCGAATGCCTGGAGCACACGCTGCTCAGCCTGTCAGAACTGCAAAGCAGTGTGCTGTTGCTGCGCGAGCGTCAGGGCCTGGAGCTGGAAGAGATCTGTAATCTTCTGGAGATCTCGCTCTCCAATGTCCGTGTGCTGCTGCATCGGGCACGCTTGAAGGTCTTCGCGACCGTGGAACATTTTGAGGAGACCGGCGAATGTTGACCTGCAAGGAGCAAGTGGCACGATCCAGCGATTATCTCGATGGCCAATTGAGCTTTCGCGAGAAGCTGATGGTGCGTCATCACCTGATGTTCTGCCCCAATTGCCGGCGTTTCATTCGCCAGATGCGGCTGATGCAGGCGACGTTGCGCAAGATGCCGGAGAAACCGGAAGGGGATCTGGACGCGTTGGCCGAGCGCTTGGCCGAGCAGCGACGAAAAGACAATTCCTGAGGCAAAAAACAGCCCGGCACAACAGCGGCGAACGGATGATGGGGATCGCTGTTGCTGCGCCGGGCTGTAGGAGAAAAGCAGCTTCAAGCGACAAGTGAGGCATTCACTCGCGGCTTGAAGCCTGGCATTGCTGTTTTAGAACTTGGCTTCGGCATCCAGTTGCAGGGTGTTGATGTCGGAGTCAGTCTTCTTGAGGCTGGCGTTGGTGTAGTCCGAGTTAGCCATGAAATACGTGGCGCCCAGGGTGAAGTTCTTGTCCAGCTCGTAGCTCACTTTCAGCTTGCTGCCGCGCGAACCGGTGTAGCCGTTGGCGAAGTCGGAGTCGGTGAAGGCACCCACCACAGCGTTACGCTGTACGTCGCGGTAGTTGTAGTCGATCCCGAAGCCGTAAACCTTGGTCTTGACGCCGGCCAGCCAGCCAGTGTCCTGGTCGTTGCTGGCGTCGTTGTTGTTGACGTACTGACCGTAGATCGACAGCGGTACTGGCAGGTTGGCGACGTCCAGCTGACCAAAGCCTTCATACAGTTTGAAGGTTTCGTTCGGGCTGTTGCCGTTGACGGCCAGGGCGCATGGCGCGGTCACGGTGCCGGTGGTCGGGCAGGCACTGTCCTTGTCGTTGTCGTAGGAATAGATACTGCCGCCCAGGGTCAGTTTCAGGCTGTCGGTCAGTGCGAAACGACCGCCCAACTGGCCGGCGTACAGACGCAGGTCGTGCTTGAACTGCACGCCTTCGCCATCGACGTTGTCCTTGAGGGTGTAGTGACCGGCGCTACCGAACAGTTCGGCGCTGCCGTTCAGCGGGTACTTGTAGGTGACGGCCAGGCCTTCCGGGTTGATGTCGCTGTCCCAGATGATGTCGCCCATGCTCACCCAAGGCTGGTTCATTTTACCGGCGATCAGGTGCAGGTTCTTGATGGCGTCAGGGTGGTAGTCGACGTAACCCTGGTCGAGCCAGATCTGCTTCTTGTCGAAGTAGTTGTTCAGGTCCTGGTTGGTGGAGCGGGCGTCGTCGCTGCTGCCGGTGGCGATACGGATACCGGTGTCCACCTGCGGGTTGATTTCGGTGTAGGCACCCAGACGGGCACGAATGCGCTGACGGTCCTGGTCCTTGGCGTTCGGTACGCCATCGTTCTTGACGGTTTCCTGACGGAAACGCACGTCACCCTTGAACTGGGTCTTGGCAGCCCAGGCCAGCTTCTGGTCGAAGGTGCTCAGTTCGTTGGTTTTCTTCGCGGTCGCCGCGATCTGCTCGTTGGTCTCTTGCTGCGCCTGCTGCGCGATTTGCTGGGCCTTTTGATCCTGGGCCAGTTCAGTTTGCAGTTCTACGTACTGCGCCTGGGTAATGGAACCGTTGGCCTTGAGCATTTCGAGCAGTTTGGCGTCGACTGCGGCACTGGCCGGAACACTCATGGCCAGCAACAGGCCACCGCACAGGGCTGCCGCAGTTTTCGTGGAAGCAAGACGCATAGCAATCTCCGAAGATGAGAGGGATGGCTGAACCATCCTGGGCACAACCGACGATTTGAACGTCGGAAAACTGTGTCCGGGTAGAACCCGGCGCTCTAAAAACAGGCGCCAGTATCGCGATGGTTTATGACAGAGCAGTGGCACGGTGATGGCAGGTTGATGACGATACAAAACTTCCGTGAACTATTGATTTAGAGCGCTGTCGCGCAATTGGTCGTGTGCAAGATCAAGGCGATGGGCGATACTCGCGAGGCTTTCAGGCCCGGATGTGGAGAGGAAAATGCCGTTGCAGCGCCTGCAAAAACTGTCGGAAATCGAACCGGCGCTCTGGGATGCACTGGTGCCGGACAACCAGCCGTTTCTGCGCCATGCCTTCCTCGGCGCGCTGGAAGACAGCGGCAGTGTCGGCCCGCACACCGGCTGGCAGCCGGAGCATTTGCTGCATGTCGAAGACGGTCGCTTGATCGCAGCGCTGCCCGGTTATCGCAAGTGGCATTCCTACGGCGAATACGTGTTCGATCACGGCTGGGCCGACGCCTGCGCCCGCGCCGGCATTGATTACTACCCCAAGTTTCTGAGCGCCGTGCCCTTCAGCCCGGTCAGTGGTCCGCGGTTGCTGGCGGCGAACGTCGAGGACGGATTCGAACTGCTCAAGAGCCTGCCGGGCTATCTGCAAATCGAAGAACTCTCCAGCGCCCACATCAACTTCACTGACCCCTTCACCGACGCTGCCATGGCCGAACAACCGGGTTGGCTGCAACGCATCGGCTGTCAATATCACTGGCAGAATCGCGGCTATCGCGACTTCCAGGACTTTCTCGACGTGCTCAGTTCGCGCAAGCGCAAACAGATGCGAAAGGAGCGCGAGCAAGTGGCGGGGCAGGGTTTCGAGTTCGAATGGCTGGAAGGACGAGAACTGGACGAGGCGCAGTGGGATTTTGTTTACGCCTGCTACGCCAACACCTATGCGGTGCGTCGCCAGGCACCGTATCTGACGCGGGAGTTCTTCAGCCTGCTGGCCGAGCGCATGCCGGAATCGATTCGTGTCGTGCTGGCCAAACAGGGCTCAAGGCCGGTGGCGATGGCGTTCAGTCTGGTGGGGGGCGACAGCTTTTACGGTCGTTACTGGGGTTGCCTGGCCGAGTTCGACCGGCTGCATTTCGAAACCTGTTTCTATCAGGGCATGGACTACGCGATTGCCCAGGGTTTCCAGCGATTCGACGCCGGCGCCCAGGGCGAACACAAACTGATTCGCGGCTTTGAACCGGTGATCACCCATTCCTGGCACTACCTGCGTCATCCCGGCCTGAAAGCCGCCGTGAAGGATTTCCTTCAGCAGGAACGCGCCGGTGTTCTGGCTTACGCGGAAGAGGCGAGGAGCGCCTTGCCGTATCGGCAAGCCTGATCCTCGCCGCTGCCCTCAACTGTCTTCCTTGCCCAGCCAGCGATAGACCACGCCGCCAACCACCGCGCCCAGCAACGGCGCGACCCAGAACATCCACAACTGCGCGATCGCCCAGCCACCGACCATCAGCGCCGGGCCCGTGCTGCGGGCCGGGTTGACCGAGGTGTTGGTCACCGGAATCGAGATCAGGTGGATCAGCGTCAGGCCCAGGCCGATGGCAATCGGTGCCAGTCCTGCCGGCGCGCGCTTGTCGGTGGCGCCAAGGATGATCACCACGAACATGGCAGTCATCACCAGTTCGGTGACGAACCCGGCGGCCATCGAGTATTTGCCCGGCGAGTGCTCGCCATAGCCGTTGGAGGCAAGGCCGGCGGCGATGTCGAAACCCTCCTTGCCGCTGGCGATGTGGTAGAGCAATGCCGCTGCCAGAATCCCGCCGATCACCTGGGCGATGATGTAGGCAGGCAGTTCTTTGGCCGGGAACCGACCGCCGACGACCAGACCGACCGACACGGCCGGGTTGAGGTGACATCCGCTGATGTGGCCGATGGCAAACGCCATGGTCAACACCGTCAGACCAAACGCCAGGGCGACCCCCAGCACACCGATACCCGTAGGTGAAGACGCGGCGATCACCGCACTGCCACACCCGCCCAACACCAACCAGAACGTACCCAACAACTCAGTGACTGAACGTTTGAACAGAGACATGAGAGTGTCCTTGATAGACGTGCTATCGAGACTGCATCGAGTTGTGCTTCCTTGCAGAATTACGACAGGTTCATCTCCAGAACCTTCGCTGATTACAGCAGGGATTCAAGGGATTTCCAGCAGGCGATAAAAAACCGCCAGAGCCCGTGGCAGAGGGGCTGTGGCGGTTTTTGTGTTTCGCGCAGGGTCAGTCGATGCCGACAAACCCTCCGGTCTGGTGTGCCCACAACCGCGCATACAACCCGCCATGGGCCAACAGTTCGGCATGGTTGCCGCTTTCGGCGATCTTGCCGTTTTCCAGCACCACCAGCCGATCCATTCGGGCAATGGTCGAGAGGCGGTGGGCGATGGCGATCACGGTCTTGCCCTGCATCAGGGTTTCCAGGCTTTCCTGGATCGCCGCTTCGACTTCCGAGTCCAGCGCCGAGGTCGCTTCGTCCATGATCAGGATCGGCGCGTCCTTGAGCAGCACCCGCGCAATTGCGATCCGCTGGCGCTGGCCACCGGACAACTTCACCCCGCGCTCGCCGACATGGGCATCGAAACCGGTGCGACCTTCGGCATCCGACAGCAGCGGGATGAACTCATCGGCACGGGCCTTGCGCACCGCCTCCCAGAGTTCGGCGTCGGTGGCGTCAGGCTTGCCGTACAGCAAGTTGTCGCGGATCGAACGGTGCAGCAGCGAAGTGTCCTGGGTGATCATGCCGATCCGTGCGCGCAGGCTTTCCTGGCCGACTTCGGCGATGTTCTGGCCGTCGATCAGGATCCGCCCACCCTCGACGTCGTACAGGCGCAGCAGCAGGTTGACCAGGGTCGATTTGCCGGCACCGGACGGGCCGATCAGACCGATCTTTTCCCCCGGTTTGATGGTCAGATTGAGGTCGCCGATGATGCCTTTCTTCTTGCCGTAGTGAAAATCCACGTGCTCGAAACGCACTTCGCCACGGGCCACGGCCAGCGGTTTGGCCTGTTCGTGATCGGTGACGCTGACCGGCTGCGAGATGGTCTGCAGACCGTCCTGGACCATGCCGATGTTTTCGAAGATCCCGGTGACCACCCACATGATCCAGCCGGACATGTTGACGATGCGAATCACCAGACCGGTCGCCAGGGCGATGGCACCGACGGTGATCAGCGACTGCGACCACAGCCACAGCGCCAGCGCGGTGGTGCCGACGATCAGCAGGCCGTTCATGGTGGTGATCGCCACGTCCATGCTGGTGACCACGCGCCCGGCCATCTGCGCCTTTTCGGTCTGTTCCTGCATGGCTTCGCGGGCGTAGTGCTGTTCGAAATTGGTGTGGGCGAACAGCTTCAGGGTGGCGATGTTGGTGTAACCATCGACGATCCGGCCCATCAGCTTCGAACGCGCATCCGAAGCCGCGACCGAGCGATCCTTGACCCGTGGCACGAAGTAATAGAGTGCGCCGATGTAAGCGGCGATCCACGTCAGCAGCGGGATCATCAGGCGCCAGTCGGCCTCGGCGAACAGCACCAGCGAACTGACCGCGTAGATCAGCACGTGCCACAGCGCATCCACCGCCTGCACGGCGGAGTCGCGCAGCGAGTTGCCGGTCTGCATGATGCGCTGGGCGATGCGCCCGGCGAAGTCGTTCTGGAAGAAGTTCAGACTCTGCTTGAGCACATAGCTGTGGTTCTGCCAGCGAATCATGCTGGTCATGCCCGGGCTCAGCGTCTGGTGCACCAGCAAGTCGTGCAGGCCGAAGAAGATCGGGCGCAGCACCAGTGCAACCACCACCATCCAGGTCAGTTCGAAAGCGTGGTCGTGGAAGAAATTCGGGTTCGGCGTGCCCTGGGCCAGGTCGATGATGCGGCTCAGGTAACTGAACAGCGCCACTTCGATCAGTGCGGCGAACAGGCCGACCACCAGCAGGGCGGCGAAACTTGGCCAGACCTGCTTCAGGTAATAGGTATAGAAGGGCAGAACACGGTTCGGCGGAGCCGCCGTCGGGGCGTCACGGAATATGTCGATCAGTTGTTCGAAACGGCGATAGAGCATCAGATAACCGCCCGGAGTACGGGCTCTCCTTTTATCAGTGTGAGCGGCGTGACATCAGGTCAGCGCCGCTCGATACGCCCTGTAAAGCTTAGTCGATGCGCTTGGCCGACTTGATGATCACAGGGTCGACAGGCACGTTTTGCATGCCCTGTTTGGTGGTGGTCTGGGAGTTGACGATGATGTCGACCACGTCCATGCCCTTGACCACTTTGGCGAACACGGCGTAACCGGCGTCGCGGCCCGGATCGAGGAACGCGTTGTCGGCAACGTTGATGAAGAACTGGCTGGTGGCCGAGTTTGGATCGGAAGTACGGGCCATCGACAGGGTGCCGCGAACGTTGTGCAGACCGTTGCTGGCTTCGTTCTTGATCGGTGCCTTGGTGTCTTTTTGTGCCATCTGCTGGGTGAAACCGCCGCCCTGAGCCATGAAGCCCGGGATCACGCGGTGGAAAATGGTGTTGGTGTAGAATCCGCTGTCGACGTACTCAAGGAAGTTCTTGGTACTGATCGGCGCCTTGACCGGGTCCAGCTCGATTTCGATGGTGCCGTTGGTGGTCACCAGTTCGACGTGTGGCGCCTTGGCCGGCGTGGCAGCCATCAGGTTGGCGGCGAACAGCACGGTGCCGGCGGCGAGGGCGATTTTTTTCAGCATGGTTCAGTGATCCTGAGGGTGAATATCGGCTGTGGCGAGAAACTCCAGCAGCGTTTGATTGAAGCGTTCGGGTTGATCGAGCGGGGTGGCGTGGCGTGAATCGGCGATCACCACCAGCCGCGCATCGGGCAGCAGTCTGACATAGGTTTCTTTCAGCGAAACGGGGGTGTAGTCCCGGTCGGCGCTGACGACGAGCGTTGGACAGGAGATCCTCGAAAGTCGTTCCTGAACCCCCCAGCCAACAATCGCATCGAAGCTGGCGAGATAAGCACGTTTGTCGTTTTTTGCCCAGCGCTCGGCCATCTTCTGTCGCAAATCTGCCTGCTCCGGCTTGGGGAACAGCTTGGCGCCAAGGGCTTTGCCGATGGTGGCCAGGCTCAGCAGGCGCATCAGGCTCCAGCGCTTGAACCACTGCCAGTAATCGTCGCGGCTGCGCACCTTGACCTCGGGCGCGCTGTTGACGATGGTCAGGCTCTTGAGCATCTGCGGCTGATCGACGGCGAACTGGAAGCCGATCATGCCGCCCATGGACAGCCCGGCGTAGTGCACCGGGCCGAGCTTCAGGTGTTCGATCAGGGCGACGATGTCGGCGCTGAACCCGGCGATGCTGTAGCGTTCGCGGGGCTTGTCGGAACGGCCATGGCCGCGCACGTCCGGGACGATCACCCGGTATTGCGCGGCCAGTGCCGGGATCTGCATTTCCCAGTCCAGCGTGCTGGAACCGAGCCCGTGAACCAGCAGCAACGGATCGCCGTGGCCATATTCCTCGTAGTGCAGGTTGCAACCTTCATGCTCGAAATACGCCATCGGTGAACTCCGTGTCAGGCTTGTTCGGGGGCGGCGAACGGTGCGTCCAGCGGCAAGGTGTCGAAGGTGCGCAACAGTTCGACGAGGATCTGCGAGGCCGGGCCCAGCGGTTTGTCCTTGTTCGAATACAGATAGAAACTCGGATTGCGGCTGCCGCCCTGATCCAACGGTAGCAGCTTGAGCAGGCCTTCCTTCAATTCACGTTCGATCATGTGCCGTGGCAGCCAGGCAAAGCCCAGGCCGCTGGAAACGAAATTGGCGGCGGTGGCGAGGCTGCCGACGGTCCAGCGCTGTTCGGCGCCGAGCCAGCCGACGTCCCGGGGCTGCTGGCGGCCGGAGTCGCGGATCACCACTTGCATCTGGGTTTCCAGGTCCTGGAAGTTCAGCTCACGGTTCAGTCGATGCAGCGCGTGTTCAGGGTGGGCGACGGCGACGAATTCCACGTCGCTCAACTCCGCGCCGAGGTAACCGGGAATGCTCAGGCCGGTGATGGCCAGATCGGCCACGCCTTCGAGCAACACTTCCTCGACACCCGACAGCACTTCTTCACGCAGACGCACGCGGCAACCACGGCTCTGCGGCATGAACGCGGTCAGTGCGCGAACGAGGCGGGCGCTCGGGTAGGCAGCATCGACCACCAACCGCACTTCGGCCTCCCAGCCTTGCTCCATGTGATGGGCGAGGTCTTCCAGTTGGCTGGCCTGTTTCACCAGTTGTCGCGAACGCCGCAGCAACACGCCGCCGGCTTCGGTCAGCACTGCCTTGCGGCCGTCGATGCGCAGCAATGGCACACCGAGCTGGTCCTGCATGCGGGCGACGGTGTAGCTCACCGACGATTGCGAACGGTGCAGGGCCTCGGCGGCCTGGGCGAATCCGCCGTGGTCGACCACCGCCTGCAACGTTCGCCATTGATCAAGGGTCACGCGGGGCGCTTTCATCAATAGCTCCTCTTGTCCTAAGCTGGCTGTCCCTCATGGAGACTGCCGAATGAAAAAATTCTGTTGTGTGGTGCTGGCGCTGCTGCCGCTGACCGCGTTTGCGTATCCGATCGATGTGCAGAAGAATCTCAATGGCCTGAAGATCGACTACGAGTCCTTCGATACCGATAAAGACATCGGCTCCATCCGGGTCGCCAACTACGGCGAGGTCGACGCGGTCTGCAAAGTCGTATTCAGCAACGGCCCGGAGGCGCCGCGCACTCGCAATATCGAAGTGCCGGCCGGCAAACATACCAACGCCACCGCCAAGTTCTCCCGCGAGATCATCAAGCTGCGCGTCGAACTGAGCTGCAACCCGAAATAACACCCGCCTCGTTGTGGGAGCCCGTGTGCTCCCACAAGGTATGCGTCAGCTTATAAACGAATTTATCGATGCTTTATAGCAGTTATTTGCGCTTTTTCATCGATACGACTCTGTTTAACCTTCACTCCATCGACTTACAACATTCTCGGATGGAGGCTACACACCATGTCCCGCGTTCTGATCATCGAAAGCAGCGCCCGCCAGCAAGACTCGGTATCCCGTCAACTGACCCAGACCTTCATCAGTCAGTGGAAAGCGGCACACCCGGCCGATCAGATCACCGTACGTGACCTCGCCGTGAACCCGGTGCCACACCTGGACATCAACCTGCTGGGTGGCTGGATGAAATCCGCCGAACAGCGCAACGACAGCGAGCAATCCTCGCTGGATCGCTCCAACGCATTGACCGATGAACTGCTGGCCGCCGACGTGCTGGTGATGGCCGCGCCGATGTACAACTTCGCGATTCCGAGCACCCTGAAAGCCTGGCTCGACCACGTGCTGCGTGCCGGCGTCACCTTCAAGTACACCGAAACCGGCCCGCAAGGCCTGCTCAGCGGCAAGCGTGCCTACGTGCTGACCGCTCGCGGCGGCATCTACGTCGGCGGCCCGGCGGATCACCAGGAACCGTACCTGCGTCAGGTGATGGGTTTCATCGGCATCCACGACGTGACCTTCATCCACGCCGAAGGCATGAACCTGGGCGGCGACTTCCAGGAGAAAGGCCTCAACCAGGCCAACGCCAAACTGTCCCAGGTCGCTTGATATGTTAATCGCCAGATAATCGCCGATTGTTCTAGTGACCTGGCGCAACCCCTTCAAGGCTCTACGCGCATCGAACCTCCCTTTGCACTTGTTGCTCCTGAGTGCTGTAGCCCGATTGAACGCTTTAGCGAGATCGGGCTTTTTTTTGCCCGGGATTTAGCGATGGCCGGGAAAAACCGCTATCGTCGCCGCCATTCGAAATCGAGGCGACCATGGGCTATCTACTTATTGTCACGCTGATCCAGGCGTTTTCCTTCAGTCTGATCGGCGAATACCTGGCCGGGCATGTCGACAGCTACTTCGCGGTGCTGGTGCGCGTGGTGCTGGCCGGGCTGGTGTTCATTCCGCTGACGCGCTGGCGTTCGGTGGAACCGGCGTTCATGCGCGGCATGCTGCTGATCGGCGCGTTGCAGTTCGGCGTGACCTACGTTTGTTTGTACCTGAGCTTCCGGGTACTGACGGTGCCGGAAGTGCTGCTGTTCACCATCCTCACGCCGCTGCACGTGACCCTGATCGAAGACGCGCTCAATCGCCGCTTCAATCCATGGGCGCTGATCGCGGCGCTGGTGGCTGTGTGCGGTGCGGCGGTGATTCGCTATGACCGGATCAACCCGGACTTCTTCATGGGCTTCCTGCTGCTGCAACTGGCCAACTTCACCTACGCCGCCGGGCAGGTGTTGTACAAACATCTGGTGGCGAAGCATCCGAGCGATCTGCCGCACTACCGGCGCTTCGGTTTCTTCTACCTCGGCGCACTCGCGGTGGCGTTGCCGGCGTTCCTGCTGTTCGGCAAATCCAACTTCCTGCCCGAAGCGCCGTTGCAATGGGGCGTGCTGGTGTTCCTGGGCCTGGTCTCGACCGCACTCGGTCTGTACTGGTGGAACAAGGGCGCATGCCTGGTCAACGGCGGCACCCTGGCGGTGATGAACAACCTGCACGTGCCGGTGGGATTGCTGCTGAACTTGCTGATCTGGAATCAGCACGAAGAGCTCGGGCGGTTGTTCCTCGGTGGCGGCGTGATTCTGGCGGCGGTGTGGATCAGCCGGTTGGGGATTCGCAAGCCGCAGGTCATTGGCTGAAGCGTCAATCAACCCCTAATTTCCACCGCGATAACTATGTACCGCACCTGACTACCGCTTGATCGACACGCTGTGCCCTACAGACAAGGAGTGACTGTATGGCACAGAACAATTTCAACGATGGAACGTCGGGAAGCGTCGTCATCCGAACCGGACCGCCCGCTTCGGGTGGCGGATCGGGCGGTGGTTTTGGTGGCGGTGGAGGGGTTTCGGGCGGCTTCGGCAAGGTCAGCAAGAGCAAACAAAAGGCTCGGGCGCGGGCCAAGGCGGCGCACCGGAAAAAAACAACAGCAAGAGCAAGCCCAAGCGGCGGCTCAGGCACAGGAAGCTGCAAACCAGGCACAGGCCGCCGCCGCACAGGCTCAGGAACAGGCCCGCCAACTGGCGCACAGGCAGTTTTGGGCGGGGCTGGTTCAGCGACATGACGCCATCAGAGCCGAGGTCGATCGTCGCTTTGCCGAAAGGGCCGGGCAGTTCGCACCTGCACTGGAGCAGGAAATTCGGGCGGCGAGCACGTTATCCGACCCCAATCACAGCGAGCGCTGGCAGCTCTACCAGATCAGCAAGCAGAAAAGCGAAATCGACGGGCTGATCGCCCGCAAATCCGCAGACCTGAATGCGAACACGGCGGTGGCCTTATCCTTCGATGGCCATGATCCGCTGACGCGCACCTACCAAGATTATGTGGCACGACTCGGCCAGTTCGGTGAAGCGCACGACGATGGGCATCGGATCTGGGAGAGCGCTTACACCGCCGCCCATGAAGCGCGATTACTTAGCTCGCAGATTCACGCCCTGCGGGAAAAATCCGCAGCAGTGGCCAGGCATCATGCCGAGCAGACCGTGGTCTGGCGTGCCAGGGAAGCGGTCTTGGAGGCTCAGCGCCAATACGCTGCGCAGCGCGAGGCACGGGTTCGATTCAAGCAACAGGCGGATGAAGATGCGCGGGTCAGTCGAACCCGGCAAGCCAATACGCTGACCGTTCCGCTGTCATCGATGACGCACGGCGCGATGGTGTTGACGCGTTCCGGGGCACTCGTTGCCCAGCAAGCGGGTGCACTCATCGAGGCAGGTGTACGGCAAGCGGTCAGGCATCTTCCCCTCGCCATGCTGGTTCCCCATCCGTCCACGGTATTGATCGCTGGATTGGTGTACTCGCCAACGCTGGGTGATGGAGAACTGACGCCGGAGCAGCGACGACGATTGTTTCAGTCTGTCGCCGTGCCTGCCCAGGCGCTGGGGCTTTCTGATGAGCGCGCGCTGCGCTCAATCGCCGATTCCGGCGGGTCGGTGGACATGCCTTATCGGCTCAAACCCGAGGCCGTTGCGCAAGGCACCGCCGTCATTGCCGTCACCACCGGTAATGAGATCAGCCCCAGTGTGCCGGTCATCAACGCGGTGCTTGATCCGCTGACGGGAAACTACACCGCAGAAGTCCCCGGTTCACCGCCCCGACACTTGCAGTTCACACCCGATGCGAGCATCGCCAAGGATACTCCAAGCCAGGGCCGGATAGCGCTGCTGCCACCGGTTGTTCAGGACTTGCCGAAGGGCGTCGACCTGCGCATTCAGGACTGCATCATCTGCGTGCCGGGCTCGGCGCCGATGTACCTGTCCTTCAACCTGCCGCCGATGGGTGCGGGCGTCGTCACCGGCGAGGGTCAACCCGCCAAGGCTGACTGGTGGAACACGGCCAGCCGCAGCACCGGTGCAGCCATTCCCAGTCAGATCGGCGACCAGATGCGCGGGCGTGAGATTCAGTCTTTCGGCGCATTTGGCGACGCGCTGTGGCGGACATTGGGTGAGCAATCTGCACTCACCAGCCAGTTCGATGAGGTCAACAAAAAACGCGTCGAGCAAGGCTTCGCTCCTTATGCACCGAAAAGTACCTGGGTGGGCGAACGCCGCGAGTTCGAACTGCGCTTTCAGGACGATGCATCAGTCGGCGAGAACCCGTTCAATCTCGACCGGGTCAGCATCGTTGCGCCGCAAAGTGCCCACGGACGACGTGGCGTTCTACCTGCCGTCCAGCCTTGGCCGATTCCTCCAGTGGGCATTGGAACCTGGACCCCGTTGGTGCCGCCGGGCAGCGAACACCTCGGGCCGACCACCACACCGATTTCCCCCTCGACACCCACGGCTTATCCCGGCAACCCACTCATCCCGATCCTACCGGCAAACGAGACGTTTCCGGCTGTTGATGAAGGGCAGGCGGGTGCGAGTATTCCGGGGTTCCCGGGGGATATGGAGCTGCCTTCGCCGGATCTGGTGTTTGCCGGGCCGCCAGTTGAGCCGCTGGAGGTGGGGCCCTATAACGAACTCAGTGGGCGAAGCAGGGGGGATGGGTTGGATATTGACCATATTCCTTCGCAGAAGGCGTTGGAGTTGTACCTGCGGAATAATTTTCCCCATATGACTCCGCGTGAGCGTCGAAATTTTCTTCAACGGGCTCCTAGCATTGCCATACCGTTCAATGTGCATAGAAAATTTAGTGAAACCTACGGAGGGCGTAATACATCTTCAAAACAAGGGCAAGATGCGATCGATATAGAGAGTTCAGTCGATCAGAATTTTGATGCGATAAAAACTGGATTGTTGGAAGCAGGGTTTGCTGAGGCGGAAGTTGAAGCTGGACGTAAAAAACTACATGTTCTTCACAAAGAGCAGGGGTGGTATTGATGAATTCTTTGAAGGTTAGTGAGCTTATTGCAGGCGTAGGGCTTCCTTTTGGGGCTCTAGTCACACAGGGATTGCTTGATGAACAACCTCTGGTGGAGCTATATCCGGGGTGTGACTTGCAAGATCTTGAGATTGAAAACGGTGTGGAACTGACATTTCTGGCTGAGTCCAAGAAGCTGGAGAGCGTATTCATCACCTTGGTCAAGACGATGCCTATGACTGTCATGTACGAAGGTGATCTTCCAACGCCTTTTAAGTCGGTTATGACACAAACCGATGTTCATGCAATTTTTGGAGCGGCTATGGAGACCCGGGGGCCAATAAAAATGCCCAAGCCAATGGGGCAAACTGGAGGTTGGGAGTCCTATCTACTCGATCAAAATACCTATCCAGGTAAAAAGGTGGTGTTTCAATATACCGCTGACATGCAAGTCAAAACGTTAGTTTTCACCTTGGTGGAAAAGTAGTAAAGCTAAGTGACTGAATGGTGTTTGCCGGAGATCTATTGTGATTTTTAAAGACAGCCTTCAAGACTACACCGAGGTGGAGTTTTTAGAGTTTCTGCGCGCTCTTTATGAAGAAAGAGATGATATGTCTGCTGACGATTACGACGCCTTCATACTCAAGGGAGTAGAGCACTTCGAGCGGGTGACGCAGCATCCTGATCGCTCGGATGTGATTTTTTACCCGAAAGAGGGGCAGGAAAGTTCGCCTGAAGGTGTTCTGCGTGTCGTGAAAGAATGGATCGTGCTCAGCGATAAGCGGGGATTTAAGCCGGAATGATTTTTCATAAGGAAAGGGATATGCAATGAAAAATACTGCACGTATCGAAGACTACACAGAGTCCGAATTCCGAGCGTTTCTTACAGAGCTTTTTGAGGGCGGGGAGGAACTGTCAGGTGACGAGTTTGATCGCTACATGATGAGGCGCGTAATACATTTCGAGTTAGTCACCGAACACCCCGACCGCTCAGACGTCATCTTCTACCCCAAGGAAGGACGTGAAGACAGCCCCGAAGGCATCCTGAAAGAAGTGAAAGAGTGGCGCGCGCTCAATAACAAACCTGGCTTCAAACCTGAGTAACTATGAAGCAAGTGACCAAGGATGGAGGGCATTCGCTTGAATGCCCTCCGGAGTCATGCGGACAAACAAGGAAGTTAAAAACCATGAAACTCAAATCAACCCTCGGCGATTACACCGAGCCGGAGTTCCAGGCACTGGTCGACCGGATCTGGGCTGTCGATGTACCCAAAGCGGATCACGACCGATTGATCAATCACTTCGACCGGATTTCAGGTCATCCCAAAGGGGCGGATCTGTTGTTCTATCACCCCGAGGATGATCCCAATCCGAACTCCAGTGGCTCGGTCGTTTATTACGTCAAAGACTGGCATCGCAAACAGGGCCGCGTTGCGTTCAAGGGACAGGCCGCGTCCCCGGCGGTTGCGCCTGCGCAATGGCCTCCGGCGCCGATGGACTGGGCGCAGATCACCCGACAACGCATTGCCCAGACTCAGGCCGAGGTACAAAAACTCGTCGCCGATCTGGCTGTTTCCGAGCGCGACGCCCAGGCGGCACTCGCGGATCTGCAACTGCGCATCAGCCATCTTCGTCAGCAATTGAGTGCACAAGCGCTCATTGCTCAACGAGAACTGGAAATTCGTGCGCTGGAGGGAAGCGAATTTGATTCCCGCCTTGCCATGCAACGCTTTCGATACTGGCAATTGCACGTGCAACTCAAAAGAGACAACGCGCAGCGCGAGGTCACGTACGCAGGGGCGGAACGAGGGCAGTGGCAAAGCATTGCGCAGCAGATCAGTGCCATTTACGACGGTTATGTCGCGAAGTTGAATCAACTCAATCCGCGTCTCAGGCAACTTCAAACGGAGGCCGAAGCGCTGTTGTCGACGGCACAAACTCAACTTATGGGGCTGCGCGATCAGCAACAGCTCGGGCCCGCGCAGGTCGGGGCTCAGATGTATTCCCCTCTGGCTTTTGCCGATGCGCGTCCGGCCATCATCGTTGAAGGCGCACTGTCGCCACCGTTGGAAAACCATCGCGTCGATCTGCAAAAGGCGATTCGTTCGGCGGTGGCGGAGTTCACCTGGCAGATCACCTCCAGTGCTCCGACGCATCAAGGTCAGTATGCCGCTGTGCTGCAATTCGAGTTTCGCAGTCGCGCCGAGGTGGGCCGGTTTGGGGTTTGCGTTCCGCTGGCGAACCTTCTCCCGATTGAGGGGCTGGATTGGCACTACCTTGCGCAAACGCAGGGTGCGGTCGATGTCCCGTTCAGAATGAGCAGCGGCACCTGTTCCGTACCGCCCGGAACCTTGTCCCAGGGCATCAGGGAAATCGAAACTTTGCACCAGGTGGCCCTTTCACCGGTGAGTACGGGCGACTCGTCATCGGGTGTCAGAGTTCGCCCGGCAGTCTGGATTGAGAGTACGCAAACCTACTTGTTTACGGCTGAAGGCGTTGCGCCGTTGTCTGTCAGTTGGTCTCCTTCGGGCGTAGACGAGAATTCCCCGAAACGGACAACGTTCGCCGATCATCGCCTGGGGTTCCTGCGCTCGGCAGCGGTGCCGTTGCTGGAAACGTTCACCGAACCCTCAACCGTGGTCTTCGATGACTATGTCGTGGTGTTTCCTGCCGATTCGGGCCTGGAGCCTGTGTATGTCATGTTCAGGAATCCACTGGAGTTTGCCCAGGCAGCCGGCACTACCCCGGCGCCAATTGCCCCACCAGAAACTCGATAAACGCGCGGGTCTTCTGCGGCACCCGCCGCGCCGACGAGTACACCGCGTTGATAGTGATCGCCGGGGCTTGCCATTCGCACAGCACCGGCACCAGTCGCCCGGCGGCCAGCGCTTCTTCGACGATGAAGTCCGGCAGCAGCGCAATGCCCATGCCGGCCTCCGCCGCTTGCGCCAGCAAGTCGCCGTTGTTGGCGTGCAGCGGCCCGGTCACGTTGACCCGTTGGGTTTCCTTGCCATTGCACAGTTGCAGGCTGACGCCGCTCTGCAGATAGCCGTAGTTCAAGCATTGATGCGAGCGCAGATCCTGCGGGGTCTGCGGCGTGCCCGCGCGTTCGAGGTAAGCAGGGGAGGCGACCATGATTCGCGGCGCTGGCGCCAGTTGTCGAGCGATCATGGTCGAGTCGGGCAGGCTGGCAATGCGGATGGTCACGTCGAACCCGCCGCGTACCGGATCGACCTGCTGGTCGCTGAGCACCAGTTGCAGCTCGATGTTCGGGTGCTGCTCGTGGAACAGCGGAATCAATTTGCCCAACCGTCGCAGGCCGAACGACATCGGTGCGTTGACCCGCAACACACCGCGCAATTCGCCAACCCCGTCCCGGGCTCGCTGCTCGGCCTCGTCCAGTGCCGCAATCACTTCCCGCGCCGCTTCGAAATATTCGGCGCCAGCCTCGGTCAGGTGCAGGCTGCGGGTGGTGCGTTGCAGCAGTTGTACGCCGATGGCTTCTTCCAGCGCCTGAATCTGTTTGCTGACTTTCGACCGGGGCACGTCCATGGCCCGGGCGGCGGCTGCAAAGCCGTTCTCGCCGACCGTCACCACGAAGGCGCGCATGCATTCGATGCGATCCATGATTGTCCCTGTTTTAGAATCAATGATTCTCGATTTTAGGGAATTGTCCCTTTATCGGCTAGCCCCTAAAGTGACATCCAAGCCGAGACAACAACGCCGAAGACGGCAAGCGACTCGACTCACTCATTACTCAATCGAAACTCTGAATCGACATCAAAAGGAACGCGCCATGTCTATCCGTGAACTGCTGAACCCAACCAACTCCGCCCTGATCCTGATCGACCACCAGCCGCAAATGGCTTTCGGCGTACAGTCGATCGACCGTCAGACCCTGAAGAACAACACCGTGGGCCTGGCCAAGGCAGCGAAGATCTTCAACGTGCCGACCATCTACACCTCGGTCGAAACCGAAAGCTTTAGCGGCTACATCTGGCCAGAACTGTTGGCAGTACACCCGGAGCAGAAGCCGATCGAGCGCACCTCGATGAACTCTTGGGAAGACAAGGCGCTGGTTGACGCGGTGAAGGCCACCGGCCGCAAGAAGCTGATCATCGCCGCGCTGTGGACCGAAGTCTGCCTGACCTTCCCGGCCCTGGAAGCCCTGGCCGAAGGCTACGAGGTGTACATCGTCACCGACGCGTCCGGCGGCACTACCAAAGAAGCCCACGACATGTCGGTACAGCGAATGATTCAGGCGGGCGCAGTACCGGTGACCTGGCAGCAAGTGCTGCTCGAGTACCAGCGTGACTGGGCGCACAAAGACACTTATCAGGCGGTGATGGACCTGGTGCTGGAACACAGCGGCGCGTACGGCATGGGCGTCGACTACGCCTACACCATGGTGCACAAGGCACCGCAGCGGCAGGCCAAGTAAGTCGGCAGGACAAAAAAAGACGCAACCGGGGTTGCGTCTTTTTTGTTGTCCGCGAGAAAGGTCTACATCCGGTGTTTTTCGGCCTCGGGAATGTGGCTCGCGCCAAGGACTGCCGGCAACAACCCGGAGCGCAAATCCCCGCCGCTCGGCTGCTGATACAGGCTCAGGCCAAATTCCGGCAGCACCGCCAGCAGGTAATCGAAAATATCCCCCTGAATCCGCTCGTAATCGGCCCACACCGTAGTGGTGGTAAAGCAGTAGATTTCCAGTGGAATGCCCTGAGCCGTGGTCTGCATCTGGCGGACCATGCAGGTCATGTTCGGCTGGATCTCCGGGTGACTCTTCAGATAGGCCAACGCGTAGGCGCGAAAAGTGCCGATGTTGGTCATGCGCCGACGGTTGGCCGACATCGCCGCGACATTGCCCTGCGCTTCGTTCCAGGCCTTGAGTTCGGCTTTCTTGCGGCCCATGTAGGCGGTCAGCAAGTGCACCTGGGAGAGTTTTTCTTCTTCATCGTCGCGGATGAAACGCACGCCGCTGGCATCGATAAACAGACTGCGCTTGATCCGTCGCCCGCCGGACTGCTGCATGCCGCGCCAGTTTCTGAACGACTCGGACATCAGGCGCCAGGTCGGGATCGAGACGATGGTCTTGTCGAAGTTCTGCACCTTGACCGTGTGCAGGGTGATGTCGACCACGTCGCCGTCGGCGCCGACTTGCGGCATTTCGATCCAGTCGCCGACCCGCAGCATGTCGTTACTGGTCAGTTGTACGCTGGCGACGAACGACAGCAGGGTGTCCTTGTAGACCAACAGGATCACCGCCGACATCGCACCCAGACCGGACAGCAGCAACAGCGGCGAGCGGTCGATCAGGGTGGCGACAATGATAATCGCGCCGAACACGTACAAGACCATTTTCGCCAGTTGCACGTAACCCTTGATCGAGCGGGTGCGGGCGTGTTCGGTGCGGGCGTAGATGTCCAGCAGGGCATTGAGCAGGGCGCTGACCGACAGCAGCAGGAACAGAATGGTGAACGCCAGCGCGACATTGCCGAGGAACACCGTGGCGGTCTTGCTCAGCTCCGGCACCAGGTGCAGGCCGAACTGGATCACCAGCGACGGCGTCATCTGCGCCAGACGCTGGAACACCTTGTTATGCCGAAAGTCGTTGAGCCAGTGCAGCGCGGGCTGGCGACCGAGCATGCGGCTGGCATGCAGGATCAGGTAACGCGCCACTCGTCCGAGGACCAGCGCGATCACCAGCAGCAGGATCAGCGCCAGGCCGGCGTGCAGGAGCGGGTGCTGATCGAGGGCACCCCAGAGGTCTTGGGCGTTGAGCCAGAGCTGTTTGAAATCCATGAGAGAGACGATTCTTCTGTAAGACGCGACGGGCGATTAGAGCATTTAAGACGCTGTGTATTACCGTTGGAGACAAATCGAGCAACAAAAAAGCCACTGATTACGGCGTATTTCACAAAGAAACTCGGCCTGAGCGCTCGAAACCGGTAACCTATGCAGCTGATTTTTTGCATATCTTCGAGGTAGCACCCGTGTTTTCCCAATTCGCCCTGCACGAACGCCTGCTCAAAGCCGTGGCCGAGCTGAAATTTGTCGAGCCAACGCCTGTGCAAGCCGCGGCCATTCCGCTGGCGCTTCAGGGGCGTGACCTGCGGGTGACGGCGCAAACCGGTAGCGGCAAGACCGCCGCTTTTGTCCTGCCGATCCTCAACCGTCTGATCGGCCCGGCCAAGATCCGCGTCAGCATCAAGACCCTGATCCTGCTGCCGACCCGCGAGCTGGCCCAGCAGACCCTGAAGGAAGTCGAGCGCTTTTCGCAGTTCACTTTCATCAAGTCCGGCCTGATCACCGGCGGTGAAGACTTCAAGGTCCAGGCTGCCATGCTGCGCAAGGTGCCGGACATCCTGATCGGCACCCCGGGCCGGATGATCGAGCAACTGAACGCCGGCAACCTCGACCTGAAAGAAGTCGAAGTGCTGGTGCTCGACGAAGCCGACCGCATGCTCGACATGGGTTTTGCCGAAGACGTGCAGCGTCTGGTCGACGAATGCCCGAACCGTCAGCAGACCATGCTGTTCTCCGCCACCACCGGCGGTTCCGGCCTGCGCGAGATGATCGCCAAGGTGCTGAACAACCCTGAGCACTTGCAGCTCAACGCGGTCAGCCAGCTGAACTCGACCACTCGTCAGCAGATCATCACCGCCGACCACAACCAGCACAAAGAACAGATCGTGAACTGGCTGCTGGCCAACGAGACCTACCAGAAGGCCATCGTCTTCACCAATACCCGGGCCATGGCCGACCGCATCTACGGTCGCCTCGTCGCCCAGGAATACAAGGCATTCGTGCTGCACGGCGAGAAAGACCAGAAGGATCGCAAACTGGCGATCGATCGTCTGAAGCAGGGCGGCGTGAAGATCCTGGTGGCTACCGACGTCGCGGCCCGTGGTCTGGACGTTGATGGTCTGGATCTGGTGATCAACTTCGACATGCCACGCAGCGGCGACGAATACGTGCACCGCATCGGCCGTACCGGCCGTGCCGGCAACGACGGTCTGGCGATTTCGCTGATCTGCCACGGCGACTGGAACCTGATGTCGAGCATCGAGCGTTATCTGAAGCAGAGCTTCGAGCGCCGCACCATCAAGGAAGTCAAAGGCACCTACGGCGGACCGAAAAAGGTCAAGGCCTCGGGCAAGGCCGTCGGCGTGAAGAAGAAAAAGACCGACGCCAAGGGCGACAAGAAGAAAACCGCCGCCAAGACCCCGACCAAGCGCAAGAGCGCCAACCGTCCGAAGCCGGATTCTCTGGTAAGCAGCGACGGCATGGCTCCGCTCAAGCGCCGCAAGCCGGTTGCACCTGCGGCCGAGTAAGGCGTTTCAGGCAGGCAATAAAAAACCCGGACACTGTCCGGGTTTTTTTATTCCCTGAGTTTGTCAGCTACCCAGTTGCCCACGGGTGTCGGCATCAAAGCGCCGCTTGGCCTGATCCGCCTTCGGTTTGAGCTGTGCGAGCAGGGCTGCCTCGCTGTACAAACCGGTCAGAGCCAGTTCCTTGGGTGTCGGTTCGATCGGGATCAGCACATCTTCACCCGCCGCGTGCAGCCAGATCGCAACAACGTGCAGCGCCGAAACGAACAACACTCGCAGCTCAACGGTTTTGCCCTGCAACTGTGGCGATTGCTCGGCCAGTTTCAGTGCATCGACCGTGGCCGCCGCCAGGTTGCCGTGGTTCAACGAGGCGAACTCGACGTGACCACGGACTTCGGCCAATTGCGCATCGGCAATCGACACACCGTCGGCAAACACCAGGTAATGCCAGTCGCCGAGCCGGGCGTTCTTCAGGCCTTTGCCCTGGCTCAGGTCATCCAGGCTGAGCGAGTAGCCGCGATAGGCCTCGCTCAAGCTGATTTTCGCCGGTGCAGCACTGGCGAACTGGCGATTGATGCCAAAGCCCTGGGTTTGCAGCGCGGCTTGCAGCACTGGACGCAAGGTCTGTACGCCGTTGGAAGGCGCCTTTGGATAAGTCAGTTGCATGATGTCGCCCTCCTAGTTTTTCGCCGTGAAGTAAGTGTGAGTCCAGTTGCCGCCACCGTTGTAGGAACCGGGGAACGAGTTCAGCGCGCGGGTCGAATAGCCGTAGATCGAATCCGCGACCAGCACGTAGTTGCCGTTGGTGCCGTAGATCGTCAGGAAGTGCGCACCGCCGCCGTACCAGGCACAGCGCAGGCCGACAGGCCGGCCCATGTTGATCTGGTTCTGGATGGCCGACATCTGCAACGAACCCTGATTCATCCCGTTGTAGCTGCGGGTGGTTTGCAGGGCCGAATCCAGATAGCCGTAGACGTTGCACGGCCCCGGCTGGCTGCAACAGTTGCGGTTCAGTTGGGTGCTGGCAACGCCGCACTGAGTCCAGGACCCGGTGCCGTAATAGTTGCCGACCGAAGCGGAAACCGCGGCCCAGCACCAGTTGGTCTGGGTCTGTTGCTGCATCGTGAAGTTGAGACTCGAGGCGGCCAGGGCCTTGGCCTGTGGGGCCGCTTCGACTTCGACCAGTTGCGCATCGAGCAAATGGCCGACCAGGCACCCGGGCAGGGTGTTGCCGGTGAATTGCGTTGTTTCAGTGGTTAACATTTTTCAATCCTCCATGAATGAAAACAAACGTCCAACGTGTGGATGTTGCGAGCGATCGGTGGTGAATGGGTTGCCATCTCCGATGGCCGGTTCCGATCAGGCTCGAGGTAACCCTAGGTCTGAATATGCATTGATGCAAATATAAAAATGCATTAATGCAAATATCCAGACGAAAGGACGCGGGCTTTGGCATCGATCCCGAGCGGTAGATGCCGAAGCCTGCGGCGTTGAGCGGGATGTCAGCCCTCGGTTTTCTTCTCGGCCGAATCCAGTTCCTTCAGCCGCTGATCGATCAGCTGGCATTTGTCCGGCAGGTCGGCGGCTGCCGTGCCCAGGTCCATCTTCTGCAACTCGGCGTTGATTTCCTTGGCCTTGGTCGGGTTTTGCTCGGTGAGCTTGGCGACTTCCCTGGCCAGTTGCTCGCGCTTGACGGTGGCTTCTTCCGGGGTGCAGGCCCAGACGGGCAGGGCGCAGGCGAGCGTGGCGGCGAGTGTGAGTTTGAGCAGGGTTTTCATGGCGGCAGGCCTCAGATCCGGTTAAGGCGGGTTAACCGGTTGAGGGCTGTGGCCAATGAAAAGTTCAGGATCTTTGTTGGCTCAGTCCCCGTGACAGCAACTGGATTTTTGTTCTCCGTCATACCGATCGTGATACCGCACCCACTCCATGATCTCGTCCTCGTTCCTGCCTTTTGGCGTGAGATCGAGGTAGTTGTAGGCACCGACCAGCATGTCCAGGCCTCGAGCGTAGGTCGAGTAGGTGTGGAAAATCTCGCCGTTGTTGGCGCGATAGAACACGCTCAGCCCCGGCATTTCCTCTTCGCCACTGTCAGTCTTTTCGTAGTTGTATGTAGCCTTTCCGGCTTCGGCATCATCAGCGCGGGCGCAAACGCCGAAGTCGTAGTTGAAATCGGAACCGTCCGACGACACCCAGTCGAATTTCCAGCCCATCCGCCGCCTGAAGGCCTGGAATTCGGCGAATGGCGCATGGGACACCGCCACCAGCGCAATGTCGTGATGGGCCAGGTGTTGATTGGCGCCGTCGATGTGGTCGCTGAGGAACGAGCAGCCCGGGCAGCCTTCCTCCCAGCCTTTGGCAAACATGAAGTGATAAACGACGAGTTGGCTGTGTTGGCCGAACAGGTCAGCCAGTTTCAATTCGCCGTTCGGCCCCATGAAGCGGTAGTCCTTGTCGACCCTCACCCAAGGCAGAGCGCGACGTTTGGCGCTGAGGCGGTCGCGTTCTTTGGTGAAGGCCTTTTCATCGGCCAGATGCTGCTTGCGGGCGGCGAGCCATTCTTCGCGCGACACCACCGGATGATTCTCAACGTTCATGATGATTTCTCCTGCGGGGGTTGAAACCGTCTGTCTCAGACTAGTCGCTCAACGCTGTCGGAAATCGACAGACCGCCGGTCGGCCGGGGCGGTAAATGAAGCTGAACGGCTCTTGTCCGCTCGGGTCACAACCTTTGAAGGCGCCATTAATCACGCGCACCGGAGGTTGAATCAGGATGACGACTTATAACTGGGATTTGATTGAACGCCTGCTGCATGAAGTACAGAACGGCGCAGGCCACAGCTTCGCACCGCGCTCTTACGCAGAAGACTATGCGGCGGAAAAAGCGGCGGCGGGCGAGCCGATCGAGAATCTGGATCATCTGAAAACCATCGCCTGCCAATATGAGCAACTGTTGCTGCTGCGCGGTTACATCGGGCCCCGTGGGGAGGATGAGGGCAGCACTGGCAACAACTTCAGCCTGACCCCGCGTGGATCGAGCCTGTTGAGCCTGATCGACAGCAGCATTCCCGGTAATGATCATCCGCGTCAGGTGCTGGATGAGCAGCAGGATGCGCTGGATGAGGCGACGTTTGATCGTGTGGCGTCCAAGGCGCAGATTGCCTGAATCCAGGAAAGCAAAAGATCGCAGCCCTCGGTAGCTCCGCAAATTCTGCAGGAGCTACCGAGGGCTGCGATCTTGTGGTTTTCTAATTCTGTTTAGCGGCCTTCAGGCACTTCAGATCATTGAAGTCCTTGCGCACCCCTTCGATTTTCTTCAACAAGCGCTGGCGTTGTTGCGGTGTGCTTTCAGCCATCAGATCCACCGCCAGCGAGCGCGCCTGGGCTTCGGTGTCGGCGTAAGCCTTGCGGTAATCCGCTGTCCATAAACGCTCGCGATAGACCAGAAGCGTCTCGATCCGCTGTGGGAATTCCGGACTTTTACGCTGGGCGACGGCTGCACTGAACTGCTGTTGCCAGTGCGCACGGTTGGCGATCCATTGAGTGTTCTGGTCGCCCAGGGCTGTCGACCACGCCATCACGCGTTGTTCCTGGGTGGGACTCAGTGGTCCGAGCCAGTCGTTGAGGCGTTTGTCCATGCGTGCGCCGCGTTCGGCAATCTGCTGGGCCAGAGGTGGCTTCACATATTCCTGTTGGCGTTTGCGCAGATCCTTGGCAAACGCGTCGTTCATTTCCGCGACCTGTTTGTCATCCAGTCCTTGCAGCAACTCAATGGCCGACGGGGTGATCTCACGTGCGGTCTCGGCAATCGCCTGCTTGGCCTCCAAGGTGCGGGCCTGGAGCGCGGCGTCGGTGACCTGATTGGTCTCGACCATGGTTTGCAGGCGATCAAGCCAGTCCAGATAACCCGGTAACTGTGTGCTGCAGTGCCAGCTCAGGTGTTCCTTGAGGCGTTCGTTGAACCAGCCTTTCTGCTCGCCGTTCATGTCCAGGTAGTCGCTGAGCGTCCACGGAATGATCACGTCGAGATTGCGATAGGCGAGGCCTACACGGCTGCAGGCGCCGAGGGCGAGGGTGAAAGCCAGCAGGGCGGCAATCTGTTTGAACCAGCGAGACATGGGCGAATCCTTGCGTGAGCCTGGCTTCGAAGTCTGATGCTTATGTGAACGCAGGATGAGCCCGGCAGTTCAGCCAATCAATAGAACGCGCGTTCGGCCTTTAGCGTGACCAGCCCGTCGCACTGGCTGTTGTGCCCGGAATAGGCAGAGCAATCGCTGCCGCTGAGGCTGGAGTTGCTGTAGATCAGGTCGAGGTCGACGCCCATCACCGGGCGGGAAAATTTCACCGACCAGTCGGTAAAACTGCTGACATACCCGCCGTCCACCGAGACCGGTGTATTGAGCTGATGGGTGGTGTATTTCATGCTGATCCCGATGCCGAACGGCTGGTTGCCGCGCAGATCGGCAAACAAGGTGTTGTTCTGTTTGTCCGGATCGTTGCTCAGTGCGATGCCGAAACGGCTGCCGAGCAGGGTCAGGCCGCCGAACAATTCCTGGCTGTCGAGGGTGTCGACCTTGGGATAGCTGTAATGGATCATCCCGACTTCGTAGCCGAGGGTTTGATCGAAGGGTTGTTTAAAGCCGACGTAGGAATCGATCTCCAGATTCTTGCCCGGCGTCAGTCCCATGCTCGGCGCGTACTGGCCGACGTAGAGGCCGCTGTCGTGGCTCAGATCGAGGCCACCGTGGAACGAGCCGGCGGCAGAAGGTTTGACCAGTCCCTGGGCCATGCTGCGGCTGGGCGAGGTGCCGAGCTTGAGGTCGAAGTCGCCGAGTTCACGCTGGAATATCTGCGCGTGCGTCATCGGGCTCGCCAGCAGTCCTGCAAGAAATAAACAGAGGGGTTTGAGCATGCGTCACTCCTTGAACAGCGAGCGCAGTGCGATAAAGACTGCTGAAACGCTTGATCCAGACGCGTGCAAGGATACCGGCGAATGATCGGCATCGAGGGCCGTTCGTCGATTTCTGTTGTTTTGTTGAGTTTGATTAAACGCGAGAGAGGTCTTGCGAGGGTTCCGGTCCAGACGCTTCGAAGCTCAAAGCGCCTTGGGACTGGTGTGTTGCGGGGTGTTACTTCTTGCCCAGGCTGATCTGCTTGGACGGGCCGAACGTCTGGCCGCTGACGCCCTTGGCAATTTGCTGGATTTCGCCGCCGGACTTGAGGAATGCCGCGATCTGATCGTTGATCGATTCGCTGGTTTCAACGGCTGGAGCTGGCTTTGCTTTGCTGGTGGATGCTTTTACACGCATGGCGGCCATTAACCTGTAGAAAAGTAACTCGGCCAGGCATCGTACAGGAATAACTTGACAATTGCTTGGTAAATATCCCCCGGAATAACCCAGCGTGCGGGTGGATTATTCTCGATTAATTATTCGAAATATCCCGCTAACCTGCTGTTTTAAATAACAACATTTATCGGGATCGGTGGCTTTTTCGAGGGGGCGGCGCGCCGGGAAGTCCTCCAGGTAGTCTGACGAGTGGCGCCCGCTCGGCGGCAAACCAAGGAAAATCAAGGCTTCGCGCAAATTTCCGTCGGCGGGAGGATCTGCCGGCCAACGAACCCGGCAAAACCGGGTAGAATGCCGCCCACGCAATGAGGGTATTGGAAATGGCTTTAGTCGGGCGCTACAACAGTTTGCAAGTGGTTAAACACACTAACTTCGGTTTATATCTGGACGGCGGTGCCGACGGCGAAATTCTTTTGCCCAACCGTTATATCCCTAAAGATATTCCTAGCGAAGATGAAGACTGGCTCAATGTTTTCATTTATCTGGACAGCGATGACAAACTTATTGCCACCACTGAAAAACCAAAAGTTCAGGTCGGTGAATTTGCCAGTTTGAAAGTTGTTGAAGTCAACAGCATCGGTGTGTTCCTCGATTGGGGCCTGCCGAAGGATCTGCTGCTGCCTTACTCCGAAGAAAAACGCCAGATGACCGCCGGCGAGTACTGCGTGGTGCATGTCTACCTCGACAAACACACCCGCCGCATCACCGCCACCGCGCGTCTTGATCGCTACCTCGACAAGACCCCGGCCAACTACAGCGTGGGCCAGGAAGTTGATCTGCTGGTGGCCGAATCCACCGACATGGGTTTCAAGGCCGTCATCAACAACAAGCACTGGGGTTTGATTCACAAGAACGAAATCTTCAAGTTCATGCGTTCCGGCATGCGCGAGAAAGGTTTCATCAAGGAAGTGCGTGCCGACGGCAAGATCAGCCTGAGCCTGCAACCGGTGGGTCAGGAAGCGGCCAGCAGCCTGAGTTCGAAGATCCTCGCCAAGTTGCGCGAAAACGATGGCACCCTGGCCGTCAGCGACAAGAGCGACCCGGCGCTGATCAGCAGCCTGTTCGGTGTCAGCAAGGGCAACTTCAAGAAGGCCATCGGTTCGTTGTACAAGGAAGGCAAGATCGTCATTCATGCCGATCGCATTGAACTAACCTGAGCCTGACGTGGCCCATGTTGCATGGGCTCACTTGAGGTCGGGCAGATGAAAAAAGCGTTGATTGCCTACGTCGCCACGCTGCTGACGTTTCTTCTGCTCGACGGCGTCTGGCTCGGCGTGCTGATGGCGCCGACCTATCGCGAACTGCTCGGTTCGCTGATGCTCGAAAAACCGTTGCTGGTACCAGCAGCGGTTTTTTATTGCCTGTACGTTTTCGGCTGTGTGGCGTTTGTGGTGTTGCCATCGATGACCTGGCAACGCGCTGCTCGCATGGGTGCGCTGCTCGGGCTGGTCGCTTATGGCACTTATGACCTGACCAACTGGGCGACGTTGCGCGGCTGGTCGGTGCAGGTGACGTTGCTGGATTGGGCATGGGGGACGTTTGCCACGGCGCTGGCCTGTACGGTCGGATTTGTCGTGGCCGGCGGCTTTGGCAGATCAGCCCTTCACCGCTGACGTTTGAGGAGCATGAAATGTCTCTTCCAGACGGCTTTTTCTGGCTGACTGGTTAATAATCCACTCATCATTTTTCGCCCCGGACGAAGAGCCGGGGCTTTGTTTTGACCTTTGGAAAAACTGCCATGTTGTGTGTGTTCGAGGTGTTGCGGTGAGCGTCAGTCGGCGCAGTGCCGACGGGTTTGCGCTGCAAGTGATGGTCGGCCTGTGCCTGATCTGGGGCGTGCAGCAGGTGATGATCAAGTGGGCGGCGACCGATATCGCGCCGGTGATGCAGGCGGCGGGGCGGTCGGGAATTTCCGCGTTGCTGGTAGGACTGCTCATCTGCTGGAAGGGCGGCTGGGATCAGGTCGGAGCTACATGGCGCGGCGGCTTGCTGGCCGGTGCCTTGTTCGGTCTGGAGTTCCTGTTTATCTCCGAAGGCTTGCAGTTGACCACGGCCGCGCACATGTCGGTGTTCCTTTACACCGCACCGATCTTCACCGCGCTGGGTGTGCATTTCCTGTTACCCAGCGAGCGTCTGCGACCGGTGCAATGGCTGGGGATTTTCATGGCGTTCGTCGGGATCGCTGTGGCATTTGTCGGCGGCGTGTCGTGGGACAACCTCGATCACCGCATGCTGTTGGGCGATGCCCTCGGCGTGCTGGCCGGGGCCAGTTGGGGCGCGACCACCGTGGTGGTGCGCGCCTCGCGCCTGTCGGAAGCGCCGGTGACGTTGACGCTTTTTTACCAACTGATTGTCGGCTTCGTCGGCCTGCTGTTGATCGCACTGCTCAGCGGCCAGATCACCCACGTCAGCCTGACCGTCGTGGCGGTGGGCAGCGTGTTGTTCCAGGGCCTGGTGGTGTCGTTCTTCAGTTACCTGACCTGGTTCTGGCTGCTGCGCCGTTATCTGGCAGCCAATCTGGCAGTGTTTTCCTTCATGACGCCGTTGTTCGGCGTCACGTTCGGCGTGGTGTTGCTCGGTGAAAAGCTGAGCATGAACTTCATCATCGGTGCCGTGCTGGTGTTGCTCGGCATCACCTTCGTCAGCGCGGAACAGTGGGTACGTCGGCGTTTGCGCAAAGCGCTCGGCCAGTCGTAAGCGGTTTCCACGCCAGGCCACCGGCAATCAGCAGCCCGCTGCCGGCGATCACCAGCGCCGGTTGCAGGCCGCCGCTGAAGTGGCTGCTGACCGCCGCCAGCAGCGGCCCGCTGAGCTGACCGACGGCGAAGCACGCGGTAAGCAGACCGGCGTTGCGCTGGGTGGCGTCGGGCGCCATTTCCCGGGAGCGTTGCATCACCAGTTGCATGCAGGCCAGGAACGGCGTGCCGCACAGGATCACGCCCAAAGCCAGACCGAGGCCGCTGCCCAACAGGCAGGCAAACACCCCGGCGGCCTGCAGCCACAACGTCGCCATCAACCAGTGACGGGTGGTGTCCGGATCATGCCGACGCAAACTCACCAGCAACACACCGATTGCGGCGCCAAGGCCGAAGCATGGCCAGAACAGATCGGCCTGCCATTGCCCGTGAAACTGCGCGTTGGCCATCTGCGACAGGAACGTGGCCGGGATGATGTAGCCCACGCCGTACAAGGCATACACCACCGCCAACCGCGCAATGCCGCGATTCGAATGATTGACGGTGGAAGGTGTGACGCTTGCACCGACGCCCGGTTGCGGCAGGATCCGCACGATTCCCAGCAACATCACCAGTGCCACGGCGGCATAGATCAGCCACAGGGTGGCGGAAGTCTGCTGCGCCAGATGTGAGAACAGCGCCAGCAACCCCGTCAGAAAAATCCCCAGCCCCGGCCCGGCAAATACCAGCGCTCCCAATCTCGGACGACCGGCCGCCGCAGCCAGCGGCTGGCTCAGTGCAGTGATCATCACCAGCACCCACGCACTCGCCACGCCAGTACCGAAACGCAGCAGCAGATGCGACCAGAAACCGTTGGCCCAGAACGACGCCAGCGTCAGCAGCACGCATAACCACAAGCCACCGTGCAGACGCCGTTGCACTTGATCGGGCCGTCGGGAAAACATCGCGTCTATCGCGCCGAGCAGATAGCCGAGGTAGTTGGCTGCCGCAATCAGACCGGCGGCGGTCAGGTCGATCTGCCCTTCGCTGATCAGGTGGGGAAGTTGCGGCGTGAGGGCGAAACGCCCGATGCCCATGGCCATCATCAGGGCAATGAAACTGGCGGATAAGCGAATCAGCGGCGACATGGTCTGGATTCCGTTGGAGGTTCAATGACCGTCAGGCTAGGACTGATTGACTTTCTTTAAAATTGAATAATAGTGAGTAACTTGTTCAGTTCAGGAGAATGATTGTGGAGTTCAGCCAATTGCGGATCTTCCAGGCCGTGGCGGAGGAGGGCTCGATCACTCGCGCCGCCGAACGCCTGCACCGCGTGCCGTCGAACCTGTCGACCCGGCTCAAACAGCTCGAAGAGCAATTGGGCGTCGAACTGTTCGTCCGCGAGCGTCAGCGTTTGCAGTTGTCGCCTGCGGGAAAAGTCCTGCTGGACTACACCGGCAAACTGTTCGCCCTGCGCGATCAGGCCAGTGCGGCGGTGATGGGCGGGCAACCGGCGGGGGATTTCGTGCTCGGCACTCTGTACAGCACCGCCGCGATTCATTTGCCGGCGCTGTTGGCGCGGTATCACAAGCAGTATCCGGCGGTGAATCTGCAGGTGCAGTCCGGGCCTAGCGGCGAATTGCTGGAAGGTTTGCTCACCGGGCGCCTCGACGCGGCGCTGGTGGACGGCCCGCCGCAGCTGGCCGGGATCGACGGAGTGCCGCTGTGCAATGAGCGGCTGGTGCTGATCAGCGAGCCGGATCACCCTCCGGTGCACAGTGCCAAGGATGTCGAGGGGCGGGCGGTGTTCACCTTTCGCCATGGCTGCGCCTACCGTGCGCGGCTGGAGTCGTGGTTCGCGCATTATCACGCGGCGATGGGCCGGGCGATGGAGATCGAGTCCTACCAAGGGATGCTGGCTTGCGTGATTGCCGGTAGCGGTGTGGCGCTGATGTCGGAGTCGATGCTCGCCAGCCTGCCGGGGCGCGAAAGTGTCGCGGTGCACCCGCTGGCCGAGCCGTTTGCCAGTGCGACAACCTGGCTCATGTGGCGCCGGGGCATGGTCGGCGCCAATCTCAATGCGTGGATTGAACAGCAGCAGGCGCTCTATCCCGTGGCTGGCGAAGACACCCGGGAAATCGCTTGAACGATCGGTCAGGGATTCTGATCAATCTGGTAACAGATCATTGCGGATTTCACCGAGCATTGCGTAGGACTTCGGACTATTATCAGTGCGAAGCGGCCTCAGAATTCCGGACGCTCAGCACCACCCTGAAGGGGGCATGACGATGAAAGAGAAAATTCAAAACTGGCTGCACGATTTGGGTGTTGCCCTCGGCTTGATCGAACCGCCTCTGCAACCGGTCCCGATTCGCACTGATGACGAACAGCGTCGGCGTCAGCAGCGTCGGCGCTAATGCCCCGATCTGAATAACAAGGATTTGAAGATAGAGAGATCGCAGTCTTCGGCAGCGCCTGCATGAAAATGTGCAGGCGCTGCCGAAGACTGCGATCTTTTGCTTTTCAGTGTCGCCCGATCTCGATCAGAAACCGGCTCAAGTCGTTCGCGGTTTTCGCGGTCTTGAGCATGTGATCTTCCTCGGCGGTGAATGCCGTCAGTCCGAATTCATCTTCCAGATGGAAGATCAGGTCCTCGATATCCGCCTTCTCCAGACCCAGCTCCGCCAGGCTGGTGCGGTCATTGAATTCGCGGTTTTCCAGCAGACGCTTGATGAACCTGTGCACGGCGGCACGCACGGCAGCTCTTCTCATGGCAGATTTTCAAAAGTGGTGGGTCTGACTGGAGTACAGCAGGCCTCAGGCGTGCCGGCGCAACCATTCGTCAATCATCGAGCGCAGATGCTCCCCTGAAAAACTGCCGAAATGCCCGCCATGCACGGTGCGGATCTTCAGAGCCTGCAAACGCTGCAGGCTGGCGGCGTAATCTTCGAGATTCGAGTGGTAGGCGTCCTCGATCAACGGCCCGTTGTAGATGATGTCGCCGCTGAACAGGGTTTCGCTGGCCGCTTCATAGAGGCTGATCCCGCCCGGCGAATGCCCCGGTGTGTGCAGCACTTGCAGCGTGCGATTGCCCAGGTCCAGCACATCGCCGTCCTCGACAAACCCGGTGGCCGGCGCGGCCTTGACCCGGTATTCGGCGTAGCACAACGGGCAATCCGGGTGCGCTTCGAACATGTCGTCGCCGACGAAGGCTCGGCTCAAGTCATTCTCGCCATCCGGCGCCGCCAGAATGTCCGCCTCGGCAGGGTGTACCAGCCGTTCGGCAAACTCGTGATGCCCGGCGATGTGGTCGAAGTGGCAATGACTGGCTACCGCCACCAACGGCCGTTCGGTCAGCCACGGCAGTTGCTCGCGCAGGCTGACCAGCCCGGAACCGCTGTCGAGCAGCAGATCCTTGTCCCGTCCCTGAACATGCCACAGGTTACAGCGGTAGAAGGGACGGATGTACGGCTCGTGAATCAGGCGAATGCCGTCGCTCAGGTGCTGCACTTCGAACCACTGATCGCGAGAAACAATCTTCATAAAGCATTTTCTCCAGACGAAAAAAAACGGGTGTGGCAACCGACGCCACACCCGTCGAAGAAAGTTGTTGCTACCGTTTCAGCTTAGATCGCGCTGGCCACCACGTTTGGGCGGCGGGACATCAGGCTGACCACCACGAAACTCACCAGACCCACAGCCAGGCTGTAGTAGATCGGGGTGTTGGCGTCCAGACCGTCCTTGACCATGAACAGCAGGGCGGTGGCAAAACCAGTGCCCATGCTGGCGATGGCGCCGGCGGTGGTGGCGCGCTTCCAGAAGATTGCACCGATCAGCGGGATCAGCATGCCGCCCACCAGCAGGTTGTAGGCCAGGGTCAGGGCGCTGATCACGTCGTTGACCACCAGAGCGATACCCAGCACCACGACACCGGTCAGCAGAGTGAATAGGCGGTTGATGCCCAGGCTCGACTGTTTGCCGCCACGCAGTTTCGGCAGCAGGTCTTCGGTCAGGGTGGTGGCGGCGGCGAGCAGGCCGGCGCTGGCGGTGGACATCATCGCGGCCAGGGCAGCGGCGATCACCAGACCACGGATACCGTCCGGCAGCGACAGTTTGACGATCGCGGCGAAGGCGTTGTTGACGTTGTCCAGATCCGGGATCAGCACGTGCGCCGCCATGCCGATCAGGGCACAGGCCAGGCCGTAGAGAATGCAGTAGATACCCGCGATGCTACCGGCGTACTGAGCGACTTTGGCGGTCTTGACGGTGAACACCCGTTGCCAGATGTCCTGACCGATCAGGATGCCGAAGAAGTAGATCATGAAGTAGGTGATGATCGTGTCCCAACCGATGGTGGTGAAGCTGAAGGCGGTGGCCGGCAGTTTCAGCACCAGCTCGTCCCAGCCGCCGACGCGGTACAGGCAGATGGGCAGGAGGATGAACATCAGGCCGACGGTCTTGATGATGAACTGGACGATGTCGGTCAGGGTCAGCGACCACATGCCGCCGATGGCCGAGTACACCACCACCACGCCACCGCCGAGCAGTACCGAGATCCAGAACGGCAGGCCGAACAGCACTTGCAGCACGGTGCCGATGGCGAGGATCGAGGTCACGCCGATCATCAGCGCGTAGGCCAGCATGATCGCCGCGCTCGCCGAGCGGGCCATCGGGTTGTAGCGTTTTTCCAGCACCTGGGTAACGGTGTAGATCTTCAGTTTCAGCAGCGGCTTGGCCAGGAACAGGTTCAGCGCCACGATGCCGCAACCCAGTGCCGCGCACAGCCAGAAACCGGAGATGCCGTGCACATAGCCCAGGCGGACGGTGCCGACGGTGGACGCGCCACCGAGAACGGTCGCAGCCATGGTGCCCATGTACAGGCTCGGGCCGAGGTTACGCCCGGCAACCAGGAAGTCCTCGTTGGTCTTGGCCTTGCGCATGCCGAAGTAGCCGAGCAAGAGCATGCCGGCGGCGTAGATGAGGACGACGAATAAATCCAAAGCCATGATGGCGTGTCTCCGATTGTCTTTTTTATGGGGTGGAACTCTGTGGGAGAAGGCTGACCCCCACAGGCGATTCGTTTATTCAGGCAGCCTGACGCAGCGCCGCTTCAGCCGGCGCATGCACGCCATTGCTCCGGGGATCCTTCGGGCCGTAGACCAGCGCCGGTTCCGGGAACAGGCTCAGCAGCATCAGGTACATCACCGAGGCCAGACCGAGGGTCACCAGCAGGCTGATGTCGATGCCACCGGCCAGTTCACCCAGCGGGCCGACGAACTGCCCCGGCAGGTTGACGAAGCACAGGCCGACCGCCGCGCTCGGGATCCACGCGCCCAGGCCGCGCCAGTTCCAGCCGTGGCTGAACCAGTAGCGTCCGCCTTGCTCGCCGCGCGTGAACACTTGCAGATCGTCCGGGCAGTAGAAGCCGCGACGCACCACCAGGCCGATGATCATGATCACCATCCATGGGGTGGTGCAGGTGATGATCAGCACGGCGAAGGTCGACACGCTCTGCACCAGGTTTGCCGCGAAGCGCCCGATGAAGATGAAGGCAATCGACAGCACGCCGATCAGCAACGTCGCCTTGACCCGCGACAGCAGGCGAGGGAACACGCTGGACATGTCCAGCCCGGTGCCATACAGCGACGTGGTGCCGGTGGACATGCCGCCGATCACCGCAATCAGGCACACCGGCAGGAAGAACCAGCTCGGCGATACCGCCAGCAGGCCGCCGACGTAGTTGTTGGCCGCGATGTAGTCCGGTGCCTGGATCGCCACGATGGTCGCGGTGGTCAGGCCGAACAGGAACGGAATGAACGTGGCGATCTGCGAGAAAATCACCGCTGCCATGATCCGCTGACGCGAGGTTTCACGCGGGATATAGCGGGCCCAGTCGCCGAGGAACGCGCCGAAGGAAATCGGGTTGCTCATCGCCACCAGCGCGGCGCCGATGAAGGCTGCCCAGAAGCCTGGCTGGCCGAGACTGACGGTGCCGGCGTAGTGCGAATCGAAAGGACCGGCGAAAGCGAAGATGCCCAGCAGGAACAGCAGGCTCGCGCTCCACACCGCCACCTTGTTCACCCACAACAGGAAGCGGAAGCCGTAGATGCATACGGTCAGCACCAGAATCGCGAACAGACCGTAGGCCAGGCCCAGAGTCAGGTCGGTTTCCGGCAGGCCGATCAGGCGTTTCGCACCACCAATCAACGCATCCCCCGAACTCCACACCGAGAGCGAGAAGAAGGCGATGGCGGTCAGCAACGACAGGAACGAACCGACGATCCGCCCGTGCACGCCGAAGTGCGCACCGGACGACACAGCATTGTTGGTGCCATTGATCGGGCCGAACAGGCCCATCGGTGCGAGGATCAGCGAGCCGAGCAGCACACCCGAGACAATCGCCCAGACGCCCGCCTGAAAGGACAGGCCGAACAGCACCGGGAAACTGCCGAGCACGGCGGTGGCAAAGGTATTCGCGCCGCCAAAGATCATGCGGAACAAATCCACGGGACCGGCGGTGCGTTCGTTGTCCGGGATCTGTTCGACCCCGTGGGTTTCAATCTGCGTAAGGCTTTGGTCTTTGTTGTTGTTATTCATGATCTGCTCCGATCATAAAGGCGCGCTCATCGTGCGTGAGCGTCACCTGTCTTGGCTAAGGGGATGGCAGCCCTTCCGGCATTGCGGACAAATGTTCGTGGCAGGCCAGCCAATGGCCTTGTTGTTCTAGGCTCGACGCTTGTTTCCTGAAAACAATCGTCTCGCGCTCCTGGCTGAAGTGTTGCTCCCCTTGCATGCGCAGCTCGGTGGCCACGTCATGGATGAAAATCGCCACGTCACCCTGCAGGCTGACGAAGGCGTTGCTCGAGATGCAGGACAGCACCTCGAAGCCATCCTCGGCGCGCCAGCTGTCCCACAACGCCTGATAGGCATCGCGCGACAGCAGGGGCTGTTCGAGGGTGTAGAACACGAAGCTCGCATCGGCGCTGAACGCGCCGAAGTAGGCTTCGCGATCGTTGCGGGCGAAGGCGGACACCAGATCGGCGGCCGCTTTCAGAACCTGATCGCGTTCGTTCATAACCCGACCCTCAGCGGTGGACGACGCCCGGCAGTACGCAGAGCATTTCGTACAGCAGGTTGGCGGCCAGCAGCGAGGTGTTGCCGGTGGTGTCATAAGCGGGCGAGACTTCTACCAGATCGCAACCGATCAGGTCGAGGCCCTGGCAGCCGCGAACGATTTCAATTGCCTGAATGGTCGTCAGACCACCGATTTCCGGGGTGCCGGTGCCAGGCGCCCAGGCCGGGTCGATGCCGTCGATGTCGAAGCTCAGGTACACCGGGCCGCCACCGACTTTCTCGCGCACTTCGGCCATCAGCGGTGCCAGCGACTTGTGCCAGCACTCTTCGGCTTGAACAACGCGGAAGCCCTGATCGCGACTCCAGTTGAAGTCGTCAGCGGTGTAGCCCTGCGCACGCAGACCAATCTGCACCACACGGTCGCAGTCCAGAAGGCCTTCTTCGACGGCGCGACGGAAGGTCGTACCGTGGGCGATCTTCTCGCCGAACATGTGATCGTTGACGTCAGCGTGAGCGTCGATGTGCACCAGACCGACCTTGCCGTGCTTTTTGTGGATCGCACGCAGGATCGGCAGGGTGATGGTGTGGTCGCCACCCAGGGTCATCGGGATGACGTTGTGCTCGAGGATGTTGTCGTAGGCTTCTTCGATGATGCGCACGGCGTCGAGCAGGTTGAAGGTGTTGATCGCCACGTCACCGATGTCGGCAACCGACAGCGAGTCGAACGGCGCAGCGCCGGTGGCCATGTTGTACGGGCGGATCATCACCGATTCGGTGCGGATGTCGCGTGGCCCGAAGCGGGTGCCGGGGCGCAGCGAAGTACCGATGTCCAGCGGCACGCCAACGAAGGCAGCGTCCAGACCGGCAGCGGTCGGTACATGGGGGAGTCGGAGCATGGTGGCGATGCCGCCGAAGCGCGGCATTTCGTTGCCGCCCAGTGGTTGGTGAAGAATCTTGTCCACGGGTAGGGCCTCATCGTCTTTGTTTTATTTATGTCGGCGCGCCGCATTCGCAAGGTCACGGGCACCGCTGTGGGGCCGATTCTGCGAAATGTAGTGAGGCGAAAGAATCGCTACGGGCAAATACTTAGTTCAGATTTTTCTAAACTAATGGAATGGCTGGAGATAGACTTCTCGCCCATGCTCGTTGCCCGATCAGTGGAGTCCCCATGGCCAACGCTTTACCCGACCTGAAACTTTTGCGCATCTTCGTCAGCGTCGTGCGCCATCAGGGGTTTGCCAACGCGCAGCAGGAACTCAACCTGTCGACCTCGGCGATCAGCACCTACATGAGCCAGCTCGAAGCCGCGCTCGGTCTGGTGCTGTGCCATCGCGGGCGCGGTGGTTTCAGCCTGACCAGCAAAGGCGAGCTGTTCCATCAGGAAACCCTGCGTCTGCTGGCCGAACTCGAAGGTTTCGAGCAATACGCCGCGGCGCTCAAGGGTGAACTGCGCGGTACGCTCAACCTCGGGGTGATCGACTCCACCGTCAGTGACAAGGCCCTGCCGTTCGCCGAAGCCATCGGCGCCTACAGCCAGGAACACCCGGCGGTGCATTTGCACCTGTCGGTGATGAGCCCCTACGAATTGCAACTCGGCGTACAGGACAACCGACTCGATCTGGCCATCGGCGCGTTCTCCACGCGCATGAGCGGTCTGGTGTACATGCCGCTGTACCGCGAACAGCACTGGCTGTATTGCAGTAATCGTCACCCGTTGTTCAACGAGCGGCGGATTCCCGAGCAGGTCATCACCCAGCAACGCATGGTCGGGCGCGGCTACTGGAGCCAGGCGGAACTGGCGCGTCACGGCTTCAAACACAGCGCCGCGACCGTGGAAAGTATGGAGGCGCAGCTGATTCTGGTGCTGTCCGGTGCCTACATCGGTTATCTGCCGGAGCACTACGCTCAGGCCTGGGCCGACAAGGGTGATTTGCGGGTGCTGCTGCCGGCAACCTTCGGTTATCAGGCGCCATTCTCGATGATCATGCGCCGTGGCCGCAGCCGCGAGCCGCTGATCCAGACCTTCCGCGATCTGCTCAAAGCGCAGCTCAATCAGGCCTAGCTTTCAGGAACAAGAAGTATGTCCAGACCTCAATGCCCGCGCTGCTTGCGCCCACAAACCCACTGCCTGTGCCCGCTGATCCCCAGCCTCGACAGCCGCACTCGGGTGTTGCTGTTGCAGCACCCGAGCGAGGTCAATCACGCGCTCAACACTGCACGGCTGGCAGCGCTCGGTTTGAACAATGCCGAACTGATCGTCGGCGAAGTGTTCGAGGATCTGCCTGCGCTGCTGAATCGGCCGGGGTATCGGGCGCGGTTGCTGTTTCCGGCGGACGATGCGCAGCCGATGCAGGCTTACGCCGCATCGGATGAGCCGCTGTTGCTGGTGGTGCCGGACGGCACGTGGCGCAAGGCACGCAAGATGCTGCACCTGAATCCGCTGCTGGCGGCATTGCCTCGCGTGACTTTGGCGGAGGGCGGGGTCTCACGGTATCGGTTGCGCAAGGCACCGGGGCCGGGGGCGTTGTCGACTATCGAGGCGATCGTTCAGGCGTTGCAGACCCTGGAAGCGCCGGCTTCTTTCGATCCGTTGCTCAAGCCGTTCGAGGCGTTGATCGAGGGGCAGATTGCGGCGATGGGGGAGGAGACCTTCCAAAAGAATCACGGATACTGATCGTTCCCACGCTCTGCGTGGGAATGCATACAGTGACGCTCTGCGTCACCGTCGCGAAGGGACGCGGAGCGTCCCGGGCGGCATTCCCACGCGGAGCGTGGGAACGATCAGATGAGGCTAGCGTTCGCGCATCGCCTCGGTGCGCGCCTTCAGCACCGGTTTGAGCAAGTAATCCAGCACGCTTTTCTCCCCGGTAATGATGTCCACCGTGGCAACCATCCCCGGAATGATCAGCAGCGGTTTCACGTCCCCGCCCAAATGGTTTTTGTCGGTGCGCACCTGGATCAGGTAGAAGCTGTTGCCCTTGTCGTCGGTGATGGTGTCGGCACCGATCAGCTCAAGTTTGGCGCTCAGCCCACCGTAGATCGTGTAGTCGTAGGCACTGAACTTGACCATGGCTTTCTGGCCCGGATGCAGGAACGCCACGTCCTGCGGACGGACCTTGGCTTCGATCAGCAGGTTGTCTTCCAGCGGCACGATTTCCACCATGTCGCTGCCCGGCTGCACCACGCCGCCGATGGTGTTGACCTTCAACTGCTTGATCACCCCGTGTACCGGCGAGGTCACGGTGGTGCGGCTGACGCGGTCGTCGATGGCGATGCTCGACGCCGTGATTTTCGACAGGTCGGTGCGCTTCTGGTTGAGGTCCTTGGCCGCGTCGGAGCGGAAGGTCTGTTCCGATTCGTCGATCTTGCTCTTGATCTCGTTGATCGCCGATTCGGCCCGGGGAATGGCCAGGGTCGTGGCGTTCAACGAGCCACGAATTTCCACCGCACTGCGCTTGAGCCGCAGGATCTCCACTGGCGAAACCGCCCCGGTGCCTACCAGTGGCGATGACATGTTCATTTCTTGCTGGAGCAGCGCCAGGCTGGAACTGTACTGACCCTGCTTGGAGCGAAATTCCGCCAGCTCCTGGGTCTTCTGCCGCAACTGTTCGGTGAGGGTGCGTTGTTCGCTGGCCAGCCGCCGCTGACGCTGGTCGTACAGCGCACGTTCGTCTTCGGCCACTTGTGGCGCCTTGCTGACGACTTCGTCCGAGAGTTTCATCGGCCGGCCTTCTGACTCGGCGGATAGTCGCTCGACCTGGGCCATCAATGCATAGCGATCCGCCTCGCTCTCACCCTTGTTCGACAGAAACCGCGTGTCATCCAGGCGCAGCAGGGTGTCGCCCTTGTTCACCATTTGCCCTTCACGCACAAAGATCTCGGTGACGATCCCGCCCTCGAGGTTCTGGATCACCTGGACCTTGCTCGACGGAATCGCCTTGCCTTCGCCCATGGTCACTTCTTCGAGCACCGCGAATTTGGCCCAGACCAGCGCGCTGATCAGCAGTGCCGCCGCCAGCCACACGGTGATGCGCGACCAGCGCGGCGAATCCTGCAACGAAGCGCCGGCAGTTTCCGGCATGAATTCGGCTTCGGCGCTTTTGCCGAAACTGTCGAAGTAACCGCGCTGTTTTGACGATGAGGAAGCAGACATGGGCAACTCCTAGACCGCCGCCGAGCCGACCCGGCCCTTGCGCAGTGCATCGATGACCGCTTCTTTCGGACCGTCGGCGACGATCCGGCCGTTGTCCAGCACCAGCAACCGGTCCACCAGGCTCAGCATCGAGGTGCGGTGGGTGACCAGCAGCAAGGTTTTGCCCTGCACCCAGCCGTGAAGCTTCTGGCGCAGGACGTCTTCGCTGCTGTTGTCCATGGCGCTGGTGGGTTCGTCGAGCAGCATGATCGGCGGGTCGAGCAACAGCGCTCGCGCCAGCAGGACTGCCTGGCGTTGACCGCCGGAAAGCAATTGCCCGCGCTCGCCGACCGGCCGATCGAAGCCTTGTGGGTGCTGGCGGGCAAGCTCGGTGACGCCGGTCAGTTCGGCCACTTCGAGCATTCGCGAATCGCTGACGTAGCGGGCGCCGAGCGTGAGGTTGTCGCGCAGGCTGCCGGCCAGCAGTGGCAGATCATGGGCGACATAACCGATCTGCTGGCGCAGGTCGGCGACATCCAGTTGCCGCAGGTCGAGGCCGTCGAGCAGTAATTGGCCTTCTTCCGGTTCGTAGAAACCCATCACCAGTCGCGCCAGCGTGCTTTTGCCGGAACCGCTGCGACCGATGATGCCGATCCGCTCGCCGGGCTTGACGCTGAAACTGATATTGCTCAGGGCCGGGGCGTTCTGGCCGTTGTAATGGAAGGTCACTGCATTGGCGTCCAGCGCCCCTTGCAATTGCGTGCGCTCCAGCGGCCGTTGTTTGCCGTCGCGCTCCTGAGGCAAAGACATCAGGGCGTCGGTACTTTTCATGGTCAGTTGCGCTTGCTGGTAGCGGGTGATCAACCCGGCGATCTGGCCCAGTGGCGCGAGCACGCGGCTGCCGAGCATGTAACTGGCCACCAGCGCACCGACGCTGAGGTTGCCGGCGATGATGCTGTAAACCCCGGCGACGATGGTCGCCATCCCCGAGAACTGCTGGATGAACAGCGTGCCATTGGTGGCCAGCGCCGAGAGGTTGCGTGCGTGGCTGTCGAGGCGGGTGAGGGCGCCGTGGGTGCTTTCCCACTTGTGCTGGCGCTCGCTTTCGGCGCTGCACGCCTTGAGGGTTTCCAGTCCGCCGAGGGTTTCGATCAGCAATGCCTGACGCTCGGCACCGAGGCTCAGGCTTTTCTGCACGGTGTCGCGCAGGCGAACCTGAATGATCATCGCGAACACAATCGTGATCGGAAACGCCAGCAGCGGAATCACCACCAGCCAGCCGCCCAGCAGGCCGATCACCACCAGCATCAGCACCACGAAGGGCAGGTCGATCAGGCTGGTCAGGGTCACGGCGGTGAGAAACTCCCGCAGGCCTTGAAAGTCATGAATGCTCTGGGCGAAACCGCCGATGGTCGCCGGCCGGGCCTTCATCGCCATGCCGGTGATGCGCTCGAATAAAGTCGCGGAAAGGATCACGTCGGTCTTCTTTCCGGCGGTGTCCAGCAGGTGCGCGCGCACCACCCGCAGCACCAGTTCGAAACCGGTGCCGATCAGCAGTCCGATGGCCAGCACCCACAGGGTCGACGTGGCCTGGTTCGGCACCACGCGGTCGTAGGTTTGCATGACGAACAGCGGCACCATCAGGCCCAGCAGGTTGATCAGGAAACTGGCGAGGATCGCGTCGCTGTACAGCCATTTCGACAGCTTCAGGGTGTCGCGAAACCACGCTTGCACCCTTGGCACCAACGGTGAACGCAGGTCTTCCAGTTCATGCCGTGGCCGGGCGAACAAGGCCTGGCCGGTGTAGTGTTCGGTGAGTTCTTCGTGGCTGACCCACTGTTCGCCGCCATCGGCTTCACTGGGCAGAATCAGGGCTTTGCCGTCATCGGCAAAACGCCGCAGCACAGCCGTGCGGCCATTGCCCAACAGCAACAGCACCGGCAGGTTGAGCGGGGAAATGTCCTTGAGGTCGCGGCGCAGCAGCCGCGCCTGCAAACCGGCCCGGGCCGCCGCACGGGGCAGCAGGTCCAGGCTCAGGCGTTGTTTGTCCAGGGGCAGCCCGGCACTCAGGCTGGCGCGACTGACTGTCGCGCCGTGCAGTTTGCAGAGGATCAACAGACCGTCGAGTAACGGATCATCGAAGCTCAGCCGCGGATCGACCCCGGAAACACCGGGTTCCATGCTGGTCATATTGATCGCTCCCTGGCTACATCATCGGGACTACTTCAGTTCGGGCAAGCGCGCCTCGTTCTTCACTTCGGCAGCGGCAATCGCGTCGGCCGGCAGCACCACCCGTTGCTTGCTCAGCAACTGACCCATGTTCGCCAGCACGCGGTACATCGAAAACTCCTCGGTGTAGCGGATTTCGGTGTAGCGGCGATTGGCGTTGTACAGCTCGTTTTCACTGTCGAGCAGGTCGAGCAGGGTGCGTTGGCCGAGGCCGAACTGATCCTGATACGCGGCGCGTACACGCTTGGTGGTTTCGGCGTATTCACGGGCGGTCGGGGTCTGTTTCTTGGCGTTGACCATGGCGTTCCAGGCCAGGTGAATGTTCTCGTTGAGCTGGCGCAGGGCGTTGTTGCGGATGTCCATGGCCTGGTTGATCTGGTGCGCATCGGAGGCCAGTCGCGCCTTGTCGCTGCCGCCACGGAACAGGTTGTAGTTCATCACCACGCCGACGCGCCATTCATTGTCGTGGCCCTCGTCGCCCTGCACGTTGTTGTTGGCACCGACCGCCGCTTCGGCATCGAAGCGCGGGTAGAACGGCGACTTGGCGACTTCGTACTGACTCTCGGCCGATTGCACGTCGGCCTGGGCGGATTTCAGGTACGGGTTGTTCTCGACCATGCTCTGTTGGGCTTCGGGCAGGCTGGTGGGCAATTCACCACGGGTCGAAGCCGGCGCTTCCAGTTCATCGGGCATGCGCCCGACCACGGCGTAGAAGTTCGATTCGGCATCCGCCAGATCGACTTCGGCGGTGTCGAGGTTGTTCTGCGCCAGCGCCTTACGGGCGACCGACTGATCGGAGTCGGCGGTGCTGCCGATGCCGCGCTGGGTGCGCAGGCCGATCTGGTCATTGACGCGCAAATGCGCCTGCAGGTTGTTCTTGGCCAGGGTCACCAGTTCGCGGCGCTTGAGCACTTCGAGATAGACCTCGATGGTGCGCAGGGCCAGGTCCTGGGCGGTGCCTTGCGCGTAGTACGCGCGCGAGTTGGAAACGCCCTTGGTGCGCTCGACTTCGTTGGCGGTATTGAAACCGTCGAACAGCATCTGCCGCAGACGCAGCTCGGACTGGGTGTAGTTGAGAATTTCGGTGTGGTGGTTACCGAGGGCCCGGGTGTTGGTGTTGTCGCTGTAACCGCGCCCGTAAGCGGCGTTCAGATCCACCGATGGATAGAAGCCGCCCTTGGCGACTTTCACCTGTTCATCGGCCGACAGTTTGGCGTCTACGCGCGAAGCCAGTTCCGGGTGGGTCGCGATGGTGCTTTGTATCGCTTCGGTGAGGTTCATGGCCTGGGCTTGAGAAGTGCAAGCCATGGCCAGCAAAACCGCACTGCAAAGGGGGGTTAGAACGCGCATGGGTGCATCTCCCTGAGTCCTGATGGTGTATTGCTGTCGCCAATTTATTGACGATATTTTTTAGGTTTGGCGTTTCATCGCTGTTACAACAGAGCTAAGAACATCCTGAAGCGTAGCTAAGAAAAAATTTTCATATGGCTTATGCCAAAAAAAACTTATGCGCTTCGCCAAATCCAGCACATTGTTCCTCTCGAAAGCCTTTGTTTTATGTGCTTTAGGGAGTGCAGAAAGGCTTGAGGAAAGTTCCACTCACTTTGCGACATACGGGCGAAGTACTGCTAAAGGGGAGGGACGCGTAGCGGCCAATGAGCGACAGTTTTTTGTCACTCGGGTGATTCACCACCGTTACGTAGCGCTAGTGGGCGTGCTGCATCGATCAGGGATTCCAAGTGCTTGATGGCGCTGGGGTTTCTGAATTTGCGTACCCTGCGAAACGAACTGTCGAGGTGCGAGCGTCGCCCCGACAACCCGCTTGAGCCATGGGCTGCTTCGCGAACCAGTGCCGACGGTGGTCGGCAGCGGAGGAAATGCACATGGCAACGCTCATCGGGATCGTCACTAAAGTCATCGGTCAGGTTTTCGCTCAATCGGCTGACGGAAGTCGGCGCGCATTGGTTGAAGGCGATCGACTGTTTGCCGGAGATCAATTGATCACGGGCGCGGAGGGGGCGGTCGCCGTCCATCTGCAAAACGGCCAGGAACTGACCCTGGGCCGGGACAGCAGCCTGACCATGACCGGACAATTGCTGGCCAACCATGCGCCGCATGTGGATGCCCCGGAAGCACTGACCCCGAGCGATGCTCAACTCACCGATGTCGCCCAGATCCAGAAAGCCATCGCCGCCGGTGACGACCCGACCAAATCCGCTGAAGCCACTGCCGCAGGCCCCGATGCCCCCGGTGACACCAACGGCGGCAAGGGTGGCGGTCACAGTTTCGTATTGCTGACCGAAGTGGGTGGTCGGGTCGATCCGGTCATCGGTTTCCCCACGGCCGGTTTCGGTGGCATTCCCGAATTTCCGGAAGAACGCCACAACGCGGTCATCGACAACGGTGACAACACGCCTGCGCCGATCATCCCGCCACCGGTCAACAACCTGGTCACCCTCACAGGCCTCGACGTGCCCGGGGGCGAACTGACGCTCAACGAAGCCAATCTGCCGGATGGCTCCGCCGCCAATCCCGGCGCGCTGACCCAGGCTGGCAGCTTCAGCATTTCGGCGCCTGACGGTCTGACCAGCCTGAGCATCGGCGGCATCAGCGTGATCGTCGGCGGCGTGCCTGTCGGTTTCCCGCAATCAATCACCACGCAACTGGGCAACACCTTGACCATCACCGGTTACAACCCGGCGAACGGCACGGTCACTTACAGCTACACCCTCAACGGCAACGACGCCCATCCGGCAGGTGACGGCGCCAACAGCCTCAGCGAACATTTCACCGTGATCGCCGGCGACAGCAACGGCGACACCGCCACCGGCTCGCTGGATGTGAACATCACTGACGACGTGCCCAAGGCGGTGGATGACAGCAACGCCGGCACGGCTTCGGAAACCAATCTGACGCTGACCGGCAATGTGCTGACCAACGACGTGCAAGGTGCTGACCGTGTACCGACCGGCCCCAATGCCGGCCCGATTACTGCGGGCACTTTCACCGGGACTTACGGCACCTTGGTGCTGAATGCCAATGGCACTTACACCTACACGTTGAACACTAACGATGCGGACTTCAAAAACCTGCACGGCGGTGGCAACGGCACCGAGAACTTCACCTACACCATCACCGATTCGGACGGCGACACCAGCACCGCGAATCTGGTGTTGCAGATCCACAACAACGACGATCCGGTGCTCATCAACGGCTTGAACGTCGAAGGTGGCGAGCTGACGGTTTTCGAGAAAAACCTTTCCCTCGGTAGCGCCCCGGATTCGGCGGCGTTGACTCAGAGCGGCACGTTTACCATCACAGCTCTCGATGGCGTCACGACGCTGACCATTGGCGGAATCGTCGTGGTCACCAATGGCGTGGCTGCGGGTTTTCCGCAATCCGTCACCACCCCTTTGGGCAGCACGCTGACCATCACCGGGTTTAACGCGACCACTGGTGTCGTGAGCTACAGCTACACCCTCGACCACAACGATGCTCATCCGACTGCCAGTGGCGCGAACACGCTGAGCGAGCAGTTCGCTGTCACCGTGGTGGACGATAACGGCACCACTGCGAATGCTTCGTTGGACGTCAACATCGTCGACGACCTGCCAAAAGGCGTGGATGACAACAATACCGGTACTGCCTCGGAAACCAATCTGACGCTGACTGGCAACGTCCTGACCAACGACGTGCAGGGCGCCGACCGCGTCCCAACCGGCCCTGATGCCGGCCCGATCACTGCGGGTACTTTCACCGGGACTTACGGCACTTTGGTGCTCAATGCCAATGGCACTTACACCTACACCGTCAACCCTAACGATGCGGACTTCAAAGCGCTGCACGGCGGCGGAAATGGGACTGAAACCTTTACCTACACGATCACTGATTCGGACGGCGATACCAGCACTGCGAGCCTCGTTCTGCAGATCCACAACAACGACGATCCGGTGACCATCAGCGGCCTCGATGTGAACGGCGGTGAACTCACCGTCTTCGAGAAAAACCTCAGCACCGGCAGTGCGCCGGACGCCACCGCATTGACTCAAAGCGGCACGTTCACCATCACTGCGTTGGACGGTGTAACGACCCTGACTGTCGGCGGAATCGCCGTCGTCACCAACGGTGTAGCCGCAGGCTTCCCGCAATCGGTCACGACTCCGCTGGGCAGCACGCTGACCATCACCGGGTTCAATGCCACGACCGGTGTCGTCAGTTACAGCTACACCCTCGACCACAACGATGCCCATCCGACGGCCAACGGCGAGAACAGTTTGAGCGAGCAGTTCGCCGTCACCGTGGTGGATGACAACGGCACCACCGCCAACGCCAACCTCGACGTGAACATCGTCGACGATCTGCCAAAAGGCGTGGACGACAGCAACGCCGGCACCGCTTCGGAAACCAGCCTGACGCTGACTGGCAACGTTCTGACCAACGATGTGCAAGGTGCTGACCGTGTACCGACTGGCCCCAATGCCGGGCCGATCACCGCCGGCACTTTCACCGGGACTTACGGCACCCTGGTGCTGAACGCCAACGGTACTTACACCTACACGCTGAACACCAACGATGCAGACTTCAAAAATCTGCACGGTGGCGGAAACGGGACTGAAACGTTCACCTACACCATCACCGATTCCGACGGTGACACCAGCACCGCGAACCTCGTGCTGCAAATCCACAACAACGACGATCCGGTAACCATCAGTGGCCTCGATGTGAACGGTGGTGAACTCACCGTTTTCGAGAAAAACCTCAGCACCGGCAGTGCGCCGGACGCTACAGCTTTGACCCAAAGTGGCACGTTCACCATCACAGCTTTGGACGGCGTGACCACGCTGACCGTGGGTGGAATCGCCGTCGTCACCAATGGCGTGGCCGCAGGCTTCCCGCAATCGGTCACGACTCCGTTGGGCAGCACACTGACGATTACAGGCTTCAACGCTACGACCGGCGTCGTCAGCTACAGCTACACCCTGGATCACAACGATGCTCATCCGACTGCCAACGGCGCGAACACGCTGAGCGAGCAGTTTGCCGTCACCGTGGTGGATGACAACGGCACCACCGCCAATGCGTCGCTGGACGTGAACATCGTCGACGACCTGCCGAAAGGCGTGGATGACAGCAACGCCGGCACCGCCTCGGAAACCAGCCTGACGCTGACTGGCAACGTGCTCACCAACGATGTGCAAGGCGCCGACCGTGTACCGACTGGCCCCAATGCCGGGCCGATCACCGCCGGCACTTTCACCGGGACTTACGGCACCCTGGTGCTGAACGCCAACGGTACTTACACCTACACGCTGAACACCAACGATGCAGACTTCAAAAATCTGCACGGTGGCGGAAACGGGACTGAAACGTTCACCTACACCATCACCGATTCCGACGGTGACACCAGCACCGCGAACCTCGTGCTGCAAATCCACAACAACGACGATCCGGTAACCATCAGTGGCCTCGATGTGAACGGTGGTGAACTCACCGTTTTCGAGAAAAACCTCAGCACCGGCAGTGCGCCGGACGCTACAGCTTTGACCCAAAGTGGCACGTTCACCATCACAGCTTTGGACGGCGTGACCACGCTGACCGTGGGTGGCATTGCCGTCGTCACCAACGGTGTAGCCGCAGGCTTCCCGCAATCGGTGACTACGCCATTGGGCAGCACGCTGACCATCACCGGCTTCAACGCTACGACAGGTGTTGTGAGCTACAGCTACACCCTGGACCACAACGACGCACACCCAACAGCCAACGGCGCCAACACCCTGAGTGAGCAGTTCGCCGTCACCGTCGTGGATGACAACGGCACCACTGCCAACGCCAACCTCGACGTGAACATCGTCGACGACCTGCCAAAAGGCGTGGATGACAGCAATGCTGGCACTGCCTCGGAAACCAATCTGACCTTGACCGGCAACGTCCTGACCAACGACGTGCAGGGCGCTGACCGCGTCCCAACCGGCCCCAATGCTGGCCCGATCACTGCCGGAACCTTCACCGGGACCTACGGCACGCTGGTGTTGAACGCCAACGGCACTTACACCTACACCGTCAACCCTAACGACGCGGACTTCAAAGCGCTGCACGGTGGCGGAAACGGTACGGAAACCTTCACCTACACCATCACCGATTCCGACGGCGACACCAGCACCGCGAATCTGGTTTTGCAGATTCACAACAACGACGATCCGGTGACCATCAGCGGCCTCGACGTCAACGGCGGCGAGCTCACTGTTTTCGAGAAAAACCTCAGCACCGGCAGTGCGCCGGACGCCACAGCTTTGACCCAAAGCGGCACGTTCACCATCACAGCTTTGGACGGCGTGACCACGCTGACTGTTGGCGGCATCGCCGTCGTCACCAACGGTGTAGCCGCAGGCTTCCCGCAATCGGTCACGACTCCGCTGGGCAGCACGCTGACCATCACCGGGTTCAATGCCACGACCGGTGTCGTCAGTTACAGCTACACCCTCGACCACAACGATGCCCATCCGACGGCCAACGGCGAGAACAGTTTGAGCGAGCAGTTCGCCGTCACCGTGGTGGATGACAACGGCACCACCGCCAACGCCAACCTCGACGTGAACATCGTCGACGATCTGCCAAAAGGCGTGGACGACAGCAATGCCGGCACCGCTTCGGAAACCAGCCTGACGCTGACTGGCAACGTTCTGACCAACGATGTGCAAGGTGCTGACCGTGTACCGACTGGCCCCAATGCGGGGCCGATCACCGCCGGCACTTTCACCGGGACTTACGGCACCCTGGTGCTGAACGCCAACGGTACTTACACCTACACGCTGAACACCAACGATGCAGACTTCAAAAATCTGCACGGTGGCGGAAACGGGACCGAAACCTTCACCTACACCATCACTGACTCGGACGGCGATACCAGCACCGCGAACCTCGTGCTGCAAATCCACAACAACGACGATCCAGTGACCATCAGCGGCCTCGACGTAAACGGCGGTGAACTCACCGTCTTCGAGAAAAACCTCAGCACCGGCAGTGCACCGGATGCCACCGCCCTGACTCAGAGCGGTACTTTCACGATCACTGCTTTGGACGGTGTGACCACGCTGACCGTGGGTGGCATTGCCGTGGTCACTAACGGCGTAGCCGCAGGCTTCCCACAATCGGTCACGACTCCGTTGGGCAGCACGCTGACGATTACAGGCTTCAACGCTACGACCGGCGTCGTCAGTTACAGCTACACCCTCGACCACAACGACGCGCATCCGACTGCCAACGGCGCCAACACCCTGAGTGAGCAGTTCGCCGTCACCGTGGTGGATGACAACGGCACTACCGCCAACGCCAACCTCGACGTCAACATCGTCGACGACCTGCCAAAAGGCGTAAACGACAGCAACGCCGGCACCGCCTCGGAAACCAACCTCACCTTGACCGGCAATGTCCTGACCAACGACGTGCAAGGCGCCGACCGCGTCCCAACCGGCCCCAATGCTGGCCCGATCACTGCCGGCACTTTCACCGGGACTTACGGCACCCTGGTGCTGAACGCCAACGGCACCTACACCTACACCCTCAACACCAACGATGCGGACTTCAAAAACCTGCACGGCAATGGCAACGGCACCGAGACTTTCACCTACACCATCACCGATTCCGACGGCGACGCCAGCACCGCGAACCTCGTGCTGCAGATCCACAACAACGACGATCCGGTGATTCTCAATGGCCTGGACGTAAACGGCGGCGAGCTCACTGTCTTCGAGAAAAACCTCAGCAACGGCACTGCGCCGGATGCGACGGCGTTGACTCAGAGCGGCACCTTCACCGTCACCGCCCTCGACGGTCTGCAAACCCTCACTGTCGGCGGTATCGCCGTGGTGACCAATGGTGTAGCCGCAGGCTTCCCGCAATCGGTCGTCACGCCGCTGGGCAGCACGCTGACCATCACCGGTTACAACCCGGCCACGGGCGTGGTGAGTTACAGCTACACCCTGGTGGATCACGAAACCCACCCGACCGGCAACGGCGCCAACAGCATCACCGAGAACTTCAACGTGGTGGCCACCGATGGCGATGGCAGCACCGCGTCCGGGCAGATCAACGTCAACATCGTCGATGACCTGCCGACCGCCAAAGCCGACACCGGCTCGGTGGTGGAGGGCGGCACCGTCAATATCAGTGTGCTGGGCAACGACATCACCGGTGCCGATGGCCCGGGGGCGGGCGGTGCGGTGGTGGGCGTGCGGGCTGGCAGCAATACTGCGACCTCGGCCATCGGCGGCCTCAACAGCAACATCAACGGCACCTACGGCTACCTGACCCTGGATGCGGCCGGCAACGCCGTTTATCACAGCAACCCGAATTCGGTGAGCCCAGCGGGCGCCACTGACACCTTCACCTACACCATCCGCGACAGTGACGGTGACGAAAGCACCACCACCATCACCGTCAACGTCGCCGACAGCAAACTCGTGGCCTCGGTCGATCAGGACGTGACCGTCTACGAAAAAGCCCTCGACCTGACCAAGGACGGGCAAGACCTGGCCCCCGGAACGGTCACCGGCAGCGATCCGACCAACACCGGCGAAACCGCCACCGGCACGCTGGTCGGCGCGGTCACCGGCGGCAGCGGCGCGATCACCTACACCCTGGTCGGCAGCGCCACCGGCACCTACGGACAGATCCTGCTCAACCCCGACGGCACGTACACCTACACGCTGACCTCGGCGCCGAAAACCACGCCGAACGCCAACGACGGGCCGAACACCCTGAGCGAAAGTTTCACCTACAAAGCCACCGATGCGCTGGGCAACAGCACCACCAGCACCATCGTGGTCAACATCGTCGACGACGTGCCAAAAGCGGTGGCGTCGGACCGTTCGGTAGCAGCGGTGGAGATCGACTCCAACATCCTGATCGTGCTCGACATCTCCGGTAGTATGGCCGACGCCTCCGGTGTGCCGGGCCTGTCGCGGCTGGACCTGGCCAAGCAGGCGATCAGTGCCTTGCTCGACAAGTACGATGATTTGGGCGATGTGAAAGTGCAGCTCGTCACCTTCAGCAGCAACGCCACCGACCGCACGACGGTATGGGTCGATGTGGCGACGGCCAAGACCCTGCTCGCCGGCCTCAGCGCCGGTGGCGGCACCAACTACGATGCGGCCGTGGCGACCATGCAGACCGCGTTCAACACCTCGGGCAAACTCACCGGGGCGCAGAACGTCGGCTACTTCTTCTCCGACGGCAAACCTACCACCGGCCAGGAAATCGGCACCGCCGACGAGACCGCGCTGAAAAACTTCCTCGATGCCAACAACATCAAGAACTATGCGATCGGCCTGGGCAACGGCGTCAGCAACGCCAACCTCGATCCACTGGCTTACGACGGCATCAGCCACACCAACACCAATGCAGTGGTGGTCACCGACCTCAATCAACTGAACTCGGTGTTGTCCGGCACCGTGGTCGGCGCGCCGGTCACCGGTTCGCTGCTGGGTGACAGTGGTTCGTTCGGCGCCGATGGCGGTTTCATCAAATCCATCGTGGTGGACGGCACCACCTACACCTACGACCCGAAAGCCAACAGCGGCCAGGGTTCGCTGACCGCCAGCGGCGGCACCAACCACGGCACCTTCGACACGGTGAACAACACCCTGAGCATCGCCACCAACAACAGCGGCACCCTGGTGATCAACCTCGACACCGGCGACTACAGCTACACCTCGCAAAAAACCACCACGACGGTGATCACCGAGAACATCGGCTTTACCCTCAGCGACAACGATGGCGACCTCGCCAGCTCGACGCTGACGGTGAAAGTGATCCCCAACTCGCCTCCGGTGGCGGTGGACGACCACATCATCACCAACGTGCTGTCGAGCAATGTCGTGGTGCCAGGCGAGTTGCTGCTGGCCAACGACACCGATCCGGACAACGACACACTCAACGCTTCGCCAACCACCTTCAACACCGGTTGGGTCGCCAAGGGGGCGGACTTCACCGGCAGCGGGGCGATCAGCTTCACCGGCACTAGCAACACCGCCGCCAACCAGAACCTGGCGGATGTACGCAATTCCTTCGCAGCCAATACGGCGGCCATGACGGCGGTGCTGGTGGTCAGCGGCTACCTCGGCGCGGTGACCAACGCCAATGCCAACGATGAAGACCTCATCACCGTCAAACTGAAACAAGGCGAGACCCTCAACCTCGACCACAACCTGGCGGCCGGCCACATCACCATGGAGTACTCGGTGAACGGCGGGGCGTTCGTCAGCATCGCCGACGGCGGTACCATCACCGCCAGCGCCGATGGCACGTACCAGATCCACGTGACCAACATCACCAACACCAGCGGCAGCAACACCAACGCCGCGGAAAACTATCAACTGACCATGACGGTCAACTACGCCGGGGCCCACGACATCACCCCGGACTACCACGGCACCTACACCGCCAACGACAACCACGGCGGCAACGACACCGCCAACGTGACCATCAGCTATCAGGACGGCCACACCCTCACCGGGACTTCTGGCGATGACGTGCTGGTGGCGGGCAGCGGCGACAACATCCTCAACGGTGGCGACGGCAACGACGTGCTCACCGCCGGCTCCGGCAACAACGAACTGCACGGCGGCGCCGGCAACGACTTGCTCTACAGCGGGCCGGGTAACGACATCCTTGATGGCGGCACCGGTATCGACACGGTCAGCTATGCCCACGCGACGGCCGGGGTGACGGTCAACCTGAGCCTGCTCGGTGCGCAGAACACTGTCGGTGCTGGCATCGACACCATCAGCAACGTCGAAAACCTCGTCGGCTCGAACTTCAACGACACCCTCACCGGCGACAACAATAACAACGTGATCAATGGAGGCCTGGGCAACGACATCCTCAACGGCGGCGGCGGTGACGACCTGCTGATCGGCGGGATGGGTAACAACACCCTGACCGGCGGGCCGGGCGCCGACACCTTCCAGTGGCTCAAAGGCAACAGCGGCCACGACACCGTCACCGACTTCACCCCCGGCACCGACAAGCTCGACCTGTCGCAACTGCTGCAAGGTGAAAACGGCACCGCGGCGTCGCTGGATGACTACCTGCACTTCACCGTCACCGGCAGCGGCGCTTCGGTGGTCACCAGCATCGATGTCAGCGCCATGGCCGGCGCCACGCCGAACCAGACCATCGACCTGGCTGGCGTGAACCTCGCCAGCCATTACGGCGTGACACCAGGGGCGGGTGGGTTGATTGCCAGCGGGCATGACACGGCGACGATCATCAACGGGATGTTGAATGATCATTCGTTGAAGGTGGACACGGTGTAAGCCGGAGCGGAAACGACAAAACCCGCCGCCCCGAGTGATCGGGGCAGCGGGTTTTTCTTTGCTCTGGCTACAGTGGCGCCTCAGTCTTCAGTTCCAGATTATCCAGCACCCGATTTACCGCCAGTTCCGCCAGCATGATCAGCTGCCCGATGCCCAGCAGCACATGCCGCTGCGGCGTATCGATCATCCCGGCGAAATCACTGGCCATGGTTTTGGCCGAGGTCAGGGTTTCGCAGGCGTCGGCCAATAGTTCTTCGCTCGGAATGCCGGGGGCGATGAGGTAGCGGGTGTTGGGTTTGAGCAGCGGCTTTCTGGGGTGGAATGGATTGAGGTAGTGGTCGAGGGCGCGTTCGGCTGCTTCGTGGAATTTCTTGGAGTCGAGTGTTTCGTAGGGCGAAGTCGAGTCGACTTCCGGCGGGTTTGGCGTTGGTTTGATCATGGCGAATCTCCGTGATTGGATTTAGCCGCCACGACTCATCGCTAAACAAGTAAAGGTGGCGGCTGTACGCAGGTTAGCGATCCGGGTCACAGAAACCCCGGGTAGACCCGAAGGTCTCCCACGCACAGCCACCATTACGCCAAGTGCAGAGAAGAGACTGCAATCGGGATTGGGCGTTGTTGCGTCTGTAGGGAGCCGGATCGCTAAACCCGATCGCTGTTTTTCAGCGACCGCCAAACAATAGAACCCGCCCCCAAGGCGCACAAGCCGGCGGATTCTGGCGGATGCGTAGGCAAAGGCGCAAGGTGGCGTGGCTTTGCGGACATAAACTTCAACACTATTCAACAAGTTCGTTGGCTTGAGCTTTAACAAAAAAAACCGCCTTTCCGGTCGAAACGGGGAGGGCGGCTTCTCATGGTTGAGACTGGTAAATAAATGCGTTCCCTTTTCTCTCTTTTCTCTGGTTTTTCATTGAGGGTTCCCACCTTCTGGGGTAGGAGTGCAGCCGGGATGCTCTGCGTTGGTCAATCAATAAGGTGTAAGACACCATGCCGGATCAAATACATCATCAAAGCGGCCGCCATAGGTAAAACCAGTTTGTTGCATCACAAAATTTGCTCCGGGCCCCGTGGTATAACAAAGCCAATACTCGTCCGCTCTGGGAACGGGAGCGTAATAACAATTGGAGACATCTGAAATAAAGGGAGTCGGTGGTATTGGCGAGCCACCGATCGAGAACATCCAACTGATAGCAGAAGCACTCGACATTCGATTGTTATTGACCTGTAACGTCCAGACATTGCTGACAACGACCCTGTACTGCACAGAATTGCCAAGTGTGTCAGTCACGACAATTATTGTTGTGCCATTTCTATTTCCTGTGACATGGCCGTTCTGATCCACTGAAGCTATCGCCGGATTCTGGGATACATGGTTGTATGGAGGGGAACCACCTATAGGTTGCCTATTGTCAGTATTGCCAACGGACTCTCGTCCAGTTCTGGGCCAGATAAATATTTTCACAGAGAAGCCGGCTAATCTCATATCGCTGGTATCAATCGAAAGGTCTGAACTCACTGTCAGATTACGTACATTCGAGTACACCGGGCCTGGGTGATAAAGCGACTTGGCGTACAAGCGATGGGCTCCAGGCTGTACGGATATTTTGAGTTCCCAGATACCGGTTGTTGTGTCAGCCGTGGTCGTGCCCAGGGACTTCGCGCTCGAACCACTCCCGTCAAAGCCTTCGATGCTCCGTCCGGGACTCGCCGCGCCCTTCAAGGTCAACGTTTTGCTAGTGGTATTGGTGCCCTCAGGTACTTCACTGTTGTTAACGTCCAGCACATTAGTCAGCGTAGGAATAACGAGTTTCTGGTTAGCGCTGATATCGATAGAGGTCGTTGTCGACACGCCGCTGTTAAACAATTGATCGAATACCCTGCCGAAAACCTGATGAATGCCATCACCGATCAACTGAAGATCGCCGGCGGTCAGGGTGTGTGTGATCGGTTTAGTGGGATCGGGGTTGTTGAACGTGATGCTCCATGTGCCAATGGTCAAGGTGACCGTGTCGTAAGATCGTGCATAACCGACGGTGAGGGTGATGACCGCTGGCTGTCCCGGACCGATGCTGGGCGGATGGCTCACGGTGATGGTGGGCGCCGGATTGTGGTACAGCAATTGGAGCGTGGGCGAGTCATCTTTATTGCCGCTGACCCGAGTCACTTGGTAGCGCACATCGTTGACACCGTTGGTGAACCAACGCTCTGGCAAGTACAGAAGGAAGCGATTGCCTTCCTCACCCGGATAGATGGTCTTGCTGACGTTGGTGCGAACGTTGTTGACGAACAACGTCACGACATCAAAAGCCGCCACGACCCAATTCCGCAAACCGGTGATCGGCTCGATGACGACCTCCAGTCCTTGCGGTGTGAATGCAGAGAGGGAGACACCACCATGAGCAATTGTCGACGGCTGTACTGGTGTTACCCATTGCGGCGTGTACACCGGAAACAAGGCCAGCCCGGCGCTCACTGCTTGTGATTGAAGATTCATTGCGGTCTCCCCGGCATGCCGGCCAATAGAGTCAGGCCTCCATCACACAGCGAAAACGCGGAGTTGCCTACTGTCAGATCTGACAGGTTGACGAGGGTTTTCGACAAGCGGTTGCCGTAGAGGGCACCTCAGGACTTACGCAACGTCTTCTGCCGCAAGATATAAACCGTCACCAACACCGCACTGGTCAACATGAACCCGCGTGCCCACGGCAGCGGCACCAGATAACACGAGAACAGAATGCTCGCCCACATCAGCCCGATCGCGTAGACCTTGCCCTTGAGCGGTATGCCGTTGCCATCGAGGTAGTCGCGGATCCATGGCCCGAGTCGGGGATGCTCGACCAGCCATTGGTAAAAACGCGGAGAGCTGCGGGCAAAGCAGGCGGCTGCCAGCAGAAGGAAGGGGGTAGTGGGGAGAACAGGCAGGAAAATCCCGATCACCCCCAATGCCACGCTCAGCCAGCCGATGGCCAGCAGGATGTAGCGCAACATCAGGGGACGGTTGCCTATGGGGTTGTCCATAGGCCGGATCTTAGTGGTGACGTGGCTTGAGGATCGCCGGTTTTTCGTCGGGTGCCTGGCACAGCAGGTACAGCGCGGTCAGGGCTTCCGGGATCTGCACGATCATGTCGTCCATCAGGTTGGCGTCCCTGGCGATGTCTTCGAACTCAGGCTGTTCGTCGAACAGGCCCGAACCGACCATGATCGGCAGGAGCATTTCGCTGACTTCTTCTTCGGCGGTTTCGAACCAGGCCGCTTCGCGCAGGAACACGCCTTCCATGAAACCGATGCACCAGCCGCGCAGTTCGGAATCGTCCGGCTCGTCGCCCAGGTCCAGTTCGCATGGCAGTTCGAATTCTTCATCGGAGGCCAGTTGGCGAGCGATGTGGGCCTTGAGGCCGATCAGCGTGGCTTCGATCTCTTCACGCTGGGCTTCGCTGCTGTAATGCGGCTCTTCGGCGAACAGGGCGTCGATCCACTCACGGTCCGGCACCTCGTCGGCGCAGATCGACAGCGCGGTCAGGTAACCGTGAGCGGCCACGTAGTCCAGCGCCTCTTCATGCAGCTCGTCGGCGTCGAGGAAGACTTGCAGGCGGGTTAGTTGCTCGGCGAAGGACATTAAAGGGCTACCTTGGGGGAATAAACAATGCGGGAATTCTAGGCCTTCTTGAGCCCTCAAGCCAGCCGCACGGCAGATTTGCGCCCACAAGCTTCTTATCGGCGGTGCCCTTTGCCGGGGAGGGCTCGGGTATACTGCCGCGCTTTGCGATCCCTGCCGGTGTCGCGGCTGAATCTGTACGGCGTCATGCAATGCGCCCTTACGTTTTGTTTAAAGCAGCCTCGGCTGTCTTGAACCAGCCTGTGCAGGGATGTTTCGGTGGATTTTTGGAGTTTTTATGCTCGAACAGGCTCAACGCGTCCTCAAGGACATCTTCGGCTACGACAGTTTCCGTGGCCGTCAGGGTGCAATCATTGAGCGCGTGGCCAGTGGCGGTGATGCCCTTGTCCTGATGCCGACCGGCGGCGGCAAGTCCCTGTGCTTCCAGGTGCCGGCGCTGCTGCGCGACGGCCTAGCGGTGGTGGTGTCGCCGCTGATCGCGCTGATGGACGATCAGGTTGCCACCCTCGAAGAGCTGGGCGTGGCGGCTGCCGCGTTGAACTCCACGTTGAGCGCCGAGCAGCAACGCGACCTCGCCAACCGGATCAAGCGCGGCGAAGTGAAAATGCTCTATCTGGCGCCGGAGCGTCTGGTGCAGCCGCGCATGCTGTCGTTCCTGCAAGGCTTGAACATCGCGTTGTTCGCCATCGATGAAGCGCACTGCGTGTCGCAATGGGGCCACGACTTCCGCCCGGAATACCTGCAACTGGGGCAGTTGGCGGAAATGTTCCCCGATGTGCCGCGCATCGCCCTGACCGCCACCGCCGACAAGCGTACCCGCGAAGAAATCGTCACCCGCCTGCATTTGCAGAACGCCGAACGTTTTCTGTCGAGCTTCGACCGACCAAACATCTTCTACCGCATCGTGCCCAAGGAACAGCCGCGCAAGCAGTTGCTGGCGTTTCTCGCCGAGCGGCGCAGCGATGCCGGCATCGTCTACTGCCTGTCGCGCAAGAAGGTGGAGGAGGTGGCCGCGTTTCTCACCGAGCAGGGCTTCCCGGCGCTGCCGTATCACGCCGGTCTGCCCAACGATCTGCGCGCCTATCACCAGAAGCGCTTCCTCAACGAGGAAGGCCTGATCATGGTCGCCACCGTGGCGTTCGGCATGGGTATCGACAAACCCAACGTGCGTTTCGTCGCTCACCTCGACCTGCCGAAATCCCTTGAGGCGTATTACCAGGAAACCGGACGCGGCGGCCGTGACGGTCTGCCGGCGGACGCGTGGATGGCCTACGGTCTGCAAGACGTGGTGATGCTCAAGCAGATGCTGCAGAACTCCGAGGGCGACGAGCGCCACAAGCGTCTGGAGCAGCACAAGCTCGACGCCATGCTCTCGCTCTGTGAAGAAACCCGCTGCCGCCGACAGGCGCTGCTGGCGTACTTCGACGAAGACATGCCCGAGCCGTGCGGGCACTGCGACAACTGCACCGACGGCGTGCAGACCTGGGACGCCACCGAGCCTGCGCGTCAGGCGCTGTCGGCGATCTATCGCACTGGCCAGCGTTACGGTGTCGGCCATCTGGTGGACGTGCTGCTGGGCAAGGACAACGAAAAAGTCCGCAGCTTCGGCCATCAGCACCTGTCGGTGTACGGCGTCGGCAAGGCGCTTAGCGAGAGCGAATGGCGTTCGCTGTTCCGCCAATTGGTTGCTCGCGGCCTGGCGGATGTCGATCACGAAGGCTACGGCGGGTTGCGTCTGAGCGACACTTGCCGGCCGCTGCTCAAGGGTGAAGTGAGCCTGGAGCTGCGCCGCGACCTCAAGCCGCAAGTCACCGCCAAGAGCGGCAGCAAGAGCCCGGCCAGTCAACTGGTGCGCTTTGAGGAGCGCGAACAGTGGGAAGCGCTGCGTGCCCTGCGCCGCAAACTGGCGGAAGAACACGGCGTGCCGCCGTACGTCATCTTCCCCGATTCGACCCTGCTGGAAATGCTCCGCAGCCAGCCGACCTCGCTGGCGGAAATGGCCCAGGTCAGCGGCGTCGGCGCACGCAAGCTGGAGCGCTACGGCGAGGCCTTCCTCGAAGTGCTCGGCGGCGAAGCCGAGACACCAAAAGTGGTGGCCGACGTACGCCACGAATTGATTACCCTGGCCCGTGCCGGCATGACGCCGTTGCAGATTTCCGGTCAGTTGCAGTGCTCGGAAAAGAACGTCTACACCATGCTTGCCGAAGCCATCGGCAAGCAGCAACTGTCGCTGGAACAGGCGCTGGACCTGCCGGAAGATCTGATGGGCGAAGTCCAGGATGCGTTCCTCGACGGCGAGGGCGAGTTGCCGTCGGTCGCTGAAGTGGCGGAGCTGTTTGCCGGCCGCGTACCGGAAGGCGTGCTGTATTGCGTAAGGGCTGCGCTGCAATCTGAATTCGAGATGTGAGCCAAGGCTTACACAAACCGTTATACAGATGTAACGATTCAGTACAGGGCGGCTCTTGCCTATAGCCAAATGTCATGCTTAGCTGACTAATAATTAGTTTTTCTCTATTTCTTCAGTCTAACCATGAGTGTTTTATGCCGTTAACCGATCAACACCGCTTTGGCATGCAACTGGCCCAGATGTCCCGTGGCTGGCGTGCCGAACTGGATCGCCGGCTGGCCGGCCTGGGTTTGTCCCAGGCGCGCTGGCTGGTGCTGCTGCATCTGGCGCGTTTCGAAGACGCCCCGACCCAACGGGAGCTGGCGCAAAGCGTTGGCGTCGAAGGGCCGACCCTTGCCCGTCTGCTCGACAGCCTGGAAAGCCAGGGCCTGGTGCAACGCCAGTCCGTGATGGAAGACCGGCGGGCGAAAAAAATCGTGTTGTGCGCCCCGGCACTGCCGCTGATCGAACAGATCGAGACCATCGCCACGCAACTGCGTCACGAATTGTTCGAAGGCGTCGACGAAGCGGATTTGAAGGTGTGCATGCGGGTTCACGGGCACATTCTGGCCAACCTGGAAAAATCTTGAGGCACAACCGCGTGCCGTTTTTTTGAGAGATCGCGCTGGGCAGACTATAAGAACTACTGGGCAATATCGTGTTCGTACCGGATGTGCGAACCCATAGAAGTCGGTTTTGCTTATTTAAGGGATGCTCATGCTCGACAGTCGGCACGTGGTACTGCGTTGCGCCAACTCACTGCTGGTGGCCGGTGTTCTCACCTGGTCCACGGCGTCACTGGCGCTGGGGCTCGGTGACATCACCGTGCACTCGGCCCTCAATCAGCCGCTAAAGGCCGACATCGCGCTGGTGGATGTCGCCGGGCTCAGCGAAAGCGAGCTCTCGGTCCGTCTGGCCACGGCGGACGAATTCGGCCGTGCCGGGGTCGAGCGGGTGTTCTTCCTCAATGACCTTAAGTTCACCCCGATCCTGCGTGGCAATCGCAACCTGATCCGGGTGACCTCCAGCAAACCGGTCAACGAACCCTTTCTGAATTTCCTTGTGCAGCTCAATCAGCCCAACGGCCACCTGCTGCGCGAATACACGGTGCTGATCGATCCGCCGGGTTCGCCGGGCATCGTGCCGGCCACCGACGAGCCCGACGTCCGCGCGCAATCGTCGGAGTTTCCAACGCCTGAGGCACCTGCTGCCGGCACCCAAAGCAAGCCTGCTGCGCCACCCGCCGCGCCAGCGCCACAAACGGCGCCGGCCAACGACGCACAAGCCGAGCAGTTGGCCGCCAGCGTGCTGCAGAACCAGCAACTGCAGAAAACCATCGATGAGTTGAACGTGAAGCTTCAGGCGCAGGAAATCCTGATCGCCGACGGCAAGAAACAGCTGGGTGATTTGCAGGCCCGTCTGGCGGAAGTGCAACAGGCGCCGCCGGCTCCGGTAGCACCTGTGCAAGCTCCGGCTCCGGTTGCTGCGCCGGTAGAGTCGCAGGAAGACTCCGTCAGCTGGCCGCTGCTTGGCGGTTTGCTGGTGTTGTTGGGCCTGTTGGGGGCGGTGTTGTATGTACGCCGCCGACGCCAGTCTGAAGCGAATCTTGTCGGGCCTGCGGTGCTGGCACCCCAGCGAAGCGAACCCGCGCTCAATGAACCCGAAGTCGTTCGTCAGAACGTGGTTCAGGAGGCCGTCGAGCACCGTGACGAACAGGCCGCAGGCGATGTACTGGAGGCGGTCGGCATTTATCTGGCGTATGGGCGGCTCGGCGAAGCGCTCGGTCTGCTGCGCGACGCCTTGCAAAAGGAGCCGGAGCGCATCGATCTGGGTGTGCAGATGCTCGAGGTGTTGGGGCGCCAGGGCGACCAGTCAGCCTATGACGAACAGGAAAACCACTTGCGCCAGCTCGGTGTCGAGGAACAGCGATTGCTCGATATCCGGGCCCGCTACCCGAAACTGACCAGGACTGAACCTCCGGCTGCGGCGGCTCCGGTCATTGCCGCGCTGCCTGTTGAACAAGCCACACCCTCAACGCCGTTGGCCGAGGATGATTTCGAGCTGAATCTGGAGCAGCTGTCGATGGATTCCAGCTGGGATCTGGAAGACAGTCGCCCGGCAACGGACACACCTTCACCGGCCCCGTCGGCACTGGAGGCCAGCCTGCAAGTGCTGCCACCGGATTTCGAGCTGCCGCTCACCGCCAACGATGACGCTGAGGCGACGGAGCTGGAGTGGATCGCCGAACCGGAGGTGCAGCCGATCGACGATGACTTCCTCAACGAATTTGGCGATCCCGGTCAGTCGCTGAAACTGGAGCCATTGGATCTGCAATTACCGGAACCCGAGCCAGGCCCGACCGAAGCGGCCAACGCCGGAAAGCTCGAACAGGCCCAGACTTGCATCGACGACGGCGACCTCGACAGTGCGATCGCCTTGCTCAATGAGCTGCTGAAGGAGGGGGACGAACCTCTCAGACAAACCGCTCGGACATTGTTGGCGGGGATTCGCTGATCCGGGTCAGAAGGTCTGCCCCAGATTCAGGTAAACCGCCTGTTCGTTGGCATCGTTCAGGCCATAACTGAAGTTCAGCGGCCCCAGCGGTGTGTCGAAACCGATGAATACGCTGGCGGCATTGATGTAGCCGCTGTCGAACTCGTTGTCGTTGTTCCAGGCCCGGCCGCGCTCCAGCGAGCCGCCGGCATACAGCGGGAAATCCAGCGGCAGATAAGCGCGCGGTGTCAGACGGCGGTAATACACCGCCCGCATCAGGCTGACGTTCTGCCCGGAGATGGCATCTTCGCGGAAACCGGACAGTTGTCGGGCGCCGCCCAGCAGGAAGCTCGACGTCACCACATTCGCATCGTCCAGCGTGCGCCCGTAACGACCGCCCAGAATCAGCGTATTCGGGCCGCTGCTCATGGCCTTGTCCAGTTTGAATTCCCACTGCCGGTAGCGCGTGTCGGAACCCAGGCTCGGTTCGAATTGCATCAGGGTCAGGCTGATGTCCTTGCCGTCGTGGGGGAAGTACACATTGTCCAGTGAGTCGAACGAGTACTTCAACGCATAGAACCCTTCGTTGAAGTGTTCGCTCGGCAGATTCTGATCGCCGATTCGCACATCCGCTTTGCCCCAGGCCTCGCCGACACCAAAGCGGATTTCACCGTTGTTGCCGATCTGGCGGCCGACATTGAGGCCGAGGCCGTAGCGCTCGACGCGATATTGGGCGATCGGGTCGTTGTCGAGCACCGAGTCGACGTTCTGGGCTTCGAACGCTGCATACGGTGCGACGAAGTAGCGCGAGCCGACGTCCAGCGGCTGATAGAACTCGGTATAGAGCTCCTGCTTGTCGCCGATCTGCGCCCGGGTCAGCCATTCGGCGCCGAGGCGGTTGATGCCGTTCATTCGGTAGCTGGCGCCGAGGTTGAAGGCGCTGTCACCGCGCATGTCATCCGACAGGTTCAAGCCGACGCGAAGGTAGTCAGTTCCGCTGCGCTTGCCTCGGGCGCTGATCACCAATGTGTGTTCCTGGCCCTTGTGTACCACGCGGTACTGCACCTGTTCGAAGTAATCCAGGCCGTACAAGGTGCCCATGTCCGAGTGCAGACGCCCAAGGTCAAGCGGCTCGCCGATGGGCTGACGGATGTAGTAACGGATCACGTCGTCGCCGACTTTCGAGTCGTTCTCGACCCTGATCGCGGTGATGATCGGCGTGCGCTGGCCCGGTGCGCGTGCGGCATTGAGCTCGGCGTCCTGAGACACGGCGGGTTTCAATCGGGCGAGGCGGGCGTCGAGGGCCTTGGCGGCGCGGTAACCGGCATCGATCATTTCCTCGGCGCGACCGAAATCGGTGGCGCCGAAACTGGCCAGCGGCGGCTGGATCAGCACGTCATTCGGGTGCAGCGCCGCCAATTGTTCTTCGGAGTTGCGCCGGGTCATCAGGGTGATCGACTGGTTCAGCACATCGACCACGGTGGTCAGTTGCTTGCGGTTGCGCAGCGGGGTGCCAATGTCGACCACGATGGCCACGTCGACGCCCATTTCCCGGGCCACATCGAGGGGAATGTTGTCGGTCATGCCGCCGTCCACCAGCAGCCGGCCATCAAGCTCGACCGGGGCGAACACCGCCGGGATCGACATGCTGGCGCGGATCACCTGAGGCAGGTGGCCTTTGCGAAACACCACTTTTTCGCCGTTGGCGATGTCGGTGGCCACGGCGCGGAACGGGATCGGCAGCTTGTCGAAATCACGGGTGTCGCTGGTGTGGGCCAACAGGCTTTCCAACAGCAGCGCAAGGTTCTGCCCTTGAATCACCCCGAGCGGCAGGCCGAGGCTGCCGTCGTCGCGAAAGCTCAGTTTCTGCTTCACCAGAAAATCGCGGTCATCCTGTTTGCGTCGAAACGGTACGTCTTCCCGAGGTGGAGCATCGGACAGGGCCTGCTGCCAGTCGATGCTCAGGGCGAGTTTTTCCAGTTCGTCGATCTTGTAACCCGAGGCGTAGAGGCCACCGACCACTGCACCCATGCTGGTGCCGGCAATCGCATCGATCTTGATGCCTTGCTCTTCCAGCGCCTTGAGCACGCCGATGTGTGCCAGCCCGCGGGCCGCACCGCCGGACAGCACCAGGCCGACTTTCGGTCGCGGCGCTTCACTGGCATGGACGAACAGCGGAAGGAAACCAAGCAAAAGGCAGATCAGCAGACGACGCATTGTGAGTCTCGGGGCAAGCGTTAAAGCCGGCTATTATAGCGGCGCCCTCTGGCTCAGGAGTTTCAACGATCATGACCGCCACAAAACCGGAAATCGTCATCACTTATTGCACGCAATGCCAGTGGCTGTTGCGCGCGGCGTGGCTGGCGCAGGAGTTGCTCAGCACTTTTGGCGACGACCTTGGCAAAGTGTCACTGGTGCCGGGTACCGGCGGGATCTTTCACATCAGCTGCGACGGCGTGCAGATTTGGGAGCGCAAGGCCGACGGTGGTTTCCCCGAGGCCAAGGTGCTCAAGCAGCGAGTCCGCGACCAGATCGACCCTGAGCGCGACCTCGGCCATAACGACCGCACTCAGTGAGACGCAGCCTCGGCCTCCACCGTTTTTTTGCTGGCGCTGCCTGACATCTGGCTCGACACAACGATGGCGACGATGATCAGCGCGCCGCCGAGCAGCATCCGCAGGGTCGGGTTTTCATCGAACAGCAGCCACGCGACGGTAATGCCGTAAACCGGCTCCATGGCGAACACCACCGCCGCAGTTCGCGCCTTGATCACGGCGAGACTGGCGACGAACAGGCTGTGGGCGACGCCGGTGCAGAACACACCGAGCAGGGCGATCCACAGCCAGTCGATGGCGCGCACTTCACTCAGTTGCGGCGCCGCCACCGGCAGCAGACACAACGCCACCACCACGTTCTGACACAACGCTGCCTGCACCGCCGGGATGCGTCCGGAACTGGCACGGTTGGTCAGCGACAACAGTGAAAACAGCAGGCCGGAAAGAATCGCCCAGAGCAGCCCGGTGGTGGCGCCGCTGGCCAGGTCGAACGCCGGGGTCACCAGCACCAGGCCGACACTGACCAGCGCCACCAGAATGATTTCGTTGGCACGGATGCGTTCGCGGAAGATCAACCCTTCGAGGATGACCGTGAAGGCCGGGAAACTGGCGAAACCCAGGGTGGCCACCGCGACGCCGGCCACCTTCACGGCAATGAAGAAGCTCACCCAGTGACCGGCCAGCAGCACACCGCTCAGGGCCAGTCGTCGCCAGTCCACGGCTTGCAGTTTTTGCCAGCCGTGCTGGCTGGCGAAACGGGCAAAGAACGCCAGCGCAAGAACGGCAAACGCGGCCCGTCCAAAGACGATGACCGCTGGCGTTGCGGCGGCGAGTTTGCCGAAGACGCCGGTCAGGCCGAACATCAATGCGCCGATATGCAGGGCGCCAAGGGCAGTACGGGGAGTCATTGCAGTCCTTTTTCCAAACACCATTTCAGGCACACATTGAAGCGTGTAGCGGCCGAAAAGTCTGTCGGCAGACTATCGACTTTTGTCGTCAGCCTCGCGTCGCAATTGTGTAGGAGAGGTACCGAATTCACGCAGGACGGCGGCCGAGAACGCACTTTGCGATCCATAGCCTACACGGCTGGCCACTTCCCCGATGGCTAGCGTGGTTTCTCGCAACAGCGTGACGGCCTTATGCAGCCGTCGACTGCGAATGTAATCCATGGGTGTCTGCCCGCATTCGGCGACGAACCGCGCATGCAATCGGGCGCTGGAGAGTCCGGCGACACGCGCCAGATCCGCGACCTGCAGCGGATAGGCCGCGTATTGCTCGATGTGCGCATCGAGGGCCGCGTAGGGCAGGCGACGGGCGCAGACCTCGGCAGGTTGCGCGTGATTCAGGCTCGCCAGCAACAGCACCGCGCCCTGTTGCGCAATCAGCGGATCGTCCACCGGGCTGTTCGCCAGCCAATTGACCAGTTGGCCCTGGCCGGCATCCAGTGACAGCCGCGCGGCGTTGTCCAGCAGGCGGCGGCTGGCGTCGGCGTGATCGCCCAGTGAGCGTGACAACCATTGATCGTCCGGCACGTCCAGTACCAGGCAACGGCTGCCCTTGGGGCTGCCGCACGCGTGATGCGCGCCGGAGGGAATCACCACGAAGCTCTGCTGCAATACCTGGCTGCCATGCCCTTCGACCTCGAAATCCAGCGCACCCGACAGGCCGAACACCAGTTGGGCGTGGTCGTGACTGTGGACGATCAGGTCGTGGGTGTAATGGCGCAGGGTCAGGATCGGTGGCATGGCGGTCTCCGGGCGAGCTGCCAGTCTACACCGGCGCAGGGGCGACGCGTTTGTCACAAGACTGACGCACGCCTGTCATGGTCGATTAACCGGGCTCGCGCACAGTGGCGAAAACATCGCAGAGGGTTGCCCATGACCAGCGCCGAGCTCGCCAGACCCAGCCGTAAACAAAGGGTTCGCACCTTGTGGATTTCCGACGTGCATCTGGGCACGCGGGATTGCCAGGCCGAGCATCTGTCGCAATTTCTCAAGGGTTATCACGCCGACAAGATCTACCTGGTCGGTGACATCATCGACGGCTGGAAACTGCGCGGCGGCATGTACTGGCCCCAGGCGCACACCAACGTGATCCGCCGCTTGCTGACCATGAGCAAGCGCGGCACCGAGGTGATCTACGTCACCGGCAACCATGACGAATTCCTGCGTCGCTATTCGAAACTGATCCTGGGCAACATCCAGTTGGTCGACGAAGCGGTGCATGTCACGGCCGATGGCCGGCATTTGCTGGTGATCCACGGCGACCAGTTCGACGTGATCACCCGTTATCACCGCTGGCTGGCCTTTCTCGGCGACTCGGCCTACGAATTCACCCTGACCCTCAATCGCTGGCTCAATCACTGGCGGGCGAAATACGGTTACGGCTATTGGTCGCTGTCGGCCTATCTCAAGCACAAGGTGAAGACCGCAGTGAGCTTCATCAGCGACTTCGAAGAAGCCATCGCTCATGAGTGCGTGAAGCGCGAATTGCACGGCGTGGTGTGCGGGCACATTCACCATGCCGAGATCCGCAAGGTCGGCGAGGTGGATTACCTCAATTGCGGTGACTGGGTGGAGTCGTGCACGGCGCTGATCGAACACTGGGACGGCACAATCGAGCTGTATCGCCTGGCGGATGCGCAGGCGCGGGAGGCCGAACTGAAAGCGGCCAAGGTCGCCGAGCTGGCCTGAGTTTTCAAATCAACTCAGGCCGGGGCGTGTTCTTCCATCGCAGCCTTGTAGATGGAGTTCTTCGGCCGGGCGAACAGCCGCTCCATCATCGGTTCGAAGAAACTCAGCGGCAGGGTGTCGTAATCCGGGTCGAATGCCGCCGCGTCGTATTTCGCGCAGAATTCCGCGGTCGCCTGATACTGCGGATGACCGCTGAACTGCTCGCGCAGGTGCCGATCCATGCCCAGGTGATGGAAGAAGTAGTAGCCCTGGAAGATCCCGTGCTTTTCCACCATCCACAGGTTCTCGGCGCTGACGAACGGCTTGAGAATGGCGGCGGCGATGTCCGGGTGATTGTAGGAGCCCAGCGTGTCGCCGATGTCGTGGAGCAGGGCGCAGACCACGTATTCCTCGTCACGCCCATCGCGCCAGGCGCGGGTGGCGGTTTGCAGCGAGTGGGTCAGGCGATCCACCGGAAACCCGCCGAAATCACCTTCGAGCAATTTCAGGTGCGCCATGATCCGGCCCGGCAGTTGACGGGCGTAGGCGCTGAAGTCCGCCGCGATGATCGCCCAGTCTTCCTGCGTGCCGTCCTTCATATGGGTGAAACGGGCATTGGCATTCATCGGCAATCCTCTTGGTCAGGGTTTCTAGAACGCCACGCGGCCCAGGATCATGTCGCGGTACATGACGAAATCCCCCAGCAGGCTGTAGAACGGATGCTGGAATGTCGCCGGCCGGTTCTTCTCGAAAAAGAAATGGCCGACCCAGGCGAAGCTGTAGCCGGCCAGCGGCAGGGCCAGCAACAGCAGCCAGGCGCCCTTGGCGATGGTCATCGCGAGAATGAAGATCACCAGCGTCGTCCCGATGAAATGCAGGCGACGGCAGGTGCTGTTGCTGTGTTCGCTGAGGTAATACGGATAGAACTCGGCGAAGCTGTTGAAAGGCTTGATGGTTTCCACGACCGCGATCTCTGTGGTTATTGTTCTGATTGCAAGTTGTTCGGTGGGTAGCTTATTTGAGTCTAGAGTGATCATTGGCGTCGGCCAGTGACAATCGGCGCCACTTTACTATCCTTGGGAAATCGGCCGTAGTATGCGGCTCACCATGTCATCCAAGAAAAAACGCCATGAGCGAACGAACGACATCTGCAAGCTGGGCGATGGGGATTGTCAAGGCACTGGAAATGGACGGCCTGGATTGCCGGGTTCTGTTCAAACAGCTGGGGCTCGACTACGCGGCGCTGGAGGATCCGGACGCACGCTTCCCTCAGGATTCCATGACCCGACTCTGGCAACGGGCGGTCGAGCTGTCCGGCAATCCCGCCATCGGTCTGAACATGGGCAAGGTGGTGCGACCGGCGTCGTTCCATGTGGCGGGCTACGCGCTGATGTCCAGCAACACCCTGGCCGAAGGCTTTCAGCGACTGGTGCGTTATCAGCGGATCATTGCCGAAAGTGCCGACTTGAGTTTTCGCCTGCTCGACGAAGGTTATGCGCTGATTCTGACGGTGCACGGCGATCATCTGCCGCCGACCCGGCAAAGTGCCGAAGCCTCGCTGGCCTGCGCGCTGGCGCTGTGCGGCTGGTTGACCGGGCGCACCTTGCACCCGCGCAAAGTGCTGGTGCAGGGCGATGAGCCCGATGATCTTGAACCCTACAAGCAAGCCTTTCATGCACCGCTGGTGTTCAACGCGCCGTATGACGCGCTGATCTTCGAACGCGCCGACATGGAAGCGCCGCTGCCCACCGCCAACGAGGCGATGGCGCTGCTGCACGACCGGTTTGCCGGGGAATATCTGGCGCGGTTTTCCGAAAGCCGTGTGACCCACAAGGCGCGTCAGGTGTTGTGCCGCTTGCTGCCGCAGGGCGAGCCCAAGCGCGATACCGTGGCGCAGACCCTGCACCTGTCGCAGCGCACCTTGCAACGGCGTTTGCAGGAGGAGGGCACCAGTTTTCAGCAGTTGCTCGATGACACCCGCCGAGAACTCGCCGAGCAATACCTGGCGCAGCCGAGCATGACCTTGCTGGAGATTGCCTATTTGCTGGGGTTTGCCGATCCGAGCAATTTCTTCCGTGCCTTCCGCCGCTGGTTCGACACCACGCCCGGCGATTACCGGGCGCGGTTGCTGGAGGCGCCGAACGCGATCAGTGACGCCAGAATGCCGGAATACACAGCACAAACACCGTAATGATCTCCAGTCGGCCGAGCAGCATGCCGAACGACAGAATCCACTTGGCCGCATCCGGTAGGCTGGCGAAGTTGCCGGCCGGGCCGATGGTCTCGCCCAAGCCCGGGCCGACGCCGGACACGGTGCTGGCGGCGCCGGTCAACGCGGTCATCCAGTCCACGCCCAGCAGCGACAGCAGCAGGGCGATCACGCAGATGGTAATGGCGAAGAAGAACGAGAACGTCAGGATCGACCGGACGATTTCCTCGTCGAGGCGATGACCGTTGTACTTCTGCTTGATCACCGCGCGTGGGTGGATCAACTGGTTAAGGTTGGCCTTGAGCAGGATGTAGGCGACCTGGAAGCGGAAGATCTTGATCCCGCCCGCCGTCGAGCCGGAGCAGCCACCGACGAAGCCCAGATAAAAGAACAGCATCAGTGAGAAATTGCCCCACAGGCTGTAATCCCCCAATGCGAATCCGGTGGTGGTGACCACTGACGTCACGTTCAGCGCCACATGGCGAAGGGCGTCCAGCCAATGCAGGTTGGTAGTCCACCAGTACCAGGTGCCGAGCACCAGCCAGGTCACCAGCAACATGCCGAGCAAACCCTGCACCTGTTGATCCTTGATCAGCGCCCGGCGATTGCCGCGCAGCGTCGCCACGTACAGGGTGAACGGCAGGCTGCCGAGGATCATCACCACCACTGCCACCCAGTGCACCGCCGGTTGTGTCCACTTGGCCAGAGATTGGTCGGAGGTCGAGAAACCGCCGGTGGAGATCGCCGACATCGCGTGGTTGATCGCATCGAACGGACTCATGCCCGCCCACCAGAACGCCAGACTGCCGAGAATGGTGATGCCCACGTAAGCCGCCACGATCAGCCGCGCCACCATGTGCGAGCGGGGCATGACCTTTTCCGAGCGGTCCGAGGATTCGGTCTGGAACAGGCGCATGCCGCCGATGCGCAGCAGCGGCAGAATCGCCACCGCCATGCCGATGAAGCCGATGCCGCCGAGCCAGTGCAGCAGCGAGCGCCACATCAGGATGCCCGGGGACATGGTGTCCAGCCCGCTCAATACGGTCGAGCCGGTGGCCGTGATGCCAGACATGCTTTCGAAGAACGAGTCGGTGTAGCTAATGTGCTGGGTCAGCAAAAACGGCAGCGCGGCGAAGATGCACACCACCAGCCAACTGGTGACGGTCAGCAGATACATGTCGCGGGGACGCAGGTGAATGTGTTCCGGGCGCCCGGGAATCACCAGCGCGAGGCCGGCGAGGAAGGTGATCATGCTCGCCCAGAGGAACGACGGCAGATCGCCGGTGCGGTCGAAAATCACCAGGGTGGCCATGGGCACGACCATGGCGATGGCCAGGGTGATCAGGAAGATGCCGATGATGAAACCAATGATCCGTAAGGTCGGCAACGCCATGAAGTCCGCTCGGGCTGATGTGGGAAGGGCGCCATTCTACCTGCGGGGCAAGGCATGTAAACCGACGCGGCCGGATCACTTGCAGCTAGAATAGCCGGACATTTTTTCAGGAGGTGGCCGATGCAGGCTCTCGACGCTTTGCTCAACCGTGTTTCCGTTCCACGACTGATCGATCCGGCCCCCACCGCCGAACAGCGCGAAGTGCTGTTTGCCGCCGCGACCCGTGCACCGGATCACGGGCATTTGCAGCCGTATCGCTTCCTGACCGTCGAAGGCGCGGCGCGTGAGCAGATGGGCGAGTTGCTGGCCGAAGCGGCGCAGATGCAGGAAGGCGAAGTCACCGAAGCGATGATCGACAAGGCGCGCAACGGCCCGCTGCGGGCGCCGCTGGTGGTGGTGGTCATCGCCAAGTTGCAGGAACACGTCAAATACCCGAAGGCCGAGCAGTTGCTGGCGGCGGGCTGTGCGGCGCACGGGATTCTGCTGGCGGCCTACGCGCAAGGGATTGGCGCGGTATGGCGCACCGGTGATCTGGCTTACTCGAAACATGTCGCCAAGGGTTTGGGGCTGACGGATGGCGAAGAGGTGATTGCGTTCCTGTACCTCGGCACCCCGCAGAAAGAACCGCGAGTGGCCGAGAAGGTTGATCTGGCGGAGTTTGTCAGTGCCTGGCCGGGTAAGGCCTGACACTGAGGATCATCAGGGCTGAACAACGGCCCCCGGCTCCAGCGGCAATTCAAGACTGGCCACAAACCCGCCCTGCGGGTGATTGGCCAGCACCAGTGTCCCGCCATGTCGCTCGGCCGCTCGCCGGGCGATCGCCAGGCCCAGGCCATGCCCGGCCGCAGTCTGCCCCGGTGCCCGATAAAACGGTTCGCCCAACTGATTCAAATGTTCGGCCTGCACCCCCGGCCCGTGGTCGCGCACGCTGACAACGATTCGCTCGCCCTGACGTGAAGCCTGCATTTCGATCGACTGCCCCACCGGGTTGAAGCGCTGGGCATTGCGCAGCAGGTTGTCCACGGCGCGCTCGATCATGGTCGGCCACCCCGTCATGTTGAGCTGCGGTTCGGCCTCCAGGCGGACGGTCTGCTCCGGCGAGCCGAGTTGTGCGTCCTTTTGCAGAGAGCCCAGCAGAGCATTCAGGTCCACGGCTTCGGCACTGGCGTTGTCGGCGTCGACCCGCGCCAGCACCAGGATTTCGCTGATCAACGCTTCCAGTCGATCGCACTCGCGGGTCAGGCGTGGCCAGAGTTTTTCCCGTTCTTCCGGGCTCGCCCGTTCAGCCAGTGCCAGTGCGATGCGCAGACGTGCCAGCGGTGAGCGCAGCTCGTGGGACACGTCGCGCAGCAGTTGGCGCTGACTGCCGATCAGGCTTTGCAGGCGTGCGCCCATGCGGTTGAAATCGTTGGCGAGCACGCCGAACTCATCGCGACGGTTGGCCAGTTTCGCCAGGCTGTTCTGCTGATAGGTGGTCTGCCCCAGATCGTGCACCGCGCCGCGCAAACGGCTGAGCGGACGGGTGATGGAGAAGGTCACCAGCAGGCTGAACAGGGTCAGCACCACCAATGCGATACCCAGCGCACTCAATGGCCAGAGCAGGCTTTCGCGGTGCCAGGCATCGAGTTCCGGATGCGGGATGCGGTAGATAAAGAGGTAGGTGTCGCCGCTTTTTTCGCTGGTGAATTCATCGGTCAGCCGTCGCCATGGCAGGCGTCGGTCGTCGTTGTTCTGCCGTGCTTCGAAGGCGGCCGCGCGACGGGGGAAGGTGCCACGCACCACGGGGTCGCCGCTCTCGTTCAGCACTTGCACGTCGATGTGGTATTGGCGTTTGCGTTGTTCGAGGATGTCCTGGGCGGCGTCTTCGCCCTGGGTTTCGTAGGTCTGCGTCCAGTCGGCGGCCAGGGTGTTGAGGCCCGGATGGCGGCTGAGGATCCACGCGTCCTGGTTGAGCATGTGCCCCAGCAGAATGGAAAGCCCTGCAACCAGAGCGATGGCCAGCCAGAAGCTCGCGAGAATACGCCAGAACAATGAACGCACGGAAAGTCCTCAAACAAAGAAAACCCAACGGCGGTGAGCCGTTGGGTCGGGGCGTGACGCTAGAGCATTATTGCGCCTTTTGCGGCTGTTGCGCTTTCCAGGCCTTGAATTCAGCCCATTCGGCGCGACGCTCGGCCTGTTTCTTCTGGATCTCGTCGAATTTCTTCTGTTGATCCGGCTTCAGCACGGCGCGGACATCGGATTCGGCTTTCTTGTGGTTGGCCGCCATCTCGTCTTTCATGGCTTTCTGGTCGGCTGGCGAGAGTTTCTCCAGGTATTTCTCGACCGTCTGCTTACGTTCGTGCATCTGTTCGCCCATGATCTTGCGGATCTGCTCGCGCTGTTCACGGGACAGGTCCAACTGGCTGTACGGGCCTTTGCCGTGCATGCCGTGCATCTGACCGCCGTGGCGCCAGCCACCGTCCGGCCCGCCCATCGGGCCACCATCCTGCGGCACGGCCATGGCGACGGTTGGCAGAGCGGCAGCGAACATCAGAGCGATAAGAGTCTTGCGCATGGTGTATCTCCTTGTCTCGTTCCCGGTACGTTCCGGATGAGTCCAGATTACGGAGATCAAGGTCAGCGGCGGTCAGCGCTGGGTAAAGCTTGGGTAAAGACGCTTTGTCATCAAACTGACAAAGCGTCCGGGTGCGGGGATTCAGAGGCTGTAATAGTAGCCGCGGCTGCGCAGGGCGACGATGCGCGGGCGGCCGTCGGCGTGGGGGCCGATCTTCTTGCGCAGGTTGCTGACGTGCATGTCCAGGCTGCGGTCGTACAGGGTCAGCTTGCGGCCGAGGGCGATCTGCGCCAGTTCCTGTTTGTCCAGCGGCTCGCCGGGTTGCTTGAGCAGGGCTTCGAGCAGACGGCTTTCGGAAACGGTGAGGGTGAATTCCTTCTCGTCGATGCTGACCACGCCACGCACCGGGCTGAAACTCAAATCACCCAACTCAAGTTGGGTCGAGACGGCGGCCGGGTGACTGCGGCGCAGCACAGCGCGCAGGCGCGCGGTGAGCTCGCGCGGGTCGCACGGTTTGGCCAGGTAATCGTCGGCGCCCAGTTCCAGGCCGAGGATGCGATCCAGCGGCTCGCCGCGAGCCGAGAGCATCAGCACCGGCAGGTCGGGGTGGTCGTTGCGCAGTTGCTTGAGCAGTTCCAGACCGCTGCCGTCAGGGAGCATCACGTCCAGCACCACGGCGGCAGGCGCGGTCTCGGCCAGTGCCTTGCGGGCGCTCTGGCCGTCGTGACACGCACGGACCTGAAAGCCTTCCTGGCTCAGCCAACTGCTCAGGAGCTCACACAGCTCCTCGTCATCATCAATCAGTAACAGCTCGCTCATGACTCACTCAATTTAGCCATTGTCGACGTTTTCGACTTGCACCACTGGCAAAGATACCGCAGAGCAGGGCCAATAGCGCTACCCCGGCACCGGTGACGAACCATTGCTGCTGTTCGGTCAGCAGGCGCGGCAGCGGGCTGGCCTGGGCTTCCTTGAGTTGCAGCTTCAGGCGCTGGTTCTCTTGGCGCAACCGGGCAAGCTGGGCGCTTTCGCGGGTGTTGTCGGCATCTTGCAGTTGTTTGCTCAGTTCTTCCCGCTGCTGCTCGCTGGCCTTCAGGCGCTGCTGCAACTCGGTGATCTGGCTGCCGGCGCTCAACGAAAGCGGCGTGGAGTTGCCGCTTTCGGTGGTTTCTACACCATGGGCGGGCGCCACGATCGACAACGTGACCAACATCAGACACAACGGACCCTTGCGCATCGCGACTCCTGTTACCAAATGGATATTGGGCAGGTTGTCGGCCGGCAAACGAGAATAATGAGCGATTGAGAACGCGATGAACCGACAAGGTTCATCGCGTGGGGACACGGGCGGGGGAAAGTTACGGCAGGACTTGCTTGAACGGCTTCACGACAACATTGGCGTAGACACCGGCGGCGATGTACGGATCGGCATCGGCCCAGGCTTGCGCAGCGCTCAGGGAGTCGAATTCGGCGACGATCAGGCTGCCGGTGAAACCCGCAGCGCCCGGATCATTGTTGTCGACGGCCGGGTGCGGGCCGGCCAGGACGATGCGGCCTTCGCCCTTGAGCACTTGCAGGCGTTCAAGGTGGGCCGGGCGGGCGGCGAGGCGCGCGTCCAGGGAGTTGGCGACGTCGGTGGCAATGATTGCGTAGAGCATGTCAGTCCTCGGTTTTTGGCGTTGTGGTATCGGCGTCGTGCAGGTGACGGGTCAGGTAGATGCCCTGAGCGACCAAGAACAGCACGGTCAGGCCCAGGCTGCCGAATACCTTGAAGTCCACCCAGTAGTCCTGGAAGGTGAAAGCGACGAACAGGTTGGCGGCGCCGCAGAACAGCAAGAAAGCGATCCAGGCGATGTTCAGGCGCGCCCAGATCGGTTCCGGCAGCGTCACTGCGTGACCCATGATGCGTTTGATCAGCAGGCGGTCACCGATGAAATGGCTGCCGAGGAAGGCCAGGGCGAACAGCCAGTTGACCACCGGGGCTTTCCACTTCAGGAAGGTTTCGCTGTGGAAGGCCAGGGTCAGGCTGCCGAACACGAGGCAGGCAATCAGGGTCAACCACTGGCTCTTTTCCAGCTTGCGCTGCTTGATGAAGAGCGCGCCATAGACCACCAGGGAGCTCATGATCAGCACAGCGGTGGCGCTGTAAATGCCGCCAACCGTCAACTCATGACCGGCGACGTCGACGGTGCGTGGATCGAGTTTGTAGACGATGAAGAACAGCAGAAGCGGGATGAAATCGATGAATTGTTTCACAGTGAGAGCCAGAAGCTGGATGTGGCGGCATAATAACAAACATATGGGCGCGCGATAGCGCCAGCTGATTTGAGGTTACACATCCCCGTGAATGTTGATTTGCACTGCCACAGCACGGCCTCCGATGGCGCCCTGGCGCCTGCGGCACTGGTTGCGCGTGCGTTCGAGAACGGCGTGCGAGTCCTGGCCCTGACCGATCACGATACCCTCGAAGGCCTGGCCGAGGCGCGCATTGCGGCCACGAAATTGGGGATGCAATTGGTCAACGGCGTCGAGCTGTCCTGCACCTGGGGCGGTGCCACCATTCATGTGCTGGGCTACGGTTTCGACGTCAACGCCGCGCCATTGGTCGAGGCGATTGCGAAGCTGCACGATGGCCGCTGGCTACGGTCTGAAGAAATAAGCCGCAAGCTCGCCCTCAAGGGCATGCCGAATGCGCTCGACGGCGCGCGGCAGATCCAGCAGGAACTGGGCGACAGCGGCAACGCGCCGGCCCGTCCGCATTTCGCTGACTGGATGGTGCGTGAAGGTTTTGTAAAGGATCGCGCCGAGGCGTTTCGTAAATGGCTCGGCGCCGGCAAGCTGGGGGACGTCAAGCAACACTGGCCGACCCTCGAAGACACCGTTGGCACGCTGCGCGCCGCCGGGGCGTGGGTCAGTCTGGCGCATCCCTGGCACTACGATTTCACGCGCAGCAAGCGCCGAAAGCTGATTGCCGACTATATTCAAGCGGGCGGGCATGCGATCGAAGTGGTCAACGGTCATCAGCCTGCGGAACAGGTGGGCAGCCTTGCAATCCTTGCCCGTGAGTTCGGTCTGCTGGTCAGCGCCGGCAGTGATTTCCATGGCCCTGGTGGCTGGTCCGAGATCGGCCAGTACCGGCCGGTGCCGGAGGACCTTCCACCCCTGTGGTGTCGGTTCAAACATGACACAGTTATTGCCGCCGTCTGAACAGGTAGAGAATGTGAGTCAATTTTTCCAGATCCATCCGGAAAACCCGCAAGCGCGCCTGATCAAACAGGCGGTCGAAATCATCCGCAAAGGCGGGGTGGTGGTCTATCCAACGGACTCTTCCTACGCAATCGGTTGCCAGATCGGCGACAAGAACGGCATCGAGCGCGTTCGTCGCCTGCGTCAGCTCGACGAAAAGCACAACTTCGCGCTGATCTGCAGCGACCTGTCGCAACTGGGCAATTACGCCAAGATCGACACCGGCACCTTCCGTATTCTCAAGGCTCATTTGCCGGGGCCTTACACGTTCATTCTCAATGCCACCCGCGAAGTGCCACGGCTGTTGCTGCACCCGAAGAAGCGCACCATCGGCCTGCGGGTGCCGAGCCATCCGATCGCTTTGGCGTTGCTTGCCGAACTGGGCGAGCCGCTGATGAGCGTGACCTTGATCATGCCGGGCGATGAAGACCCGCTGAGCGATCCGTACGAAATGCGCCAGTTGCTCGAGCATCAAGTGGACCTGATCATCGACGGCGGTTTCGGCGGCATCAAGGCCTCCACCGTGATTGACCTGACCGGCGACGATCCGGAAGTGGTCCGCGTCGGTTGCGGCGATCCGGCTCCGTTCATGGTCGAGGCCTGAATGTCCGCAGTGGAAACCGTTGATCCCCAGGCCGGTGCCCAGCAGGAACTGCCGTTTGCCATGGTCTATGGCCAGGCCGTCACGGAAATGCCGCTGGACCTGTACATCCCGCCGGACGCCCTGGAAGTCTTCCTCGAAGCCTTCGAAGGCCCGCTCGATCTGCTGCTGTACCTGATCCGCAAACAGAACATCAACATCCTCGACATCCCGGTGGCGGAAATCACCCGCCAGTACATGGGCTATGTCGAGTTGATGCAGTCGGTGCGCCTGGAACTGGCCGCCGAGTATCTGGTGATGGCGGCGATGCTGGCCGAGATCAAGTCGCGGATGCTGCTGCCCCGGGCCGAAACCGTCGAAGAGGAAGAGGACGACCCGCGCGCCGAACTGATCCGCCGCCTGCAGGAATACGAACGCTTCAAGGCCGCTGCCGAAGGCATCGACGGTCTGAGTCGGGTCGGTCGCGACGTGATCGTGCCCAAGCTTGATGCCCCGGAAGCCCGGGCGCGCAAACTGTTGCCGGACGTGGCGCTGGAAGAAATATTGATGTCCATGGCCGAAGTGCTGCGCCGTGGCGACATGTTCGAAAGCCATCAGGTCAGCCGCGAGGCACTGTCCACCCGCGAACGCATGAGCGACGTGCTGGAACGGCTCAAGGGTGCCGGATTTGTGCCGTTCGTCGAGCTGTTCACCGCCGAGGAAGGTCGGCTCGGTGTGGTGGTGACCTTCATGGCGATCCTTGAACTGGTCAAGGAATCCTTGGTCGAGCTGGTGCAGAATGAGCCGTTCGCCGCGATCCACGTGCGAGCCCGAGCCGAATAACGAGTCCCGATATGAACCTGAGTGAACCCCGCGAGCTGGCGCCCCTGCTTGAAGCCTTTCTGTTGGCCTCGGGAAAGCCGCAAACCCTTGAACGCCTGTACGAGTTGTTCGAGGAAGGCGAACGGCCGGAACCGCCGGTCTTCAAGAAGGCACTGACCCTGCTCGGCAAGTCCTGCGAGGGGCGGGCGTTCGAGCTCGTGGAGGTTGCCTCCGGCTATCGCCTGCAGATCCGCGAGAAGTTCGCGCCATGGGTCGGCCGCCTGTGGGAAGAGCGCCCGCAGCGTTATTCCCGGGCCCTGCTGGAAACCATGGCGTTGATTGCCTATCGCCAGCCGATCACCCGCGGCGAGATCGAAGACGTGCGTGGCGTGGCGGTCAACACCAACATCGTCAAGACGCTGATGGAGCGTGAGTGGATCCGCATCGTTGGTTACCGCGATGTGCCGGGCAAGCCGGCGATGTTCGCCACCACCAAGCTGTTTCTCGATCACTTCAACCTCAAGAGCCTCGACGAGTTGCCGCCGCTGGCCGAGCTGCGTGAGATCGAGCCGGATCCGGTGCTCGACTTCGACGACGCTCCAGTGCCGCCGGGCTTGCAGGAACTGGCCGATGCCAGCGCCGAGCCGGAAGAGCCGAAGGAGGAAACCAGTTTCCACACGCTGCTGCTGGAACTGGACAGCATGGAGGAGGGGATCAAGACCGACTTCGACGATTTGCTGCGTGACGTCGCGGATGGCGAGCCGATGCCGTCGGGGTTTGAGTCCGATTCGGTCGAAGCGCCGGTCGAGCCCGAAGCAGAGCCGGAGGCCGATTTTGAGCCTGAATCGGAATTTGAGCCTGAGTTTGAGCCCGAGCCCGAGCAGGAAGACGATGTGCTCGGCGTGGCCGAAGCCCGGGAAAAACTGTTGGCCGCCGTCGCCCGGCTTGAACAGCCCGCTCCAGATCCGGAACCAGAACTGAGCGAAGAAGAAGCCGAAGCCCGGGCACTGGCCGAAGCCATCGAAGCCGAACGCCGCGAGTTCGAAGATTGAGCATGAGCTCAACCAAGGACCCGTGCATCAGCCTTTGCAAGTTCAGCGACGACGTCTGTCTCGGCTGCGGTCGCAGCAAGCGCGAGATCAGGGCCTGGAAGAAACTCGACAAGGACGACAAGCGCACGGTGCTCGCCGAAGCTTCGCTGCGCCTGATCAAGCTCGGTGCCACCGGTCGGCGGAAAAAGAAATAACCTTGCCCTGATCGACTAGTCTCTGATGCGCGAACGAACACATCCGCGTATGATTCGCGACCCTTCGGCGATCCCTTCGCCCGAAAACCCAGATTTCAACGTTTCAGCGGGCTCAATCCTGAGCCGCTGAACAGACCACACCGGGAGGTGCCCAGATGAGTGACAACCAGAAAGACGACCAGGAAATCGGCCCAGCAGGCGAAAAACTGCAGAAAGTCCTCGCCCGTATCGGCGTCGGCTCGCGCCGTGACGTAGAAGCGTGGATCAGCCAGGGCCGGATCAAGGTCAACGGCAAAGACGCCACCCTCGGCCTGCGCGTCGACATGCACGATGCAATCACCATTGATGGCAAGGTCATCAAGCGTGAAGAGGCTGCCGAGTCGGTCCGCCGCGTGATCATGTACAACAAGCCCGATGGCGAGATCTGCACCCGTGACGACCCGGAAGGCCGTCCGACCGTGTTCGACAAGTTGCCGCGTCCGAAAGAAGGGCGCTGGATCAACATCGGTCGTCTCGACATCAACACCACCGGCCTGCTGATGTTCACCACCGACGGTGAGCTGGCCAACCGCCTGATGCACCCGTCCTACGAGATGGACCGTGAGTACGCGGTCCGTGTTCGCGGCGAAGTCGATGACGAGATGATCGAACGTCTGAAGGCCGGTGTTGTGCTGGAAGACGGCCCGGCGCGTTTCACCGACATCAAACAGGCACCGGGTGGCGAAGGCTTCAACCACTGGTATCACTGCGTGGTGATGGAAGGTCGTAACCGTGAAGTGCGTCGTCTGTGGGAATCCCAGGGTCTGGTGGTCAGCCGCCTGAAGCGCGTGCGTTTCGGTCCGGTGTTCCTCAACTCCGACCTGCCGATGGGCCGCTGGCGCGAAATGAGCCAGTACGAAGTCGATATTCTGAGTGCTGAAGTCGGCCTGACCCCGGTAGCCATGCCGCAACTGAACGCCAAGAGCAAAGACAAGCTCGACCGCATGCAGCGCAAGTCGTCGCGCCCGATGGCCCGTACCGAGCGCGTGCGTACCCTGCGTCCGGCCAATGGCGCACCGGCGGCTGCCGGCCCGCGTCAAGTGCGAGAGCCACAGATCGAAGGCGAGCGTCCAGGTCGCAAGCCTGCAGCACGTGACGGCGAGCGCGCTCCGCGTCCGGCCAATGGCCGTACCGAGCGTGGCGAGCGTGGCGAGCGGGGTGCTCCGGCCGGTCGCGGTACGCCGGTGGCGGATCGTCCAGCCGACACCAAGCGCCCGGCCAAGCCGGCGCCGAAGCGTCCAGGCATCAAACTGGCTGATGATGACAAGCCGTCGGGCAAGCGCCGTGGCGCACCGGCCGGTTCCGGCCAGCGTCCGGGTTTCGGTCGCAAGAAGCCTGAATGATCGTATTCAGCGCTGAATGAAAAAACGCCAACCTTCGGGTTGGCGTTTTTTTTTGGATTTTTTATTTCTTTTTTTCAGCGGTTTTTTCTTATTTGAAAACAAAAAACCTGAAGCACTTTCAAATAGTTAGCGAGCTAACAGCCACGGGCGGACCCCTTCTCGATTCGTCTGCTGTGGAAACTATACGTTACGCACTGTCAGCAAATATTTACGGAAAAAGCCCCGGAGTCCCGTGGATCGTGCGCCTTTGCAAGGCTGTAAGGAAAACCTGCCGAAGCCCTGTCGATATGGGCCGGCGCAGGGCTCTGGCGTGCTTGTTTCAGGCTCGTTTGAGAGGTGAGATGCGCCCCATGCCTGTCGTGCAGGTGCATAACAAGAAGGAGGCGCAATGAACGCCGATATCCATTTTCACTTCTCTACGTGGGACGGATTTTCCATCGTCCACGCCGATGGCCTGCAAAGGCCTGACTCAATTTTTGCAGCCGCCCGAGCCTCTCGGGGCGGACACACGCAATCCCGGCAACCGACACGCTGATCCAGCGGGGTCTGGCAGCAGGGGGTTAGCGGTGTACAATGCGCCGCGTTTTAACTGTGACCCTCTGCGTAATCGCGTATACCTCAAGGCTATCCGTCTTGTTCACTCCGTCGCGTCACGAGCGTGTCGGGTTCGATTTCGTCACAGATAAAAACAAACAGGTGACGCATGACCGTTGTAAAAAAGCTGAATTCCTGGTGCCTGCGCTGGGGTTTGATCAAGGTTGGTTGAAATCGCAACCTTGCAGCAACGTCTACTGAACATCATCAAACCTTGCGTGAGACCTTTTTCATGAGTGGACAAAACTCGCAATCAGGCGAGCTGAAACGCGGCCTGAAAAATCGCCACATTCAACTGATCGCCCTCGGTGGCGCGATCGGTACCGGATTGTTCCTGGGCTCGGCCGGGGTGCTGAAATCTGCCGGCCCGTCGATGATCCTCGGCTATGCCATCTGCGGCTTCATCGCTTTCATGATCATGCGCCAGCTCGGCGAGATGATCGTCGAAGAGCCGGTGGCCGGCTCCTTCAGCCACTTTGCGCACAAGTACTGGGGCGGCTTTGCCGGTTTCCTGTCGGGCTGGAACTGCTGGATCCTGTACATCCTGGTGGGCATGTCGGAGCTGACTGCGGTCGGCAAGTACATCCACTACTGGGCGCCGGAGATCCCGAGCTGGGTCACCGCCGCCGCCTTCTTCATTCTGATCAACGCGATCAACCTGGCCAACGTCAAAGTCTTCGGTGAAGCCGAATTCTGGTTCGCGATCATCAAGGTCGTGGCGATCGTCGGCATGATTGCCCTGGGCAGCTATCTGCTGGTCAGCGGCCATGGCGGCCCGCAGGCGTCGGTCAGCAACCTGTGGTCTCACGGCGGTTTCTTCCCGAACGGCGTCAGCGGTCTGGTTATGGCCATGGCGATCATCATGTTCTCCTTCGGTGGTCTGGAAATGCTCGGTTTCACCGCCGCCGAAGCCGACAAGCCGAAAACCGTGATCCCGAAAGCGATCAACCAGGTGATCTACCGGATCCTGATTTTCTACATCGGCGCACTGGTGATCCTGCTGTCGCTGACCCCATGGGACAGCCTGCTGGAAACCCTCAATGCGTCGGGCGACTCCTACAGCGGCAGCCCGTTCGTGCAAGTGTTCTCGATGCTCGGCAGCAGCACCGCCGCGCACATCCTCAACTTCGTGGTGTTGACCGCCGCACTGTCGGTGTACAACAGCGGTACCTACTGCAACAGCCGCATGTTGTTGGGCATGGCTGAGCAGGGCGATGCGCCGAAAGGCCTGGCGAAGATCGACAAGCGCGGCGTGCCGGTACGTTCGATCCTGGCGTCGGCGGCGGTAACGCTGGTGGCCGTGTTGCTCAACTACCTGATCCCGCAACACGCGCTGGAACTGCTGATGTCGCTGGTAGTTGCAACGCTGGTGATCAACTGGGCGATGATCAGCTTCTCGCACTTCAAGTTCCGCCAGCACATGAACAAGACCAACCAGAAGCCGCTGTTCAAGGCGCTGTGGTACCCGTACGGCAACTACATCTGCCTGGCGTTCGTCGCGTTCATTCTGGGTGTGATGTTGCTGATCCCGGGCATCCAGATCTCGGTGTATGCGATTCCGGTGTGGGTCGTGTTCATGTGGGTCTGCTACGTGATCAAGAACAAGCGTGGTGCGCAGCAAGCGCTGTCTGCAGCAGGCGCTTCCAAATAAGCGACTCTGCAGAAACAACAAACCCGGCCAAGTGCCGGGTTTTTTGTGTTTGCAGATTCTGGAGGCTTCTGCGAGTTACGAGCCACTCCAGCTGCTATGCGTAGTCAGCGATGGGATACAGCGTGCACAGCGCTTCGGTCTGTAGGCGGAATTGCTCCCTCAGCGTGGGCTCCAGCGTGTAGTCCTGCTCGCCGAGCGGCGTCACGTTGTCCAGAATCCGGCACATCAGATCGACAATCTGCCGGCATCCCCGGGCGTCGATGTGGCGTTGCGCGATGGAGCCGGTGCCGATGCGCAGCCCACTGGTCACGAGGGATGATCGGGTCTCGCCGGGGACGCGGTGTTTGTTGACGATGATCCCGCAGTGCTCCAGCGCTGACTCCGCAATGGCGCCGGTGATACCGCTGCGCAGCCGAAGCAGAATCGCGTGGTTTTCACTGCGCCCGCCCACGACCTCGTAGTCATGTGCCTGAAACGCACTGGCGAGTTCATCGGCCGTGCTCCGGATCCGCGCCATGTAGGCGTCGAACTCTGCCGACCTGGCATAGCCCAGTGCCGCCGCCTTGGCCGCGATCATGTTGACCGCCGGCGCGCCCTGCATTCCGGGAAACACGGCTTGGTCAAGGGCACGACTGAAGGTTGTCCTCAGGCCGGGTACCTTGGTGTTCGCGTCTCGGCCGGAAAGGATCAGGCCGCCGCGGGGGCCCATGAGTTGCTTGTGCGTGCAGGTCGTGGTGACGTGTGCAACGTTGATCGGGCTCGGATGTCGCCCGGTGGCAACCAGTCCGGCGATGTGCGAAATATCAGCGAGCAGTATCGCTCCGGCCTCATCGGCAATCTCACGGAATCGTTCGAAGTCCACAACCTGTGAATAGGCGGTGGCGCAGCACATGATGATGCGCGGGCGGTGGTCGAGGGCCAGTCGGCGTACGTTGTCGTAATCGATCAGGCCGTCGGCGGTCGTGCCGTACTGGATCGCCTTGTAGTGGTCGCCCGAAAACGCGGCGGTGCTGCCGTGGGTGAGATGACCTCCGTGTTCGACGGCCATTCCCAGCAGCGTATCTCCCGGTTCAAGCAGGCCGGTGAGCACCTGGTAGTTGGCGTTCGACGCCGAGTGTGACTGCACGTTGGCGTACTGGGCGTCGAACAGCTCCCGGGCTCTTCGGATGGCCAGCGACTCGACCCGGGTGACGTTCTCGCACCCGGCGTTATAGCGCCTGCCGGGCATGCCCTCGGCCGTCACGTTGACCAGCGCCGACGCCGATGCCACCAAGGTGCGAGGCTTGACTGCGCAAGAGGAGGAGACCAGCGAGAGAGTCCGGTGTTGACGCGTGACTTCAGCGTCGAGGATCTGTGCGAGTTCGGCGTCTTCCGCCCGAAGATCCGCCAGGCCACGTCGCAGTAAGTCGGCCTGGTTCGTAAGCTGTTCGGTATTGACTGGCATTGTCTGTATTCCTTCCCTGTTTGTTGCGCGCAACGAACAACCGCGCGTCTTCCCTGGTCCTGCGTGTGCGTACCTGCGTCCATGTTCTGCCAAGCGCCATACAGGCCGATCCGTGTTCTGGCGGCGATGCGCGCAAAACTAAAGCCTGTTTAAACAGCCGGTTTTCATGACCTCTGCTCGTAACCGTGAGGAGAGAATCGCCGGATGCATCATAGATTTTTTGCTTGGGAACGCCACAAGATTAATCAGAAAAATGAACATTGTTCAAATAAAATGATTCTTTTTGTCCCCCTGAAGGGTGTAAAACTGCAGCTCGGCAGGCGTGACTTTCCAGGTGTCACGGGTGACGAAAAGGAGAACTAACAAGTCAGTACAGATTTTGCTGACCTGGACTATGCGGTGTCGTTTAGTCACTCAAGGAGGGAGGATGCTATGATCGCGCGCGGCTTTGATACGGATAAAACTGTAATGACCCACTTGACTTGAGTGATCCATGAGTGAGCGCTCGGGGTGTGATGTCAATTACAGTTATAAATGGATGGTAAGCACTTCATGCACAGAAGAGAAAGATCGGAGAATCTGAAAAACAACATCAAGTACTTGATTAAAAGTCGTGGGGAGACGCAGCTGTCCTTGTGCAACTCCAGTGGCCTGACCCGAACTACCATCTATAATATTCTCGAAGGGAAGGTGGTCAACGTACAGCAGTCCACGGTTCGCAAGATTTCTGATTTTTTCGGCGTTTCCTATGAGGAAATAGAAACGATCGATTTTGAAGAGAAGGAAATAATAGAAAGCAGTATTTCTCCGCAGGGGAATATGAATCCGGCGGCAGTGCCTATCATAAAAGAGAGCCTGGTTATCCAGAGTCTGGATAAAAGGATAGGCGAGTTGGCCACGATTTACCCGTTGACTTACTATTTCGGCACCTCCTTCAACTTGATAGGTGTGCTGCTGGAGAACGAGATCAATGGTTTACATGAGCCAGGCGATCTATTGATCGTGCAGAAAGGCTCGTCGACCGGCGATAGGGAAAAGCTGGTGTATGACAAGATCACAAACAGGCTGCTTATAACCAAAGAGATCAGCGTTGCTACGGATCGCATTTGTGTTGTCGGGGATATAATCGAGGAACGATTTAATGGGTTGTAGTGTTGAAATGGAAAACAGCAAGTACAAGCTATTGGGGTTTGAAAATGGAAAAAGCCTGGCCGTCATCATGGTCATCGCGACCGGCAAGATTATTAAAATAAAACTGAGTGAAGTGTTGAATAGTGAGATTATGGACAATCTGAACAAGATAGAAGTCAAAAACCTGTACAAGAAGTTTTATTCCCAGGGAGAGACGCTCACCGCCTATGATCTGAATGATCGTCATGAGAGTTCCTGGATGATCTATATCATTCTGAACCTCATGTTGTTTACGCTGTACATCTTTACCAGTATCGCCGCGACCAAACCGATCTATCTGGAATACTTTGATATTATCGTAACGCCGGGTACCTTTCTTTATCCGTTGACCTTTCTGATCGTCGATTTGTTGAATGAGACGTTCGGTCTCAGGCTTGCGCGAAAAGCGATACTTTTTGCTTTTATCAGCAACGCGGCCATCATCATTTTGCTGGCCATCACGACACATCTCCCCGGGCTGCCGGGCTGGAAGCTCGATGGGCCTTACAATGACGTTATCAGTCAGTTGTCTTCTGTCCTGGTAGCCTCTTCTGTTTCATTTCTGGTTTCCGAGAATATCAACTCGTACTTGTTGTGCAAAATCAAGGAGCTCACGAACTCCAGATTCCTGTTTTTGCGCGTGTTTTTAAGTACGTTGTTTGCGGTGATCATCGACAGCTTTCTTTTCTGCTTCATCGCATTTTATGGCGCGATGGAAACCAGCGCGATACTGAACATGATCTACGTCCAGATTGCGATAAAGGTAGGCTTCGCTTTCTTTAATGTCTTGCCTGCCTACGGGGCAAGGGCATTGTTCAAGAAGTACCTGACTGGCGGTCAGACGCAATAATGCAGGATGGCGCTCACCGGGTGTGTTGTTGCTGTCATGCCGGGTGAGCGCTTGATGTGTCGTTATATACTCAGTTCAGATTCAGTTTTGCTTTCAGGCTGTGCGCAACCTGTTCTTTGTTGTTCAGGAACTCGTTGAGGCCTTTGGCGCGAAGATTACAGGCGTCGCAATTGGAACAGCCGTTGCCTTTGATGCCGTTGTAGCAGGTCAGTGTCTGGTCGCGAATGAACTCCAGCCGGTTATGGTAATCGGCCAGCGCCCAGGTTTCCGCTTTGTTCAGCCACATCAGCGGAGTGTCCAGGGTCAATTTGTAATCCATACCCAGTTCAAGGGCTTTGTTCAGTGCCTTTACAAAGTCATCTCGGCAATCCGGGTAGCCAGAGAAGTCTGTTTCACAAACACCGGTAATGACGGTCTTGGCCTGAACCTGGTACGCATATATGGAAGCCAGGGTCAAAAACAGGATGTTCCGGCCCGGCACAAATGTACTCGGCAGGCTTTCTCCTGAACTATTGATGGTCGGGACTGGAATGTTGTCGCGCGTCAGGCTGCTGATGGCCAGTTCGTTCAGCAGCGACACGTCCATGGTCTTGTGTACGGTCACACCAAGTTCTTTTGCCAGTTGCTGTGCAACTTCAATTTCTGCGCGATGGCGCTGGCCATAGTCAAACGTGATGCAGTGGATTTCATCGTAGTGGGTCAAGGCATGGATCAAACAGGTTGTTGAATCCTGCCCGCCGCTAAAAACGATAACTGCTTTATTGCTCATGGTTATGCTTCCTGCATTGATCGAGTAAGTGCAATGTTTGAACAGTAATCGAGGACGTTCTTGTCTCGGTTGCTCATTGCCGTGGCGATATTCTACGTAGTACGGCGCTCGTTGGCACTGATTAATGCCCCCCATGTTGACGGGGCATTTCTCCCGGAAGTTTTTCCGTTTCGCCTGCCCGTTTCGCCTGATAGTCGCCGTGTATAGTGAAAAGGCGCGACACTGAAAGCACACCCAAGGTCAAGCTGACCGTAGCCGCTACAGGTACGGCGAAACAGGCTCTACGATGAGAATGCAATGCTGAAGATTTCCAATAACGTGCATCTGCCGGATGCCGAGATCGAACTGACTGCCATCCGCGCCCAAGGGGCCGGCGGGCAGAACGTCAACAAGGTCTCCAGCGCCGTGCACCTGCGCTTTGATATTCCCGCCTCGTCCTTGCCCGAGTTCTACAAGGAGCGGCTGTTGGCGCTTCGCGACACTCGCATCACCAGCGACGGCGTGTTGATCATCAAGGCTCAGCAATACCGCACGCAGGAACAGAATCGCGCTGATGCACTGGAGCGTCTGACCGAACTGATTCTCAGCGCCACCAAGATAGAAAAGAAGCGCCGTCCAACCAAGCCGACGCTGGGGTCGAAGAAGCGTCGGCTGGAGTCGAAGACCAAGCGCGGCAGCATCAAGGCCGGGCGCGGCAAGGTGGATTTCTAGTCTTCGCGGTACTTCGACGTGTGGCGGTACAGATAGACGCTCAACGCCAGGCCGCTCACCGCGGCGATCGCGGCGAACAGGAAGATCGAGGCAAAACCGAAGCCCGCCGCAATCGCCCCGGCCAGCGGCCCGGTGATCCCCAGCGACAGATCGATGAACAGCGAGTAGGCGCCAACCGCCGCGCCACGGCTGGAAGCCGGCACCAGGTTCACCGCTTCCACGCCCAGCGCCGGGAACACCAGCGAGAAGCCGAAACCGCTCAGCGCCGCACCCGCCAATGCCCAGTGCGCATCCGGCGCCAGCCATAGCAATAGCAGCCCCAGTGTTTCCACCGACAGGCAGGCAATCGCCACGCGAAAGCCGCCGAGACGGTTGATCAGGTTGCCGAACAGCAGTCGCGCGCCAATGAAGCTGGCACCGAACAGACTCAGGCACAGCACCGCGTTATCCCAATGCTGGGTGGCGTAATACAACGTGATGAAGGTAGCGATGGTGCCGAAACCGATCGAGCCCAGCGCCAGTCCGCAGCCGTGGGGAAAGACGCGACCCAGCACATGCATGAACGGCAAGCGCTCGCCAGCGACAATCGGCGCGGCGGTTTTCGGCCAGGCCAGCAGCAGGCCCAGCGCTGCAAGCAACAGAATGCTCACGCCCATGCTCCAGAGACCGAAACGGCTGACCAGCCACACGCCCAGCGGCGCACCGATCGCCAGCGCGCCGTAACTGGCGATGCCGTTCCACGAAATGACTTTGGCCGTGTTGGCCGCGCCGACGCGGCCGATGCCCCAGCCGATCGATCCGGAGCCGACGAGACTTTCCGCGCTGCCGAGCACCAGACGGCCGATGAACAGGCTGATCAGGCTGAGCATCGGCAGGTTCGGGGTCCAGGCCGAAATCAACATGAACACACCGCTCAAGCCACAACCGGCCAGACCAATCATCACCGCGCGTTTGCTGCCCTTGTTGTCGATGATCTTGCCGGCATATGGGCGGCTGAGCAGGGTGGCGAGGTATTGCACGCTGATCACCAGGCCGGCGATGACCGCGCCGAAGCCCAGGTCGCTATGCACGTAGCCGGGCAGCACGGCCAGCGGAATGCCGATATTCAGGTAGCCGATGAAGGTGAACAGGACGATGGAAACGACTTGCAGCGTGACCGCCAGGGGGCGCTGGGGTTCTGGCATAGAGGACGACATGGGTAACGATCCACGGGGAGAGCAGAATAGATAGGCTGCTCATGATACCGGCGTGGACGATGCTGCGGCGGGGAAAAGTAAAACTATTTGGCCGGGGCGACCAGTTGCGTGGTGACCAGTGCGGCGAGGGCATTTTCTTCGCTGCCGAAACGGGCGAGCAGGGCGGCTTGCTTCTCGGGCGAGAGGCGGCTCCAGATCTCGATCATCTTCTCGGTGGCGCCGATGAGGATTTCAGCCTGTTGTTCGTTAAAGGATTCGTCGGTCATGGCAGGCTCGGGCTTCAGGCAGTGTGGAAAGCGCATGTTAGCGCTTTCCACACGGTCTGTACGGCGGGTGTTACTTACTCTTTGCTGTCGGCCGGACGGCTTTCGGCGGCTTCTTTCGGCTCGGGCTGTTGGGCACCGGCTTGTTGCGTGGTCGTCTGCTCAGGTACGTGCAGGCTTGGGAAGGGGAGATTGGGAATCTCGTGCATGGTTGCGCTCCTCGCTAAGTCTGTTGATAGATCTGGTAGATCCGCGCTTTCAGAAAGCCTGCGAAGGATACAGCAGTAAAAATGACAAACAGATTTTTAATTCCGCTTGTTGCGACGGGCGGGATTGTCTAGACAAGTGCGACAGGGTGACGCAGGGCAAATGCGGGAGCGGCGGTGTGCCCGCCGCCCCTGACATTCGTTTATTTGCAGACGCTAGCGATCGCTTCGGCCAGCAGATCCAGACGTGTCGCATCAATCCCGGCGACGTTGGCCCGGCCCGAGCTGACCATGTACACGCTGTGATGCTCGCGCAGGTTTTTCACTTGTTCCGGCGACAGGCCGGTGTAGGAAAACATCCCGCGTTGCACGCCAATGTGCGCAAAGCGCTCGCGCAGACCGTGCGGTTCCAGCGCTTCGACCAAACCGCTGCGCAACTGGGCGATGCGCAGACGCATGGCTTCCACTTCGTCGGCCCAGCGGCGTTTCAGCTCCGGGTCGGCGAGGATTGTTGCGACGACGGCCGCGCCGTGATCCGGCGGCGTCGACCACAGGTTGCGGGCGATGTGGGCCAGTTGGCTGCGGATGTCGATGAGCTTGTCAGCGGTTTTCGCGCAGACGATCAGCGCACCGGTACGGTCGCGGTACAGGCCGAAGTTCTTCGAGCAGGAACTGGTGATCAGCAGCTCAGGCAACTCGGCGGCGAACAGCCGGGTTGACCATGCATCCTGCTCCAGACCGTCGCCAAAGCCCTGGTAGGCAAAGTCGATCAGCGGCAGCAGGTTGCGGCTGCGCACCACGTCCAGCACCCGGTGCCAGTCGTCGTGACTCAGATCGAAACCGGTCGGGTTGTGGCAGCACGCGTGCAGCAGCACCACATCGCCTTTCGGCACTTCGTTGAGCACAGCGATCATCGCGTCGACGTCGAGGCGGTTGTCGCTGCCGACGTACGGGTAATGACTGATCTTGACCCCGGCCGCCGCGAAAATCGTTTCGTGGATCGGCCAGGTCGGGTTGCTCAGCCATACGCCTTTGCCCGGCAGGCATTGCGCGATGAAATCCGCTGCCAGACGCAGGGCACCGGTGCCGCCCGGAGTCTGGGTGGCGCCAGCGCGTTGCTGGGCGATCAGTGCCGAATCGGCACCCAGTACCAGCTCATTGATGACCTTGCCGAACAGCGGATTGCCGTGGCCACCGATGTAGGTCTTGGTGTCCTGGCTTTCGACCAGACGCGCCTCGGCGATTTTCACCGCTTCGGGAATCGGCGTCAGGCCCTGGGCGTCCTTGTAGACGCCCACGCCGAGGTCGAACTTGCGCGGGTTGGAATCCTGCGCGTAGGCCTCCATCAGGCCGAGGATCGGGTCGCCGGGCACCCGGCCGATGGCGTCGAAGTGCATTACTTGCGTCCTTCTGCGGTCTTGGCCACTTCGTCAGTGCGCGCGGCCATGATGAAGTCGTTGCGGTGCAGGCCTTTGATCGAGTGGCTCCACCAGGTCACGGTGACTTTGCCCCACTCGGTCAGCAGACCCGGGTGATGACCTTCGGCCTCGGAGATCTCGCCGACGGCGTTGGTGAAGGCCAGGGCATGCTTGAAATTCTTGAACAGGAAAACTTTTTCCAGCTGCATGATGCTGTCACGCACTTCGATGTTCCAGTCAGGGATCTGCTTGATCAGGATCGGCAGTTCTTCATCGCTGACTTGTGGGGCATCGGCACGGCACGCTTCGCAATGGGCTTGGTTCAAAGTGGACATGGTTTGATTCCTGAGATCGGATGTCTTTTTTATAAGAGCTGTTACGGTCGTCAATGTCGTCACGCTAAACCAAAGCCGCGACGACTGACAGACTCACTTGTAAGTAAAAGCCACGGTTCACGCAGCTTTTGGTTTCGGCGGAAATTTCGGTGCGTGCAGACCCAACTGCATGCCTTGCTTGACCATGCCCATGATGTCTTCGTGGGCGAGGTCGAACAGGCGCTTGAGGTTCGGCAGGACAAAGTACAGCGGTTGCAGGATGTCGATGCGATACGGCGTGCGCATGGCTTCCAGCGGATCGAAGGCCTGATGCTCGGGCTCGTCCGACAGGCTGTAAACGGTTTCCTTCGGCGAAGACAGGATGCCGCCGCCGTAGATGCGTTTGCCTTGCGGGGTGTCGACCAGGCCGAACTCGATGGTCATCCAGTACAGGCGCGCCAGATAAACGCGCTCTTCCTTGGTCGCTTGCAGGCCGAGCTTGCCGTAGGTGTGGGTGAATTCGGCGAACCACGGGTTGGTCAGCAGCGGGCAGTGACCAAAGATCTCGTGGAAAATGTCCGGTTCTTGCAGGTAGTCCAGTTCTTCGCGAGTGCGAATGAACGTGGCCACCGGGAACTGCTTGCTGGCGAGCAATTCGAAAAAGGTCTGGAACGGAATCAGCGCCGGGACGCGGGCGACCTGCCAACCGGTGGTCTCGCCGAGCACCTTGTTGATCTCGCCCAGTTGCGGGATGCGGTCGTGGGGCAGACCGAGTTTTTCGATACCGTCCAGGTATTCCTGGCACGCCCGACCCTCGATCACTTTCAACTGGCGGGTGATCAGCGTGTTCCACACCGCGTGTTCTTCGGCGGGGTAGTCGATAAAACCTTGCGCATCGGGCTCGCGGGCCACGTATTGCGTCTGCTTCATACTGCTCTCCTGCGAGGGGAATTCGTTCTTGTTATGTCCTGCTATGGACTGAGAAATACCCCAGAGCGTGCCGTGTTGCAGCAGGTTGATGACCGGCCGAGTAGGAAAAGTCTCTTTAAATCGTAAAATTATCGTTACGCTTTGTGCGATAAGTCGTGATTACGGTGATTGGCGGGTTTGAAATGGCCGGTGTCTGTCACATAATCTTGACGACTATCTTGCGGGCGGCAGAGAAAAATCCGCCCCTCTACCTGTTTCGGGCCTTTATATGCGTATCAAAGTCCACTGCCAGAACCGCATCGGCATCCTGCGCGACATCCTCAATCTGCTGGTGGAGTACGGGATCAACGTTGCCCGCGGCGAGGTCGGCGGTGAGCATGGCAATGCGATCTATCTGCATTGCCCGAACCTGATCAACCTGCAGTTCCAGGCGTTGCGGCCCAAATTCGAAGCCATCGCCGGGGTGTTCGGCGTCAAGCGGGTAGGGCTGATGCCCAGCGAGCGCCGACACATGGAACTGAATGCGTTGCTCGGTGCGCTGGAGTTTCCGGTGCTGTCGATCGACATGGGCGGCTCGATCGTTGCCGCCAACCGTGCGGCAGCGCAGTTGCTCGGCGTGCGGGTCGACGAAGTGCCGGGGATTCCACTGTCGCGTTACGCCGAGGATTTCGATTTGCCCGAACTGGTGCGCGCCAACAAATCGCGAATCAACGGCATGCGGGTCAAGGTCAAGGGCGATATCTTTCTGGCCGACATCGCTCCATTGCAATCGGAGCACGACGACAGCGAGGCCATGGCCGGTGCGGTACTGACGCTGCATCGGGCGGATCGGGTCGGCGAGCGCATCTACAACGTGCGCAAGCAGGAGTTGCGTGGCTTCGACAGTATCTTTCAAAGCTCGAAAGTGATGGCGGCGGTGGTGCGTGAAGCCCGGCGCATGGCGCCGCTCGATGCGCCTCTTCTAATTGAAGGCGAAACCGGCACCGGTAAAGAGTTGCTGGCTCGGGCTTGTCACCTGGCGAGTCCGCGCGGCCAGTCGCCATTGATGGCGCTCAACTGCGCGGGGCTGCCGGAATCGATGGCCGAGACCGAGTTGTTCGGCTACGGCCCCGGTGCCTTCGAAGGGGCGCGGGCTGAAGGCAAGCTCGGGCTGCTGGAGCTGACGGCGGGCGGCACGTTGTTCCTCGATGGTGTCGGCGAAATGAGCCCACGCTTACAGGTGAAATTGCTGCGCTTCCTGCAGGACGGTTGCTTCCGTCGTGTGGGCAGTGATGAAGAGGTTTACCTGGATGTGCGCGTGATCTGCGCCACCCAGGTCGACCTGTCCGAGTTGTGCGCCCGTGGCGAGTTTCGCCAGGATTTGTACCATCGCTTAAACGTGCTTTCGTTGCACATCCCGCCACTGCGCGAATGCCTCGACGGTTTGACGCCGTTGGTGGAGCACTTCCTCGATCAGGCCAGTCGGCAGATCGGTTGCTCGTTGCCGAAGCTGGCGCCGGCGGCGATGGATCGGCTCAGTCATTACCACTGGCCGGGCAACGTGCGACAACTGGAGAACGTGCTGTTCCAGGCGGTTTCTCTGTGTGATGGCGGGACGGTCAAGGCTGAGCATATTCGTCTGCCGGACTATGGCGTGCGTCAGCCGCTTGGCGATTTCTCGCTGGAGGGCGGGCTCGACGAGATTGTCGGGCGCTTCGAGAAAGCAGTGCTTGAGCGACTGTATTCCGAACATCCGAGCAGTCGGCAGCTGGGCAAGCGGCTGGGCGTCTCGCACACCACGATTGCCAACAAGTTGCGTGAATATGAGGTGGGCAAGACCGAGTCTTGATCCCTGCGCGATCACTCCTGCGCAAGGCACGGGGTGATCGCGCCTCACCATTGCCGCCAAGCGGCATGACACCGCCGGTTTTTCGACTTCGATACATTTCCCCAAACCCTGCTGAATCCCTCAAGTCCTTTGTTTATCGGGTCCTCGACCGCCAGAAAAAAGTTGGTCTGCAAATTGCTTGTGGCTCAGCAGTACAGCGGTGGGCGGCAAACGTCCGGCATGCAGAGGAAAGAGTGTGGACAAGTACCTTTATGTGGCAATGACCGGCGCCAGCCAGAACGCACTGGCGCAAAAGGCTCATGCCAACAACCTGGCGAACATCTCCACCAATGGTTTTCAGCGCGACCTGGAACAGGCGCGTTCGATGCCGGTGTTCGGTGACAGCTTTCCGGCGCGTGCGTTTGCCATGAGCGAACGGCCCGCCACCGACTTCACCGCAGGCTCCCTGGTGGAGACCGGTCGCGACCTCGACGTCGCCGTGACCGGCAACGGTTTCATTGCCGTGCAGAACCCCAACGGCGGCGAAAGCTACGTGCGCACCGGCAGCCTCAATATCGACGCCCTGGGCGTGCTGCGTGCCGGCAACGGCATGCCGGTCATGGGCAACGGCGGACCGATTGCCGTGCCGCCGCAGCAGCAGGTGGAAGTCGGTGAAGACGGCACCATCAGTATTCGTGCGATGGGCGAAGGCCCGCGCGTCATGGCCGAAGTCGACCGGATCAAACTGGTCAATCCGGACATCAAGAACATGAACAAGGGCCTGGACGGTTCGATCTACACCAAGGACGGCCAGCCTGCGCCGGCCGATGCCAACGTCAAACTGGTGTCGGGTTTCCTGGAGTCGAGCAACGTCAATGCCGTGGAAGAAATGACGTCGGTGCTGGCCCTGGCCAAGCAGTTCGAGTTGCACGTCAAGATGATGAACACCGCCAAAGACGACGACCAGGCCATGGCTCGGGTCTTGCAGATCAGCTAATTATCAGAACGTCGCGCCGTAAAACAGGCGCACGAGGAGAATCGAATGCTTCCGGCTCTATGGGTTGCCAAAACCGGTCTGTCCGCCCAGGACACCAACCTGACCACCATTTCCAACAACCTGGCGAACGTGTCGACCACGGGTTTCAAACGTGACCGCGCCGAGTTCCAGGACCTGCTGTATCAGATCAAGCGTCAGCCAGGCGCTCAGTCGACCCAGGACAGCGAACTGCCGTCGGGTCTGCAAGTGGGTACCGGTGTGCGCATCGTCGGCACCCAGAAGAACTTCACCGCCGGTAGCCTGCAAACCACCGAGCAGCCGCTGGACATGGCCCTCGACGGCCGTGGTTTCTTCCAGATCCTGCAACCGGACGGCACTACGTCCTACACCCGTGACGGTACTTTCCACCTCGACTCCAATGGCCAGATCGTCAACGCCAGCGGTTTCGCTCTGGAGCCGGCCATTGTCATCCCGAACAACGCCCAGACCTTCACCGTTGGCCGTGACGGCACCGTGTCGATCACCGTTGCCGGCAACGCCGCCTCGCAAGTGATCGGCAACCTGCAAACCGCCGACTTCATCAACCCGGCCGGTCTGCAAGCCGTGGGCAACAACCTATTCCTGGAAACCGCCGCTTCCGGCGCGCCGCAAATCGGCACTCCGGGCCTGAACGGTTTCGGCACCACCCTGCAGAACACCCTGGAAACCTCCAACGTCAGCACCGTGGAAGAGATGGTCAACATGATCACCACTCAGCGCGCTTACGAGATGAACTCCAAGGTGATCTCCACCGCCGACCAGATGCTCTCGTTCGTAACGCAGAATCTGTAATCAAGTCTATGAGGCGGCCATGAGGCCGCCTGCAACACCGTGAGGTAAGGGTCATGAAACGCTTCGTATCTGTTCTGGCATTGGGTGGGGTGGTCTCGCTCGCGGGCTGCGTCGCTCCGACGCCCAAGCCCAATGACCCTTACTACGCCCCGGTGTTGCCGCGGACGCCGTTGCCGGCGGCCGCCAACAACGGCTCGATCTATCAGGCCGGTTTCGAACAGAACCTGTACAGCGACCGCAAGGCGTTCCGGGTCGGTGACATCATCACCATCACCCTGAACGAGAAGACTCAGGCCAGCAAGAACGCCAACTCGCAAGTGGCCAAGAACAGCAAGACCGGCATCGGCCTGACTTCGTTGTTCGGCGGCAGCGGCACCACCAACAACCCGTTGGGCGGTAACGATCTGAGCCTGGACGTCGGCTACAGCGGCGACCGTGCGACCAAGGGTGACAGCAAGGCGGCCCAGGGCAACACCCTGACCGGTTCGATCACCGTGACCGTCGCCGACGTGCTGCCCAACGGCATCATCGCTGTGCGCGGCGAGAAGTGGATGACCCTCAACACCGGTGATGAGCTGGTGCGGATCGCCGGTCTTGTTCGTGCCGATGACATCGCCACCGACAATACCGTGTCGTCGACCCGGGTCGCCGATGCGCGCATCACCTACTCGGGCACCGGTTCGTTCGCCGATGCGAGTCAGCCAGGCTGGTTCGACCGTTTCTTCCTCAGCCCGCTGTTCCCTTTCTAGGTGGCTACGTTGAATTTCAAGAGCCTCATGCTCGCTGCGGCGTTGATGTCCGCAGCCTTTGGTGCCCACGCCGAGCGGCTGAAAGATATCGCCAGCATCTCTGGCGTGCGTTCCAACCAGTTGATCGGCTACGGCCTGGTGGTCGGGCTTAACGGCACCGGCGACCAGACGACGCAAACCCCGTTCACCCTGCAGACCTTCAACAACATGCTCTCGCAGTTCGGTATCAAGGTGCCGCCGGGATCGGGCAACGTGCAGTTGAAAAACGTCGCGGCGGTATCGGTGAGTGCCGATCTGCCGGCGTTCGCCAAACCGGGTCAGCAGGTCGACATCACCGTTTCGTCCATCGGTAACTCCAAGAGCCTGCGCGGCGGCACCCTGTTGCTGACCCCGCTCAAGGGTATCGACGGCAACGTCTACGCCATCGCTCAGGGCAACCTGGTGGTCGGCGGTTTCGATGCTGAAGGTCGTGACGGTTCGAAGATCACCGTCAACGTTCCGTCGGCCGGTCGCATCCCGGGCGGTGCATCGGTCGAACGTTCGGTGCCGAGCGGTTTCAACCAGGGCAACAGCCTGACGCTGAACCTCAACCGTTCCGACTTCACCACCGCCAAGCGCATCGTCGACAAGATCAACGACATGCTCGGCCCTGGCGTTGCCCAGGCCATCGACGGTGGTTCGATCCGCGTCACCGCGCCGCTCGATCCGAGCCAGCGCGTCGACTATCTGTCGATCCTGGAAAACCTCGAAGTCGACCCGGGTCAGGCCGTGGCGAAAGTCATCATCAACTCGCGTACCGGCACCATCGTCATCGGCCAGAACGTGAAAGTTTCGCCGGCCGCCGTGACCCACGGCAGCCTGACCGTGACCATCACCGAAGACCCGATCGTCAGCCAGCCGGGCCCGCTGTCCAATGGTCAGACGGCCGTGGTGCCGCGCTCGCGGGTGAATGCTCAGCAGGAAGCCAAACCGATGTTCAAGTTCGGCCCGGGCACCACCCTCGACGAAATCGTGCGTGCGGTGAATCAGGTCGGCGCGGCACCGGGTGACCTGATGGCCATTCTCGAAGCACTGAAGCAGGCCGGCGCGTTGCAAGCCGATCTGATCGTGATCTGAGGACGGCACTTATGGATATGCGCAAAAGCGGTCTGGTCAGCAGCAGCGATTCGGGTTCGTACTCCGACCTCAATCGTCTGAACCAGCTCAAGGTCGGCGACAAGAACAGTGACGGGAACATGCGCAAGGTTGCGCAGGAATTCGAATCGCTGTTCCTCGGTGAAATGCTCAAGTCGATGCGTTCGGCCACTGAAGCGCTGGGCCAGGACAACCCGCTCAATACGCCGGCAGCCAAGCAGTATCAGGAAATGTACGACCAGCAACTGGCGGTGTCTCTGTCCCGCGAGGGCGGTGGTATCGGTCTGGCTGACGTGCTGATGAAGCAGATGTCGAAGAACAAACCGATGGCACCGGGCGAGGCCGCCGCCGCGTCGGCTGCCAAGCAGCAGGAAGCCCTGGCCAAGACCGCTGCGGTGGAAACGCCGATTGCCGCCGGCACCGTGGCTACCAACGGTCCGCTGTCGCGCCTCAATGGCGAACGTCCGTTGTGGGCCTCGCGTTCGGTGCATGCGCCGAACACCCAGCTGACCCATCGCAACGACATGGAAATGATCAACCAGCGTCGCCTGGCGCTGCCACCGAAACTGGCTGATCGCTTGCTCGCCGGTCTGGTGCCTTCGGCCACGCCGACGGCGGCCACTCAATTGCCGCAACGAGCCACGACGGCCGCTGCCACCGGTTCCGGTCCGCTGTACAACGGCGACTGGCTGGCCCGCGCCGAGGCGGACAAGGCCTCTGGCGGGCAGATGCAGATTTACGGTCGCGCCATGGCGCAGATTCCGCTGGCGCCAGCGAAGAAGGCATTCAGCAACGCCGACGAATTCGTCAACACCATGCTGCCGATGGCCAAGGAAGCGGCGGCGCGCATCGGTGTCGATCCGCGTTACCTGGTGGCTCAGGCCGCACTCGAAACCGGCTATGGCAAGTCGGTCATGCGCGCCCAGGACGGCACCAGCAGTCACAACCTGTTCGGCATCAAGGCCAGCAGCAACTGGCAGGGCGATTCGGCCCGTGCGATCACCAGCGAGTTCCGCAACGGGCAGATGGTCAAGGAGACGGCGGAGTTCCGTTCCTACGCCTCGTACAAGGACAGCTTCCACGATCTGGTGACTTTGCTGCAGAGCAATAATCGCTATCAAGATGTGCTGAAGTCGGCCGATAACCCAGAACAGTTTGTACGCGAGTTGCAAAAGGCCGGTTACGCAACCGACCCGAACTACGCAAGCAAGATTTCGCAGATTGCCAGGCAGATGACGGTAAATCAGAACTACGCTGCGGCCGGCGTTTCAACAACGCCTTTATAAACACAAGGTAAGGTTTGAATCATGAGTTTGCTCAATATCGGGATGTCGGGGTTGGCCGCGAGTTCGTCCTCTCTGGCTGTGACAGGTAACAACATTGCCAACGTCGACACCGCCGGTTATTCACGCCAGCAAACCGTGCAGGGCACCAAGTCCTCGCAGCAGTTCGGCAACGTCTTCATCGGCACGGGCACGACCCTGGCCGACGTGCGCCGGGTGTACAACTCTTACCTCGAAACACAACTGCACACCGCCACCTCGCTCAACAGCGAAGCGGCCGCGTACGGTGCCCAGGCGACCGCGCTGGACGCCTCGCTGTCCGACACCAACACGGGCCTGACCGGTGTGCTGCAGAAATTCTTCACCTCGATGCAGGGTGTAGCGACCTCGGCGACCGACGACACTTCCCGTCAGTCGGTACTGACCGGTGCGCAGGCCCTGACCAGCCGCTTCAACGCGCTGGCCAAACAGCTGAACGATCAGAACACCACGATCAACGGCAACCTGTCGGACATGACGTCCCAGGTGAACAAGCTGGCCACCGCGATTGCCAACCTGAACCAGAAGATCGGTGAGGTTTCCACCAGCGGCGGCCAGCCGAACGATCTGCTCGACAGCCGTAACGAAGCCGTGCGTCAGCTCTCCGAGTTGACCGGTGCGCAAGTCGTCGAGCGCGGCAGCAGTTTCGACGTCTACGTCGGCAGCGGTCAGCCACTGGTCATCGGCAACACCACCAACACCCTGAGCACCGTGCCGAGCAAGGACGACCCGTCGCGCATGGGCATCCAGATGGATCGCGGCTCAAGCACCCTCGACATCACCTCGGTGATGAGCGGCGGTGAAATCGGTGGTCTGCTGACCTATCGCAATGAAGTGCTCAACCCTTCGCTCAACGAGCTGGGCCGTGTAGCACTGGTCATTGCCGACCAGATGAATCGCCAGCAAGCCCAGGGCATCGACAAGAACGGTGACTTCGGCGCGGCCATTTTCAACGACATCAACAGTGCTGCACTGATCAGCCAGCGCAGCATTGCCCAGTCGACCAACAGTGCAGGTTCCGGCAACCTTGATGTCACCATCAAGGACACCGGCAAGCTGACCACCAGCGACTACCAGGTCACCTTCACCAGCGCGACCAACTACTCGGTCAAGCGCTCGGACGGTACCGACATGGGTTCGTTCAGCACCACGACCACGCCACCGCCAGTGATCGACGGCTTCACCCTGGCCCTCAATGGCGGTGCGTTGAGCGCCGGCGACACCTTCAAGGTGACCCCGACCCGTAACGCCGGCAGCACCATCCAGACCGTGCTCACCGATCCGAAGAAAATCGCGGCGGCAGCACCGTTGACCGGTGTGGCCAGTGCCAACAATTCCGGCACCTACACGCAGCCGACGCTGATCGACACCCTCGACATCACCAACCCGGCCTCCCAGGCCGAGTTGCAGAATGCGCTCAAGTACTCGACGCCGGTCAAACTGGTCATGGGTGCGGTCGCCAGCGGCAGCCAGTCGTACAACATGGTCGATGCCAAGGGCAACACCATCGGTTCCGGCACCATCGTGCCGGGGCAGGCCAACACCCTGAACCTCAAGATCGGCATGGTCGACTCCACCGGTGCTCCGGTGATGGATACCTCGGTCACGCCGAACGTGCAGAAAACCTTTACCGTGCAGACCACCGTGGGCGCGACGCCGAAGCCAGGCGAAACCTTCACGATCAACCTGACCGGCGCGGCCTCTTCGGACAACCGCAACGCGCAGGCGCTGGTTGGCTTGCAGACCAAACAGACCGTGGATACCGGCACGGCGAGCAAGGGCATCAGCCTGACTGACGCCTACAACAAGCTGGTGACCAACGTCGGTACCAAGGCTGCTCAGAGCAAGTCCGACAGCGCCGCCACCACGGTGATTCTGGATCAGGCGCAGGGTGCGCGTGATTCGCTGTCCCAGGTCAACCTGGACGAAGAAACCGGCAACCTGGTCAAGTATCAGCAGTACTACACCGCCTCTTCGCAAATCATCAAGGCTGCGCAGGAAACCTTCGCAACGCTGATCAACAGTCTTTAAGGAGCCGTAATTCATGCGCATTTCCACCGCCCAGTATTACGCGACACAAGCTGCTCAATATCAGCGCAACTACAGCAAGACTGTCGCGACCGCCAACGAGGCTAGCAGCCTGCAGCGCATCAACACCGCTGCCGACGATCCGATCGGCGCCGGGCGTCTGCTCAAGCTGGGTCAGCAGGCCTCGATGCTCGAGCAGTATCAGGGCAACATCGATACCACCAAGAGTGCGCTGACCGTGCAGGAGTCCACGTTGAACTCCATCACCACGGCCTTGCAGCGCGCCAAGGAAATCGGCCTGGCCGCCAACAACGGCATCGCCACTGACACTGACCGCAAGGCCTACGCCGCCGAGCTGAGCCAGATCCAGCAACAAGTGCTGGGCCTGATGAACTCCAAGGACGCCAACGGCAATTACCTGTTTTCCGGTTCCAAGACCGATACCGCGCCGTACTCGCAAAATGCCGATGGCACTTACACCTACAATGGTGACCAGACCCAGATCAACCTGGGCATTGGCGACGGTCTTTCGGTGGCCTCCAATACCACTGGCTGGGATGCGTTCCAGCAGACCATCAACACCAGCCGCACCACGACCAGCATGACCGCGCCAACCCCCGATGATGGCCGCGTGGTGCTGACCAACGGTATCGTTGGCACCGCCGCGACGTACAACGCCAAGTTCGCGGCCGGTCAGCCGTACACCGTGGATTTCATCAGCAGCACTCAGTTGAAAATCACCGATGCCCTGGGCAACGACGTGACGACCGAAGCCAGCCAGAACGGCGCGATCACCAACAGCAACGGCGCCAACCAGACCGTCAGCTTCCGTGGCGTCGATCTGAAGTTGAACATCAACCTCAAGCCTGGTGACACCAACCCGGATGCGGTCATTGCCGGCCACAGCTTTCAGCTGGCGGCCACGCCTGACTCGTTCACCACCTCGCGCAGCGCGGGCAATGCGTCGACGGCGGTCATCACCGGCTCCGGCGTGACCAACCAGGCGGCCTACGACGCGGCATTCCCGTCGGGCGGCGGTGCGATCCTGAAGTTCACCAGCGCCACCAACTTCGACCTGTATGCAGCGCCAGTGACAGCTGACAGCAAGCCAGTGTCGTCGGGCACCATGGTCGGCGCCAACGCCACGGCAGCGGGTGTGACCTTCACGTTCGGCGGGACGCCGGGTGCGGGCGATCAGTTCTCGATCCAGTCCAACAACCACCAGACCCAGAACGTGCTCGACACCCTGGGCCAGATGGTCACGGCGCTGAATGCGCCGATCGACGGGAATCCGGTGGCCAAGCAGAAATTCCAGGGTGCCATGGAGTCGGCGCTGGGCAACATCGACAGCGCGGCCAATCAGATTGGTTCGGCGGTGACGTCGATCGGTGCTCGCGGACAGTCGCTGGATGACCAGAACACCACCAACCAGAGCCTGACTCAGGCGAATACCACCACTCAGGGTTCGATCCGTGATTCGGATCCTGCCGAAGTGATGACCCGCCTGACCTTGCAGCAGACCATGCTGCAGGCCTCGCAACTGGCATTCAGCAAAATCAGCCAGCTGGGTCTGTTCAACAAGATCTGACGGTAGCCGGGCGCGCTGGCGCCCGTTCTGCCCTGTCCCTTCAATAGTCAATGTCTTTAGCGGTTTCAAGGGCTCGCTTTTCTGAGCGGGCTCGCACCGCCTGTGAGCCCGCCGTGAATTCACTTCCTCTCGTCAGCCTGGTCATTCCTGCCTTCAATCCACGTTTCTTCGAACGGGCATTGCTCAGTGCGGTGAGCCAGGGCTATGGCAATCTTGAAGTCATTGTCTGCGACGACAGTCGCGGCAACGAGATTGAAACCACCGTCGCCTCGGTGATCGAGAGTTCCGGCGTGGCCGTGCGCTACGTGCGCAATGCGCGCACGCTCGGGCTGGTCGGCAATCTGCATGCGTGCCTTGAGCAGGCGCAGGGCGAGTTCATCAAGTTTCTGTGTGATGACGACCAATTGTTTGGCACGTGCATCGAGCGCCAGGCACAGGTTCTCATCGATCAGCAGGACGTCAATCTGGTGCTCGCCCAGCGTCTGTTCTGGGATGCCGACGACCGTCCGTTGCCTTCACGCCTGGAAAATACCCCGTTGTCGCCGGTGTGCGGACTGTTCAAGGGGGATGACCTGCTGGCGATTTTCGAGAATTTCCCGGTCAACATTCTCGGCGGTTTCAGCAATGCACTGTTTCGCCGGGCCGATGTGCTGGAGCTTCTCCCGGCCTTGACCACTCCCGAAACCTGCTTTGTCGCGACCCTGGATTTTGCGTTGTACGTCTGCCTGTTGCGTCGCGGCAACCTGGTGGTTTCGAATCACGTCCTGAGCGTCGAGCGCCTGTACGCCGAGCGCTTGAGTGGCCAACAGGCAATGCGCGATGCTGCGTACACCGAACGCCAGTGGTTGTCGCAGATGCTCAAGGCGCGCAGTGGCGAATCGGCCCCGGCGCCGGGCTGGGTGCGTTATGTGCCGATCACCAAGGCGCAGGAATCGCCACAGGTCTGGGAAGAGTTGCCGCTGAGCCGGACGCTGGGCACCAAACAGACCACCCAGGATTGGCATGTCGGCGTTTCCAGTGTCAGTTTTGCCGAGTTGTATGCGCAGTGGCTGGCATGCCGCAACCTGACCGAAGGCCAGCGCGAACTGCTGCCGGATACGCTCGCGGCATGGCCGCGCGTACCGAAAATCGTGCCGCTGATCATTGACGAGCAGGGCAGTCGCTCGGCGCTGGATCTCACCCTGCAATCGCTCGAGGCACAGGAATACCTGCCCGAGTTGACCCTTGTGTTGTCCGCCTCCTGCACCGAGACGCAGCTCGAAGAGCGCGTCTTGCGCATGCCGTTGCAGGAGGACTGGCAACAGCAGATCAACGAACTCTTGCCGCAGCTGGAAGGTGCCGACTGGTTCTACCTGCTGCGTGCCGGTGATCGTCTGGTGGTGCCGGCGCTGCTGGTGATGGCCGAGCGCATTGCGCTCTCGCGAACCGTTACCTGCCTTTACAGCGATGAAGGTGGTTTGAGCGAGGGCGAGTCGACCGAGCCGGTGTTCAAGCCGGACTTCAACCTGGACCTGATGCGCAGCTACCCCTATGTGGGCCGGGCCCTGGCGTTCGAGCGCGAACGGTTCCTGGCACTCGGCGGTTTCGATTCCGCGTTTGGCGAGCTGGCGCCCCACGATGTGTTGTGGCGCATGGTCGAGAACGACGGCACGCAGGTCATTGGCCATATTTCCGAAGTGCTGCTGGAGTCGGCATTCGACCTCGCCAAGTGGTTGTCGGAACCGCAAATGGCTGACGGCAATTCGCAGTTGATCTCGGCGCACCTTGACCGCCTGGGCATTGCCCATGAAATCCGCAACGGCGCCTCGGCGCTGCTGAACCGCGTGGATTACCACCATGGCCGGCAACCGCTGGTGTCGATCGTCATTGTCAGCAAGGATCAGACGGCCGCTGTGCAGCGCTGTGTCGAGAGCCTGCTGGAGAAGACCGCCTACGCCGAGTACGAGTTGCTGCTGGTCGACAATGGCAGCCAGGGCGTCGAGGCGCAGACCTGGTTTGACGGCATGGCGCAATTGGGCAGCGAGCGGATTCGTGTCCTCGATTGCCCGCAGCAAGACAACATGGCCGCCGTGCGCAATCTCGCGGTGAGCCAGGCGCGGGGCGAATACGTCCTGCTGCTCAACCCTTACGCCGTGATCACCCATGGCGACTGGCTGGCGGAAATGCTCAATCACGCCCAGCGCCCCGAAGTCGGTGTGGTGGGGGCCAAACTGTTCAACCCGGACGGGCGGGTCTTGCACGCCGGTCTGATCCTCGGCCTGCAAGGGCCGGCCGGCGTACCGTTTTACGGCGAGTCGTTGCAGGCGACGGGTTACATGTACCGGCTATTGGTCGCTCACGACCTGAGCGCCGTCGGCAGTGATTGCCTGATGGTGCGCAAGGCTGTGTTCGATTCGGTCAACGGGCTCGATGAGCAGGCGCTGGCGCAGTCACTCAACGAAGTGGATCTGTGCCTGCGGGTTGGCCAGGAAGGTTACCTGGTGGTGTGGACGCCTTACGCGCAGTTGGCGTTGGGCGCGCAACCGGCGCAAGCCCCGAAGGAAGGCGAAGAAGCAGCGCTTGGCCAGGAGCAGGAAACTTTCTACAGGCGCTGGCTGCCGGTCGTCGCACGGGATCCGGCCTACAACGCCAACCTGTCGCTGAACGGTCTGGGGGGCTCGAGCTTCAGTCTCGACCCGGGCCTGCGTACCGGCTGGAGTCCGTTTTCGCAGCCGCAATTGCCCAAGATCCTGGCGTTGCCGGTCAACGCATCGGCGATCGGTCACTACCGTGTGACTCAGCCCCTGATCGAGCTGGAAGCAGCGGGCAGGGCGCTGGGACGGATTCATTACAACCTGCCGACCATCATCGAAGTCGAGCGCCAGTCCCCTGACGTGATCATTCTGCAGGGGCGTTATGCCGAAGCACCGATCAACGAAATTCCAAGCTTGCAGAAGTACTCGAGTGCCCGGCGGATCTACGAGCTCGATGACTACGTGATCGACGTTCCCCATCGTAATGCGCACATCCGCAACATGCCGAACAAGGACGAGATGGAAAAACTGGTCCGGCGCGCGATCGGCATGTGTGACCGGGTCGTGGTGTCCACGGCGCCGTTGGGTAACGCACTGTCGAGCATGCACAGCGACATCCGCGTGGTCCCGAACATGCTGGCCAAAAACATGTGGAGCGATTTGCGCAGCCAGCGCCGTACCTCGAAAAAACCTCGGGTCGGCTGGGGCGGTGGCACCAGCCACCACGGTGACCTGGCGGTGATCGCCGATGTGGTGCGCGAATTGGCCAATGAAGTCGACTGGGTGTTTTTCGGCATGTGCCCGGACGATCTGCGGCCGTACATGCATGAGTTCCACGGCGTGATCGGCCTCGATGTGTACCCGGCGAAACTGGCCAGCCTCAATCTGGATCTGGCGCTGGCACCGCTGGAGTTCCACATCTTCAACGACTGCAAGAGCAACCTGCGTCTGTTGGAGTACGGCGCCTGTGGCTACCCGGTGATCTGCACCGACACCGAGGCCTATCGCGGTTACCTGCCGTGCACCCGGATCAAGACCAACACCACGGATGAGTGGCTGCAGGCGATCCGCATGCACCTGGCCGATCCGGACGCCAGCTACCGCATGGGCGACGAGTTGCGTGAGGTCGTGTTGCGCGACTACGTCTTGCGCGGCGACAACCTGCGTTACTGGGAAAACGGCTGGCTGGCGGACTGACCGGTCCACGGACGCTACCCCCAAAAAAACAGGCGACTTTTGCAGTCGCCTTTTTTTCACCTCGAAATTCGTATTTGTATCAACTCGGATACTTTTTTTGCCCGGCACCTCAAGCCGCAATTCTCTGTCGATACCCCTTGATAGCCGGTCTCGGACGATTGACGCAGAGGGGGCGAGCGGTGCCCGGGATTGCAGGTTTCCAGCCTCAACAACAACGCAAGGAAGAAGCAAATGTCAGTAGTAAATGGAACGAGTGATGTGGATTACCTGATGGGCACCGATGGTAATGACGAACTCTATGGACTGGAGTCGGATGACCAGTTGATCGGCAGTGGCGGATCGGACGTGCTGGATGGGGGCGAGGGGTTTGATACGGCGGACTATCGCGTGCTGTCTTCGGCAGTCAATGTCGAGATCGGCAATGACGCGTGGACTGTCACGGGCGCCGAGGGCAAGCGCGATACCTTGCTCAATGTCGAGAAAGTCATCGGTACATCTTTCAACGACACCTTCACTGGCAACGTTGCCGGTGTGACGCTGGACGGTAGCTGGGGTGACGATGTGTACATCGTCGGCAGCGAAGGCGTGACCATCATCGAAGAAAGCTACGGCGGTTACGACGAACTTCGCACCAGTCTCAACACCATCAAGATGGACCCCTTCATCGAGAAACTGACCTTCACCGGTACGGGTGATTTCAAGGCCTACGGCAGTGACACCGACAACGAGATCATCGGCGGTGCCGGCAACGACTGGCTGTGGGGCGGCGACGGGGCGGATCACTTCGTGGGTGGCGAAGGTTTCGATACCGTCAGCTACAGCGACAGCCTCGAGGGAGTGAGGGTTTCGGACTGGAACAACTACGACGGGTTGACCATTGCCTACGGAGACACCTTCACCGATATCGAAGCCATTGAAGGCTCGAAGTTCGATGATCTGATCTATCGCTTCGAAGGGTCGATGATCATTGACGGTTCCGATGGCTACGACACGGTGAGCTACCAATGGAACCCGGGGCCGGTCACCATCGAGATCGGCAGTGGTATCAATGCAGTGGGCGACACCTTTCGCAATGTCGAAAAGATCATCGGCACCAACAATGCAGATCAGTTCACCGCCAACATCGGTGGCGTGACCCTGGCCGGTGGCGGTTGGAACGATGTGTACTTCATCAACAGCACCGGTGTGACCATCGAAGAAGTCGAGGGCTTCATGGGCGGCACCGATCAGGTGTACACCACGCTGTCGGTGATGCACCTGGATCCGTTCGTTGAAAACCTCACGTACACCGGGACCGGCGACTTCACCGGCTACGGCAACGACACCTGGAACACGATCGTTGGCGGCAGTGGCAACGACGTGCTGTTCGGCGGTGCCAAAGGTGATTCCTTCGACGGTGGCGACGGTATCGATGTGCTCAGCTACGGCGACAGCACGGTCGCCATGACGCTGAACTGGGCAACCCGGGAATTCTCGGGGATCGCTGACGGCGATACGTTCCAGAATATCGAGATCATCCGTGGCAGTGACTTCAACGACACCTTTTACGCCAACGGCATGTCCTGGTTTTTTGGCCTGGACGGCGGACAGGGGCAGGATCTGCTCAGTTTCAAATACGCCTTCATGCCGATGACGATCGACCTGAGCGGTGCCGCTTACAAACCTTTGAATTCGGTCCCTGAATACACCGGGATCGAATTGATCGAGGGTAGTCAGTATTTTGATGACTTCATCGGTTCGGCCGGCAATGAAACGTTCATCGGAGGTGGCGGCGGTGATTCGATCGATGGTCGCGATGGCATCGATAACGTCTGGTACCTCACCAGTGCCTCGGCGGTAGAGATCAATCTGCAGACCGGCATCAACCTGGGTGGTGATGCGCAGGGCGATACGCTGACCAATGTCGAAGGCGTGATGGGCAGCCATTTCGACGACACCTTGACCGGCAACGAAGCGGACAACTACCTGGAAGGCGGGCGCGGCAGCGATCTGATCAATGGCGGTGACGGCAACGACGTTATCTACGGCGGCCTGGTGTCCGACATCGGACCGTTCAGCCTCGAAGGTGTGGCCGATAATGCGCAGGCCGATCAGTTGTATGGCGGTGCGGGCGACGATGTGATTGTCGGTGCCGAAAACGATCTGGGTACCAACGCATTCGGTGAGGACGGCAATGACACCGTGACAGTGTTCAACGGCAGCGCCATCGGCGGTATCGGCGACGACGTATTGACCGGCAAGGGCAGCACCTACTCGTTGTTCGGTGGCGAGGGTGACGACCGGTTGATTCTCAACCTTGCCGGCCAGCAGGCCTCCGGTGGTTTCGCCAATGGCGGTGAAGGTGATGACACTTACGTGGTGAATACCTCCGGTCTGGTGGTGATTCAGGACGGCGGCACCAGCCTGAACGACACCCTGATCCTGAACACCATTGCCAATGCCAGCCAGTTGAACGTGACCCGTATCGGCGACGACGCCTATTTGCACAGCGCCAATGACGGCAGCGTCGGTGCGCCGACCAGTGGTGTGAAACTGGCAGGCTGGTATGCGGGCTTCAACAACATCGAGCACATCCAGACCGCGGATGGCCAGGCCTACAGCCTGCCAGCCGCTGCCGACGGGTTTGCCCTGTTCGGTTGATCCGGTCGATTCACTGAAACCGCTCGATGAAAGGGATGGGTCCGGCAACGGACTCATCCCTTTTTTCATGCCCGTGTCCCCATCGACGCAGCGTCGGCGGAGCTGGCGCGTTTCCTGCAAGTCCCCCTCAAATCGCCATAAAACGAGCGCTCGCGGTCATTGCACCTGCGCCCGGACCGGCAGAAAGGTTTAGCCAGAAGGCCGCAAAGCTCATAAAGCCGCGCGCAGCCCTGTGACGAACGAGAGGGGAGACCATGAAGGCAGTTATTTTGGCGGGTGGCCTGGGCACTCGCATCAGTGAAGAGTCGCACCTCAAGCCCAAACCGATGATCGAAATCGGCGGCAAGCCAATTCTCTGGCACATCATGAAACAGTATTCCGCACACGGAATTCATGACTTCGTGATTTGCCTTGGCTACAAGGGCTACGCGATCAAGGACTTCTTCGCCAACTACTTCCTGCACACCTCCGACGTGACGTTCGACATGCGTGAAAACCGCATGGACGTTCACCAGAACTACAGCGAGCCGTGGCGCGTGACGCTGATCGACACCGGTGAGGAAACCATGACCGGTGGCCGTCTGCGCCGCGCCGCACGCTATCTGGAAAACGAAAAAGCCTTCTGCTTCACTTATGGCGACGGTGTCTCGGACCTGAACATCAGCTCGTTGGTGGATTTCCACCTGACCCACGGTAAGTTGGCGACTGTCACCGCCGTACAGCCGCCGGGACGTTACGGCGCGCTGAACCGTGAAGGCGATCGCGTACTGGGGTTCACTGAAAAACCCCGTGGCGACGGTGGCTGGATCAATGGCGGATTCTTTGTGTTGTCGCCGAAAGTCCTGCCGCTGATCGAAGGCGACGAGACGTCGTGGGAGTCCGGTCCGCTGGATGGCCTGGCCGAGCGTGGCGAGCTGATGGCTTATCAGCACGACGGTTTCTGGCAACCGATGGATACCCTGCGCGACAAGAATCACCTCGAAGCGCTGTGGCAGACCGGGGAGGCCCCATGGAAGCAATGGGACTGAGTCCGGAATTCTGGCGCGGCAAGCGGGTTCTGGTCACCGGTCACACCGGTTTCAAGGGCAGCTGGCTGACCCTGTGGCTGCAAAGCCTCGGCGCGCAAGTCAGCGGTTTTTCCCTCGACCCGTCGACCGAGCCGAGCCTGTTCGAACTGGCGCGGGTGCACGAAGGCATCAACGACCAGCGTGGCGACCTGCGTGACCTCGGCGCCTTGCTCGAGATCATCGCCGACACCGAGCCTGAGATCGTCCTGCACCTGGCGGCCCAGCCGCTGGTGCGCGAAGGTTATCGCGATCCGCTCGGCACGTATTCCAGCAACGTCATGGGCACCCTGAACCTGCTCGAAGCGATTCGTCAGGTCGGTTGTGTGCGGGCCTGTGTGCTGGTGACCACCGACAAGGTCTACGCCAACAAGGAATGGCTGTGGCCCTACCGCGAAGACGAAGCCCTCGGTGGACACGACCCTTACAGCAGCAGCAAGGCCTGCTGCGAGTTGTTGGCGCAGTCTTATGCCGCGTCGTTCTTTCCGGCCGACAAGTACGCCGAGCACGGCTTGGCCCTGGCCACCGCGCGCGCTGGCAACGTCTTGGGCGGCGGCGACTTCGCCCCTGAGCGCCTGATTCCCGACGTACTGAAAGCCTGGTCGGCCGACGAGCCGGTGACCCTGCGTTACCCGCAAGCCGTGCGCCCATGGCAACACGCGCTGGAGCCGCTGGCCGGCTACCTGCAACTGGCCGCCGGGCTCTACGAAGAAGGCCCGGAATACGCCGGGGCGTGGAACTTCGGCCCGGGCGAAACGGACATGTGCAGCGTCGGCGAAGTGGTCGAACTGCTCGCCAATCGCTGGCCACAGGCCCGTGGTCTGCGCATCGAACCGAGCGAACTGCACGAAGCCGGTCTGCTGCGTCTGGACAGCAGCCGCGCCCGTCAGGTCCTTGGCTGGCAACCGCGCTGGTCGCTGCAGCAATGCCTGACCCAGACCCTCGACTGGCACCTGGCGTGGCAGAACGGCGACGACATGCGCACCGTCACTCTCGGTCAACTGAACCTGTACCGGGGCGCGCTGTGAGCGAGTTTTCCTTGAAACAGTTGCCGCTGGCCGGGTTGTTCAGCGTCCAGCACAAGCGCTTCGAAGATCAGCGCGGGCACTTCGCCCGGCTGTTCTGCGAGGGCAGCCTGAGTGCGTTCGGCGCCGAGTTTCACATCCGCCAGATCAACCACTCCTGCACTCGCGAAAAGGGCAGTGTGCGCGGTTTGCATTACCAGAACGCCAACGCGCCGGAAGCCAAGTTGATCACCTGCCTGCGCGGTGAAGTGTGGGACGTGGCGGTGGACCTGCGCCCGGACTCCGAAACCTTCCTGCACTGGCACGCCGAGCACCTGAAGGCCGGCGACGGTCGCAGCCTGTTGATTCCGGCCGGCTTCGCCCATGGTTTCCAGACCCTCACCGAGGATGCCGAGCTGCTTTACCTGCACAGCGCCGATTACGCGCCGGAGCACGAGGCCGGCCTGTCGGTGAACGATCCACGGCTGGCGATTGCCTGGCCGTTGCCTGTCAATAATTTGTCAGCGCGTGATTCCAGCCATCCCGCGCTCGATCAACACTTTGCTGGAGTGCGTCTATGAACTGCCGTGGGTGCGCCGCACCGCTGAGCCTGCCGCTGATTGACCTCGGCACCTCGCCACCGTCCAACGCCTACGTGCACGCCGATCGGCTGGAACAGGCCGAACATTGGGTGCCATTGAAGGTCGCCGTGTGCCAGCAATGCTGGTTGGTCCAGACCGAGGATTACACCAGCGCCGACAGCCTGTTCGATGCCGAGTACGCCTACTTCAGTTCGTTCTCCAGCACCTGGCTGGCCCATGCCGAACGCTATGTGGCCGAGATGGTCGAGCGCTTTGGCCTGACGGCTGACAGCCGCGTGGTGGAAGTCGCCGCCAACGACGGTTACCTGCTGCAGTACGTAGCCGGTCGCGGTATCCAGTGCCTGGGCGTCGAGCCGACTCGCAGCACCGCGCAGGCAGCGCGGGAAAAAGGCCTGGAGATTCGTGAACTGTTCTTCGGTCGCGACACCGCAGCACAGTTGAAAAGCGAAGGCTGGGGCGCCGATCTGATGGCCGCCAACAACGTGCTGGCCCACGTGCCGGACATCAACGACTTCCTCGGTGGTTTCGCCGCGCTGCTCAAGCCGACCGGCGTTGCCACCTTCGAATTCCCGCAACTGCTGACGCTGATGGCCGGCGCGCAGTTCGACACGCTGTACCACGAGCACTATTCCTACCTGTCCCTGACCGCCGTGCAAACGCTGTGCGAGCGCAACGGTCTGGAAGTGTTCGACGTCAGCCCGTTGACCACCCATGGCGGATCGTTGCGGGTGTTCGTGCAGCGCAAGGATGGCGAACGCCGTGCCGTGCAACCGGCGGTTCAGCAGCAGTTGCAGGCCGAACTCGACGCTGGCGTGAAAACCGCCGGGTACTACGCGACGCTGGCGCCGGCTGCCGAAAACATCAAGCACCAGCTGCTGCGCTTCCTGTTGCAGGCCAAGGCCGAGGGCAAGCGTGTGGTCGGTTATGGCGCGGCAGCCAAGGGCAACACCTTGCTCAACTACGCCGGCGTGAGAGCGGATCTGTTGGCGTGGGTCGCCGATGCCAACCCGCACAAACAGGGCAAATTCCTGCCGGGCAGCCGCATTCCGATCGTGGCACCCGAGCGCATTGCGCAAGAGCGGCCGGACTACATTCTGGTTCTGCCCTGGAACCTGTTGAGCGAAGTGACGCAACAACTGGCCGAAGCCAAAACATGGGGTGCACGCTTTGTCGTCGCCGTTCCGGAGTTGAGCATTCAATGAGCAGAATCCACTACACCAAACCGAGTGTCGGCGAACTCGAAGCGCAATATGCCCTGGATGCCGTGCAGAACGGCTGGGGCGCGCGTTGCTACGAATACCTGACCCGCTTCGAGCACGGCTTCGCCGAGCATCTGGGTGCGACCTATGCAATCGCCACCTCCAGTTGCACCGGGGCCTTGCACATGGGCATGGCGGCATTGGGTGTTGGCGCCGGCGATGAAGTGATCCTGGCCAATACCAACTGGATCGCTTCGGCGGCGCCGATCACTTACCTGGGGGCGACCCCGGTCTTTGTCGATGTGCTGGCCGATAGCTGGTGCCTGGATCCGCAACAGGTCAGAAACGCGATCAGCCCGCGCACCAAAGCCATTCTGGCGGTTCACCTTTACGGCAATCTTTGCGACATGGATGCCTTGCTGGCCATCGGCAAGGAGTTCGGCATTCCCGTGATCGAGGACGCGGCCGAAGCCATCGGTTCGCAATGGCGTGGCAAGGCGGCGGGTTCGCTCGGTGCCTTCGGCGCCTTTTCGTTCCACGGCACCAAGACCATGACTACCGGCGAAGGCGGCATGTTCGTCACCTCGGACAAGGCCTTGTACGAGCGCGTGCTGACCCTGTCCAACCACGGCCGGGTCGCGGGCAGTACCAAGCAGTTCTGGCCGGAATTCGTCGGCTTCAAATACAAGATGAGCAACCTGCAGGCGGCGGTCGGCTGCGCTCAGGTCGAGCGCATCGAAGAGTTGATCGAGCGCAAGCGGGCGATTTTCGCCAACTATGCGCAGGCGCTTGAAGGTGTGCCGGGCGTATCGCTCAATCCGGAACCGGCCCATGGGCGCAATGGTTACTGGATGCCGACCGTGGTGTTCGATGCCGACACCGGCATCCATCGCGATCAGTTGATTGCGGCTTTCCAGGCGGCGGATATCGACGCCCGGGTGTTTTTCTGGCCGCTGTCGTCGCTGCCGATGTTCAGCGAATACGTGGTCGACACCCCGCTGGCGTTCGCGTTGCCCGAGCGTGCCTTCAACCTGCCGAGTTATCACGAAATGACTGACGCCGATCAGCAGCGCGTGGTGCAAGTGGTGCTCGACTTGCTGGCCAGCAGGAAAGCACCGTGAAGATGTATCTGTTGGGCGCCGCCAACCCGGAAGCGGTGCGCATGCTGCAGGCCGTCAAGCGCAGCACGCCGAACATCGAGTTTGCGTTTCTCGATAACGATCCGCGCAAGCACGGCACGCTGTTTTATGGCGTGCCGGTGGTCGGCGGTTCGGAGCGGGTGGCCGAACTCAATGGGCCGGACGTGCGCTTCGTCAATCTGATCACCGGCAGTACCCGTTTACGCTACGAAACCACCTGCCAGTTGGTCGAGGCTGGTGCGCGACTGGGTCAGTTCATCCACCCCGGCATCGACCTGAGCATGATTCGCATGGGGCAGGGCAGTTACCTGCAGGAAGGCGTGTTGATGCAGGCCGAGGTCGAACTCGGTGACAACACCAGCATCAGTGCCGGCAGTGTGGTGGGGCACGAGGGACGGATCGGCCACTCGGTGTTCATGGCGCCCGGCGTCTGTATCGCCGGCTGCGTGGAGATCGGTGACGGCACCTTCATCGGTACCAACGCCACGATCCTGCCGCGTCTGCGCATTGGTCGCTGGGTGACCATCGGCGCGGGTGCCGTGGTGACGAAAGATGTCCCGGATTTTTCGGTCGTGGTGGGCAATCCCGCCAGGATCATCAAGAACAACACGGTGCCTTACCCGGACGCCAAGGTGTTCAAGTAAGCCGTTTCCCGAATTTTTGGAGAGTTGCAATGAATCCACATGAGCAGTTTCGCGAAGAAGTAAAAGCCAACATCGAAGGCCTGCAGGAAGACAAGGCACTGCAAACCGAGTCCCTGGACTGGGTCGCCACCACTGCCAAACACAAATACACCTACAACTTCAGCTGGATGGGCCGGCCGATCATTCAGTTCCCGCAGGACATGGTCGCCATGCAGGAAATCATCTGGAACCTGCGTCCGGACGTGATCGTTGAAACCGGTATTGCCCACGGCGGTTCGCTGGTGTTCTACGCCTCGATCCTGGAACTGATCGGCCACGGCGAAGTGCTGGGTGTCGACATCGATATCCGCCAGCACAACCGCGAAGCCATCGAAGCGCACCCGATGTTCAAGCGGATCAGCATGATCCAGGGTTCGAGCATCGACACCGCGATTGTCGACCAGGTGCGTGAACGCGTGCAGGGCAAGAAAGTGCTGGTGGTGCTGGACTCCAACCACACCCACGAGCACGTCCTCGAAGAGCTGCGCCTGTACGCACCGATGGTTTCGGTGGGCAGCTACTGCGTGGTCATGGACACCGTGGTCGAAGACATGCCGGAAGACGCGTTCCCGGATCGTCCGTGGGGCAAGGGTGACAACCCGAAAACTGCCGTGTGGGCGTACCTGGAAGAGAACCGTGATTTCGAAATCGATCAGGCCATACACAGCAAGTTGCTGATCACAGTCGCGCCGGATGGTTATCTGCGCCGCGTACGTTAATCGACAAACAACGTAGAGTTTTCGGCGACTCGCCGCTTGTGGGGAATATATGCAAGGCAAGAACAGTTCTGGACACGGTTTGGCACTCAACGAACAGTTGACCGTTGTGCTGATATCTCACGAACGCCCGGCGTTTCTGCGCAGGGCCGTGCGTTTCTACAGCACCCTGCCGTGCAGGATTCTGGTGCTGGACTCGTCCGCCGAGGCATTGCCGGGTGTGGCCGGGCAATTTGCCAACGTGGATTATCAGCACCTGCCGCAGTTCGGCTATTGGGGCATTCGCGCCAAACTGGCCTACGGTATCGAGCAGTTGCAGACCCCTTACATGGTGTTCGCCGCCGACGATGACTTCCTGGTGCACGATGCCTTGCACGAAGCCGTTGCCTTCATGGACGCCAACCCCGATTACAGCATGTGCCACGGCTACAGCATGATGTACCTGGCACTGGCCAACGGCGTCAGCTACTACCGTCGTGACAAGAAAGTCTGCGAGGACTACTCGGCCGATCTGGCCCAGGATCGTCTGGTGGATTACATGTACCAGTACCTGCCACCGTTCTACGCGGTGCAGCGCTCCGACATCATGCGCGACTGGTACAAGGCGATGCCCGAAGACACGATCTTCCAGTGGCAGGAAGTCGGTCACACGTACTACATGCTGGCGCGGGGCAAGGCACGGATTCTGCCGATCCCTTACGTTGTGCGTGAAATCAACTATCAGCACTCCGACCACAGCACCGAGATTTTCCACTCGCTGGCGTACACCGACGCCAAGTCCGTCGCCGAGCGCGAGGCCTTTGCCGAGTTTCTGGCCGGCCTGCCGACGCAAGTCCGGCATGAAAGCCCGGAGCAAGGCAAAGCCTTTGTCCTGAAGAGTTTCGAGGCGCTGGCCGACAGCCTGCGCACCGGTCGCGCACTGACCGCCGAGCTGATTCTGGAATCGGCGTGGACCAATATCGAGGCCGGCCCGCAGCGCCGCTTCGGCCCGAAACAGTACGTCGAAATGCCGTTCTACAATCAGGCGTTTTTCGATCAACTGACCCACTTCGAGTTTCTGTTGCACGCCATGCCGGCCGGGCGCATTCAGTTGCAAGGGCTGGAGGGCATCTGGGCCCGTCAGGAGAACCTGATGCTGGCCCGCAACAACGACACGCCGGAAAGCGTGGTGGACCGTTTGTGGCAAGCCCACGACAGCAACGTGTTCAACCGCACCGTGATCAAGCGTCTGGTGGCGCAGTTGCAATTGCTGGGTGAAGACGAGGACGCCGAAAAACTGCGTGAATGGAATACGCGTCTGGAAGCGGCATCGCTGGAAGGCAACCAGGCGACATTCAGCAAAATGCGCACCGGCCGCTTGCTCAAATGGCTCGATGCGCGTCAGCCCGATGACGAACAGGCCGGGGCGATTGCCCGCGACCTGGCAGCCAATGGCGGTGGTCCGCAGTTCGGTATTTTCCTGCTCGATCTGGATAACGACATCGACAAGTTGCAGGTCACCCTGGACAGCTTGCTCGAAGGTCACAGCAAGGCGTTCAAAGTGGTGGTGTTCACCACGGGCGAACCGCCGGCGGCGACCACCGCGCAGAACACCCTGCACTTTGTGCGGGTCTCGTCCGGCAACTTCGTCGACAAGCTGAACCAGAGTGTTCGTCAGTCGCCGTGCGACTGGCTGCTGCTGGCCGAAGCGGGCGACGAGTTCACCGCTGGCGGTCTGCTGCGCGCCGGTCTGGAACTGGCGTCGGCCGAAGGTTGCCGCGCGGTGGCCACCGATGAAATCCAGCGCAACGCCGAAGGCGCCCTGGTGGATGTGTTCCGTCCGGGCTTCAACCTCGACCTGCTGCAAAGCCTGCCGGCGCTGATGGCGCGGCACTGGCTGATCCGTCGCGAGGTGCTGATCGAGGCGGGCGGTTATCAGGCGGACTTCAGCAAGGCGCTGGAATTCGATCTGCTGCTGCGCATCATCGAACAGGGTGGCCTGGGCGGTCTGGCGCACCTCGACGAGCCGCTGCTGATCACTCGCAGTTCGGTCCTGGAAGAAAACGCCGACGAGCGTCAGGCCCTGCTGCGTCACCTGGGCAATCGTGGCTACAAGGCCAAGATCACCTCGAAGGAACCGGGCACCTATCAGATCGATTATCGCCATGCCGAACAGCCGCTGGTGTCGATCATCCTGCCGGCCAGCGATGATCTGCCGGCCCTGCAACGCTGCCTGGACGGTGTGCTGCTGAGAACCCGCTACACCCGCTATGAAGTGTTGCTCGCAGCCCGACCGAATCAGTCGGCGGCCGTCAACGACTGGCTGGGCACCTTGAACCACGCCAAGGTCCGCGTTCTGCACGCCGATCAGCCGCTTGGCGATGCGGCCCTGTGCAACGCTGCCAGCCAAGAGGCACAGGGTGAATACCTGGTGCTGATGGCGGCCGACAGTGAGGTGGTCAACCCGAACTGGATCGAGTCGCTGCTCAACCATGCCCAGCGACCTGAAGTCGGTATCGTCGGGCCGAAACTGGTCGATCGCGACGGGAAAATTTCCCAGGCCGGTCTGATTCTCGGCAAGGAAGGCACCGTCGGTTCGGCCTTCATTGGCGAGAGGCACGACGCCGAAGGTTACATGCACCGTCTGCAGGTTGATCAGAACTACTCGGCCGTATCGGGCGTGTGCCTGATGGTGAACAAAGAGTTGTTCGACGCCCTGGGCGGCCTGGACACCGAAAGCTTCGGCGACGGTTTCAGCGATGTCGACCTGTGCCTCAAGGCCGGTCAGGCCGGTTACCTCACCGTGTGGACGCCGTTGGTACAGGTGCTTCATGGCGGGCAATTGCCACAAGCGCCACAGGCGCTGGAAGCACTGGCTGAAAAATGGTCCTCCGTCTTCGCTCAGGACCCGGCCGGCAACCCGAACCTGATCCTGAACGGCAAAGACTTTGCTCTGAACGAGCGTGCTGCGGTGAACTGGGCGCAGTGGCTCGGCTGACGCCTTGAGGCACAGGAAACAGGACTCTAGACATGTTCAACGGTAAATCGATTTTCATCTCCGGTGGCACCGGCTCGTTCGGGCGCAAGTTCATTGCGCGCCTGCTCGAGCAATACCAGCCCAAGCGGGTGGTGGTGTTCTCCCGGGATGAACTCAAACAGTACGAGATGCAGCAGACGTTCAACGCGCCGTGCATGCGTTACTTCCTCGGTGACGTGCGCGACGCCGAGCGTCTGCGCCAGGCCATGCGCGGCATCGATTACGTGGTGCACGCCGCGGCGTTGAAACAGGTGCCGGCGGCGGAATACAACCCGACCGAGTGCATTCGCACCAACGTCAATGGCGCGGAGAACATCATCGCCGCCGCCATCGACAACGGCGTGAAGAAAGTCGTCGCGCTGTCCACCGACAAGGCGGCGAGCCCGATCAATCTGTACGGCGCCACCAAGTTGCTGTCGGACAAATTGTTCGTCGCCGCCAACAACATTGCCGGTGAGCAACAGACGCGTTTTGCCGTGGTTCGCTACGGCAACGTAGCGGGCTCGCGCGGGTCAGTGGTGCCGTTTTTCAGCAAGCTGATTGCCGATGGCGCGACAGAGCTGCCGATCACCGACGAGCGCATGACCCGTTTCTGGATCACCCTCGATCACGGCGTACAGTTCGTCCTCGACAGCTTTGCGCGGATGCACGGTGGTGAAGTGTTTGTGCCGAAGATCCCGTCGATCCGTGTGGTCGATCTGGCTCGCGGCATGGCCGAGCATCTGCCGCACAAGAACGTCGGCATCCGTCCGGGCGAGAAGCTGCACGAACTGATGGTGCCGTTGGACGATGCGCGGATGACCCTGGAGTTCGCCGATCACTACACCATCCAGCCGTCGATTCGTTTCACCAGCGTCGATGTGGATTTCGCCGAAGACAAACTCGGCGAGCGTGGCGTGCCGGTCGGTGAAGATTTCGAATACCGCTCCGACACCAACCCGCATTTCCTCTCGGTGGGGCAGATCGCCGACCTGCACGCGAAGCTGTCGGTATGATTCCCTACGGTCGGCAAAGCCTCGACCAGACGGACATCGACGCGGTCGTCGAGGTGTTGCAGTCCGACTGGTTGACTCAAGGGCCGACCATCGAGCGCTTCGAGCAGGCGATGGCCGAGCGTTGCCAGGCCGATTTCGCGGTCGCGGTGTGCAACGCCACGTCGGCGCTGCACATTGCCTGCCTGGCGGCGGGGCTGGGAGCGGGCGACCGTTTGTGGACCACACCGAACACCTTTCTCGCGTCGGCCAACTGCGGCCGTTACTGCGGCGCCGACGTTGACTTCGTGGACATCGATCCGCTGACCTGGAACCTCGATGCCGAGGTGCTGGCCAGCAAACTCGACGCCGCCGAGCGCGACGGCAGCTTGCCCAAAGTGCTGGTGGCAGTGGCGTTTTCCGGGCAGAGCTGCGACATGCGGCGAATCGCCGAACTGGCCGAACGCTACAACTTCACCGTGATCGAAGACGCTTCTCACGCCGTCGGCGCAAGCTACGCCGGGCGCCCGGTGGGTTGCGGTGAGTTCGCGGCGATGACCGTGTTCAGTTTCCATCCGGTGAAGATCATCACCAGCGGCGAAGGCGGCATGGTGCTGACCAATCGCCCGGAGCTGGCCGAGCGTCTGCAACGCCTGCGCAGCCACGGCATGACCCGCGATCCACAGCAGATGACCGAGCCCAGTCACGGGCCGTGGTATTACCAACAGGTCGAGCTGGGTTTCAATTATCGGATCACCGATCTGCAAGCTGCGCTGGGCTTGTCACAGCTGAGCAAACTGGACGAATTCATCGCCCGTCGTCGGGAACTGGCCGCGCGATACGACCGCTTGCTGGCGTATTTGCCGGTCACCGTGCCGAGCATCCAGCCGGACGCCGAATCGGCCTGGCACCTGTACGTGGTGCGCTTGCAGACCGAGCGCATCAACCTCAGCCACCGTCAGGTGTTCGAAGGCTTGCGCGCGGCCGGCATCGGCGTGAACCTGCACTACATTCCGGTGCATCTGCAGCCGTACTATCGTGAACTGGGTTTCGCCGAGGGAGACTTTCCCGAGGCCGAGCGTTATTACGCCGAAGCGATCAGCCTGCCGCTGTTTCCGTTGCTGAGCGATCAGCAGCAGGATTACGTGGTCGAGCAATTGCGTCGGTTGACTGAATAAGTGCCGCTGCGGCGGTGGATGGAAAACGGCAATGCGTGATCTGAGCGAGCAGGAACAATTCTGGCAGGGCGAGTTCGGCAACCAGTACGTCGACCGCAATGTCGGGCAACCGCTGGTGGCGGCCAATCTGGCGTTGTTCGCCAAAGCGCTGACCCGCGCCGGACGGATCGACAGCCTGCTGGAGCTGGGCACCAACGCCGGCAACAACTTGCAGGCGCTGCGGCAGCTGTTGCCGTGCTGTGAGTTGTTCGGCGTCGAGATCAATGCCAGCGCCTGTGCCCAGGCGCGTGCGCTGGAGATTGCGAACATCTGGCACGGCTCGCTGTTCGATTTCCCTCGTGAGCGCCAATACGATCTGACCCTGAGCAAAGGCGTGCTGATTCATCTGGCCCCGGACCTGCTGCCGACCGCCTATGCGCAGTTGTACGAGCTGAGCCAGCGCTACATCCTGATCGCCGAATACTACAATCCGTCGCCGGTGGAAGTGTCCTATCGCGGCAACAGCGGCAAGTTGTTCAAGCGCGATTTCGCCGGGGAAATGCTCGATCGCTATCCCGATCTGCAACTGCTGGATTACGGCTTCGGTTATCACCGCGATCCACAATTCCCGCTGGACGACGTCACCTGGTTCCTGCTGGAAAAACGCCCTTGAGCAACGTCGCAATCATCCCGGCCCGCGGCGGAAGCAAACGCATTCCGCGCAAGAACCTCAAACCGTTCGACGGTGTGCCGATGATTGCCCGTTCGATTCGCACGGCGCTGGATTCGGGGTTGTTCGACCAGGTGGTGGTCAGCACCGATGACGAAGAGATCGCCGAACTGGCGCAGGCCCATGGTGCGCAGGTGCCGTTCTTGCGTCCGGCGGAGCTGGCCGATGATTTCACCGGCACCGCAGCGGTAATTGTGCATGCCTTGCAGCAACTGCCGCGCTTTGATTACGCCTGCTGCGTGTACGCCACGGCGCCGTTGTTGCAGGCGCGGTTTCTGCGTCAGGGGCTTGAGTTACTGGAGCAGCATCCCGACAAGTCCTTTGCTTTTTCGGTCACCGATTTCGGCTTTCCGGTGCAGCGTGCCTTGACCCTCGACGGGCAGGGCGCGCTGACGGCGTTGTACCCCGAGTTTCGCAATACCCGTTCGCAGGATCTGCCGGCCGCCTTTCAGGACGCCGGCCAGTTCTACTGGGGTCGCAGCGAGGCCTGGCTGCGTGGCGAGATTCTGTATTCGCCGGCCAGCCTGCCGGTGATCCTGCCCCGGCATCTGGTGCAGGACATCGACACCGCTGAAGACTGGAAGCGCGCCGAATACCTCTACGCCGCACTCAAGGCCGGCGGAGAGCTGCAATGAGAGTACTGATCCGCGCCGATGCTTCGCCGACCATCGGCAGCGGCCACATCGCCCGTTGCCTGACGCTGGCACGGGTGTTGCGCGCTCAGGGCAGTCACGTCGCGTTTGCCTGTCGTCGTTTGCCGGGCCATCGGCTCGATGCGTTGCAGGGCGAAGGCTTCGAGACGTTCGCCTTGCCGGATCGATACACCGACGAGGACCCGGAACAGGCCATCGAATCGATGCTGCCGTGGCAGGCGGATATCGATGCACTGGCGACGCAGCTGGAAGGTCAGGCGGAATTCGACTGGGTCATTGCCGACCACTACGGCCTCGATCATCACTGGCAGACCGCGGCCCGTCGCTTCGCGCCACGGATCGCCGCCGTCGACGATCTGGCGACCCGCCGTTACAGCGTGGACCTGTTGCTCAATCAGAACCTCTCCGGTCTCAGCGAAAACTATCAGCCGCTGCTGCCGGCAGGTTGCCGAACGCTGCTTGGTCCGCGCTTTGCCATGTTGCGCGAAGAGTTCAGCGGCCCGGTTATCGAGATCAAACCCGTGGCGCGACGGGTGCTGGTGAACTTCGGCGGTTTCGACGCTGCCCGCCAGACCCATCACGCGATGCTGGCGCTGGCGGATTTTTCCGGGCTTGAAGTGGACTTCGTCGCCGGTGCCGACAACCCGGCATGGGCAGAGATGCAGGCACTGGCCGCAAGCCGGCCGAACTGGCGCCTGCACAGTTTCGTCAGCGATTTTCATCGGCGCATGACCGAAGCCGACCTGTTCATCGGCGCTGGCGGTGGCACCAGTTGGGAGCGCGCGGCCATGGGCCTGCCGACGATCTGCATCGCGGTGTCGAACAACCAGCAGGCCAACGGCGAGGTGATGGCCGCGGCCGGGGCGCATGTGTTCATGGGCGCGCGGGAGCAGGTCAGCGTCGAACAACTGCGTGATGCCGTCGGTTTTGTCGTGGGCAACTTTTATCTGCGCCAGAGCCTGGCCGAGCGTTCGCGGCAACTGGTCGACGGGCGCGGCGCGCTGCGGGTTGCGGCGGCACTGGCCGGCGCGGTACTCACGCTGCGGGGCGCGACGCTGGACGATGCGCAGGTGTTGTTCGACGGGCGCAACGCCGACGCTGTGCAGCGCTGGTCGGTGAAGAGTGGCGCGATCGAGTGGTCGCAGCATCTGAACTGGTTGAGCGCCAGTCTGCGCAATCCTCAACGGCTGTTGTTGATCGCCGAGGCCGATGACGGCCCGGTCGGTGTGTTGCGCTACGATCTGCGTGGCTTTGAAGCCGAGGTTTCGCTGTATCTGCTGGAGGGGCGTTTCGGTCTCGGCTGGGGCAGGGCGCTACTGACGCGGGGCGAGGCGTTCGTCACGGCGCACTGGCCGCAATTGACCGCGATCAGCGCACAGGTGTTGCCGGCCAACCAGGCCTCATTGAATGTATTTCGTGACGCCGGGTTCACCCAAAGTGCCTGCGCGTTCACCAAGGATTTGAAGGAACACCGTTCATGAACAGTTTCAAGATTGGCGATCGCCTGATCGGTGCCGACGCACCGCCGTTCATCATTGCCGAAATGAGCGGCAACCATAACCAGTCGCTGGACGTCGCCTTGCAGATTGTCGAGGCGGCGGCCAAGGCCGGTGCCCATGCCTTGAAGCTGCAAACCTACACCGCTGAAACCATGACGCTGGATCTGGCGGAAGGCGAATTCTTCATCAAGGATCCGAACAGCCTGTGGGCCGGCACGTCCCTTTACGACCTGTACGAAAAGGCCCACACGCCCTGGGAATGGCACGCACCGATCTTTGCCCGGGCCAAAGAACTGGGCATGCTGGCGTTTTCGACGCCGTTCGATGACAGCGCCGTGGATTTTCTTGAAAGCCTCGATGTGCCGGCCTACAAGATCGCCAGTTTCGAAAACACTGATCTGCCGCTGATTCGCCGTGTGGCGGCGACTGGCAAGCCGCTGATCATTTCCACCGGCATGGCCAGCATCGCCGAGCTCGACGAAACCGTGCGCGCTGCCCGTGAAGCCGGGTGCAAGGATCTGGTGCTGCTCAAGTGCACCAGCACCTACCCGGCGACGCCGCTCAACAGCAATGTGCGCACGATCCCGCATCTGCGTGAGTTGTTCGGTTGTCAGGTGGGGCTGTCCGATCATTCGATGGGTGTTGGTGTGTCGGTGGCGGCTGTGGCACTCGGTGCGACGGTGGTTGAAAAGCACTTCACCCTTGACCGCGCGGCGGGCGGGGTGGACGCCAGTTTCTCGCTGGAACCTGCGGAAATGGCCGCTCTGGTGCTGGAAACCGAACGCGCCTGGCAGGCCATGGGTCAGGTGCATTACGGCGTGACCGAGGCTGAGAAAAAGTCTCTGGTCTACCGTCGGTCGCTGTACGTCACGGCCGACATGGCGGCCGGTGAACCCTTCACGGCGGCCAACGTGCGCGCCATTCGTCCCGGTCTCGGTCTGCCGCCCAAGCACACCGACGCCGTCCTCGGCCGCCGCGCGCGCGCGCCGATCAAGCGCGGCACGCCGCTGGACTGGTCACTGGTCGAATAACCCGATCTGCACCGATTCGGCAAAATAGCGTGACCTGCGAGTCATAACGCGCATCTTCACTGTATTGTATTGACCGGGGAGATGGCGCCTGGCCCGTTATCGGTTGCAGTGATAGCCCTTTGCGCTCCCCGTGGCTGCCCGTTGTGGCGGCCGTTTTCTGTTTGTCGGCGCCCCTCGAAATCCTTGCGAGCGGTGGTATTGGGCTGTTTATTATTGGGAAGCCGTAATGATTGGCATAAAAAGCATTGCGAGCTACGTTCCTGTAGCCGGCGTGGACAATTACGCACAAGGTGCAAAATTCGAGAAGGATGAAGAATTCATCCTCGGCAAGATCGGTTCGGCCTTCCTCCCACGTAAAGACGCGGAACAGGAAACCTCCGATCTGTGCGTTGAAGCGGCCAATGCGCTGTTTGCCAACAACCCTGAACTGAAACGTGAATCCATCGATGCACTGATCGTCGTCACCCAGAACGGTGACGAAGAAGGCTTGCCGCACACCGCTGCGATCGTCCAGGACAAGCTCGGCCTGCCGACCAACGTCGCCGCGTTCGATATTTCCCTGGGTTGCTCCGGTTACGTCTATGGGATCTACGCGATCAAGGGCTTCATGGAAGCCGCCGGCCTGAAGAACGGTCTGCTGATCACCGCCGACCCGTATTCGAAGATCGTCGACCCGGAAGACCGCAACACCACCATGCTGTTCGGCGATGCCGCTACCGCGACGTGGATGGGCGAAAATCCGGCCTGGGCGCTGGGCAAGGCCAAGTTCGGCACCGACGGTTCCGGTGCGCCGCACCTGAAAGTCACCGATGGCGTGTTCTTCATGAACGGTCGTCAGGTGTTCAACTTTGCGCTGCTGAAAGTCCCGGCGCACTTGCATGAGTTGCTCGACGATTCCGGCCTCAAGGCCGATGACATCGATGCATTCTGCATTCACCAGGGCAGTGCGGCGATTGTCGATGCCGTGGCACGACGCTTCGAAGGCGAGCCGGAGAAGTTCATCAAGGACATGGTCGAGACCGGTAACACCGTGTCGTCCAGCGTTCCGCTGCTGCTGGAAAAACACGTGCTGGATTCCGACTGGCAGCGCATTGCGATCAGTGGTTTCGGCGTCGGTCTGTCGTGGGGTTCGGCGATTATCTATCGTCCTTGAAGCGGCGAAAAACGACGGATACAAAAATAGCGTTCAAGGGTTAACCTTGAACGCTATTTTTTTGCCTGAATGGAGCGTGAGGCACCATGAGCGAATTCTTCCAAGCCAACGCTGAAGTCATCGAGCGACGCTGGCCGGCACTGTTCGCACGGTTGATGAACGAAGACAGTTCGGCGATCGAAGCCGAGCTGACGCAGGGGCTCGGTTCGACGCTGAGCATCGGCGGGATTCAGCTCACCAGTCGCCATGACCGCCTCCACGAAGCCCGGATCCAGGCCGCCAGCCTGCCGGCGGACAAGCCGCAATTGCATGTCTACGGCACCGGTCTCGGGGATTTACCGGCGGTACTGCTGGAGCGCGCCGGGCTTGAGCGACTGTATGTTCACGTTCTCAATGGCGCGCTGTTCGCCCTGGTGTTGCAACTGATCGATCAGCGGCAGTGGCTGGAAGAGGCGCGGGTAGAGCTTCTGTACGCCGGAGACCTGACGGACATCTGCACGCCGTTTTTTGCCTTGCCGACTGAAATGCTGCTGGCCGATGACTTCAACGCGAAGATTCGTGATCGGCTGGTCAGTGAGGTGCACCTGAGTTTCAACAATCGTGAGTTCGATCCGCATTCGCCCTTCATTTTGCAGCGTCTGCAGGACTGTCTGCCGGTGCTGCTGGCTGACGATGATGTGGCGCAATTGTTTGGTACTTGTGCCGGCCGGGAAGTCTACGTGATCGGCACCGGGCCGACGCTTGAGCAGCATTTCGAGCGACTCGCAGCGATCCGTGAGCGCGACGAACGCCCGCTGTTCATTTGCGTGGATACCGCTTACCGACCGCTGCGCGAGCACGGGATCGTGCCCGACTATGTGGTGAGCATCGATCAGCGCATCAGCTTTCGGCATTTGCCTTTCGAAGAATCCGACGGCATCCCGCTCGTGTATCTGCCCATGAGCGACCCTGAGGTATTGAGGGCCTGGAAGGGCAAGCGCTACGGCGGCTATTCGCTCAGCCCGGTCTATGCGGCGTTGCGAGAGCAACATCCACGGGCACTGCTGCATGTGGGCGGCAGCGTGATTCATCCGGCGGTGGATCTGGCGGTGAAGATGGGGGCGGCGCGGATCACCCTGTTCGGTGCCGACTTCGCGTTTCCGATGAACAAGACCCACGCCGGCTGGCGTGATGGTGATCTGGGGCCGTCGGTGAACCAGGCACGGCACTGGGTGCGTGACGGCTTCGGCGAGCGCGTCAGTACGCAGCTCAATTTCCGCGGCTATCTGTGTGTGCTGGAGCGTTACATCGCCAGCCAGCCCCAAGTCGAGTTCTTCAACAGTAGCCGCGCAGGTGCGTTGATTGCCGGGACGCGCTTCAACCAGGAGTTCGTGCAATGAGTGCGCTGCAAGGTTGTATCGACGAATGCCGGCGGTGTGCCGGCCTGTTTCGCCTGGGGCGTGATGTCGAAGCGGCGCTGGACATGGTCGATGTGTTCGAGGGGGCGCAGCAGTTGCTGGTGTCCGCCTCGCCGGATATCCAGCAGTCGTGGGCGCACCTGCTCACACAAATGCTCGATTGCCAGGAGCGTCAGGACTGGCTCGGGCTTGCCGACTTCATGGAGTACGAGTTGATCCGGTTGCTGGAAAGTTCTGCGGCTTGAGGAAAGCCGACAGCGCTGGCCCGCAGGTTTGCGCGGCGGACGGTTTTATGGCGTCATTTTTTCGCAGGTAAAGTGCTGCTAAGTCTTTGTTTTCAGGGGGGTGGCAGGGTGATGGCAAAAATTTTCAAAAAAGCCCTCAAGCAACCTGCAAACCCGACGATAACTATTACGAAGGTTCTCTAGGCCATACCCGGCGGTTGCCAGGGCCGGAAGCCGCAGTACCCAACCAACGAGGAATTCGTCATGGCTTTAACAGTAAACACTAACACCACGTCGTTGAACGTTCAGAAGAACCTGAACCGCGCCTCCGACGCTCTGTCGACTTCGATGCAGCGCCTGTCTTCCGGCCTGAAAATCAACAGCGCTAAAGACGACGCTGCTGGCCTGCAAATCGCTACCCGTATGTCCTCGCAGATCCGTGGTAACACTCAGGCGATCCAGAACGCCAACGACGGTATCTCCGTTGCTCAGACCGCTGAAGGCGCTCTGCAAGCTTCGACCGACATCCTGCAGCGTATGCGTGAACTGGCTGTTAAAGCTCGTAACGGTACCAACGGCACTGCTGACCAGACCGCAACCAACGCTGAATTCGCTCAGATGTCTGACGAAATCACCCGTATCTCGGCTGCTACCAACCTGAACGGCAAAAACCTGCTGGACGGTTCGGCTGGTACTGTGACCCTGCAAGTTGGCGCCAACACTGGCTCCGCCAACCACATCGACCTGGTACTGAGCGGCAAGTTCGACGCCGTCAGCCTGTCGGTAGGTAGCGGTACTGTTGTTCTGACCGGTGCTACTTCGGCTGCCGCCGCTTCGAACATCGACAACGCGATCACCGCGATCGACGCTGCAATTGCGAACATCAACGCCACTCGCGCCGCTCTGGGTGCTTCGCAAAACCGTCTGACCAGCACCATCCAGAACTTGCAGAACATCACCGAGAACACCACTGCTGCACAAGGTCGCGTACAAGATACCGACTTCGCCGCAGAGACTGCTAACCTGACCAAGCAGCAAACCCTGCAACAGGCTTCGACCTCTGTTCTGGCTCAAGCCAACCAACTGCCTTCCGCTGTACTGAAGCTGCTTCAGTAATTTCGGAATGAGTTTTGGCGGGGGAGTGCGCTTGTCGTGCTCTCTCGCTTTTTCACGTTAGGAGGTGATGAGCATGGACATGAGCGTAAAGCTTAACGTGACTTATCCGGCTCCCAAGCCAGCCAATACTGTCACTGACAAGCCCTCGGAAGCGAAGCCGCAGGCTGCTGACGCCGTTACTGCCGTGAAAGACAGTCAGGAAACGGATGAAAGCAAATTGAAGCTGGCGGTGCAGGAGATCGAAAAGTTCGTACAATCGATCAAGCGCAATCTGGAATTCTCGATTGACGAGCATTCCGGGAAAGTCATCGTCAAGGTGATTGCAAGCGAGACGGGCGAGGTCGTACGACAGATCCCCTCCGCAGAAGCGCTGAAGCTGGCAGACAGCCTCGCCAACGCGAGTCACGTGTTGTTCGACGCCAAAGTCTGATAGCTGGCATGAATAGTGTTTGAAGTTCTTTAGGCGCCGACAAGGGTCAAAAGACTGGCAACAACCCCAAGGGAGATGCACATGGCAAGTCCAATTTTACCGGGTACGGGCCTGGGCTCCGGCCTGGACATTGGTGCGATCGTTACTGCGCTGGTCAATGCCGACAAGTCGCCGAAGCAGACGCAGATCGATGCCACGACCAAAACCAACACGCTGAAGATCTCCGGTATCGGTACGCTGAAGAGTGCGCTGACGACATTCCAGACGGCGATGGCCAACCTGGGCAGCAAGACCAACCCTGCGTTTTCCGGTTACACCGCCACGTCGGCAACTCCGACTGTTCTGGGCGTGACTTCGGATAACACCGCAGTATCGGGTACATACAGCGTAGTTGTGCAGAAACTGGCCACAGGCTCGAAAGTAGCCAGTGCATCCTTTGCCGGTGGTGCTGCCAGTGCCATTCCGAGTGGTACCCTGAAAATCAGTCAGAATGGCACTGATTACAATGTCGCGATCCCGGCGAACGCGACTTTGCAGAGCACTCGCGATGCAATCAACTCGGCTCAGGCTGTCAATGGTATTTCCGCGAACATCGTGACCGACAGCTCCGGATCTTCGCGTCTGGTGATCAGTTCGAGCAAGACGGGTGCGGGTTCTGATCTGACAGTCAGCGGTATTGCCGGTCTTGAGATCGATGGTACCCAGCCGATGGGGGCGACCCCGGCACCAGGTGCCTCCGGCTCGGTCAATGGCCTGGCACAGGATGCGCAGCTGACCATCGACGGTCTTCAGGTCAGCAGCAAGAGCAACACGGTCACTGGCGCCATCAGCGGTTTGACGATGAACCTGCTGACTGTTCCTGCTACGCCCGGAACACCGGTTACGGTGACCGTTGATGCCAACACCAAGGGTTTGCAGACGTCTGTTCAGGCTTTCGTCGACGCCTACAACACCCTGAAGAGCACCATCGATACGCTGTCCAAGGCAACGCCGGACGAAAATGGCAAGCTGACCGTTCAGGCGGCGTTCACCGGTGATTCCCTGCCGCGTTCGCTGATTGCCGACATTCGTGCGCAGTTGACTGCTCCGAGCGCCACGGCGGGCACCTCGATGGCCTATCTGTCGCAGATGGGGGTCATGACCGACAAGCTCACCGGTAACCTGACGTTCGATACCGTTGCGTTCAACAAGGTCATGTCCACGCCAGGCATGACCGGCAAGGTCCAGGACATGTTCACCGGCACCAACGACACCAATGGTCTGTTGACGCGCATGAGCAAGGCGGTGGATCCGTATCTCAAGCCATCGGCTGATGGCAAGACCACTACGGGTCTGCTTGATCAGCGCATGACGATCCTGAACAACAACACCAGGAACCTTACCAACCAGCAACTGGCACTGGACCTGCGGGTCGCCAACCTGACCAAGACGTTGACTGCCAAGTACAACGCCATGGACTTGCTGGTAGGGCAGATGAAGGCCACAGCGAGCAACATTACTTCGTTCTTCAGCTCGCTGAACGCTCAGCAATCTGCGAAGTAACATGCAAGCGCGACAAAAACCCGGCTACGCTTTCGAGCGTGTGCCGGGTTTTTGTCTTATGGTCTAAAGTTTTTCGACTCGCAGGCGATACACTGTTCATACGAGTCATTGTGGCAAATGAGGTAGAACATGAATCCGATGTTAGCCCTTCGGCAATACCAGAAAGTTGGCGCCCACGCTCAGACGTCCGAAGCGAGCCCTCACCGACTGGTGCAAATGCTGATGGAAGGCGGTCTGGACCGCATCGCTCAGGCCAAGGGTGCGATCGAGCGCAAGGATATTCCAGCCAAGTGCACGTCGATCAGCAAGGCGATCGGGATCGTCAGTGGTCTGCGTGAGGGCCTGGACCTGGAAAAGTCCGCGGACACGTTGGCTGATCTGGATGGCCTTTATATCTACATGATGAAGCGTCTTGCCGAGGCGAACATCAGCAGCGACCCGCGCATTCTGGACGAGGTCGCCGGCTTGCTGAGCACGGTAAAAGAAGGCTGGGACGCGATCGCTCCTACGCCCGCTCCTCAGTTCTAAGGAGATCACCATGAGTCTTGTATTGCAGCGAATCGAAGAAACCCGAGAGGCGTTGGTCGGTGCCCTGGCCGAGCGCAACTGGGAGGCCATCGGTCAATTGGATCTCGATTGCCGTTCCTGCATGGAAGATGTCTTGAGTGAAGCTTCGCTGGATGAAGTGGCACTGCGTGACAATCTTGAGGAGTTGCTGCATGTCTACAAGCAGCTTCTTGAGGTCGCCATGGGTGAGCGTCAGGCGATAGTCGACGAGATGTCGCAGATCACCCAAGCGCAGAGCGCGGCAAAGGTTTACCATCTGTTTGGTTAATTAACCCTCAGTTAATCCAGACATGTGCGCCATAAATTTGACTGTGCACGGTTTTTTGACTTAACTAGTGGCTGTTTTCAGATTTCAGGCGTCTACAGGCACAAGGTGTCCTGCAAGCGTCTCGCTTGCCCCTCGTTTCGGGCATTGAGTTGACTAGGGAAGTTGCTATTGCATGTGGCGTGAAACCAAAATTCTGCTGATCGATGACGATAGCGTCCGCCGCCGCGACCTGGCGGTGATTTTAAATTTTCTTGGCGAAGAAAATTTACCCTGCGGAAGCCATGACTGGCAGCAGGCAGTCGGCTCTTTGTCGTCTAGTCGTGAGGTCATTTGCGTACTGATCGGGACGGTCAATGCTCCTGGTGCGCTCTTGGGCCTGTTAAAGACACTCTCAACCTGGGATGAGTTCCTTCCGGTTTTGCTGATGGGCGATAATTCTTCGGTGGACTTGCCCGAAGACCAACGCCGCAGGGTACTTTCGACCCTCGAAATGCCGCCGAGCTACAGCAAGCTGCTGGACTCCCTGCACCGCGCCCAGGTCTATCGCGAAATGTACGACCAGGCCCGCGAGCGCGGCCGTCATCGCGAACCCAACCTGTTCCGCAGCCTCGTCGGCACCAGCCGGGCGATCCAGCATGTGCGTCAGATGATGCAGCAGGTGGCCGACACCGACGCCAGCGTGCTGATCCTCGGCGAGTCCGGCACCGGCAAGGAAGTGGTTGCGCGCAACCTGCATTACCATTCCAAGCGTCGTGACGCGCCATTCGTACCGGTCAACTGCGGGGCGATCCCGGCAGAGCTGCTGGAAAGCGAGCTGTTCGGCCACGAGAAGGGTGCCTTCACCGGTGCAATCACCAGCCGTGCCGGCCGCTTCGAGCTGGCCAATGGCGGTACGCTGTTTCTCGATGAAATCGGCGATATGCCGCTGCCGATGCAGGTCAAGCTGCTGCGCGTATTGCAGGAACGCACCTTCGAGCGCGTGGGCAGCAACAAGACCCAGAGCGTCGACGTGCGCATCATCGCCGCGACCCACAAGAATCTCGAAAGCATGATCGAGATCGGCACCTTCCGCGAAGACCTCTACTATCGCCTGAACGTGTTCCCGATCGAGATGGCGCCGCTGCGTGAGCGCGTCGAAGACATTCCGCTGTTGATGAACGAACTGATTTCGCGGATGGAGCACGAGAAGCGTGGCTCGATCCGTTTCAACTCCGCCGCCATCATGTCCCTGTGCCGCCATGGCTGGCCGGGCAACGTTCGCGAGCTGGCCAACCTGGTGGAGCGCATGGCGATCATGCATCCGTACGGGGTGATCGGTGTGGTCGAGCTGCCGAAGAAGTTCCGCTACGTCGACGACGAAGACGAGCAAATGGTCGACAGCCTGCGCAGTGATCTGGAAGAGCGCGTGGCAATCAACGGCCACACGCCGGATTTCACCGCCAACGCCATGCTGCCGCCGGAAGGCCTTGATCTGAAGGACTACCTCGGTGGTCTGGAGCAGGGGCTGATCCAGCAGGCACTGGACGATGCCAACGGCATTGTGGCGCGCGCGGCCGAACGCCTGCGTATTCGCCGCACCACGCTGGTGGAGAAGATGCGCAAGTACGGCATGAGCCGACGTGAAGGTGATGAACAGGCGGATGATTGACGCCTGTTTTTCAACTGCTTCATTTATAAGCAGTTTTTTTTAGGCACGGGTATTGCTACGTCCCTCGCAACGTTCCGTTTAACTGACGGTCAGCCAAGCGAGAGAGCACAATGCCCCAAGCCTCCCAGATGTCTTCTGTTCCCGAGTCCTCGGGGCAACTGCCGTCCGTAGAGCAGGCCAGTCGGCAGGGTCTTGAGCAGGCGTTCGCGCTGTTCAACCAGATGTCGAGTCAGCTGACCGATTCCTACAGCATGCTTGAAGCGCGGGTCACCGAGCTCAAGGGCGAGTTGGCCGTGGTCAGCGCCCAGCGCATGCAGGAGCTGGCGGAAAAAGAACGTCTGGCCAACCGTCTGCAAAATCTCCTCGATCTGTTGCCCGGTGGCGTCATCGTTATCGACGGTCATGGCATCGTGTGCGAGGCCAATCCGGCCGCCATCGATCTGCTCGGTTTACCCCTCCAGGGCGAGCTGTGGCGCCATGTCATCGCGCGCTGCTTCGCGCCCCGTGAAGACGATGGTCATGAAATCTCCCTGAGAAACGGTCGACGCCTGTCGCTTGCCACCCGCTCGCTGGACGCCGAGCCGGGGCAGCTAGTGTTGCTCAACGACCTGACTGAAACCCGTCACTTGCAGGATCAACTCGCACGCCACGAGCGGCTGTCGTCGTTGGGGCGGATGGTCGCCTCGCTGGCTCATCAGATTCGTACGCCGCTTTCCGCCGCGCTGCTTTATGCCAGTCATTTGACTGAGCAGGCGCTGCCGGTTGCCACTCAACAACGTTTTGCCGGGCGTCTCAAAGAGCGTCTGCATGAGCTGGAGCACCAGGTGCGCGACATGCTGGTGTTCGCTCGCGGTGAATTGCCGCTGACCGACCGCATCACGCCCAATGCCCTGATGCAGTCGTTGCAGGCCGCCGCGCTGACCCATGTGCAGGATCTGCCAATTCGCTGGCAGTGCGACAGCCATGCCGGTGAGTTGCTGTGCAATCGCGACACGCTGGTCGGAGCCATCCTCAATCTGATTGAAAACGCGATTCAGGCCAGTGGCGGTGACGTGCGCCTGAAAGTGCATTGCTACACCCGCGACAACACCCTGCGCCTGTGCGTCAGTGACAACGGTGGCGGTATCGAACCGGCGGTGCTGGCGCGGCTGGGCGAGCCGTTTTTCACCACCAAGGTCACCGGCACCGGCCTGGGCCTGACCGTGGTCAAGGCCGTGGCCCGTGCTCATCAGGGACAATTGCAGTTGCGCTCGCGGGTCGGGCGCGGCACGTGCGCGCAGGTGGTCCTGCCGATGTTTTCCGCTGTACAGGGAGCTGAGTGAAGGTCATGGGCATCAAGGTTCTGCTGGTCGAGGATGACCGTTCATTGCGCGAGGCGCTGGCCGATACGTTGTTGCTGGCCGGCCACGATTATCACGCAGTGGGTTCGGCCGAGGAGGCGCTGAAGGCAGTGGAGTGCGAGGCGTTCAGCCTGGTGGTCAGCGACGTCAATATGCCGGGCATGGACGGTCATCAGTTGCTCGGTCTACTGCGCGCCCGCCAGCCGCAACTGCCGGTGTTGCTGATGACGGCTCACGGTGCCGTCGAGCGCGCGGTCGATGCCATGCGTCAGGGCGCGGCGGATTATCTGGTCAAGCCATTCGAGCCCAAGGCGTTGCTGGACCTGGTCGCGCGCCATGCCTTGGGCAATCTCGGTTCAGCCGATGCGGAAGGGCCGATCGCGGTCGAGCCGGCCAGTGCGCAGTTGCTGGATCTGGCAGCGCGGGTGGCGCGCAGTGATTCCACCGTGCTGATTTCCGGCGAGTCCGGCACCGGCAAGGAAGTGCTGGCGCGCTACATCCATCAGCAGTCCCATCGCGCCCGTCAGCCATTCATTGCGATCAACTGCGCGGCGATCCCGGACAACATGCTCGAAGCGACATTGTTCGGTCACGAGAAGGGTTCGTTCACCGGCGCCATCGCGGCGCAGGCCGGCAAGTTTGAACAGGCCGACGGCGGCACCATTCTGCTCGACGAAATTTCCGAAATGCCCCTGGGCCTGCAGGCCAAGCTGTTGCGCGTGCTGCAGGAGCGCGAGGTGGAGCGGGTCGGCGCGCGCAAGCCGATCACCCTCGATATCCGGGTGGTCGCGACCACCAACCGTGATCTGGCGGGCGAGGTGGCGGCGGGGCGGTTCCGTGAAGACCTCTACTATCGTCTGTCGGTTTTTCCGCTGGCCTGGCGTCCGCTGCGTGAGCGGACCGCCGATATCCTGCCGCTGGCCGAGCGTCTTTTGGCCAAACACGTCAATAAAATGAAGCATGCAATGGCGAAGTTCTCGCCCGAGGCGCAGGCGTGCCTGATCGGTTATCCATGGCCGGGCAACGTGCGCGAGCTGGATAACGCGGTCCAGCGGGCGTTGATACTGCAGCAGGGCGGCCTGATCCAGCCGCAGGATTTCTGCCTCTCGGGCCCTGCGCTGTTCGCCCCGTTGCCGGTGGCAGTGCCGACTGTGCCAGTCATTCGTGAAGTCGACATCGAGGCGGATTCGGCCGGCGCGCTGGGCGATGACCTGCGTCGTCGTGAGTTCCAGATGATCATCGACACCCTGCGCACCGAGCGCGGACGACGCAAGGAAGCCGCCGAAAAACTCGGTATCAGCCCGCGTACGTTGCGCTACAAACTGGCGCAAATGCGCGATGCCGGAATGGACGTCGAAGGGTATCTGTTCGCCACCTGACGGGTGGCGCAAACGTTTGAAAACGCATTTCTCGAAGCGGTGCCCGTGAGCTGGCACCGTTGTTGCTAACACCTGAGTACCCGCCGAGTGAGTGTCAAAAAATTGCGGGCCGCCCAAGAGAGTAGACCATGAGCCAAGGTATTGAAATTAATCGGTTGATGACGGACATGAAGGCCATGCAAATGGACGCCATGTCGAAGCCGAAATCGACTGCCGCCGTCCCAGAAGTGGCGGGCAGCAGCTTTTCCGACATGCTCGGTCAGGCCATCAACAAAGTGAACGATACCCAACAGGCTTCGAGCCAATTGGCCAACGCGTTCGAAATCGGCAAGAGCGGCGTCGATTTGACGGACGTGATGATTTCCTCGCAGAAGGCCAGCGTGTCGTTCCAGGCTCTGACCCAGGTGCGCAACAAACTGGTTCAGGCTTATCAAGACATCATGCAGATGCCGGTTTAAGGACGAGATTGAGTCATGGCAGAAGCAGTCGCCGATAACGTTCCGGCCAAGGCCACCCCGATAGACGGCAAACCGCCGCTGTTCGGCCTGTCCTTCCTGGAAAACCTCTCCGAGATGACCATGCTGCGTCAGGTGGGCCTGTTGGTCGGCCTGGCTGCGAGCGTGGCGATTGGCTTTGCCGTGGTGCTGTGGTCGCAGCAACCGGACTACCGGCCTCTGTACGGCAGCCTTGCCGGTATGGACGCCAAGCAGGTCATGGACACTCTGGCCTCCGCCGATATTCCGTACACCGTTGAACCGAATTCCGGCGCCTTGCTGGTCAAGGCCGATGACCTGTCCCGTGCGCGCCTCAAGCTCGCGGCTGCTGGTGTCACTCCCAGCGACGGCAACATCGGTTTCGAGATCCTCGACAAGGAACAGGGTCTGGGCACCAGCCAGTTCATGGAAGCGACCCGTTATCGTCGCGGCCTCGAAGGCGAACTGGCCCGCACCATCTCCGCCCTGAACAACGTCAAGGGCGCGCGCGTTCACCTGGCGATCCCGAAAAGCTCGGTGTTCGTACGTGACGAGCGCAAGCCAAGTGCTTCGGTACTCGTCGAGTTGTACTCCGGTCGTTCGCTGGAGCCGGGCCAGGTGGTTGCCATCATCAATCTGGTGGCCACTTCCGTCCCTGAGTTGAGCAAGTCGCAGATCACCGTCGTCGACCAGAAGGGCAACCTGCTGTCGGATCAGGCGGAAAACTCTGAAATGACCATGGCCGGCAAGCAGTTCGATTACAGCCGCCGCATGGAAAGCATGCTCACCCAGCGTGTACACAATATTCTGCAACCGGTACTGGGCAACGATCGTTACAAGGCTGAAGTGTCGGCCGACGTGGATTTCAGTGCCGTCGAATCGACCGCCGAGCAGTTCAACCCTGACCAGCCGGCGCTGCGCAGCGAACAGTCGGTCAACGAACAGCGTACTGCCAGCAATGGCCCGCAAGGCGTTCCGGGTGCCCTGAGCAACCAGCCGCCGTCGCCAGCCTCGGCGCCACAAACCACCGGCGGTGCGGCAACTTCGACGAGCATGGTGCAACCTGGCCAGCCACTGGTTGACGCCAACGGTCAGCAGATCATGGACCCGGCCACCGGCCAGCCGATGCTCGCGCCGTACCCGGCAGACAAGCGTCAACAATCCACCAAGAACTTCGAACTCGACCGTTCCATCAGCCACACCAAGCAGCAGCAGGGTCGCCTGAATCGCCTGTCGGTGTCGGTGGTGGTGGACGATCAGGTCAAGATCAACCCGGCCAACGGCGAAACCACCCGTGCACCGTGGAGCGCCGACGAATTGGCGCGCTTCACTCGCCTGGTGCAGGACGCGGTCGGCTTCGACGCCAGCCGTGGCGACAGCGTCAGCGTGATCAACATGCCGTTCTCCGCCGAGCGCGGCGAAGTGATTGCCGACATTCCGTTCTACTCCCAGCCATGGTTCTGGGACATCGTCAAACAAGTGCTGGGTGTGTTGTTCATCCTGGTGCTGGTGTTCGGCGTGCTGCGTCCGGTGCTCAACAACATCACCGGTGGCGGCAAAGGCAAGGAACTGGCCGGTCTGGGCGGTGACGTGGAACTGGGTGGCATGGGCGGTCTGGACGGTGAACTGTCCAACGATCGCGTCAGCCTCGGCGGCCCGACCAGCATCCTGCTGCCGAGCCCGAGCGAAGGCTATGACGCTCAGTTGAACGCAATCAAGAGTCTGGTGGCAGAAGACCCGGGTCGTGTGGCCCAGGTCGTGAAAGAGTGGATTAACGCAGATGAGTGATAACCGAGCCGCCGTCGCCAAACTGTCCCGGGTCGATAAAGCCGCGATTCTGCTGCTGTCCCTGGGTTCGACCGATGCTGCACAAGTGCTGCGCCACATGGGCCCCAAAGAGGTTCAGCGAGTCGGCGTGGCCATGGCCCAGATGGGCAACGTCCACCGTGAGCAGGTCGAGCAGGTCATGAGCGAGTTCGTCGACATCGTCGGCGACCAGACCAGTCTGGGCGTCGGCTCCGACGACTACGTGCGCAAAATGCTCACCCAGGCCCTGGGTGAAGACAAGGCCAACGGCCTGATCGACCGCATTCTGCTGGGCGGCAACACCAGTGGCCTCGACAGCCTGAAATGGATGGAGCCGCGCGCCGTTGCCGACGTGATCCGCTACGAACACCCGCAGATCCAGGCGATCGTGGTCGCGTACCTCGATCCGGATCAGGCCGGTGAAGTGCTGGGTAACTTCGACCACAAGGTGCGTCTGGACATCATCCTGCGCGTCTCGTCGTTGAACACCGTGCAGCCGGCGGCACTGAAAGAATTGAACCAGATCCTCGAGAAGCAGTTCTCCGGCAACTCGAATGCCTCGCGCACCACCCTGGGTGGCATCAAGCGGGCGGCGGACATCATGAACTTCCTCGACAGCTCGATCGAAGGCCAGCTCATGGACTCGATTCGCGAAGTCGACGAAGACCTGTCCGGTCAGATCGAAGACCTCATGTTCGTGTTCAACAACCTGGCCGATGTCGACGACCGCGGTATCCAGGCGCTGTTGCGCGAAGTGTCCTCCGATGTGCTGGTGCTGGCCCTCAAGGGTTCGGACGAAGGCGTCAAGGAAAAGATCTTCAAGAACATGTCCAAACGTGCTGCCGAACTGCTGCGCGACGACCTCGAGGCCAAAGGCCCGGTGCGCGTCAGCGACGTGGAAACCGCGCAGAAGGAAATCCTCACCATCGCCCGCCGTATGGCCGAAGCCGGAGAAATCGTGCTCGGTGGCAAGGGCGGCGAGGAAATGATCTAACACCATGGGCAAGAACGACGACGATGTAACGGACCTGATCCGTGCCCGGGACGTCCGCGGTTTCGAAACCTGGGCGATCCCGAGTTTCGATCCGCCGGCACCGGAACCCGAGCCGGAACCGGAGCCCGAGCCGCCGGAGATGGAAGAAGTGCCGCTGGAGGAAGTCCAGCCACTGACCCTGGAAGAACTCGAAAGCATCCGTCAGGAGGCTTACAACGAGGGCTTCGCCATCGGCGAAAAAGAAGGTTTCCACAGCGCCACCCTCAAGGTGCGCCAGGAAGCCGAGGTGGTCCTGACGGCCAAGGTCAACGGCCTTGAGCAGTTGATGGCGAACCTGTTCGAACCCATCGCCGAACAAGACACCCAGATCGAAAAATCCCTGGTCGACCTCGTGCAGCACATCGCCAGACAGGTGATTCAGCGCGAACTGGCCATCGACTCGACGCAGATCGAACACGTCATGCGCGACGCCCTCAAGCTGTTGCCGCTGGGCGTGGGCAATGTGCGGCTGTACGTCAATCCGCAGGACTTCGAACAGGTCAAAGCCCTGCGCGAACGTCATGAGGAAACCTGGCGTATCGTCGAGGACGAATCGCTGCTGCCGGGCGGTTGCCGGGTCGAAACCGAACACAGCCGGATCGATGCGAGCATCGAAACCCGCGTCAGCCAGATCATGGCCAAGCTGTTCGATCAATTGCACGAACAAGCCCTGCACCCGGCCGCGCCGGACATGAGCCTGGACTTGCCGGAAACGCCGAAGCCGGCACCTGTCACCGACGAGCCGCTCGCGGACGCCCCCGATGCGCCTTGAACGCACCAGTTTCGCCAAGCGCCTGAGCACCTACGCTGAAGCCGCCGAAATTCCCGGTGCGCCGATTCTCGAAGGGCGCCTGCTGCGCATGGTCGGCCTGACGCTAGAGGCCGAAGGCTTGCGCGCTGCCATGGGCACCCGCTGCATGGTGATCAACGACGACAGCTATCATCCGTCGCAGGTTGAAGCCGAAGTCATGGGTTTCTCTGGCAGCAAAGTTTTCCTGATGCCTGTTGGCAGTGTTGCCGGTATTGCGCCGGGCGCCCGTGTGGTGCCGCTGGCCGATACCGGTCGCTTGCCGATGGGCATGAGCATGCTCGGTCGCGTGCTGGACGGCGCCGGACGTGCGCTGGACGGCAAGGGCGGCATGAAGGCCGAAGACTGGGTGCCGATGGACGGCCCGACCATCAACCCGCTAAACCGTGACCCGATCAGCGAACCGCTGGACGTCGGCATCCGTTGCATCAACGGTTTGTTGACGGTCGGTCGCGGTCAGCGTCTGGGCCTGTTCGCCGGTACTGGCGTCGGTAAATCGGTATTGCTCGGCATGATGACCCGCTTCACCGAGGCCGACATCATCGTCGTCGGCCTGATCGGTGAGCGGGGTCGAGAAGTTAAAGAATTCATCGAGCACATCCTCGGTGAAGAAGGCCTCAAGCGTTCGGTGGTGGTTGCATCCCCAGCGGACGATGCGCCACTGATGCGTCTGCGCGCGGCGATGTACTGCACGCGGATCGCCGAATATTTCCGCGACAAGGGCAAGAACGTCCTGTTGCTGATGGATTCCCTGACCCGTTTCGCCCAGGCCCAGCGGGAAATCGCCCTGGCCATCGGCGAGCCGCCAGCGACCAAGGGCTATCCGCCTTCAGTGTTCGCCAAACTGCCGAAACTGGTGGAGCGCGCCGGTAACGCGGAGAAGGGCGGGGGTTCGATCACTGCCTTCTACACCGTATTGTCCGAGGGCGATGATCAGCAGGACCCGATTGCCGACTCGGCGCGAGGCGTGCTCGACGGGCACATCGTGTTGTCCCGGCGTCTGGCCGAAGAAGGTCATTACCCGGCCATCGATATCGAAGCTTCGATCAGCCGGGTGATGCCGGCAGTGGTCTCGCCGGAGCACATGACTCGTGCGCAGTACTTCAAGCAGTTGTGGTCGCGCTATCAACAGAGTCGCGATCTGATCAGCGTCGGCGCCTATGTTGCCGGCGGTGACCGCGAGACGGACCTTGCCATCAATCTGCAGCCGCAACTGGTCAGATACTTGCGTCAGGGCCTGAACGACAGCATCAGCCTGGGTGAAAGCGAGGCGTACCTCGAAACGATTTTCGCCCCTGCGGCCGGCGGGTAACCGGCCATGGCCCTGAGCCGAGCCGCGCGTCTGGCGCCGGTGGTGGAAATGGCCGAAAAAGCCGAGAAAACCGCCGTGCAACGCCTGGGTTATTTCCAGGGGCAGGTGAAGGTGGCCGAAAGCAAACTCGCCGACCTGCATGCCTTTCGTCTGGATTACTCCGAACAATGGATCGTACGCGGCAGCACGGGCGTGTCCGGGCAATGGCTGCTGGGTTTTCAGGGCTTTCTGGCGCAACTCGACACCGCGGTCGATCAACAGCGGCAAAGTCTGCAATGGCACCAGAACAATCTGGACAAGGCTCGCGATGCCTGGCAGCAGGCGTTTGCCCGGGTCGAGGGTCTGCGAAAACTTGTACAACGCTACCGCGACGAAGCCCAGCGCGCCGAAGACAAGCGCGAGCAGAAGCTGCTGGACGAGTTGTCCCAACGCCTGCCGCGCCGTGATGCCTACTGACGGGTTGATCTCTGACAGTTTCCGGCGACTTCCTGCCTTGCCCCTTACCCTTGCAAGTGCTAAACCTTGTACAGGTTCGTCAATGACAAGGAAGCCAGTACATGTCAGTCGTTACAGAAGTCTCTCCGGATGGGCAAAAGCTGACGATTTCGATCAAGGGCCGGTTCGATTTCGGACGCCATCAGGAGTTTCGCGAGTCCTACGAGCGACTCAATAAAAAGCCCGACGCCATCGTGGTGGATCTCAAGGATGCCACCTATCTCGACAGTTCGGCTCTGGGAATGCTGCTTCTGCTGCGCGATCACGCCGGTGGCGACGACTCGGACGTACGAGTGATCAACAGCAATTCGGATGTGCGCAAGATCCTCGCCATTTCCAACTTCGACAAACTGTTCGACATCAGTTGACGGCCATGCAGCCGCAAGAACCGCTGACGATCCTGATCGCCGAAGACAGCGCCGCCGACCGGCTGCTGTTGTCGACGATCGTGCGTCGTCAGGGGCATGTCGTGCTGACGGCTACCAATGGGGCTGAAGCGGTCGCGGTGTTTTCTGCTCAGCAGCCGCATCTGGTGCTGATGGATGCCATGATGCCGGTCATGGATGGCTTCGAGGCGGCGCGGCAGATCAAGGTGCTGGCGGGTGAAAACCTGGTGCCGATCATTTTCCTTACCTCGCTCACCGAGAGCGAAGCCCTGGTGCGATGCCTGGAGGCTGGCGGTGACGATTTTCTGGCGAAGCCTTACAACCAGGTGATCCTCTCCGCCAAAATCAAGGCGATGGATCGCTTGCGCCGCCTGCAAGCCACGGTGCTTGAGCAGCGCGACCTGATTGCCCGGCACCACGACTACCTGCTCAACGAGCAGCGGGTCGCCAAGGCCGTATTCGACAAGGTCGCGCATTCCGGTTGCCTGAGTGCGCCGAACATCCGCTATCTGCAATCACCCTACGCACTGTTCAACGGCGATCTGCTGCTGGCGGCCTACACGCCGGCCGGTGACATGCATGTGTTGCTCGGTGATTTCACCGGGCATGGTCTGCCGGCGGCGGTCGGTGCGATGCCCCTGGCGGAAGTGTTCTACGGCATGACGGCCAAGGGCTATGGCCTGGCCGAAACCCTGCGGGAGATGAACGCCAAGCTCAAGCGCATCCTTCCGGTGGACATGTTCTGCTGCGCCACTCTGCTCTGCCTGAGTTTTCAGCGCCGCAGCGTGGAAATCTGGAATGGCGGAATGCCCGACGGTTATCTGCATCGCATCGCCACCGGCGAGCGGGTGCCGCTTGCGGCGCGGCATCTGCCGCTGGGTGTGCTCAGCCCGCAGGCCTTCGACGATCAAACCGAAGTGCTGTCGATGGCGGTGGGTGACCGTGTGTTCCTGTTGTCCGACGGCGTGATCGACACCTGCGATGCCAATGATCAGTTGTTCGGCGTCGAGCGCTTGCAGCGGGTATTTGCCGACAATCGCCAGCCGGATCGGCTGTTTGCCGAGATCGAACAGGCGTTGCAGGATTTTCGCGGCGAAGCCCGGGACGATGTGAGCATGGTCGAGGTCAGCCTGCTGGAAATGGCGCAGGTCAATCCGTCGGCGCCGGTGTATTCCGACAGCGGTCAGTCGTGCCCGCTGGACTGGTCGGTGAGCTTCGAATTTCGCGGTTCCACCCTGAAACGCTTCAATCCGTTACCCTACCTGCTGCAATTGCTGCTCGAGGTGCATGGCTTGCGCACGCAGAGCGGGGCGTTGTACAGCGTGCTCGCCGAGCTTTACTCCAATGCGCTGGAGCACGGGGTGTTGGGTCTGGACTCCAGTCTCAAACGCGATGCTTCAGGCTTTGCCCGCTATTATGAGCAGCGTAATGCTCGACTGGATGCCTTGCAGGATGGCTATGTGCGCGTGCACTTGCAGGTCCGTCCGGAAGGCGAGGGTGGTTGTCTGATCGTGCGGGTGGAAGACAGTGGCAAAGGCTTTGACGTGGCCCGGGTAATGGAGCGGCCACTCGACGGTGTCCGTTTGTCGGGGCGTGGCGTCAGCCTGATCCGGCAACTGAGCAGGAATCCGAGCTGGTCAGACGATGGTCGCAGTGCTCGCGTGGAGTTTTTCTGGGAGGCTCTGGCATAATCCGCGCATTCTTGATCAAGGAGTGAACAAGTGACTGATGCCTGTGTAGATCGCGACGTACTGAGTGCGTTGCAAGAAGTCATGGAGGATGGCTATCCGGAGTTGCTGGATACGTTCCTGGCAGATTCCGAAGCGCGCCTGCGTGAATTGCAAAAGACCGCGGATGCCGACGCCTTGTCGTCGGTGGCTCATAGCTTCAAAGGCAGCAGCAGCAACATGGGGGCGACCCGTCTGGCTGAGCTTTGCCAGGAGCTGGAGCTGCACGCGAGGGACAAGAGCCCGTCCGAAATCATCAAGCTGGTGGCCGACATCCATAACGAGTTTGCGGATGTGCGCCCCGTCTATGAAGCCGAGCGACAGCGCTCTCCCGCCCATTGAGCCAGCCGTCCGGCGTTTTTATTCGGCGCCGGACGAAACTGGCCCGGCACTTGCAGTCATCTCGTTCAACTGTACCTACGATCCCAGTGCAGCGGAGACCGTGCCATGCCTGCAACCCCTAACATTCTTATTCAGACTGCCGCCCAGGCCAAGGCGCAAGCCGCCTCCGCCAAACCGTCAGTGGTGGCCGCAGGCCCCGGGGACAAGGCTTCAAGCTTCGCTCAGGTGTTTGCCGATCAGGGACAGAACAAGCCTTCCGTTACCACCGATAACTCGGTGAAACCTGCACGCGACAAGGACACCGGCAGCGTCAGCAAGAAGGACAGCGGCAAGGATCAGTCTGCCGCCCCCGGGCCGGCCGTTGCCGATAGCGGCAATGCCTTGCCCGCCGACAAAACCTCGTCGACCGCAACGGATGACGCGGTGGCCAGCGACGATACGTCCGATACACCGACCACGCCGGTCGCGGACACCACGCCTGTCGTAGATCCGACGCTGGACCCGGCGCTGATGCAAGTCGCGCAGCCGGTCGTCACGCCGCCGGTCGTTGCGGCGCCCGTCGTCGAAACACCCGTGAAGCCTGAAACCCAGGCGCCAGCGGTGGCTGCATTGCCGGCGGCCGCCACGGCGGCGCCTGCCGCCGACAGTGATTTCGATCCCGAGGCCGATCCGCTCGACTCGATGCCGGCCGTGCGTATGGCGATGGAGCAGAGCGGTCACATTTCCGCGTCCAGCCAGTCGCAGCCCAAGGCGACGCCGGCCCAGGCCCAGGCTGATGGCGAGCTGACCTCGGCTCAGACCTTCGCCGCCGGCATGGCCAGCATGCTGGATGTGCAGGCTGACAAGGACAGCACCAGCCAGGGCGGTGAAAAGGCCTTCAGTGGTCTGATCGACGATGGTTTGAAAGACCTGAAATCCGCCACCAGCGATACCCGCGTGGATGACTTCGCCAACCGTCTGGCGGCACTGACTCAGGCGGCCACACCGAAAACCGCCAACGCGGTGCCGGTGAACCAGCCGATCGCCATGCATCAGAGCGGCTGGACCGAGGAAGTGGTCAACCGCGTCATGTACCTGTCGAGCAACAACCTGAAGGCCGCCGATATCCAGTTGCAGCCGGCTGAACTGGGTCGTCTGGACATTCGGGTGAACATGGTGCCGGACCAGCAGACCCAGGTGACCTTCATGAGCGCTCACCCGAGTGTTCGCGAAGCGCTCGACGGCCAGATGCATCGCCTGCGTGACATGTTCACGCAGCAAGGCATGGGGCAGGTCGATGTCAACGTTGCCGACCAGAATCGTGGCTGGCAGGGGCAAGGCCAGGAGCAGGCGCAACAGGGGCAGCAGGGTGGTCGCACCAGCGCCGCCGGCAGTCGCCTGGACTCGTCGGAAGAAGAGTTGACGCCTGCGGCCGTGGCCGAAGCAGCTGCTCAAACCACCAGCGTGATCGGCAGCAGCGCCGTCGACTACTACGCCTGATTCATCCTCCCCCGAGGGAGCGGCCCTGTCCGCTCCCTCGTCTGTTTTGCCACCGCTCTCCATTCCCCTCCGACACTTCTGGCATAACACTTGCTCTTGCCTTGCCGTGCGACTGTGAAAACCCGATTAGTGACGGATTATTGGCATGGCGAAGAGCGAAGCAGCAGCAGTAAAAGACCCCGCAACCAAAGGCAAACTCAAGATGATCATTGTGATCGTTCTGGGGCTGCTGCTGGCCATCGGCGCGTCTGTGGGGGCGACGTGGTTCTTCATGCACAGCGCCCAGAGCAAACCTGCGGCTGCCGCGGAAACCGCTCCGGTCGGCAAGCAGCCGGCAATTTTCGAGCCGATGGCGCCGGCCTTCGTGGCCAACTACAACCAGAACGGCCGTCAGCGCTACATGCAGGTGAGCATCACCATGCTGGCGCGCAACCAGGCCGATCTTGAAGCGCTCAAAGTGCACATGCCGGTGATCCGCAACAACCTGGTGATGCTCTTCTCCGGTCAGGACTTCGCCACTTTGGCGACGCCGGTCGGTCAAGAGATGTTGCGCCAGAAGGCCACGGCCAGCGTCCAGGAAGTGGCGCAGAAAGAGCTGGGCAAAGTGGTGATCGAACAGTTGCTTTTCACTAATTTCGTACTGCAGTAGGAACACGACATGGCCGTGCAGGATCTGCTGTCCCAGGATGAAATCGACGCGCTGTTGCATGGCGTCGACGATGGTCTGGTACAGACCGATAACGCTGCCGAACCCGGCAGTGTCAAAAGCTACGACCTGACCAGCCAGGATCGCATCGTCCGCGGACGCATGCCGACTCTTGAGATGATCAACGAGCGTTTTGCCCGTTACACCCGCATCAGCATGTTCAACATGCTGCGCCGCTCGGCGGACGTTGCCGTCGGTGGCGTACAGGTGATGAAGTTCGGCGAATACGTGCACTCGCTGTACGTGCCGACCAGTCTCAACCTGGTCAAGATCAAACCCCTGCGCGGCACCGCGCTGTTCATCCTCGACGCCAAACTGGTGTTCAAGCTGGTGGACAACTTCTTCGGCGGCGACGGCCGTCACGCCAAGATCGAAGGGCGTGAATTCACCCCGACCGAACTGCGCGTGGTGCGCATGGTGCTGGAACAGGCGTTCGTCGACCTGAAAGAAGCCTGGCAGGCGATCATGGAAGTCAACTTCGAGTACATCAACTCGGAAGTGAACCCGGCCATGGCCAACATCGTCGGCCCGAGCGAAGCGATCGTGGTTTCCACGTTCCACATCGAACTCGACGGCGGTGGCGGCGACCTGCACGTGACCATGCCGTACTCGATGATCGAGCCGGTGCGCGAAATGCTCGACGCCGGTTTCCAGTCGGACCTCGACGACCAGGACGAGCGCTGGGTCAACGCCCTGCGTCAGGACGTACTCGATGTCGACGTGCCGATCGGTGCCACCGTCGCTCGCCGCCAGTTGAAACTGCGCGACATCCTGCACATGCAGCCGGGTGACGTGATCCCGGTCGAGATGCCGGAAGACATGATCATGCGCGCCAACGGCGTGCCGGCCTTCAAGGTCAAGATGGGCTCGCACAAAGGCAACCTCGCGTTGCAGGTGATCGAGCCGATCGAGCGCCGCTGAAGCGGCGCAACACCCCTTTCGCATTTAACTGAATTGTTGCCCGCCGAGGACAAATGATGAACGACGATATGAACGCCCAGGACGATCAGGCACTGGCCGACGAGTGGGCTGCTGCCCTGGAAGAAACCGGTGAAGCCGGGCAGGCCGACATCGACGCGCTGCTGGCCGCCGACGCTGGTGTTTCCAGCTCCAACCGTCTGCCGATGGAAGAGTTCGGCAGCGTGCCGAAGAACAACGATCCGGTGACCCTCGACGGTCCGAACCTGGACGTGATCCTCGACATCCCGGTGTCGATCTCGATGGAAGTGGGCAGCACCGACATCAACATCCGCAACCTGCTGCAACTCAACCAGGGTTCGGTGATCGAGCTCGATCGTCTGGCCGGTGAGCCGCTGGACGTGCTGGTCAACGGTACCCTCATCGCTCACGGTGAAGTGGTTGTGGTCAACGAAAAGTTCGGCATCCGCCTGACCGACGTGATCAGCCCAAGCGAACGCATCAAGAAGCTGCGCTGAGTGAAAAAGGTTCTGGGTTCTTTGCTGGCCTCGGCGCTGGCGCTGCCATCAGTCGTGATGGCCGCCGAGCCGGCGGCTGCCACCGCTGCGGCGGTGACGCCTGCGGTCAACAGCGGTGTCGCCGGTCAATTGACGCAGCTGGTGTTCGGCCTGTTGCTGGTGCTGGGGTTGATCTTCTTCCTCGCCTGGCTATTGCGCCGGGTGCAGCAGGCAGGCCCTGCGGGCAAGGGCCAGGTGATCGAGCTGATCGGTTCCCGCGCGCTCGGTCCGCGTGACCGACTGATGCTGGTGCAGGTCGGCAAGGAGCAGATCCTGCTGGGTCTCAGCCCCGGCACGATCACCGCACTGCACGTACTCAAGGAACCGGTGGACGTCCCGGCGACCTCCGAAAAAGCGACTCCGGAATTTGCCCAGCATCTGTTGAAGATCCTCGGCAAGGATCAGAAGGATACGAAGTAATGGGTGCGTTGCGCATCGTCTTGACCCTGGCCTTGATGTTGGCCGCGCCACTGGCGTTCGCCGCCGATCCGTTGTCGATCCCGGCGATCACCTTGGGCACCAACGCCAACGGTGCGCAGGAGTATTCGGTCAGCCTGCAGATCCTGTTGATCATGACGGCGCTGAGCTTTATTCCGGCCGCCGTCATTCTGATGACCAGTTTCACCCGGATCATTATCGTCTTCTCGATCCTGCGTCAGGCCCTCGGTCTGCAACAGACGCCGTCGAACCAGATCCTCACCGGCATGGCGCTGTTCCTGACCATGTTCATCATGGCGCCGGTGTTCGACCGGGTGAACAACGACGCCCTGCAACCGTATCTGGCGGAGAAACTCACCGCCCAGCAAGCGGTGGAAAAGGCTCAGGTGCCGATCAAGGATTTCATGCTCGCGCAGACGCGCTCCAGCGATCTCGAGCTGTTCATGCGCCTGTCCAAGCGCACCGATATCGCGACGCCTGATCAGGCACCGCTGACCATTCTGGTGCCGGCCTTCGTCACGTCTGAACTGAAAACCGCGTTCCAGATCGGCTTCATGATCTTCATTCCGTTCCTCATCATCGACCTGGTCGTGGCGAGTGTGCTGATGGCGATGGGTATGATGATGCTGTCGCCGCTGATCATTTCCCTGCCGTTCAAGATCATGCTGTTCGTGCTGGTGGATGGGTGGGCGCTGATCATCGGCACCCTGGCCAGCAGTTTCGGAGGTGTATCGCCATGACGCCAGAAGTAGCGGTCGACATTTTTCGCGAAGCCTTGTGGCTGACCACGATGATGGTCGCGATTCTGGTGATCCCGAGTCTGCTGGTGGGCCTGCTGGTGTCGATGTTCCAGGCCGCCACGCAGATCAACGAACAGACCCTGAGCTTTCTGCCGCGTCTGCTGGTGATGCTGGTGACCCTGATTGTCGGCGGTCCGTGGATCATCCAGACCTTCATGGAATACATCATCCAGCTGTACAAAAACATTCCGCTGGTCATCGGCTGAGTCATGCAGTCGCTGCTTCAGTTGACCGACACGCAGATCAGCACCTGGGTGGCGACGTTCATGCTGCCGCTGTTTCGCATCGGCTCGATGCTGATGGTGATGCCGGTGTTCGGCACCACGCTGGTTCCCAAACGTGTCCGTCTTTACCTCGCCCTTGCGATCACCGTGGTGATCGCGCCGAGCCTGCCGCCGATGCCGGCCGTCAGTCCGCTGGATCTGAGCGGTCTGCTGTTGATTGCCGAGCAGATCCTGGTTGGCGCCGTGTTGGGCTTCTCCTTGCAGCTGTTCTTCCAGGCCTTCGTGGTCGCGGGGCAGATCGTTGCGATCCAGATGGGCATGGGCTTCGCCTCGATGATCGACCCTACCAACGGCGTGTCGGTGGCGGTGATCGGGCAGTTCTTCACCATGCTGGTGACGTTGCTGTTCCTCGGCATGAACGGTCACCTTGTAGTCTTTGAGGTGCTGACTGAAAGCTTCACCACGCTGCCGGTCGGCGCAGGCCTGATGACCGCGCATTACTGGGAGCTGGCCGGCAAGCTCGGCTGGGTGCTTGGCGCGGCATTGATGCTGGTGCTGCCGGCTGTCACTGCGCTGCTGGTGGTCAACATTGCATTCGGTGTGATGACCCGGGCGGCGCCACAGCTGAACATTTTCTCGATCGGCTTCCCGCTGACCCTCGTGCTCGGCTTGTTCATTGTCTGGGTCGGGCTGGCGGACATTCTCAATCAGTATCAGCCGCTGGCCGTCGAGGCCTTGCAGTTGCTACGCGAACTGGCACAGGCGCGCTGAGTCATGGCAGAGAGCGAGAGCGGTCAGGATAAAACAGAAGACCCCACGGAGAAGCGCAAGAAGGACTCCCGGGAAAAAGGCGAGATTGCGCGCTCCAAGGAACTCAACACCTTGGCGATCATGCTCGCCGGTTCCGGTGCGCTGCTGGTGTTCGGCGGGATGTTGGCGCAGGACTTGATGGAGCTGATGCGCCTGAACTTCACGCTGTCGCGCGAAGTGATCATGGATCAGAGCTCCATGGGCAAGTTCCTGATGAATTCCGGGGTGATCGCACTGGTGGCGATCCAGCCGATCATGATCACCTTGCTGCTGGCGGCGTTTCTCGGGCCGATCGCCCTCGGCGGCTGGTTGTTTGCTGCGGGTTCCCTGGCGCCCAAGTTCAGTCGGATGAACCCAGGCGCGGGTCTCAAGCGCATGTTTTCCATGAAGTCGGTGATCGAACTGCTCAAGGCGCTGGCCAAGTTCCTGATCATTCTGGCGGTGGCGCTGGTGGTGTTGTCCGGGGATGTCGACGACTTGTTGCGCATTGCCCACGAACCGCTGGACCGGGCGATCATTCACAGTCTGCAACTGGTGGGCTGGAGCACTTTGTGGATGGCGTGCGGTTTGATCATCATCGCGGCCGTCGACGTCCCGGTGCAGCTCTGGGAGAGCATTAAAAAGCTCAAGATGACCAAGCAGGAAGTGCGCGACGAGCACAAGGACCAGGAAGGCCGGCCGGAGGTCAAACAGCGGATTCGTCAGGTCCAGCGCGAGATGTCGCAGCGCCGGATGATGGCGGCGATCCCCGATGCCGACGTGGTCATCACCAACCCGACGCACTACGCCGTGGCGCTCAAATACGACTCGGAGAAGGGCGGGGCGCCGATGCTGCTGGCCAAGGGCAGCGACTTCCTGGCGCTGAAAATCCGCGAAATCGCCGTGGCCAACAACGTCATGCTGCTCGAATCGCCGGGGCTGGCGCGTTCGATCTATTACTCCACCGAGCTGGAAGAAGAGATCCCTGGTGGCCTGTATCTGGCGGTCGCTCAGGTACTGGCCTACGTCTACCAGATCCGCCAGCACCGTGCGGGCAAGGGCAAGTTCCCGGAACCGCTCAAGGACGATCTGCCGATCCCGCCGGATCTGCGGCGCGATTCCTGATGGTGATGAAGCAAAAAAACCGCCTCCGGTTGAACCCGGTGGCGGTTTTTTTATGCCTGATGACATGCGTTGGCTTTGAGGCCGCCACGACGCCTTTCTCAAGCCTTTACACGGAGGTCTGCGACTGCGGTAGTTCCAGATTATTCAGTACCCGATTCGCTGCCAGCTCCCCGAGCATGATCAGTTGCCCGATGCCCGTCAGCGTCCTGCGCTGCGCGGCGGGCATGAGGTGGGCGAAGTCATTGGCGATGGTTCTGGCGGAAGCGAGGGTTTCGCAGAGCTCGACCAGCAGCTCTTCGTTTTTGAAGTCCGCGGTAACGGCAAACATTCGGCGGGTTTTGCGCGGTGGTGGCGTGGAGCCGGGCGGGCAGAGATAGTGATCGAGGGCGCGGTCGGCGGCTTCGTGAAGCTTTCTGGAGTCGAGGGATTCGTAGGGCGAGGCGGGGTCGGTTTCGGGTGGATTGGGTGTTGGTTTGATCATGGTGAAGCTCCTTTGTGGTGGAGCCGCCAAATCCAGTCGCTAAACAGGAAGGGTGGCGGCTGTACGCGGGTTAGCGAACCGGTCAAAGGCACCCGGGTAGACCACGAGGGTCTCCCGCATACAGCCACCATAACGAAATTGCAGACAAACAGATCCGCAACGAAGCCTGGAACGCTGGTGCACCTTTAATCTGAGCGAGTCGCTAAACCCGATCGCTGATTCGTCAGCGACCGACCCACAATAGAACCCGACCTCAAAGCGCACAAGCCGGCGGATTCTGGCGTAGCTGTAGGCAACGGCGCAAGGATTCGTAGCCTGTAAGGCGTGTCTGAAGGTGTCTTTTAAACACCAGAGTTTAAAAGGCACTTTTTGCTGACTTCTTGCGAAGGCACCATCCCGCCCAGCAGAAAAACCACGCTCAAACCCCTCTGTTTCAATCATCGGCAAAAGTTGGAAGGCTTCTTGCAGTAGCCGCCGTGCGCCCGCTCTGGGCGTCAAAAGTTTGCTTTAAAGGAACGGGGAAAACCGGTGGATCGCTCTCAGTTAATCAACAGTGCTCGCTCGAACATTGCCGATCTCAGTCGGGGCAATCTGGGTGTGCCGCTGTTGCTGCTGGTCATGCTGGCGATGATGATGTTGCCGGTGCCGCCGTTCCTGCTCGACGTGTTCTTCACCTTCAACATTGCCCTGTCGATCGTCGTGCTGCTGGTCTGCGTGTACGCGTTGCGGCCGCTGGATTTTGCGGTGTTCCCGACGATCCTGCTGGTGGCGACGCTGTTGCGACTGGCGTTGAACGTGGCGTCGACGCGAGTGGTGATGCTCCACGGTCAGGACGGCCACGCCGCTGCCGGTAAGGTGATCCAGGCCTTCGGTGAGGTGGTGATCGGCGGTAACTACGTGGTCGGTATCGTGGTCTTCGCGATTTTGATGATCATCAACTTCGTCGTGGTCACCAAGGGTGCCGGGCGGATTTCCGAGGTGAGCGCGCGTTTCACCCTCGACGCGATGCCCGGCAAACAAATGGCAATCGACGCCGACCTCAACGCCGGTCTGATCGACCAGAACCAGGCCAAGGCCCGCCGTTCCGAAGTCGCCCAAGAGGCTGAGTTCTACGGTTCTATGGACGGTGCCAGCAAGTTCGTCCGTGGTGACGCCATCGCCGGCCTGCTGATTCTGTTCATCAACCTGATCGGCGGCATGGCCGTCGGTATCTTCCAGCACAACATGACCTTCGCCGACGCCGGCAAGGTTTACGCCCTGCTGACCATCGGTGACGGTTTAGTGGCGCAATTGCCATCACTGTTGTTATCTACAGCGGCAGCAATCATGGTGACCCGTGCTTCCGGTTCGGAAGACATGGGCAAGCAGATCAATCGCCAGATGTTCGCCTCGCCGAAAGCGCTGGCGGTGGCGGCCGGTCTGATGGCGGTCATGGGCCTGGTGCCGGGCATGCCGCACTTCTCCTTCCTGAGCATGGCGGCCCTGGCGGCTGGTGGCGCGTACCTGTTCTGGAAAAAGCAGAACGTCGCCAAGGTGCAGGCGCTGCAAGAGGTTCAGCGTCAGCAGGAGCTGCTGCCTTCGCCGGCCCGCGCCATGGAAACCAAGGAGCTGGGCTGGGACGACGTGACGCCAATCGACATGATCGGCCTGGAAGTCGGTTATCGCCTGATTCCGCTGGTGGACCGCAACCAGGGCGGGCAATTGCTGGCGCGGATCAAGGGCGTGCGCAAGAAGCTCTCGCAGGATCTGGGCTTCCTGATGCCGACCGTGCACATCCGCGACAACCTCGACCTGGCGCCGAGTGCCTATCGCCTGACCCTGATGGGCGTGATCCTGGCCGAAGCCGAGATCTACCCGGATCGCGAACTGGCGATCAACCCGGGGCAGGTCTACGGCACGCTCAATGGTATTACCGCCAAAGATCCGGCTTTCGGCCTGGAGGCGGTGTGGATCGAAGTCAGCCAGCGTGCTCAGGCACAATCGCTCGGTTACACCGTGGTGGACGCCAGTACCGTGGTCGCCACGCACTTGAACCAGATTCTGTACAAGCACTCCAGTGAGCTGATCGGCCACGAAGAAGTGCAGCAACTCATGCAATTGCTGGCCAAGAGCTCGCCAAAACTGGCGGAAGAGCTGGTGCCGGGTGTGGTGTCGCTGTCGCAACTGCTCAAGGTGCTGCAAGCACTGCTGGCCGAACACGTGCCGGTGCGCGACATCCGCAGCATTGCCGAAGCCATCGCCAACAATGCCGCCAAGAGTCAAGATACCGCCGCTTTGGTGGCCGCTGTGCGGGTCGGCGTTTCTCGCGCCATCGTCCAAAGCATTGTAGGGACTGAGTCGGAGCTGCCAGTTATCACGCTGGAGCCAAGGTTGGAACAAATATTGCTCAATAGTCTGCAGAAGGCAGGACAAGGCTCGGAAGAGGGCGTTCTGCTGGAGCCAAGCATGGCCGAGAAGCTGCAGCGTTCGCTCATCGAAGCGGCGCAGCGTCAGGAAATGCAAGGTCAGCCGGTGATCCTGTTGGTAGCAGGCCCGGTTCGCGCGATGCTCTCGCGCTTTGGCCGCCTGGCAGTCCCTGGACTGCATGTGCTGGCCTACCAGGAAATTCCGGACAACAAGCAAGTGACCATCGTTGCGACAGTAGGGCCCAACGGCTGAGGTAGTGGTTTATGCAAGTTAAGCGTTTTTTCGCCGCCGATATGCGTCAGGCCATGAAGCTGGTTCGTGATGAGCTGGGCGCTGATGCCGCCATCATTGGCAACCGCCGCATTGCCGGCGGCGTCGAGCTGACGGCGGCGCTGGATTACAAACTGTCGGCGCTGGCGCCGCGGGTTCCGAACATGGAACTCGAAGACGAGCTGCGCAAGACCCAGTCGCGCATCGTCACCGCCCAGGCCGAACTGAGCATGCGTGGTGAAGCCGACGGCAACACCAATCGCCAGTTGTTCTCCGGTCTGCCATTGACCGCCGGCCTGCCGCTGACGGCTGCCGAGCCTCTGACAGAACCGACTTACGCTGCTCCGGCGCGTCCGGCACCTGCGCCTGCACCGGCTGCCGCTGGCGTTGATCCGCGTGCGCTGGATTCGATGCGTTTCGAACTCAACAGCCTGCGCGAGCTGATGGAAGTGCAACTCGGCACTCTGGCCTGGAATCAGCTGCAAGGCAGCCGTCCGGCTCAGGCGAACCTTTATCGTCGTCTGCAACGCATCGGCTTGTCCGGCCCGTTGTCCCGCGACCTGCTGGCGCTGACCAGCGATATCGAAGAACCTCGTCAGGCCTGGCGCATGTTGCTGGCGCACCTGGCGCGGATGATCGCCACGCCGGAAGTCGAGCCGCTGGAAGAGGGCGGGATCATTGCCATGGTCGGTCCTGCCGGCATGGGCAAGACCACCACCCTGGCCAAACTGGCCGCCCGTTACGTGCTCAAGTACGGCGCGCAGAACATTGCGCTGGTGAGCATGGACAGCTTCCGCATCGGTGCTCAGGAACAGTTGAAAACCCTGGGCCGGATCCTCAATGTGTCGGTGACCCACGTCGACCCGGGCCAGTCCCTGGTGCAGGCGCTGGATCCACTGCTGCGCAAACGCGTGGTGCTGATCGATACCGCCGGCCTGCAGGCCAGCGATCCGGCACTGCGCATGCAGCTGGAAAGCCTGGCCGGTCGTGGCATTCGGTCGAAAAATTATCTGGTACTGGCAACCACCAGCCAGAAACAGGTTCTAACCGCCGCTTATCACAGTTACAAGCGTTGCGGGCTCGCCGGGTGCATCCTGACTAAACTGGATGAGACGGCCAGCCTTGGCGAAGTGCTGAGCCTGGCGATCAGTCATGAACTGCCGGTCGCCTACCTGACCGACGGCCCACGGATTCCGGATGATCTGCATCTGCCGCGCCGTCATCAATTGGTCAGCCGCGCCGTCAGTGTGCAAATGCAGGAAGAACCCAGCGAAGAAGCCATGGCTGACATGTTCGCTGATATCTACCACAGTCCCACCAAGCAGGTTGGCTGAGGTAATGAACAGTTTTTGTACCTACATCGATGGTCTGCCATGCATTGTTCCGGTTGTGAACGCGCAGCCAGTAATGTGGCCTCCGTCTATGCAAGACAAGGTAAAGAAATAACATGGGCAGCATGCATCCCGTACAGGTGATCGCGGTGACCGGCGGCAAAGGTGGCGTCGGCAAGACTAACGTGTCAGTGAACTTGTCCCTGGCGCTGGCAGAGCTTGGCCGTCGGGTCATGCTGCTGGACGCCGACCTGGGTCTGGCGAACGTCGACGTTCTGCTGGGCCTCACGCCCAAACGTACCCTGGCCGATGTGATCGAGGGCCGCTGCGAGCTGCGCGACGTGCTGTTGCAAGGCCCCGGCGGGATTCGCATCGTGCCGGCCGCTTCCGGCACCCAGAGCATGGTTCACCTGAGCCCGGCCCAGCATGCCGGTCTGATTCAGGCGTTCAGCGACATCGGCGACAATCTCGACGTACTGGTGATCGACACCGCTGCGGGTATTGGTGACTCGGTAGTCAGTTTCGTTCGCGCAGCGCAAGAAGTGTTGCTGGTGGTCTGCGACGAGCCGACCTCGATCACCGACGCCTACGCCCTGATCAAACTGCTGAACCGCGATTACGGCATGAACCGCTTCCGCGTCCTGGCCAACATGGCCCAGAGCCCGCAGGAAGGTCGCAATCTGTTCGCCAAGTTGACCAAGGTCACGGATCGCTTCCTCGACGTCGCCCTACAATACGTCGGTGCGGTGCCTTACGACGAAAGCGTGCGCAAGGCGGTGCAGAAGCAGCGTGCGGTCTATGAAGCCTTCCCGCGTTCCAAGTGCGCACTGGCGTTCAAGGCGATCGCGCAAAAGGTCGACACCTGGCCGCTGCCCGCCAATCCGCGCGGCCACCTCGAATTTTTCGTCGAGCGCCTCGTGCAGCAAACGGCAGGACCTGTGCTATGACCGCCAGCGGTATGAATTTCTACAAGAAGTCGGCACGTGACGCGCAGTACGAGCTGATCGAGCGTTACGCGCCACTGGTCAAACGCATTGCTTACCACTTGCTGGCGCGATTGCCGGCCAGTGTGCAGGTCGAAGACCTGATCCAGGCCGGAATGATCGGCCTGCTCGAAGTCTCGACCAAATACGACGCCAGCAAAGGCGCCAGTTTCGAAACGTACGCGGGCATCCGGATCCGCGGCGCCATGCTCGATGAAGTACGCAAGGGGGACTGGGCACCGCGCTCGGTTCACCGCAACACCCGTATGGTCAGCGACGCGATTCGCTCGATTGAAGCTAAAACCGGCCGTGACGCTAAAGATCACGAGGTTGCGGCCGAACTCCAATTGAGTCTCGACGATTACTACGGGATTTTGAACGACACCCTGGGCAGCCGACTGTTCAGTTTCGACGACCTGTTGCAGGACGGCGAACACGAAGGGCTGCACGAGGATGGCGCAAGTGCTCATCTTGAGCCGTCGCGCGATCTGGAAGATGAGCGCTTCCAGGCTGCGTTGGCGGACGCGATTGCCAATTTGCCGGAGCGTGAGCGACTGGTGTTGGCGCTGTACTACGACGAAGAGCTGAACCTCAAGGAAATCGGTGAAGTCCTTGGCGTCAGTGAATCGCGGGTCAGCCAGTTACACAGCCAGTGCGCGGCCCGCTTGCGGGGGCGTTTGGGGGAGTGGCGAGCGCGCTGAAGGCAGTGTGGGGACGCTGCGAACGAGGCTGGTGCGGTGGTGAACGGCACCGGTCTTGCTCTGTTGTGCTCCAGACAGTCATCGAGTGCTTTGCCGGATTGATTGAAATGGCGCGTCCAGGTGCTGGGCGCGTTTAAGACTGCTTGGAGGTCGAATTGAACAAAGACATGAAAATCCTCATCGTTGATGACTTCTCAACGATGCGGCGGATCATCAAGAACCTGTTGCGTGACCTTGGGTTCACCAACACCGTTGAAGCCGACGATGGCACCACTGCCATTCCGGTGCTCAACAGCGGCAGCATCGACTTTCTGGTGACCGACTGGAACATGCCTGGCATGACCGGTATCGACCTGCTGCGTCACGTGCGCGCCGATGAAAAACTCAAGCACCTGCCAGTGCTGATGGTGACTGCTGAAGCCAAGCGCGAGCAGATCATCGAAGCGGCCCAGGCCGGCGTTAACGGCTACGTGGTCAAACCTTTCACGGCTCAGGCGCTGAAAGAAAAAATCGAGAAGATTTTCGAACGCATCGGCTGATGACGCGCGGGGGAGCTATGGAGCATAACGAATCTTCACAGGGCGACTTCGAGTCGACTCTGAAAAAACACGCGGTCGAACTGGTCGAAAGCCTTGAAAAAGGCAGGTTCGGCGACGCTGTGCAACTGATCCATGAGCTCAATCAGACCCGTGACCGTGGCCTGTACCAGGAAGTGGGCAAGCTCACGCGCGAACTGCACAGTGCAATCGTCAACTTCCAGATCGACCCGCATATGCCGCAGGCCGAGGAAGTGTCGCAGATCACTGATGCGACCGAGCGTCTGGGCTATGTGGTCAAGCTGACCGAAGCGGCAGCCAACCGCACCATGGACCTGGTGGAAAGCGCCACGCCGGTGGTCAATGGCCTGGCTGACGAAGCCCAGGCATTGAGTGCCGACTGGGGACGTTTCATGCGCCGTGAAGTCGGGGCTGAAGAGTTCCGCGAGCTGGCGCGTCGGGTCGACGGTTTTCTGGCACGCAGCAGCGCGGACAACCGCGCGGTGTCGAGCAACCTCAACGACATTCTGCTGGCCCAGGATTACCAGGACCTCACAGGTCAGGTGATCAAGCGCGTGACCCAGTTGGTCACCGAAGTCGAAAGCAATCTGCTCAAACTCGTGCTCATGGCCAGTCAGGTGGACCGCTTTGCGGGCATCGAACATGACCGTGCGGCAATGCTCGCTGAAAAAGATCCACAAAAACATCTCTCGCAGGGTGAAGGTCCGCAGATTCATGCCGATAAACGAGAAGACGTTGTGTCCGGTCAGGACGATGTGGACGATTTGCTATCCAGCCTTGGATTTTGAGTTTTTTTGGGTTTTTAGACCTGTAGGAGCACCCCATTAATGAGCTTCGGCGCCGATGAAGAGATCCTTCAGGATTTCCTGGTTGAGGCCGGCGAGATTCTTGAGCAACTGTCCGAACAACTGGTCGAGCTGGAAAGCCGTCCGGATGACGCAGATCTGCTCAACGCAATTTTTCGCGGTTTCCACACTGTAAAAGGGGGCGCCGGCTTCCTTCAGCTCAATGAGCTGGTGGAGTGCTGTCACATCGCCGAAAACGTGTTCGACATCCTGCGCAAGGGTGAACGTCGCGTAGATGCAGAACTGATGGACGTGGTGCTCGAAGCGCTGGACGCGGTGAACAGCATGTTCAGCGAAGTCCGCGATCGCAGCCCGATTACTGCCGCAACCCCGGAACTGCTGGCCGCCCTGGCGCGTCTGGCTGAACCGCAATCGGCGGATGAAGCCCCGGCTTCGCCTGTTGCCGAGATGATCGAAGAACTGGTCGTCGAAGGCGATTCGGGCGATATCACCGATAACGAATTTGAACAGTTGCTGGACTCGCTGAACGCCGTCAAGGCCGAAGCCGAAGCCCCGGCGGCTGCCGCTGCGCCTGCTTCCGATGAAGCGGCCAGCGATGAAATCACCGACGCCGAATTCGAGTCGCTGCTCGACCAGTTGCACGGCAAGGGCCAGTTCGCGGCCGACGCCGTGGCACCGACAGCCGCTGCACCTTCTGCTCCGGCGGTGGGCGACAGCTCGGACATCACCGACGACGAATTCGAAGCCTTGCTCGATCAGTTGCACGGCAAGGGCAACTTTGCCGTCGATGCGCTGGAATCGGCGATTGCGTCGGTGCCTGCATCGGCTGCTCCGGCAGCGGCTGCGGCCGGTAGCGATCTGATCAGCGATCACGAGTTCGAATCGCTGCTCGACGATCTGCATGGCAAAGGCAAGTTCACTGACGTCGCCACCGGTGCCGTCGTGACGGCCGGCAATGCTTCTGCTGTTGCAGCGCCTGCCGCCAAGGCCCCGGCCGCTGCGGCAAAACCTGCTGCAAAAGCGCCTGAGCCTAAAGCCGAACCGGCCAAGCCAGCCGCCGCTGCTGCACCGGCTCCGGCCCGTGCGCCGGCGACTCCGCCACCGGAAAAACCGGCGAGCGAAGCCGAAACCACCGTTCGTGTGGACACCGCACGTCTCGACGAAATCATGAACATGGTCGGCGAGCTGGTACTGGTGCGTAACCGTCTGGTGCGCCTGGGCCTGAACAGCGGCGACGAATCGATGCAGAAGGCCGTGTCGAACCTCGACGTGGTTACCGCCGACTTGCAGACTGCGGTAATGAAGACCCGGATGCAGCCGATCAAGAAAGTCTTCGGCCGCTTCCCGCGTCTGGTTCGCGATCTGGCGCGTCAGCTCAAGAAAGAGATCAACCTGGAACTGGTGGGCGAAGAGACCGACCTCGACAAGAACCTCGTCGAGGCACTGGCCGACCCGCTGGTCCACTTGGTGCGCAACGCGGTCGACCACGGCATCGAGTCGCCGGAAGAGCGCGAAGCCTCGGGCAAGGCCCGTGGCGGCAAGGTGATCCTGGCGGCCGAGCAGGAAGGCGACCATATCCTGCTGTCGATCTCTGACGACGGCAAAGGCATGGACCCGAACGTCCTGCGCGCCATCGCCGTGAAACGCGGTGTGATGGACAAGGATGCCGCCGATCGCCTGAGCGACACCGAGTGCTACAACCTGATTTTCGCCCCGGGTTTCTCGACCAAGACCGAGATCTCCGACGTGTCCGGCCGTGGTGTCGGCATGGACGTGGTGAAGACCAAGATTTCCCAGCTCAACGGTTCGATCAACATCTACTCGACCAAGGGCGCCGGCTCGAAAATCGTCATCAAGGTGCCGCTGACGCTCGCGATCATGCCGACCCTGATGGTGATGCTCGGCAACCAGGCGTTCGCGTTCCCGCTGGTGAACGTCAACGAAATCTTCCACCTCGACCTGTCGACCACCAACGTGGTGGACGGCCAGGAAGTGGTGATCGTGCGGGACAAGGCGCTGCCATTGTTCTACCTCAAGCGCTGGCTGGTCAGCTCCGCGGCTCACGAAGAGCAGCGTGAAGGCCATGTGGTGATCCTTTCGGTGGGCACTCAGCGGATCGGCTTCGTCGTCGATCAACTGGTCGGCCAGGAAGAAGTAGTCATCAAGCCATTGGGCAAAATGCTGCAGGGAACCCCGGGCATGTCCGGCGCCACCATTACCGGTGACGGCCGCATTGCGCTGATTCTCGATGTTCCAAGCATGCTCAAGCGTTACGCCGCACGGCGTATTTGAATCCGGGGCAGCGGGGCGACAACGTCCCGCTGCACCTAATGGAGTGTTTATGGCAGTCAAAGTCCTGGTGGTGGACGATTCGGGTTTTTTCCGCCGCCGCGTCTCGGAAATTCTTTCAGCGGATCCGAGCATCCAGGTTGTCGGTACGGCAACCAACGGTAAAGAGGCGATCGATCAGGCCCTGGCCCTCAAGCCGGACGTGATCACCATGGACTACGAGATGCCGATGATGGATGGCATCACGGCCGTGCGGCACATCATGCAGCGCTGCCCGACCCCGGTGTTGATGTTCTCCTCGCTGACCCATGAAGGCGCCCGGGTAACCCTGGATGCGCTGGATGCCGGCGCGGTGGATTTCCTGCCGAAGAATTTTGAAGACATCTCCCGCAATCCGGAGAAGGTCAAGCAACTGCTGTGCGAGAAGGTGCACAGCATCTCGCGCAGTAACCGTCGTTTCAGTGCCTACAGTGCGCCGGCGCCTGCCGCTGCGCCTGCGCCGACTCCGGCAGCGGCGCCGTCGAGCTTTGGCAGCCACAGTGCTCCGGCTCGTCCGGCACCTGCGCCTGCACCGGCTCGCGCTCCGGCGGCCAGCACTTCGTCGGCAGCGCCGAAACGCAAAGCCTACAAACTGGTGGCTATCGGCACGTCGACTGGCGGACCGGTTGCCCTGCAACGGGTTCTGACCCAGTTGCCGGCCAACTTCCCGGCGCCGATCGTGCTGATCCAGCACATGCCGGCAGCCTTCACCAAGGCGTTCGCCGAGCGTCTGGACAAGCTCTGCCGCATCAGCGTCAAGGAAGCCGAGGATGGCGACATCCTGCGTCCGGGCCTGGCGCTGCTGGCACCCGGTGGCAAGCAGATGATGATCGACGGCCGTGGCGCGGTGAAAATCCTGCCGGGCGACGAGCGTCTGAACTACAAGCCTTGCGTGGACATCACTTTCGGTTCCGCGGCGAAGTCCTACAACGACAAAGTTCTGGCGGTCGTGTTGACCGGCATGGGCGCCGACGGCCGCGAAGGCGCACGTCTGCTCAAGCAGGGCGGCAGCACGGTCTGGGCTCAGGATGAAGCCAGTTGCGTGATCTACGGCATGCCGATGGCGATCGTCAAAGCTGACCTCGCGGATGCGGTGTACGGCCTGGACGATATCGGCAAGCACATCGTCGAGGCGTGTATCTGATGGATGTTCTAAGCCTTATCGGGATCATCATGGCGTTTGTCGCCATCATCGGCGGCAACTACCTTGAAGGCGGCCACCTCGGTGCGCTGGCCAACGGCCCGGCAGCGCTGATCGTGCTGGGCGGCACCATCGGTGCCGCGCTGCTGCAATCTCCGATGAGCGCGTTCAAGCGCGCCATGCAGATCCTCGCCTGGATCTTTTTCCCGCCGCGTGTGGATCTGGCCGGCGGCATCGACCGCGTGGTCAACTGGAGCCTCACCGCCCGCAAGGAAGGCCTGCTGGGTCTGGAAGGCGTGGCGGATGCCGAGCCTGATGCCTACTCGCGCAAAGGCCTGCAACTGCTGGTCGACGGCGCCGAGCCGGAAGCGATCCGCAGCATCCTCGAAGTGGATTTCTACACCCAGGAAGCCCGCGACATCGAGGCCGCCAAGGTCTTTGAAAGCATGGGCGGCTACGCGCCGACCATCGGTATCATCGGTGCGGTGATGGGCCTGATCCACGTGATGGGCAACCTGGCCGATCCGACGCAACTGGGCAGCGGCATCGCCGTGGCGTTCGTTGCCACCATCTACGGTGTGGCCAGTGCCAACCTGATCCTGCTGCCGGTGGCAGCCAAATTGAAGTCAATCGCGTTGCGGCAGTCGCGTTATCGCGAAATGTTGTTGGAAGGCATTTTGTCGATCGCCGAAGGTGAAAACCCACGCTCCATCGAGTTGAAGCTTCAGGGCTTCATGGATTAAGGGACTAACCTCATGGCACGTCGTCGCCAACATGAAGAGCATGTAAACCATGAACGCTGGCTGGTTTCCTATGCCGACTTCATCACCTTGCTGTTCGCTTTTTTCGTGGTGATGTACTCCATCTCGTCGATCAACGAAGGCAAGTACAAGGTCATCTCCGAAGCGCTGATCGGGGTCTTCACCGACTCCGACCGCTCGCTCAAGCCGATCCCGATCGGCGACGAGCGACCGAAGACCGTGACCCCGGCCAAGCCGCTGGTCAAGGACGCTGAGCAGGTCGATGCCGGCATTGCCGGTGCCAGCGATCCGCTGAAAAGCATCGCCGACGATATCAGCGCGGCGTTCGGCGACCTGATCTCCTCGAACCAGATGACCGTGCGCGGCAACGAGCTGTGGGTCGAGATCGAACTCAACTCCAGCCTGTTGTTCGGCAGCGGTGATGCGATGCCGAGCGACATCGCGTTCAACATCATCGACAAGGTTGCAGCGATCCTCAAACCGTTCGACAACCCGATCCACGTCGAAGGCTTCACCGACGATCAACCGATCCGCACCGCGCAGTACCCGACCAACTGGGAACTGTCCTCGGCGCGTTCGGCGAGCATCGTGCGGATGCTGGCGATGCAGGGCGTCAACCCTGGCCGTCTGGCCTCGGTGGGCTATGGCGAATTCCAGCCGGTGGCCAACAACGCCACGGCCGAAGGCCGGGCGAAGAACCGTCGCGTGGTGCTGGTGGTGTCGCGCAATCTCGATGTTCGTCGCAGCCTCACAGGCACCGGAACCGCGAATGCGCAACCGGATGCCGCGTTGAAGCGTGCTGGCACACAAACTGCACCGACCCCGGTCAAGACGCCGGGACGCGAGAGTGCCGTCAATTCTCCGTCGCCCGCATTAATACGCTGAGCCATGTCTCGGCCGAGCATCTCGGCCGGGAGGAACAATCCGAATGAGAGTCTGGGCAGTCGCCAATCAAAAGGGTGGTGTTGGTAAAACCACTTCTTCCATCGCTTTAGCCGGTTTGCTGGCAGAGGCGGGCAAACGCGTGGTCGTGGTCGATCTCGACCCGCACGGCTCGATGACCAGCTATTTCGGTTACGACCCCGACAGCCTGGAACACAGCAACTACGACCTGTTCCTGCACAAGGGCAGTGTTCCGCAAGGCCTGCCGGGCCAGTTGCTGCTGTCGACCAGCGATGAACGCATTTCCCTGCTGCCGTCGAGCACCGCGCTGGCCACCCTCGAGCGTCAGTCGCCGGGGCAGAGTGGCCTCGGCCTGGTGATCGCCAAGAGTCTGGCGCAGCTGTGGCAGGACTTCGATTACGCAATCATCGACAGCCCGCCGTTGCTCGGCGTGCTGATGGTCAACGCCCTGGCCGCGAGCCAGCAACTGGTGATCCCGGTGCAGACCGAACACCTGGCCGTCAAAGGCCTGGAGCGCATGGTCAACACCCTGGCGATGATCAACCGCTCGCGCAAACAGGCGCTGCCGTTCAGCATCGTGCCGACTCTGTTCGACCGCCGCACCCAGGCGTCGATGGGCACCTTGCGCGTGCTGCGCGACAAATTCCCCGAGGAGATCTGGCAGGGTTATATCCCGGTCGATACGCGTCTGCGCGACGCCAGCCGTGCCGGTGTCACGCCTTCGCAATTCGACGGCAAGAGCCGTGGCGTGCTGGCCTACCGCGCGCTGCTCAAGCATCTGCTGGCGCAACAACTCGTTCCGCAGGTGGCCTGAGCATGAATCGGCCGATCAAACTGACTTCGCGTCCGCAACTGGCTTTGCAGTCCTATCTGGACAGCTTGCTGGAGGATGTGACGGAAGAGATCCCGCAGGAAATCGAAGCACCGGTCGAGGTGGTTGAAAGCACCGCCGAGCTCGATGAGTTCCAGGCCGCGGTGCTTGAAGAACAGGCCCGCGATGCGCAGAAAGCCGCCAGGCCTGCTGCCCCGGTTGCAGCGCCTGCCGCTGTAGTGGCCAAGGCTCCCGCACCGCTGATCAAGGAACCCGAGCCGGTGCGTGTGGTGTCGACCCTCGCGCCGCTGCTGCAAACCCAGCTTCTGCAAGCGCAACCCGAGCCTGTTCCGGTCGAGGTGCCAGCGCCGGTGCCAGTCGCTGCGCCGGTCGAGCAGGTTGTCGAGCCAGCATTGGTTGCGCCGCTGGTGGAAGTGCATCTGCCACCGAGCAATACGCCGCCACCGGTAGAAACCGACGGTCGTCCGGCCTGGGCTTCGGAAGCGTTCGAATGCCTGTTGTTCGACGTGGCCGGGTTGACCCTGGCGGTGCCGCTGGTGTGCCTCGGCTCGATCTATTCGCTGGCCGGCCATGAGCTGACGCCGCTGTTCGGTCAGCCGGAGTGGTTCCTCGGCATCCTGCCAAGCCAGGCGGGGAACCTGAAGGTGCTGGACACCGCACGCTGGGTCATGCCGGATCGCTATCGCGATGACTTCCGTCAGGGCCTGCAATACGTGATTTCGGTACAAGGTTACGAGTGGGGGCTGGCGGTGCATCAGGTCAGTCGCTCGTTGCGTCTGGATCCGCATGAAATCAAATGGAGGACTCACCGAGGTCAGCGGCCATGGCTCGCGGGCACGGTGATTGAACACATGTGCGCCTTGCTCGATGTCTCCGCACTGGCCGAGTTGATCGCCAGCGGTGGGGCAAAGCACATGTCCGGCAGTAAGCCGAACCACAAACCGACATAACGCTTACATAACAGACAGACGCCGGCATGCATTGCCGGCACACGAGACACACACCGCCATTGCGGTATTTCGAGGGGCTAGGGTATGAACGACAAGGCGACGGCGGCAAAGGGTTCCGAAGATCCGATCCTGCAATGGGTAACCTTCAAGCTGGACAATGAAACCTACGGCATCAACGTGATGCGCGTTCAGGAAGTCCTGCGCTACACCGAAATCGCTCCGGTTCCGGGTGCACCCAGCTACGTGCTGGGCATCATCAACCTGCGTGGCAACGTGGTGACCGTGATCGACACCCGTCAGCGCTTCGGCCTGATGAGCGGCGAGATCAGCGACAACACCCGTATCGTCATCATCGAAGCCGACAAGCAGGTTGTGGGCATCATGGTCGACAGCGTCGCTGAAGTGGTTTACCTGCGTCAGTCGGAAATCGAGACCGCACCGAACGTCGGTAACGAAGAGTCGGCCAAGTTCATCCAGGGCGTGTGCAACAAGAACAACGAGTTGCTGATCCTGGTCGAGCTGGACAAGATGATGAGCGAAGAAGAATGGTCGGAACTGGAGAATATCTGATTGATTCTCGAGGTAGCGGTCATTGTCCTGTTCCTGTTCTGGGCAGGCACGCTGGCGATGTTTCTGGCGTACATCAAGGCGCAGCGCGTGATCGCTGCGCAACAGGCCCAGGGCGATGCGCTGCGTGATCAGCGCATCAAGGACCTGGCCAAGCGTGTCGACGATTACCAGAACGGCAACGTGCGCATGGGCGAAGCCCTGCACGAACTGCGCGCGGTCGTCGGTCCGATCCCGGACAAGCTCGCCCAGCTCGAACAGCGCGATCCTTCCAGCCTGTCGTTCGCCCAGGCGGCGAAACTGGTGGGGATGGGCGCGAGCGTCGATGAGCTGACGCAGTCCTGCGGGTTGACCCAGGCTGAGGCGGAGTTGATGCGCAAGTTGCACAGAAGCAGCTAAGCGCTTCAAGCGGCAAGCCAGAACGAAAAATCGCAGTCATCGATGACTGCGATTTTTTTTGCCTTCAGTAATCGTCGCCGCGCTCGGTGATGTCCTTCTCGACCATCGGTGCATTCGGGTCCTGTCCAGCCGGGAACTTGCCCTTGAGGTTCCAGGCAAACGCGATGATCTCGGCAATCGTCAGGTACAGCTCCTGCGGAATGCTGTCGCCCAGTTCCATGCGCGCCAGCAACTTCACCAGCTCGGCGTTCTCGTAGATCGGCACTTCATAGTCGCGGGCGATCCGCAGGATTTCTTCGGCCAGCTCTTCGTCGCCCTTGGCGGTGAGGGTCGGGGCGTGGCTGCCGTCGTATTTGAGGGCGATGGCCTGGCGTGGAGCAGTGGAATCGTTCATGCGGTTTCGTCGACCCAGCGGTGTTCGAGACGGGTTTGGTTGCCTTGCGGCGGGGTGCCGAGGTGGCAGTCGAGATCGCCGACGTTGAGCCCCGAATCCAGCAGACGCTGGCGCAGGGCGCTCAGGTTGTTTTCGATCAGGCTCGCGGTAAAGGGACGTTCGGCCCAGAGCTGACTCGACAGGCTGCCACTGATCAGTTGCGCCTGAATCTGCATCGGCCCCAGCGGTTCCATGTCGAAGGCCAGATCAACGCGCCACAGCTGCTGTTTGGTTTCGCGCTCACTGTCTCGGCGGTCATTCTTCTGTTCTTCCTGCGGGGCTTCTTCGCGCTGGAACTTGACCTGCAACGGCACGATGTCCTGCATATTGCGCATCGGGATTTCCAGCTGCCAGGTGCTGAGCAGTCGACCGTCGTCGGTCACGCCGGTCTGCTCCAGGCTCGACAGCTGATGGCTTTGCAGGCGCGAGACAGCGGCGGCCGCCAGGCGCAGCAGATGTTCCAGATCACCTTCACCTTCCAGGCTTTGCAACAGCCGGTCCGGCAGCGGGAAGCTGCTAGGCAGCGGTTTGGCGCTGACCTGACCGAGCATGCCGAGGGCATTGCGCACGAAGCTCGGCATCGCCTGGGCCAGTGTGTTGGCGGCGATGATGGCGTTCAGGTTGGTATTGCCGGGCAGGCCGGGGGTGAGTTGCGCGATCAGCTTGAGCAGATCGGCTTTCATGTCCGGGGTCAGCGTCGGGTTTTGCCCGGTCAACAGTTTGGCTTCAAGAAACGCGCCACTGTTGAGCAGTGCCTGGGCCAGGCCTTTGGGCGTGGTCAGTTGCTCGACGTCCGGCAGATTGGCCAGCAGCCGGTCCACGGCGGCGCGCAGATCACTGGAGGTCTGATCGTCGGCGGGCGGCAGGCTCTGGAGCATTTTCAGCAAACCGTCCAGCGAACCCTGGCGGCTCTGCTGGCTGACCAGTTGCTGACTGACCGCCAATTGTTCCTGGCGATTGCTCAGCGGCAGGAACTTGAGGGTCTGTGAATCCTGTACCAGCGCCGACAGCAGTGTGCCGATGCGCAACGGTTGCGGGCTGTCGAGGCTCAGGGTGCTGCCGCTCAACACCGTGTTGAGCAGGCTGACCGTCGAGCGGAACACCGTCGGCTGCCCCGGCACTTGCGGCAAGGCCTGATTCGTCAGCACTTTGCCTTGCAGCAACGTACCGACCGGCAATTGCGCGGTGTCGATGCGGGTGAGGGTGGCGACAGCCGTGGCGATGGCCTGTTGCACGGTGACCGCGAGATTGCCCGCCGACGGCTGGGTAACGGCCAGGTTGGTGCCTTGCGGCAGCGGCAGGGGGCTGGTCGCCTGCACGGTGGTCTGACGGCCGCTGTCGAGGGTGACCTTGAGCAGCACCTGAAAGGCCTGGTCCGCAGGCTTGAGCGACAACACCTCGGCCTTGGCGCTCTGGCCGGCGGCAATCAGCCCGTCCATCGGCGTCAACAGCTTGAGCAGCTCGCCGCTGACCTGCAAACGTGAGTTCGCCGGAGTGGGTTGCGGGAGCGGGAGGATGTTCATTTCGCCTGTCATACGCGGACACAACCTGAGGAAAATGCGCTCGGGAGAGGGGGAGACGCCATGTATAATGCCGCCCGTCTTTCCGTTCGTTCAAAAAACATAGCAATTGTTTGACGCAGCTCTCTGGATTGAGCCGTCATTGCATTTATGCTGCAACTCTTTAACGGCCGCCCCAGAGCCGACTTGAACCGTATAAGGCCCGTGAACCCTTGACCAGTCCTGTCCTGCAAACCGTTGGCCTCGCGTGTGAGCGCGATCTCAGGCTGCTCTTCGAAAATCTCGAATTGAGACTGGCCAGTGGCGATATGGTGCAGATCAGCGGTCCCAACGGCAGCGGCAAGACCAGTCTCTTGCGTTTGCTGTCCGGCCTGATGCAACCGACCGACGGTCAGGTGCTGCTCAACGGCAAACCGCTGAGCGAGCAACGCAGCGAACTGGCGCGCAACCTGCTGTGGATCGGCCATGCCGCCGGCATCAAGGACCTGCTCACCCCGGAAGAAAACCTCGCCTGGCTCTGCGCCCTGCATCAACCTGCCGAACGCGACGCGATCTGGCAGGCACTGGCGGCGGTTGGATTGCGCGGTTTCGAAGATGTTCCCTGCCATAGCCTGTCCGCCGGTCAGCAGCGCCGCGTGGCGTTGGCGCGCCTTTACCTCGACAGCCCGCCGTTGTGGATTCTCGATGAACCGTTCACCGCGCTGGACAAGCAGGGCGTGGCGCAACTCGAAGAACACCTGGCCAATCACTGCGAGCAGGGCGGTCTGGTGGTGTTGACCACCCACCACACGCTGAGCCGGATGCCGGCCGGTTATCGCGACATCGATCTGGGGAATTGGGCGGTATGAGTGTGTTCGGCCTGCTGGTTGCCCGTGAATCCCGACTGCTGTTCCGCCGCCCGGCGGAGCTGGCCAATCCGCTGATTTTCTTCGCCATCGTCATCGCGTTGTTCCCGCTGGCCGTCGGACCGGAAACTCAAGTATTGCAAAACTTGTCCCCGGGGTTAGTCTGGGTGGCGGCTCTCTTGTCGGTCCTGCTCTCGCTGGACGGGCTTTTTCGCAGTGATTTCGAAGACGGATCCCTTGAACAGTGGGTCCTTTCGCCGCACCCCCTGCCACTTCTGGTATTGGCCAAGGTGCTGGCACACTGGCTTTTTTCCGGGCTGGCACTGGTTTTGCTCTCGCCGTTACTGGCGTTGATGCTCGGGTTGCCGGCTGCGTGTCTGCCGGTATTGCTGCTTTCGTTGTTGCTGGGTACACCGGTGCTGAGCTTGCTCGGCGCGGTGGGCGCGGCGCTGACGGTCGGTCTGAAACGCGGTGGCCTGTTACTGGCGCTGCTGATTCTGCCGTTGTACATCCCGGTGTTGATCCTCGGCAGTGGCGCCTTGCAGGCGGCACTGCAAGGCATGCCGGCGATGGGTTATCTGTTGTGGCTTGGCAGCCTGACCGCCCTGGCGATAACCCTGACACCCTTTGCAATAGCTGCTGGCCTGAAGATCAGCGTCGGCGAATAATGAGGTCTGGTTAAAATTTAACCAGCAAAGACCCTGAGACTGCTCACACCGATGAGCGGCACCCGTGATGGAAACAGTATGAACTGGACCTGGTTTCACAAGCTCGGCTCGCCCAAGTGGTTCTATGGCATCAGCAGCAGGCTGTTGCCGTGGTTGAGCATTGCCGCGTTGTTGCTGATCACCGTTGGCGTCGTCTGGGGCCTGGCCTTCGCGCCGCCGGACTATCAGCAAGGCAACAGCTTTCGCATCATCTACATCCACGTACCCGCTGCGATGCTCGCTCAGTCGATCTACGTGATGCTGGCGGTGTGCGGTGTGGTCGGGCTGGTGTGGAAGATGAAACTGGCCGACGTCGCCCTGCAATGCGCCGCACCGATCGGCGCGTGGATGACCGCCGTGGCGCTGGTCACCGGGGCGATCTGGGGCAAACCGACCTGGGGTTCGTGGTGGGTCTGGGACGCGCGGCTGACCTCGATGCTGATTCTGCTGTTCCTGTATTTCGGCGTGATCGCCCTGGGCAACGCCATCAGCAATCGCGACAGCGCCGCCAAGGCCTGCGCGGTGCTGGCCATCGTCGGCGTGATCAACATCCCGATCATCAAATACTCGGTGGAGTGGTGGAACACCCTGCACCAGGGCGCGACTTTCACCCTCACCGAAAAACCGGCGATGCCCGCCGAAATGTGGCTGCCGTTGCTGCTGACGGTGCTGGGTTTCTACTGTTTCTTCGGCGCCGTGCTGTTGCTGCGCATGCGCCTTGAAGTGCTCAAGCGCGAGGCCCGCGCCAGTTGGGTGAAAGAAGAAGTGCAGAACAGCCTGGAGGCCGCTCGATGAGTTTCGCGTCATTCGGCGACTTCCTCGCCATGGGCCATCACGGCCTGTATGTCTGGTCGGCCTACGGCATCTGCCTGGCGGTGCTGGCCCTCAACGTGGCGGCGCCGGTCCTGGCCCGCAAGCGGTATCTGCAACAAGAGGCGCGTCGTCTGCGCCGGGAGAACGGCAAGTGAATCCGCTGCGCAAAAAGCGTCTTATCATCATTCTGGCGATTCTGGTCGGGGTCGGCGCTGCCGTCGGCCTGGCCCTGAGCGCCCTGCAGCAGAACATCAATCTGTTTTACACCCCGACCCAGATCGCCAACGGCGAAGCGCCGCAGGACACCCGCATCCGCGCCGGCGGCATGGTCGAGAAAGGTTCGCTGCAACGCTCCTCGGACTCCCTGGACGTCAAATTCGTGGTCACTGACTTCAACAAGTCCGTGACCATCACCTATCGTGGAATCCTGCCGGACCTGTTCCGCGAAGGGCAGGGCATCGTCGCACTAGGCAAGCTCAACGCCGACGGCGTCGTGGTCGCCGATGAAGTGCTGGCCAAGCACGACGAGAAATACATGCCGCCTGAAGTGACCAAAGCACTGAAGGACAGCGGTCAATCCGCGCCAACCCCTGCGAAGGAGGGTTGATCGATGACATCCAGCATTTTCATTCCTGAGTTGGGCCATCTGGCCATGATCCTGGCGCTGTGTTTCGCGCTGGTGCAGGCCGTGGTGCCGTTGCTCGGTGCCTGGCGCGGCGACCGTCTGTGGATGGGCCTCGCCCAGCCAGCCGCGTGGGGGCAGTTCGCGTTTCTGTTGTTCGCCTTCGGCGTCCTGACCTACGCGTTCATGACCGACGATTTCTCCGTGGCTTACGTCGCGATGAACTCCAACAGTGCGCTGCCGTGGTACTACAAGTTCAGCGCGGTGTGGGGCGCCCACGAAGGTTCGTTGCTGCTGTGGGCCTTGATCCTCGGGGGCTGGACCTTCGCGGTGTCGGTGTTCTCCCGGCAGTTGCCGCAAGTCATGCTTGCTCGCGTGCTGGCGGTGATGGGCATGATCAGCACCGGTTTCCTGTTGTTCCTGATCCTCACCTCCAACCCGTTTTCGCGAATCCTGCCGCAGATCCCGGCCGACGGTCGTGACCTCAATCCGTTGCTGCAGGATATCGGCCTGATCGTTCACCCGCCGATGCTGTACATGGGCTATGTCGGTTTCTCGGTGGCGTTTGCGTTCGCCATCGCCGCACTGCTCGGCGGTCGTCTCGATGCGGCGTGGGCGCGCTGGTCGCGTCCGTGGACGATTGTCGCCTGGGCCTTTCTCGGCATCGGCATCACCCTCGGTTCGTGGTGGGCTTACTACGAACTCGGCTGGGGCGGCTGGTGGTTCTGGGACCCGGTGGAAAACGCCTCCTTCATGCCTTGGCTGGTGGGCACGGCGCTGATTCACTCGCTGGCGGTCACGGAAAAACGTGGCGTGTTCAAGAGTTGGACAGTACTGCTGGCGATTGCCGCCTTCTCCCTGAGCCTGCTCGGGACGTTCCTTGTGCGTTCCGGCGTACTGACCTCGGTGCACGCGTTTGCCTCCGATCCGGAGCGCGGCGTGTTCATCCTGATCTTCCTGTTGTTCGTGGTCGGTGGTTCGCTGACGCTGTTTGCCTTGCGCGCCCCGGTGGTCAAGAGCCAGGTCGGTTTCAACCTGTGGTCGCGGGAAACCCTGCTGCTGGGCAACAACCTGGTGCTGGTGGTGGCCGCGTCGATGATCCTGTTGGGCACGCTGTACCCGCTGATTCTCGATGCCATCAGCGGCGCCAAGTTGTCGGTTGGCCCGCCGTATTTCAACGCGCTGTTCATTCCGTTGATGGCCTTGCTGATGGTGGTGATGGCGGTCGGTGTGATCGTGCGCTGGAAAGACACGCCGGTTAAATGGCTGGTCAGCATGCTCACTCCGGTGCTGCTGGGCAGCGTGGCGCTGGCCGTGGTGGCCGGCGTTGCCTATGGCGATTTCAACTGGGCGGTGCTGGCGACGTTCCTGCTCGCGGCCTGGGTGTTGCTGGCCGGCGTGCGCGACATCTTCGACAAGACCCGCCACAAAGGCCTGATCAAAGGTCTGCCAACTCTGACCCGCAGCTACTGGGGCATGCAACTCGCTCACCTCGGGATCGCCGTCTGCGCCCTGGGCGTGGTGTTGTCGAGCCAGAACAGTGCCGAACGCGACCTGCGTCTGGCGCCGGGCGAGTCGATGGAACTGGCCGGTTATCAGTTCGTGTTCGAAGGCGCCAAACATTTTGAAGGCCCGAACTTCACCTCCGACAAAGGCACTATCCGGGTGATCCGCGATGGCCGGGAAATCAGCGTGCTGCACCCGGAAAAGCGCCTGTACACCGTGCAGAGTTCGATGATGACCGAAGCCGGGATCGACGCCGGTTTCACCCGCGACCTCTACGTCGCACTGGGTGAACCGCTGGGCGATGGCGCCTGGGCAGTGCGGGTACACGTCAAACCGTTTGTGCGCTGGATCTGGTTCGGCGGCCTGCTGACCGGTTTCGGTGGTTTGCTCGCAGCGCTGGATCGGCGCTACCGGGTCAAGGTCAAAGCCAAGGTGCGTGAAGCGCTGGGCATGGAAGGAGCCGCTGCATGAGACGTTGGTTGATGCTGGTGCCATTGGCGATTTTCCTGCTGGTGGCCGTATTCCTTTATCGCGGTCTGTACCTGGATCCGGCGGAGCTGCCGTCGGCGATGATCAACAAACCGTTCCCGGAGTTTTCCCTGCCGGCGGTGCAGGGCGACAAGACCCTGACCAAAGCTGACATTCTCGGCAAACCGGCGCTGGTCAACGTCTGGGGCACCTGGTGCATTTCCTGCCGGGTCGAGCACCCGGTGCTGAACAAACTCGCCGAGCGCGGCGTGGTGATCTACGGCATCAACTACAAGGACACCAACGCCGATGCGTTGAAGTGGCTGGCCGAATTCCACAATCCGTATCAACTGGACATCCGCGACGACGAAGGCTCCCTGGGCCTGAACCTCGGTGTCTACGGCGCACCGGAAACCTTCTTCATCGACGCCAAGGGCATCATCCGCGACAAGTACGTCGGGGTGATCGACGAGCAGGTCTGGCGGGAAAAACTGGCGGCCAAGTATCAGGCGCTGGTTGACGAGGCCAAGCCATGAAGCGCTTTTTAGCCGCCATGGTGTTGGGCTTGAGCCTGGCCGGTGTGGCTCACGCCGCCATCGACACCTACGAGTTCGCCAAAGAAGGCGATCGCGAGCGTTTCCGTGAGTTGACCAAGGAACTGCGTTGCCCCAAATGCCAGAACCAGGACATCGCCGATTCCAACGCGCCGATTGCCGCCGACCTGCGCAAAGAGATTTTCCGCATGCTCGGCGAGGGCAAGGACAATCAGCAGATCATCGACTTCATGGTCGACCGCTACGGTGATTTCGTACGCTACAAACCGGCGCTCAATGCCAAGACCGCGCTGCTGTGGTTTGGCCCGGCCGGATTGTTGCTCGGCGGTTTTGTCGTCATCGCCGTGATCGTCCGCCGCCGTCGCGGGCAACGTGCCGAGACTCCGCAATCGCTGTCCCCTGAAGAGCGTCAGCGCCTCGACCAACTGTTGGATAAAACCAAGAATGATTGATTTCTGGCTTGCCGCAGGGCTGTTGCTTCTGGTCGCCCTGAGTTTTCTGCTGATCCCCGTTCTGCGTGAACGTCGCGCTCAGCGTGAAGAGGATCGGACTGCCCTGAACGTCGCGCTGTATCAGGAACGTGTCGCCGAGCTGCAATCGCAGCAGGCCGAGGGCGTTCTCGATGCCGCGCAAATGGACAGCGGCCGTGCCGAAGCGGCGCGGGAACTGCTGGCCGACACAGAGGGCGTGGCGCCGGCGCGGGTTTCGCGTCTGGGCAAACCATTGCCGCTGCTGGCGGCCGTGCTGGTGCCGGTGTTGGGCCTGGGCCTCTATATGCATTTTGGTGCCGCCGACAAAGTCGAACTGACCCGGGAATTCGCCCAGGCGCCGCAGTCGATGGAAGAGATGACCCAGCGTCTGGAACGCGCCGTGGCCGCGCAACCGGATTCCGCCGAAGGCCTGTACTTCCTCGGTCGTACCTACATGGCTCAGGATCGTCCGGCAGACGCGGCGAAGATGTTCGAACGCGCCGCCAACCTGGCCGGTCGTCAACCGGAACTGCTCGGCCAGTGGGCGCAGGCGCAGTACTTCGCCGATGGCAAGAAGTGGTCGGACAAGATTCAGGCCTTGACCGACGAAGCACTGAAGGCTGATCCGAAAGAAGTCACCAGCCTCGGCCTATTGGGCATCGCCGCGTTCGAAGGCGAGCGCTATCAGCAAGCCATCGATTACTGGAACCGTCTGCTGGCGCAACTGCCGCCGGAAGACAAATCCCGTGAGCCTCTGCAAGGCGGCATCGCCCGCGCCACTGAAAAACTTGAGGCCAGCGGCGGTAAGGTCGCCCAGGCTCCGGTCGCGAAAACCGCGCTGCTCAAGGTCAGCGTCGATCTGGCCGCCGAGCTCAAGGGCAAGGTGCAACCGGGTGACAGCGTGTTCATCTTCGCCCGTGCAGTGTCTGGCCCTCCAGCACCGTTGGCCGCCAAGCGACTGACCGTCGCCGACCTGCCGGTGACTGTCGAACTGGGCGATGCCGACGCAATGATGCCGCAATTGAAACTGTCGAACTTCCCCGAAGTCCAACTGGTTGCGCGCATCTCCCGAGCCGGTCAACCGACCGCCGGTGAGTGGGTCGGCCGCAGCGGGCCTCTGGCCAGCAGCACCACCGCGCCACAAAAACTGACCATCGACAGCCCGGACAAATAGCCGGAACCAACAGGAAAGCACCGCCATGAACGCCATCGCCCGAATCACAGTCCTCACACTGGCCCTGGGCTTGAGCGCATGTGCGGTGCAACGACCGGAGCCGACCACAAGGCTGCCGCCGATTCCGCCATCACAACCCGGCCCGACCCCGTCGACCACCCCGACGCCGGGCAAACCGGGCATCCCGGCCAAACCCGCGAAACCGGCCCCACGCACCTCCGCCAGCTTCGCCCCGCCACCGGGCGGCAATAGCCACTGGGATCAGAAGCTGGGCGTCTATGTTCTCGACGATCAGACCAACACCTTCTACCGCCAGCGCACCTACTACCGCTGGAACAACGGCTGGAGCCGCTCGATCAGCCCGAACGGACCGTGGGAGGACACCAACATCCACGGCGTACCGGCGGGGCTGGGCAAGCAGTTCGGGGAATAATGAAAAACGGCGATCTTTGGATCGCCGTTTTGCTGTGTGGGGTAATGAACTTTCAAAGAATCACGTGATAGCCGCTGAGTGCCTGGACCGACTTAACCAGGCCTTGTCGTTGCAGTAGATCAAGAAAGGTTTCGACGTCCATGGCAGGCATTTTCAGCTGCCGACGCTGCTTTTGGGCCGCAGCAACCACAGCTGCAGGATCAAGCCCAAAGAGGTTATCGACGAACTCGTCCGGATGTTGCGCTTCGATGCCGAAAGGCTCCAGCGTTTTGCATGGAAAGTCTTTCTGGTTGAAGGTCACTATCACACTATCACACTATCACACTATCACACTTGCGCCGCAGCGGATGGCCGCTGCCAGAACATGACGATCATCGCAGTCGGGCAAGGTGAGGCCGGTAATCAGGTCCTCATAGTCATGGACACAGGCGTCGGGTATCGCTTGATCCATCAGGCCGGACGTACGATCCAGCTGTTCCATCGTCAGGTCAGGGCGGTTCTTCAGCAGATTGCGTTTCTATTCGCAGTGAATCTCCTGGGTCCATCGCGCCCGAAATCGTCCTGAGAGCGCAAGCCACATCAGAAAATCTCTCAAGGGGGCGGGGTACAAGACACATGCATCGTATACAGCAGTGAAAGAGGAATGCCTCACTCGTATCCTGTCCTTAACGCCTGAGCTTGCTCTGCGAGAAGCGCCATTGCCTGCTCGCTGGCGGTGGTGCGCCGGTTCTTATAGTCCATCAGATCGGCAAAGCGCACACGTCGGTGCTTGCCTGTTTTGTGGTAGGACAACTCGCCGCTTTCCAGCAGTTTTATGAGGTGTGGACGTGAGACGTTGAGCAGGTCGGCGGCTTCCTGGGTCGTCAATTCGGCATGCACCGGAACGACCTGGACCGCGTTGCCGGCTGCCAGCTCCGCCAGAATGTCGATCAGCAGGCGCAGGGCCGAGGTGGGAAGTTCGACGCGATGAGCTTCGTTCCGCTCGTCGAAAATCTGGATGTGCTGAGTCTCGAAATGGGTCGCGAGGTAAGCAGCCAGAGCGCGCTGCCCTTCAATGGCGGCTTTTACTTCGCGTTCTACAGGGAGGCTGATCGAGGGGACATGGCGAGTCCGGCTTTGGGAATGAGGAATGCCGGAACGTTATTCGAAATAAGCGAAAATCGCAATAAACGAAACGAGTGCTGGTTTTACGACATTTCCGCCAACACCCCCTGCACATATTCAACAAACGCCCGTGCCTTTGCGCTGGCCATCCGTCCCGTCGGAAACACCGCCCACAACTCCTGCTTCGGCAACACCCAATCGCTCATGACAGCCTTCACTGCGCCACTGGCCAGTTCCGGCGCAAACATCCACTCCGAGCCCAGCCCCAGGCCCTGATGGGCGAGAACCGCCTCACGCAAACCTTCGGCAGCACTGACGCGCAGGCGGCCATTGACGGTCACGGACTGTTCTTCGCCATCCTTGTTGAAATGCCAGGTCGCGCCACCGCCACGGTTGTAGATGACGGCGCGATGTTGAGTCAGATCGGCAGGGCAGGCGGGTTCACCGTGACTGGCGAAGTAGGCCGGAGTGCCCAGCACGACGCGCCGGCATTCGGCGATCTTGCGTACGGTCAGGCCGGAGTCGCTGAGCGGGCCCAGGCGCAGGGCAACATCGATGCCTTCTTCCACGAGGTTGATGTTCTGGTCGTCGAGCAGCAGGTCGACATTGAGCTGCGGGTGTTGATCGAGGAACGGCCCCAGGTGTGGAACCACATGCATCCGGCCGAAGGTGACGGCGGTGCTGATGCGCAGGTTGCCACTCAGGCCGCTGGCGGCGCCGCGAGCTGCATTGTCGGCCTCGTCGGCTTCTTCGAGGGTGCGTTTGGCCCGTTCGAAAAACGCCAGCCCGGCTTCGGTCGGCGTCAGGCCTCGGGTCGAACGCAACAGCAGGCGCACGGCGAGTCGGGTTTCGAGTTGGGCGATGGTTTTCGACACGGCCGGCTGACCGATATTCAGCCGCCGGGCGGCAGCGGAAAACGAGCCGGTTTCCACGACGTAGACAAAGGTTTCCATGGCGGCGAGGCGGTCCATCGGGTGTCCTTGTGCCAGTGATCAGAACGCGGCTTTGCCCACCGAGGCGCCGCCGTCGACAAACAAGGTCTGCCCGGTGATGAATCCGCTTTGCTCGGACAACAGAAAGGCAATGGCCGAAGCGATCTCTTCCGGTTGCCCGAGACGGCCCATCGGCACCCCGGCCAGATACCGCGCTTCTCCTTCGCTGCCCGGCGGGTTGTTGGCGCGAAACAGTTCGGTCTCGGTCGGCCCCGGCGCGACGGCGTTGACGGTAATCCCGGTCTGCGCCAGTTCCAGCGCCCACGAGCGCGTGAAACTGACCAGCGCCGCTTTCGCCGCCGCATACGCGGTGCGCTGAGCGATACCGAGCACGGTCAGGCTGGAAATGTTCACCACCCGACCCCAGCCGCGCGTGCGCATGCCCGGCAACAACGCCTGAGTCGCCTGCAAGGCCGAATGCAGGTTGACCCGCATCACATCGTCGAACGCATCGAGATCGATATCCCCCAACGCTTGCGGCCGCACCAGCCCGACATTGTTCACCAGTCCGTCGAACTCATAAGTGCGCGCCAGATCCGCCAGCACTTCACCGGCGAGCTTGCGATCACTCAGGTCCAGCGGAAACAGGATCCCCGGAAAGCTCAGGTCCGGCTGGCGGGCAATCCCCACCACCCGATGCCCGGCCCGATCCAGATGCTCGGCCAGCGCCCGCCCGATACCCTTGCTGGCGCCGGTGATGAGGAAGGTACGACGGGTCATGGCAACTCCTTGGGGCAGGCTGCGGCTCGGGCAGCCATTAATTGTTTGAAGATGCCGAGTGTAATGCGGATTGCTTGCGTTGATTTATGCCGTTGCCAAAACACCCTTTTGCGAAACACTCAAGAACCGCACCAGCGCCAGTAACGGGAACACGCTGCCGACGATCACGATCCACAGCCAGCCGCCGTGTTCATACACCGCGCTGGCGATCGATGAGCCGAAGGCACCGCCGATGAAGATGCTGGTCATGTACAGCGCGTTGAGGCGACCGCGGCTTTTGGCGTCGAGGGAGTAGACCGCGCGCTGGCCGAGTACCATGTTCATTTGCACGCAGAAGTCGAGCACGACGCCGGTCACGGCCAGGCCTATCACGCTGTAGGCCGGGTGGATGAAGGCGGGCAGGAAGCTCAGGCTGGCGAACAGCATGGCCAGCAGCGAGGCGACGCGAGTGTGGCCGGCGTCGGCCAGGCGTCCGCTGATCGGCGCGGCAATCGCACCGATGGCGCCGACCAGGGCGAAGATCGCGATTTCACTCTGGGACAGGCCATGGTTGCGCGCCAGTTCCAGTGGCACGGCGGTCCAGAACAAGCTGAAGGTGGCGAACATGCAGGCCTGGTAGAACGCCCGCTGACGCAGCACCGGTTGCTTGCGCAGCAGTGTCCACAACGATCCGAGCAACTGGCCGTAGGAAGCGCTGTGATCCGGTTGGCGCTTGGGCACGGTCAACGCCAGGACGACGCTGATTGCCGCCATCAACCCTGCCGCGATCATGAACATCGCCCGCCAGCCGAAATGGTCGGCGACTACGCTCGACACCGGACGCGCCAGCAGAATGCCCAACAGCAGGCCGCCCATGATTCCGCCGACGACACGTCCGCGAGATTCCTCCGGCGCCAGGTGCGCCGCCAAGGGCACCAGCACCTGCACCGACACCGAACTGAAACCCACCAGCAACGAAATCAGCAGGAACACATTGGGCTGATCGGTGAACGCCGCCCCGAGCAGACTGGCAATCGCCACCACCGTGGTGATGATCATCAAGCGGCGGTTTTCCAGCAGATCCGCCAGCGGCACCAGGAAGAACAGGCCCAGCGCATAACCGATCTGGGTCAGCGACACGATGAAACTGGCCATGGTGTCGGTCAGGCCGATGTCCGGGGCAATCAGGCCGATGATCGGCTGGGCGTAGTAGATGTTGGCAACGATGGCGCCGCAGCAGAAAGCGAACAGCAGCACCATGCCTCGGGTCATTGCGTGAGTTGTGGCGGTCATAGGGTTTCTCGATCCAGCGAAAAGGAATGCGGTGAGGCTAAGGGACGAACCGGGCCGGCGGTAGAAGCCTTGGATCGATATCAGTTATTCCGTTGCGGAATAGGTGGCGGCCGGTGAGGTGTCGTCCATCGGCGAACCTTGCGTCCGACCGGGGAGGGGCGATGATACATTCACTTACATCTTGTTCGATAGCGTGCTTATGTTGTCAGTGGATTTCCACCTGCAAACAACCGGAGGATTGCGATGTTTCGTCAGCTGCTTCGCCACACCACGACTCTTGCATTGATCGGCGTGCTCAGCGCCGGCAGCGTCTACGCCGGTGACGCCCCGGGGATGCGCATTGGCGTGCGCGGCGAAATCACCGGGGTCAGCCCCGAGTCGCTCAAGGTTCACGTCAACAGCGGTGAAAACGTGGTGGTTCAGTTGACCCCGGACACCAAGGTCCGCGCGGTTACCCTGGCCAATATCGAAGACATCAAGCCCGGCAGTTACATTGGCTCGGCAGCCATTCCCCAGGAGGATGGGACGCTCAAGGCGCTGGAGGTGCATGTCTTCCCGCCGGAGCTGGCCGGCAGCGGCGATGGCCATCGGCCGTTCGACCTGGCCAAGGGCAGCAGCATGACCAATGGCAGCGTCGGCGATCTGGTGGTGAGCAACGGCCGGGTGCTGACCGTCAACTACAAGGGCGGCCAGCAGAAGATCCTGGTGCCGGAGGATGTGCCGATCGTCAACCTGGCGCCCGGCGATCGCAGCCTGCTCAAGGTTGGCGTGAAGATCGTCACCTTCGTCACCCAGAGTGCGGACGGCACGTTGACCGCGCAATCGATCTCGGCCGGCAAGGATGGCGTGAAACCGCCGATGTGAACGCATAAAAAAGGCGACCTCTTCAGGTCGCCTTTTTCATTTCAGCTCACGCCTTACTGGCCGCTGTAGATCTGGTCGAAGATCCCGCCATCGTTGAAGTGGGTCTTCTGCACGGTGCGCCAGTCGCCGAAGGTCTTCTCGACCGACAGGAAGTCGACTTTCGGGAAGCGGTCGGTGTACTTGGCCAATACCGCCGGGTCACGTGGACGCAGGTAGTTGGCGGCGGCGATCTCCTGGCCTTCCGGCGACCACAGGTACTTCAGGTATTCCTCGGCAGCGGCGCGAGAGCCTTTCTTCTCGACGACTTTGTCGACCACCGACACCGGCGGCTCGGCTTCGGCGGAGACGCTTGGGTAGATGACTTCGAACTGGTCGCGGCCGAATTCGCGGGCGATCATTTCGGCTTCGTTCTCGAAGGTCACCAGCACGTCGCCGATCTGGTTGGTCATGAACGTGGTAGTCGCGGCGCGGCCACCGGTGTCCAGCACTGGCGCTTGCTTGAACAGCTTGCCGACGAAGTCTTTCGCCTTGTTCTCGTCACCGCCGTTTTTCAGCACATAGCCCCACGCCGACAGGTAGGTGTAGCGGCCGTTGCCCGAGGTTTTAGGGTTCGGCACGATCACCTGCACGCCGTCCTTGAGCAGGTCCGGCCAGTCTTTCAGGGCTTTCGGGTTGCCCTTGCGGACGATGAACACGGTGGCCGAAGTGAACGGCGCGCTGTTGTTCGGCAGACGGGTGACCCAGTCCTTCGGCACCAGTTGGCCGTTGTCCGCCAGGGCGTTGATGTCGGTGGCCATGTTCATGGTGATGACGTCAGCCGGCAGGCCGTCGATGACCGAGCGCGCCTGTTTGCTCGAACCGCCGAAAGACATCTGCACGGTGATGCTCTCTTTGTGTTCGGCCTGCCAGTGTTTCTGGAACGCAGCGTTGTAGTCCTTGTAGAAATCGCGCATCACGTCGTAGGAAACGTTGAGCAGGGTCGGTGCGGCTTGAGCCACGCTACCGAAGGCAAGACCAGCGGCGAGAAGTGAGGCGCCAAAGAGTTTTTTCACTGCGCATTCCTTGTTCTGTAGGGGGTGTCTTTACAAAGATGAGGCCATTTGCCAGCGACTATAGCGGGGCGCGCATAGTCGCTTAAAGATTAAAAAGAACTTTGCTTATTCCATTTTCTTGAACAGCGCATTGCCACAGCGGGAGCAGAACGACGCTTCCTGTTCATGGCTGTTTTTTGTGCACACCGGGCAGTCGTGCTGCAACTGACCCCCGCGCATGGCCGTGGCCAGTTCAGCGGTAAAAATCCCGGTGGGCACGGCGATGATCGAGTAACCAGTCACCATCACCAGCGACGAAATCACCTGGCCGAGAACGGTCTTGGGCACTATGTCGCCGTAACCCACGGTGGTCAGGGTCACGATAGCCCAATAGATGCCTTTGGGAATGCTGGTGAAACCGTGCTCCGGGCCTTCGACCACGTACATCAAGGTGCCGAACACCGTGACCAGGGTGCAGACGCTGAGCAGGAACACGAGGATTTTCTGCTTGCTGCCGCGCAGGGCATCGAGCAGGTAATGCGCCTGTTTCAGGTAGGGGCCGAGCTTGAGTACACGGAAGATCCGCAGCATCCGGATCACCCGGATGATCAGCAGGTACTGGGCATCGCTGTAATACAGCGCGAGGATGCCGGGCACGATCGCCAGCAAGTCCACTAGCCCGTAGAAACTGAAGGCGTAGCGCAGCGGCTTGGGCGAGCAGTACAGGCGCAGCAGGTACTCGCCGAGGAAGATGACCGTGAAGCCCCATTCGATGTACGCCAGCACATTGGCGTAGTTCTGGTGGACGTCGTCGATGCTGTCGAGGATCACGATCACCAGACTGGCGAAGATGATCAGCAGCAGGGTCTTGTCGAAACGGCGGCCAGCCACCGTGTCGGTCTGGAAAATGATCACGTACAGGCGATCACGCCACGTGTTGTTACCGTTCATGCAAATCGCCTTGGCCATCGATCAGCGCAGCCTAGGTTGATTCTCCCCGTTAGCGCAAGGCGCGGCGTTGATCTGCGGTTGGCGCATCAGGCGAATGCCGGTGCGCAGCAGCCAGCAGGCGAGAATGAACGGTGCCGTGAGGGTCGCCAGACCCAGGGCGCTGAACAGTGGCGTCAACAACAGCGCCAGGCCGATGCCGAACAGTGGCAACCACGGTTGCTGGCGCTGTGCGCTGAAGGCGAGGGCGGCGAGCACCGCGTTGTAGCCGCCCAGGCCCAGCAGCGCGACCTGGCTGTCGTGGTGCAACAGGCTGGAACCGAGGCCAATCACCGAAGCCGACAGCGCCCAGGCGAAGGCTCGGCGATCGGCGATCAGCAAACCGGCTGCGATCAATCCACCGGCCAACGGATGGTCGAGGAACATCACCTGACCAAAGCCTTTCAGGGCGGCACCGAGCAGGTTCAGGGTGTTCAGTTCAAGCACGGGAGACGGTGTCGATGGCTCGGCGAAACACAGGAACACCCAGCTCAGCAACACGAACGGCGCGGTGTAGGCGGGCAGGTATTCAGTGAGGCGTGCGCGTTTGAGCCACTGCTGCGTGATCATCGCGCTTAGACCACCGGCCGCCAGAATCAGCGGCGGCAGCATCGGCGACCAGGGGAAATACAGGCTCAGCAACAGGCCGACCAGCACGCCGTTGTAGCTGAACAGTCCGGCCTGGCGATCCGCCTTGGCATAGTTGCGGCGTTGCGCGGTGAGCAAACCGGCGACCGCGCCGAGCAGCGCGCCGGCGAACAGCACCGGTGCGGTGAATAAAATGGCCAAAAGGCACAGGAGTCCACACAGCGGATGGCGCTGGAGGAAGATTTGACTGAAGCCGTTGAGCAAGGCCTCGGCCCAGTCGGGGCAGTGGGTGTTGAAATGGTTGGCAGGCATGTCTGGAGAATCTGGGCAGTTGGAAAATCAAAAGGTCTTGCTTGAAGCTGTGGCGAGGGAACTCGTACCCGGTGAATGCGGTGTCTCTTGTGGAAACCGTCATGCCGAGCGACGGGAGCACGCTCCCTCGCCATACAGGTGTTACTTAAATCAATGTTTCGATCCGCAGCGAATTAGTCGACCCCGGTTGCCCAAACGGCACACCCGCGGTGATCAGCAACGTATCGCCACGCTCGGCCATTCCTTGAGCCTGAGCGATTTCCAGCGCGGTCGAGCACACCTCATCCACCTGACGCAGGCGATCATTGACCACCGAATGAATGCCCCACGCCACGCTCAAGCGGCGGGCGGTCTGCAGGTTCGGTGTCAGGTTGAGGATCGGCGCCTTTGGCCGCTCCCGCGCCGCACGCAGACTCGATGCACCGGACTCGCTGTAATTGACCAGTACCGCCACCGGCAGCACGTTGCTGATGCGACGGATCGCGCAACTGATCGCGTCGGACACGGTCGCTTCGGCTTTCGGTCGGCTGACGTCGAGTTGGGTCTGGTAATCCGGACCGTTCTCCACCTGGCGGATGATCTTGCTCATCATCTGCACGGCTTCCAGCGGGTATTCGCCGGACGCGGTTTCGGCCGACAGCATCACCGCATCGGCACCTTCGGCCACGGCATTGGCAACGTCGGTGACTTCGGCGCGGGTCGGCGCCGGGGAGAAGCGCATCGATTCGAGCATCTGCGTCGCCACCACCACCGGTTTGCCGAGTTGGCGGCATGTGGTGATGATGTTTTTCTGGATTTGCGGCACGCTCTCGGCCGGCACTTCCACGCCGAGATCACCGCGAGCCACCATGATCGCGTCGCTCAGTTCGGCGATTTCGCGCAGTTGCTCCACGGCCGACGGCTTCTCGATCTTCGCCATCAGGAACGCTTTGTCGCCGATCAGTGCGCGGGCTTCGATAATGTCCTGCGGACGCTGCACGAACGACAGCGCGACCCAGTCCACACCCAGCTCCAGACCGAAGCTCAAGTCGCGGCGATCCTTGGTGGTCAACGGGCTCAGGTCGAGCACCGCTTGCGGCACGTTCACGCCTTTGCGATCCGACAATTCGCCGCCATTGAGCACGGTGGTGTCGATCGCATCGGTGTATTTGGTGACGACGCGCAGACGTAGTTTGCCGTCATCCAGCAGCAGGTCCATCCCGGCTTCCAGCGCGGCGATGATCTCCGGATGCGGCAGGTTCACCCGGCGTTCGTCGCCCGGTGTTGCGTCCAGATCAAGGCGGAACGCCTGGCCGCGATGCAACTGAACCTTGCCGTCAGCGAACTTGCCGACCCGCAGTTTCGGCCCTTGCAGGTCCATCAGGATCCCGAGCGGATAGTTGAGCTGGCGCTCGACTTCGCGGATCCACTGATAGCGCTTGGCGTGGTCGGCGTGATCGCCGTGGCTGAAGTTGAGGCGGAAGATGTTGACCCCGGCCTCGACCAGCTCGCGGATGTCTTCGATGCCGTCGACGGCAGGCCCGAGGGTGGCGAGGATTTTGACCTTTTTATCAGGCGTCATGATTTAGAGCTCTCGAGGATCAGGATGGCGCGGAAGTCGTTGACGTTGGTGCGGGTCGGCTCGGTGACGATCAGCGCATCGAGCGCCTCGAAGTAGCCGTAACCGTTGTTGTTATCCAGCTCGTCGCTGGCGCTCAGGCCCAGGGCGGCGGCGCGGGCGTAGCTGTCCGGGGTCATGATCGCGCCGGCGTTGTCTTCCGAACCGTCGATGCCGTCGGTGTCACCGGCCAGCGCATAGACGCCGGGCTGGCCCTTGAGGCTGTCGGTGAGGCTGAGGAGGAATTCGGCGTTGCGTCCGCCACGGCCATTGCCGCGCACGGTCACCGTGGTTTCGCCGCCGGAGAGGATCACGCACGGCGCCGCCAGCGGCTGGCCGTGATGAATGATCTGGCGCGCGATGCCGGCGTGGACTTTCGCCACTTCGCGGGATTCGCCTTCCAGGTCGCCGAGGATCAGTGTGCTGAAACCGGCCTGACGGCATTTCACCGCTGCGGCATCCAGCGATTGTTGAGGGCGGGCGATCAACTGGAAGTGACTGCGGGCCAGGCTCGGATCACCGGGTTTGACGGTTTCCGATTCCGGGCTTTGCAGCCAGCTGCGCACCGATGCCGGAATCTCGATGCCGTAGCGCTTGATGATCGCCAGCGCTTCGGCGCTGGTGCTCGGGTCGGCCACGGTCGGGCCGGAGGCGATGACCGTGGCGAGGTCGCCCGGTACATCGGAAATCGCATAGGTGTAAACAGTCGCCGGCCAGCAAGCTTTGCCCAGGCGTCCGCCCTTGATCGCCGAGAGGTGCTTGCGCACGCAGTTCATCTCGCCGATGGTCGCGCCGGATTTGAGCAGGGCTTTGTTGATCGACTGTTTGTCGGCCAGGGTGATGCCTTCGGCCGGCAGCGCCAGCAGGGCAGAGCCACCGCCGGACAGCAGGAAAATCACGCGGTCGTCTTCGGTCAGGTGGCTGACCAGTTCCAGCACCCGTTTGGCCACGGCCAGGCCAGCAGCGTCCGGCACCGGATGCGCGGCTTCGACCACTTCGATTTTTTCGCACGGGGCGCCGTGACCGTAGCGGGTCACCACAAGGCCCGAGACTTCACCTTCCCAGCATCGCTCGACCACTTGCGCCATGGCGGCGGCGGCCTTGCCGGCGCCGATGACGATCACGCGACCGCTGCGATCGGCAGGCAGATGGGCTTCGAGGACCTGGTTCGGATGGGCCGCGTCGATGGCTGTGGCAAACAGCTCGCGCAGCAGTTGTTGCGGATCGACCGACATGGCGGGCTCCCAATCTTATTGTTCTTGGTTAGTGCAGGTGATCGTTCCCACGCTCTGCGTGGGAATGCCTCAATGGACGCTCTGCGTCCGCTTCGGCAGGGACGCGGAGCGTCCCGGGCTGCATTCCCACGCGGACGGTTCGACGCCTCGACGTGGGAACGAGCGACGGGGCAGGGCTTACTTCTTGTCGCGAATCGAGAAGTTGGCCATGTGTTCCAGGCCCTTGATCAGCGCCGAGTGGTCCCAGTTGCTGCCACCGATGGCCGCGCAGGTGCTGAACACTTGCTGGGCGTTGGCGGTGTTCGGCAGGTTGATGTTCAGCTCCTTGGCGCCTTGCAGGGCCAGGTTCAGGTCCTTCTGGTGCAGGCTGATGCGGAAGCCCGGATCGAAGGTGCCCTTGATCATGCGCTCGCCGTGCACTTCGAGGATCTTCGAGGACGCGAAACCACCCATCAGCGCTTCACGCACCTTGGCCGGATCGGCACCGTTTTTCGAAGCGAACAGCAGGGCTTCGGCGACGGCCTGAATGTTCAGGGCAACGATGATCTGGTTCGCCACCTTGGCGGTCTGACCGTCGCCATTGCCGCCGACCAGGGTGATGTTCTTGCCCATGGCCTGGAACAGCGGCAGTGCGCGTTCGAAGGCATCGGCGTCGCCACCGACCATGATGCTCAGGGTCGCAGCCTTGGCACCGACCTCACCACCGGACACCGGAGCGTCGAGGTATTGCGCGCCTTTCTCGTTGATCTTCGCAGCGAAAGCCTTGGTGGCGGTCGGCGAAATCGAGCTCATGTCGATCACGACCTTGCCCTTGCCGATACCAGCAGCGACGCCGTCGGCACGGAACAGCACGTCATCGACCTGCGGGGTATCCGGCACCATGACGATAATGAATTCAGCTTCCTGCGCCACTTCGCGCGGGTTGGCCAGGGCGACGGCGCCAGCGGCGACCAGGTCGGCAGGGGCGGCGTCGTGGTGCGCCGACAGGAACAGGCTGTGACCGGCTTTCTGCAGGTTCGCCGCCATTGGGTGGCCCATGATGCCGGTGCCGATAAATCCGATTTTAGCCATGAGAAATTCCTCTTGTTTTTGTCTTGCTCAAGCAAATAGGGGTCAGATCGCGTTGTGGGTCTTCAGCCAGCCGAGGCCTGCTTCAGTGGTGGTCAGCGGTTTGTACTCGCAGCCGACCCAGCCCTGATAACCGATGCGATCCAGGTGTTCGAACAGGAAGCGGTAGTTGATCTCGCCAGTGCCCGGCTCGTTGCGGCCCGGGTTGTCGGCCAGCTGCACATGGTTGATCTCGGCCAGGTGCGATTGCAGGGTGCGGGCCAGATCGCCTTCCATGATTTGCATGTGATAGATGTCGTATTGCAGGAACAGATTGGCGCTGCCGACCTGCTCGCGAATCGACAGGGCCTGTGCCGTGTTGTTCAGGTAGAAGCCCGGGATGTCGCGGGTGTTGATCGCTTCCATCACCAGTTTGATGCCGACGGCTTGCAGCTTCTCGGCGGCGTACTTGAGGTTGGCGACGAAGGTTTTTTCAACGGTAGCATCGTCCACGCCCTGCGGACGGATACCGGCCAGGCAGTTGACCTGGGTGTTGCCCAGCACCTGTGCGTAAGCGATGGCCAGATCGACCCCGGCACGGAATTCTTCGACCCGGTCCGGCAGGCACGCGATACCGCGCTCGCCCTTGGCCCAGTCACCGGCCGGCAGGTTGAACAGCACTTGGGTCAGACCGTTGGCGTCGAGTTTGGCCTTGATTTCGGCAGAGCTGAAATCGTAGGGGAACAGGTACTCGACACCGCTGAAGCCAGCCTTGGCGGCGGCGTCGAAACGGGCAAGGAAATCCTGTTCGGTGAACAGCATGGACAGGTTGGCTGCGAAACGCGGCATGGTGGTCTCCCGTTAGAGTGATCGTTCCCGCGCTCGGCGCGGGAACGAACGGCAAGCAGTTTTAATCGAGCAGCGAAATCGCCGTTGGCGCATCGTTGCCGACCAGCGCCAGGTCTTCGAATTCGTTGACGGCGTTGATCTCGGTGCCCATGGAGATGTTGGTCACACGCTCCAGAATGATCTCGACGATCACCGGCACCTTGAACTCTTCGATCATCTGTTCGGCCTTGCGCAGGGCAGGGGCGATTTCAGACGGTTCGAACACACGCAGCGCCTTGCAGCCCAGGCCTTCGGCGACTGCGACGTGGTCGACACCGTAACCATTGAGTTCCGGCGCGTTCAGGTTATCGAAGGACAGCTGCACGCAGTAGTCCATTTCGAACCCGCGCTGGGCCTGACGGATCAGCCCCAGGTACGAGTTGTTCACCACGACGTGGATGTACGGCAGATTGAACTGAGCGCCGACCGCCAGTTCCTCGATCATGAACTGGAAGTCATAGTCCCCCGACAGGGCCACGACTTTACGGTTCGGATCGGCCTTCACCACGCCCAGCGCTGCCGGAATGGTCCAGCCCAATGGGCCCGCCTGGCCGCAGTTGATCCAGTGACGCGGCTTGTAGACGTGCAGGAACTGCGCGCCGGCAATCTGCGACAGACCGATGGTGCTGACGTAGCAGGTGTCTTTGCCGAACACCTGGTTCATTTCTTCATACACGCGCTGCGGCTTGACCGGCACGTTGTCGAAGTGGGTCTTGCGTTGCAGGCTGGACTTGCGCTGCTGGCAGTCCTGCAGCCATGCACTGCGGTTTTTCAGTTTGCCGGCGGCTTGCCATTCACGAGCGACTTCGATGAATACGGTCAGCGCGGCGGCAGCGTCGGAAACGATGCCCAGGTCCGGGGTGAACACGCGCCCGATCTGGGTGCCTTCGATGTCGACGTGAATGAACTTGCGACCTTCGGTGTACACGTCGACCGAACCGGTGTGACGGTTGGCCCAGCGGTTACCGATACCCAACACCACGTCGGATTTCAGCATCGTGGCGTTGCCGTAACGGTGCGAAGTCTGCAGACCGACCATGCCGACCATCAACGGGTGATCGTCCGGAATCGTGCCCCAGCCCATCAGGGTCGGGATCACCGGGATGCCGGTCAGCTCGGCGAATTCCACCAGCAGATCGCTGGCGTCGGCGTTGATGATGCCGCCACCGGCCACCAGCAATGGACGCTCGGCCTGATCGAGCAGTGCCAGGGCCTTTTCAACCTGCACGCGGGTCGCGCTTGGCTTGGCCAGCGGCAGTGGCTGGTAGGCGTCGATGTCGAATTCGATTTCAGCCATCTGCACGTCGAACGGCAGATCGATCAGCACTGGGCCTGGACGGCCGGAGCGCATTTCAAAGAAGGCTTTCTGGAACGCGTAAGGCACTTGGCCCGGCTCCAGAACGGTGGTTGCCCACTTGGTTACTGGCTTGACGATGCTGGTGATGTCGACAGCCTGGAAGTCTTCCTTGTGCATACGGGCGCGGGGGGCTTGCCCTGTGATGCAGAGGATCGGGATCGAGTCCGCGGAGGCGCTGTACAGGCCGGTGACCATGTCGGTGCCGGCAGGGCCGGAAGTACCGATGCACACGCCGATGTTGCCGGCCTTGGTGCGGGTGTAGCCCTCGGCCATGTGCGAGGCGCCTTCAACGTGGCGAGCAAGGACGTGATCGATGCCACCGACTTTCTGCAGGGCGGAATACAGCGGGTTGATTGCAGCGCCCGGAATGCCAAAAGCGGTATCAACCCCTTCACGGCGCATCACCAGAACGGCGGCTTCGATTGCTCTCATTTTGCTCATGGTTTTGTGCCTCTTTACGTTTTGTAATTGTATACAAGTGGCTTTGCGCAGAGTGTATTCACGGCGGACGGCGCAGGTCAATCCATTTTCTCAAGCGGCTGTTTCATTCGTCGGAAGCCTGTTCTGCTGTGGCTTTTCGTCGCATGGAGCGCTTTTCGAGAATTATTGTATACAAAAAAATAATTCATTGTGTTCTATTTGTTGCATCGGGCTGCGGCACAAACGCGCAGCCCAACGGCTTTCCCAATAACAAAATGAGGACGGCACCATGAGCGCTTTAACCTTGAAAGTCGCAGTCAACCTGGTCAACGAAGCCATCAGCGCAGGGCGGGCAATCTCCGCCGCGCCGCTGACCATTGCAGTACTGGACACCGGCGGCCACCTGGTCACCTTGCAACGCGAAGACGGCGCCAGCCTGCTGCGCCCGAACATCGCCATCGGCAAAGCCTGGGGCGCCATCGCTCTGGGCAAGGGCTCACGCCTGCTGGCGCTGGACGCGCAACAACGTCCGGCCTTCATCGCTGCACTCAACAGCATGGGGCAGGGCAGCGTCGTGCCGGCACCGGGTGGTGTGTTGATTCGTGATCAGGCGGGGAACGTGCTGGGAGCGATCGGCATCAGCGGCGATCTGTCGGATGTCGATGAGCAAGTGGCGATCAAGGCTGTGGAGGCCCTGGATCTGCGGGCGGATGCGGGGGTGGCGGCCTGACGGGAACTGAATCACCCCGGTTGGTATTGAGGTGATGACGAATCGGGGTGGCGTCGATAGACTGCCGCCCCGTTTTTGTATCAAGGAAGATCAGCGTGAAGACGCTACTTGGCTTTTCTCTGGCCACGGCCATGACCCTCATCACTCCCTTTCTGCACGCCGCCGAACCGCTGGACGCCGAAGACATCGCGTTCCAGGCGCTGAGTCCGGTGGTCACCGCGCTGATCAATGCCGACGATGTTCCTGAATTGATGGCGCGGGCCGAGAAGCTCGAAGACACCGATACCTTGCAGGCCATTGCGGTTTATCTGGCGGCCACTCGTGAAGACCCCAAGCAGATGCTCGCGCCTTATCAGGTTGCCGCGCTGTTTGCCCGCCGTGGTGACGACAAACTGGCCTTGCGCTTCCTGCAAGAGGCTGACGATCGTGGCATGTGGTTCGGCCCATTGCTGGCCGGCGACGAGGATTTCTCCGACCTGCGCGAGACCGCCACCTACAAAGCCGTATTGGCCAGTGCGCAGCAGCGCTACAAGACCATCGCGCCCGGCAAGGTCGGCGCCATTTCAGTGCTCAACCCGTCGGCGGATATTCCCGCGCCCAAGGCGTGCCGTCCGGTGGTGGTCTGGCTGCACGGCTACGGTATCAACGGCGAGCTCGACGAGAGCTACCAACCACTCGCTGATACCGGGGCCATTATCCTTGGCATCAACGGTACCGAGATGATCAATGCGGTGGACAGCTTCCGCTGGATCGGCCCGGGCTTTGAAGGCACCCATAAAACGGTGCAGAACGGCTTGAAGCAATTGGAGGCGCAGCAATGCATCGATCGCAAGCACGTCTACCTGATGGGCTTCTCTCAAGGTTCACAACACGCGGGCGCCTTGCTGGCGCAACATCCGGATGACTACGCAGGTGCTCTGTTGCTGTCACCTGGCGGCCGACAGCCGACACCGACGGTGAGCAAGGCGCACGGCAAAAGGGTGTTTGTGATCAACGGCAAGATGGAAGGCGCGGGCAATCAGCAGATGGCCACGGATTTCCGCAAACTGTTCAGTGACGGCAACGAAGTCAAATCCCGTACCCATGAAGGCGGGCATTCCTTCCCGGACGACTGGAGCACCTCCTTGCCGCAAGCGCTGCGCTGGTTGATGGGTAGCGACGCCTGAAACAAAAAATCGCAGGTCTGGCCACGTCTTCAGGACGCTTTGGCCAGGCCTGCGATTTTTTTTGCGTGTGTGTCGCGCTGTCAGTCCGGTTCGCAGCCCTTGAGGACCAACCGGATGATGGTTTGCGCCGCGGCTTCATAGTCGGCTTCGTCGAGCTTTTCCTTGCCGGTCACGGCGGAGATCTGCCAGTCGAAGTCGGCGTAGGTCTGGGTTGCGGCCCAAATGCTGAACATCAGGTGGTTGGGGTCGATCGGGGCGATCTGGCCGCGGTCGATCCAGCTCTGGATGCAGTCGATGTTGTGCTTGGCCTGGCTATTCAGTTGCTCGACCAGGTCGGCGCTCAGGTGCGGGGCGCCGTGCATGATTTCGCTGGCGAACACCTTCGAGGCAAACGGCAGATCGCGGGAGATGCGGATCTTCGAGCGGATGTAGCCGCTCAGCACTTCGCTCGGTACGCCGTCCGGGTTGAACGGGGTCGAGGCCTGCAGGATCGGCACGATGATGCTTTCCAGAACCTCGCGGTAGAGGTTTTCCTTGGACTTGAAGTAGTAGTAGACGTTGGGCTTGGGCAATCCCGCCTTGGCGGCGATGTCGCTGGTTTTGGTCGCAGCGAAGCCCTTGTCGGCGAACTCCTCACTGGCGGCACGCAGGATCAGTTCTTTGTTGCGCTCGCGGATTGTGCTCATAAACCCGGTGGTTCCTTGCCTGTACTGGCGGTTGCGCATGGTAGCACCGGCCTCGCGCGGCGCTCAACAATGCCCCGTGTGGTCTGCAGTCGCGGTATGCTGCGCGGCATTATTCACATAAGGAAACAAGATTCATGGCAGGAAGCAGTTTGCTGGTGCTGATCGACGACATCGCCACCGTTCTGGATGATGTGGCGTTGATGAGCAAAATGGCCGCCAAGAAGACCGCCGGGGTGCTCGGCGATGACTTGGCGCTCAATGCCCAGCAGGTCTCGGGCGTGCGCGCCGAGCGGGAAATTCCCGTGGTGTGGGCGGTGGCCAAGGGCTCGTTCGTCAACAAGCTGATCCTGGTGCCGTCGGCGCTGGCCATCAGTGCCTTTGTGCCGTGGCTGGTGACGCCGCTGTTGATGGTCGGCGGCGCGTATCTGTGCTTCGAGGGCTTCGAGAAACTCGCGCACCCGCTGCTGCACGGCAAGGATGAAGATCAGGCCGAACATGCGCAGTTGACCGAAGCGGTGGCCGATCCTGCAACCGATCTGGTGGCCTACGAGAAGGACAAGATCAAAGGCGCAATCCGCACCGACTTCATCCTCTCGGCGGAAATCATTGCCATCACCCTCGGCACCGTGGCCGAGGCTTCGCTGACCCAGCAAGTGATCGTGATGTCGGGTATCGCCATCGTCATGACCGTGGGCGTTTATGGCCTGGTGGCCGGCATCGTCAAACTCGATGACCTCGGCCTGTGGCTGACCCAGAATCCTGGCGCTGCGGCGAAACGCATCGGCAACGCGATCCTGCGCGCCGCGCCTTACATGATGAAAGGCCTGTCGGTGATCGGCACGGCGGCGATGTTCCTGGTTGGCGGCGGCATCCTGACCCACGGCGTACCGGTGGTGCATCACTGGATCGAGAGCATGGGGGCTGCGGCGGGCAGCGTAGGGTTTGCTGTACCCGTGTTGCTCAATGGCGTGGCGGGGGTTGTCGCGGGTGCGGTGGTGCTGGCTGTTGTATCGGTCATCGGCAAGCTCTGGAAAGCGCTGAAGGGCTGATCTTCTGCTCAATGAAAAAGGCCATTCGATTCGCATCGAATGGCCTTTTTTGTGGCTGCCGGTTTTACTCGGCGATCTGCAGTTTGCGCGATTCGGTGTACACGTAGCGCACCTTCTCGTACTCGAACGGCGAGTTCATCTGACCGTAGCGGAAGTGGGTCTGATAGCGCTTGTCGACTGCACGCAGCGCCCAGATTTCCGGGTGGTTTTCGCTGACTTTCGACACGTTCAGGTAGTTGATCGCCGATTCGGCGGTGTAGTCCACGGCGAGGCCGGCGGTGTCGCGGATGTTTGACGGGCCGAGGATCGGCAGCACGAAGTAGGCGCCGCCCGGTACGCCGTAGAAGCCCAGGGTCTGGCCGAAGTCTTCGCTCTGGCGCGGCAGGCCCATGGCGGTGGCCGGGTCCCACAGGCCGGCGATGCCGATGGTGGTGTTGAGCAGCAGGCGCGCGGTGGTTTCCATCGAACGCTTGCCCTTGAACTGCAACAGGCTGTTGACCAGGTTCGGCACGTCGCCGAGGTTGTTGAAGAAGTTGCTCACGCCGGAACGCACGAAACCGGGTGTGACGTAGCGATAGCCGTCGACCACCGGCAGGAACACCCATTGGTCGAAGCGGTAGTTGAAGTGGTAGACCCGACGGTTCCACGACTCCAATGGGTCATACACGTTCAGCGCGTTGAGCGTCGAGCGCTCGAACTCGCGCTGGTCCAGCCCTGGGTTGAACTTGAGTTTGGACAGCGGCTCCTTGAAGCCGTCACTGTCGACTACCACGGGTGCGTTGGCTTTGCTGTTGTCGGCCTGGGCCACGCCTGCACAGAGTAACGCTGCAAACAGCAGGAGATATTTAGCCACGGAAGAACTCCAGCATGGCGTCGCTGTTGACGCGGTAGTTAAGGTTGCCGCAATGGCCGCCCAGTGGATAAACCGTCAGGCGATCGCCGAAGGTCTTGCGCAGGAAGCCGAGGTCGCCCGGGCCGAGGATCACGTCGTCGGCGTTGTGCATCACGGCGATTTTCGGGCTGTCGTGCAGGTAATCCTTGAGGGCATACAGGCTGACCTGATCGATCAGTTGCAGCAGGCTGCCGCCATCGGTGCGGGCGCGCCACATCGGGATCACCTGTTCGGTGAGGTAGCAGTCGAAGTCACATTGCAGCGCACGCTTGAGGAACGGCGTGAGGCTGGTGCCTTCGGTGATCGGGAATTTCGGCGGGGTGATCAGGCCGCGACGGTTGATCAGGTCCGAGGTGAAGGCAATGTCCGCCGCCGAGAAGCGGAACGAGGTGCCGATCAGCATCGCCATCTGCTCGTTGCTCAGGTGCTGCTTGGACTGTTGGAAGTCATAGAGCAGGGCATCGTTGAGATCGATGTAGCCTTTCTGCTGGAAGTAACGGGTCAGCTTGCCCAGCACCAGTTCATAGAACGTGGTGCTGTTGTTGATGCCCTTGACCTCGGTCTGCACCAGCTTGTCGAGGTTGGTGACCGAGGTGTAGAGGTTGACCGGCGGGTTCAGCAACAGGACTTTCTTGAAGTTGAAGCTGCGACGGGTTTCGTCCAGGTGGGCGACGAATGCTGCGTCCAGCGCACCGAGGCTGTAGCCGCTGAGGTAATAGTCGGTGACCGGCAGTTTCGGGTTCTGCGCACGCACGGCCTGCATCACCCGGTACATGTCTTCGGCGTCTTCCTTGGTCACGCCGGGGGTGGCGAAACGCGAGGCAGCGCTCATGAAGTCGAAACTGGTCGGGGAGGACAACTGCACCACGTGGTAGCCGGCCTTGTAGTAGAGCTTTTTCAGGTATTCGTTGAGGGTGCTGTCATAGCGTGCGCCGGTGCCGGCGATCAGGAAGATCAGCGGGGCGGCCTTGTCCTGGGTGGCGATGCGATACGTCAGTTTTTTCACCGGCCAGAAATTGTCCGGCAGGATGAATTCGCGTTCCGGGCGCAGGGTGACGCTGCGGTCGGTCTGATTGATGTCGTCGTCCGACGGCAACTCCGGACGCAGGTCCGGCGGCGTGGTGGCGATGGTCGCTTCGAACGGGTTGGTCAGGGGATAGCCATAACTGGCGGCGTCGATATCCACCGCCAGCGCGGACGCACTCAGAATAAGGCCGCCCAGCAGGGCGACGAAGCGCAAGGATCGGAGCATGACTGAATCCCTTAAAGGAAGGTGCCGAATGAGGTTCGCAGGCTATGACCACTGGGTTTGCGCCAAAGTGCCACGCATCGGCACCAATCAGACGGAATTCGGGGTAATAGTAGCCGGACGATACACTTTGCACGGATTGAATGACCAGTTAAGAGTTGTTAGTTCTTGCACACGGCTGGCAGGCGATTAAGCTGGCCGCCGATTTCATCGTTTGGAGTGTTCCATGTCCCGCCGCTTGCCCGTGATTCTGCTGCTCGTTCTTTTGCCGTTATGGCTGGCCGCCAGTTATGGCGCGCGTTTTGGCTTCATGGAGGACGCGCAGTGGGTGGGCATCTGCGTGGATGAAGCGAGTCGTTGGGAGTGCTCGGTGCGCTCGAACCTTGGCCTGATGATTCATTTCCAGATGCTGGGCTGGGCGGCGATCGCGGCTGCGGTGATCGGTTTTGTCGTGCCGGGGCGGGCAGGGTGGTGGCTGGCGGTGCTGGCGCTGGTGTTCGGGTTTCCGGCGCTGGCTTTGTACAACACCACGCTGGCGGTGTTTGCGGTAGTGATTGCCGGGTTGCGGCTGGTGCGGGAATCGCGCGACGCCAGGTAGTCATGCATCGCGGGCTCGCCCGCGATGCAGTACTTTCAGGTGCTGAAGGTCAGCCTTTGCGAACCCGCAGGCAGCGCCATAGCGCGGCCACCATCAGCACACTGACCAGCGCCCAGCCCCAGGCCTGCTGATTCTGCAGACCTTCACGGTACAACTGCGGCGCAATGCACGCACCGATGATGAAGGTCAGCAGGGCAATCTCCCGGCGGGCCACCGGCACCGGGCGGCACAGGTAAACCAGTGCCGGCAGAATGAACGCCGCACTCGCAAAACTGCGATAGCGTGGATCGAACACCATCTCCAGCGCCATCACCGCACCCGCGAAACCGACGGCAGCGGCCAGCCAGCCGGCGTGTCGTTCGAAGGCGTTGAAGGCGCGCTCACGCCAGCTGTTGCGGGCGCTCAAGGTCAGCGCGGCGTGTGCCAGCACCAGCAAATTCAACGCAGTCAGCAAACCGACCCACACCCATTCGCTGGCGAACCGCGTGGTCAGCCATGCCAGATTGCCCCAGGCGCCGATCGAGCACGCGGCGAGGGCGCCGAGCAATGGCAGCACCAACGCTGAGCGTGTGGTGCGAACCCGACCGCCAAGCATCAACGTGCCGACAAAGATCAGACCACCGAGCGCCAGCCAGCGCGACCAGTCGGGTACGTTCGACACCGGCCCGGCCAGTACGCCTTTGTCCTGACGATCGGCATCGAACAGTCCCCAGTAACCGCCGACCGCGCCTTCGCTGCCGCGCTTCCACGGCTGGTCGAACGCTTCGATCAGGTTGTAATGCCAGCCCTGCTGTTCGGCGAGGGTGACAAAACCACGAATGAACTTGGCTTCGTTGACCCTGCTCGGCAACGCGGTCTCACGCTGACGGCCTTCGCTCGGCCAGCCGGTTTCGCCAATCATCACGTCCTTGGGCGCGAACTTGTTGCCGAACACCTGACGCACTTCCGCTACGTGTTGCAGGGCGGCGTCGATGTTCGACGGATCATCTTCCCAGTACGGCAGCAAGTGAATGGTCAGGAAATCCACCGCCGGCGCAACTTCCGGGTGCTTGAGCCAGAACTCCCAGACATCGGCGTAGGTCACTGGCTGCTTGATATGGCGCTTGACCTTGTTGATCAGCTTCGCCAATTGCGCCCCGGTGACCTCCTTGCGCAGCAACGCTTCGTTGCCGACGATCACCGCGCTGACCACATCCGGGTTGGCGTTGGCCGAGGCGATCAGCAGATCGACTTCTTTCTCGGTGTCCACCGGATTGCTGTTGACCCAAGCGCCGATCATCAGCTTCAAACCATGCTTGCGCGCCAGATCAGGCAGGGCTTCGAGGCCGGTCATGGAATAGGTGCGGATGCATTCGAAACGAGTCGCGAGCAGGGCGAGATCGGCGTCCATGCGCTCCGGGCGCAGTTTGAACGGTACGTCGAACGGCGACTGATCCTTGTCGAACGGGGTGTAGGAGGCGCACTGCAACTTGTGGGTCGGGGTGGCGACGTCCGGCAGGATCACCGGTTTGCCGAGGCCGTACCAGAAGCCGCAAAGCGCAAACAGGCCAAGCAGGCAGGCGAACAGATAAGGAAGAAAAGGGAAGCGGGAGGATGCGGACATGGTCAGGCCGAGTGGCTGCAAAGCGACGCATGTTACCTGCATTTATAGAGGGGTTGGTGGCCCGCATGATTTTGACATGCAAAGTTTGGGCGGATTGTCTGGCGCCAATTATTCAGGCGCAGTTAATGGCTTTCTGATGTCGTTTCTCGTTGCTTCGAGGTCGCTGGCAGAGCAGGTCGCTGAGTGCGTCAGGTTGATGATCGAACTCATCAGTACTCCGCTGATGTTCGAACGAGTTTGCGGTCAGGCGTGATGGGGGCGCTGTGCACCATAACAATACGTTGACGATGCCCGGCATCCGTCGGGCGCAGCATTTCGGGGAAGTAACGATGAAGATGCGACGACTTTTAGGCGCAGGTGCCGCTCTGGTGCTTGCGATGAGCTCCACTTTCGCCAGCGCTGAAAAACAGACCCTGAACATCGGTTACGTTGACGGCTGGTCCGACAGCGTGGCGACCACCCACGTGGCGGCCGAAGTGATCAAACAGAAACTCGGCTATGACGTGAAGCTCCAGGCCGTCGCTACCGGGATCATGTGGCAGGGCGTTGCCACCGGCAAACTCGACGCCATGCTGTCGGCCTGGCTGCCCGTGACCCACGGTGAATACTGGACGAAGAACAAGGATCTGGTCGTCGATTACGGCCCGAACTTCAAGGACGCGAAAATCGGCCTGATCGTGCCGGAGTACGTCAAAGCCAAGACCATTGAAGACCTGAAGACCGACGACAGCTTCAAGAAGCGCATCGTCGGCATCGACGCCGGTTCAGGCGTGATGCTCAAGACCGATCAGGCGATCAAGGATTACGACCTGACCGGCTATCAACTCAAGGCCAGTTCCGGCGCCGGCATGATTGCCGAGTTGACCCGTGCCGAGAAAAAGAACGAATCCATTGCCGTGACCGGTTGGGTGCCGCACTGGATGTTCGCCAAGTGGAAACTGCGCTTCCTCGACGACCCGAAAGGCGTGTATGGCGCGGCTGAAACCGTGAACAGCATCGGCAGCAAGGAACTGGCGACCAAGGCGCCGGAAGTAGCCAAGTTCCTGAAGAACTTCCAGTGGGCTTCGAAAGACGAAATCGGCGAAGTCATGCTGGCGATTCAGGACGGTGCCAAACCTGACGCAGCGGCCAAGGATTGGGTGGCCAAACACCCGGATCGCGTGGCTGACTGGACCAAGTAATATAAGTCGAAGCGTCTAGTCTGCGCTTCCCAGGGCCGCCCGGCATCACCGCCGGGCGGCCTTTTTTATGGCGCTTCTTTTTATAGGGGAAGTGGACCGTTTTCGGGTGGTCTGGAAATTGGCAAAAACGCCATGGCGTTCTACTACTAAGGTCGTCTGGAAGCCGGCTCGCAGCCGCATAGAGTGGCTATGTTCCAAAAATAAAAATCTGTGCTGCGAGGATAAAAACAATGAACGACAGCATTTACCTCTCTATTCAGAACAGCCCGCGCTTCAAGGAGCTGGTGAAAAAAAGGGAAAGGTTCGCCTGGATACTCTCGGCGATCATGCTAGGGCTCTACTCCGGATTCATCCTTCTGATCGCGTACGGGCCGCAAGTGCTCGGGACCAAAATCAGTGCCGGTTCATCGATCACCTGGGGCATCCCCATCGGTGTCGGGCTGATTGTCTCGGCCTTCGTCCTGACCGGTATCTATGTACGCCGCGCCAATGGCGAGTTCGACGACCTGAACAATGCGATTCTCAAGGAGGCTCAGCAATGATCCGGCGTCTACTGGCTCTTTTGAGCATCGCAGCGTTCGCTCCAGCCGCCTGGGCCGCTGACGCCCTGACCGGCGAAGTCCACAAACAACCGCTCAACGTTTCCGCGATCGTCATGTTCGTGGTGTTCGTCGGCGCGACCCTGTGCATCACCTACTGGGCCTCCAAACGCAACAAGTCGGCTGCCGATTACTATGCGGCAGGCGGCAAAATCACCGGTTTCCAGAACGGTCTGGCGATTGCCGGTGACTACATGTCGGCGGCGTCCTTCCTGGGGATTTCCGCGCTGGTGTTCACTTCCGGTTACGACGGCCTGATCTACTCGATCGGCTTCCTGGTGGGCTGGCCGATCATTCTGTTCCTGATCGCCGAACGTCTGCGCAACCTGGGTAAATACACCTTTGCCGACGTGGCGTCCTACCGCCTCGGGCAAACCCAGATCCGCACGCTGTCGGCCTGCGGCTCGCTGGTGGTGGTGGCGTTCTATCTGATCGCGCAAATGGTCGGTGCCGGCAAGCTGATCCAGCTGCTGTTCGGTCTCGACTACCACGTTGCGGTGATTCTGGTCGGTATCCTGATGTGCCTCTACGTGCTGTTCGGCGGCATGCTGGCGACCACCTGGGTGCAGATCATCAAGGCCGTGCTGTTGCTGTCCGGTGCCTCGTTCATGGCGCTGATGGTGATGAAGCACGTCAACTTCGACTTCAACACCCTGTTCTCCGAAGCCATCAAGGTTCACGCCAAGGGCGAAGCGATCATGAGCCCCGGCGGTCTGGTGAAAGACCCGATCTCGGCGTTCTCCCTCGGTCTGGCACTGATGTTCGGTACCGCTGGCCTGCCACACATCCTGATGCGCTTCTTCACCGTGAGCGATGCGAAAGAAGCCCGTAAGAGCGTGCTGTACGCGACTGGCTTCATCGGCTACTTCTACATCCTGACCTTCATCATCGGCTTCGGCGCGATCCTGCTGGTCAGCACCAACCCGGCGTTCAAGGATGCAGCGGGCGCTCTGCTCGGCGGCAACAACATGGCGGCGGTGCACTTGGCCAACGCCGTGGGCGGCAGCATCTTCCTCGGCTTCATCTCGGCGGTGGCGTTTGCAACCATTCTCGCGGTAGTGGCGGGTCTGACCCTGGCTGGTGCTTCGGCGGTGTCTCACGACCTGTACGCCAGCGTGATCAAGAAAGGCAAAGCCAACGACAAGGATGAGATTCGCGTTTCGAAGATCACCACCATCGCACTGGGCATCCTGGCCATCGGCCTGGGCATTCTGTTCGAAAGCCAGAACATTGCGTTCATGGTCGGCCTGGCGTTCTCCATCGCGGCGAGCTGCAACTTCCCGGTGCTGCTGCTTTCGATGTACTGGAAGAAGCTGACCACTCGTGGCGCGATGATTGGCGGCTGGCTGGGTCTGGTGAGTGCGGTGGGGCTGATGATTCTTGGCCCGACCATCTGGGTGCAGATTCTGCATCACGAGAAGGCGATTTTCCCTTACGAGTATCCGGCGCTGTTTTCGATGATCATTGCGTTTATCGGGATCTGGTTCTTCTCTGTTACCGATAAATCGGCGGCGGCAGAGAATGAGCGTGCGCTGTTCTTCCCGCAGTTTGTGCGTTCGCAGACGGGGTTGGGGGCTAGTGGGGCGGTTTCGCACTGAGGCTTTTTGTGTAGGTTGAGTTGAATGGAAATGCCCTGGTCGAGAGATTGGGGCATTTTTTATTGAGTACATATCCGTTGCTTCGGGTGCTGCCGCTGGCGGTTTCGCTCTTACAGCGAGTCACTTTTGACAAACGCCTCAAAAGTAACCAAAAAGTCTAAGCCCCGGCGTACGGCACTTCGCTTAGGCTCAGTGTTCCCTCGCTACGGTGTCCATCAGGGGGCATCGCCTACGGTTTGCTTCGCTGCACCTCCTCTCGATGTATGCGGCTTCGCCGCACGGCGCTGCGCGCCTACCCCCTGATGAACACCTCCGCTCGGCCTGCCGAAGGGGCAAAAAATCAAAAGCCAGAGCCAGAGCAAAAGCCAGATCAAAAGCCCCTCACCACGATGAGCGTTAGCTCAAGTACCGCTTTTGATCTCAAGGCCCGTCGGCAGGCTGAGTGGAGGGATTGATTCGGGGTGGGAGCGCAGCGACCGTTTGGCGAAGCCAAACACATCGAGAGGAGGTGCAGCGAAGCAAACCGGAGGCGATGCCCCCGGATCGATCCCGGAGCGAAGGGACCCCGAGCCTCAGCGAGGGGCCGTACGTCAGGGTGAAGCCTTTTGGGTTACCTTTTCGGCGTTTGGAAAAGGTGACTCGCCGTAAGGGCGAAACCCTAAGAAGCCGTTACCGCAGCAACGGATATACACCCAATCCAAAAGACAGCGAAAACCCGCAAAAACAAAAAACGGCCCCCATTCACATGGAGGCCGTTCCCGTTACAACTTAAGACGTTATCGCAAGACAGGTCTTATTTGCGGTCTTCCAGCTTGGTGATATCCCGCGACTCGTAGCCAGTGTACAGCTGACGCGGACGGCCAATCTTGTACGGGCTGGAGAGCATTTCCTTCCAGTGCGAGATCCAGCCGACAGTACGTGCCAGGGCGAAGATCACGGTGAACATGCTGGTCGGAATGCCGATCGCCTTGAGGATGATCCCCGAGTAGAAGTCGACGTTCGGGTACAGCGAGCGTTCGATGAAGTACGGGTCGGTCAGGGCGATCTCTTCCAGGCGCATGGCCAGTTCGAGTTGCGGATCGTTCTGGATGCCCAGTTCCTTCAACACTTCGTCGCAAGTCTGCTTCATCACGGTCGCACGTGGGTCGCGGTTCTTGTAGACGCGGTGACCGAAGCCCATCAGCTTGAACGGATCGTTCTTGTCCTTGGCCTTGGCGATGAACTTGTCGATGTTCGAGACATCGCCGATTTCATCGAGCATGGTCAGCACGGCTTCGTTCGCACCGCCGTGGGCAGGGCCCCACAGTGCGGCGATACCGGCGGCGATACAGGCGAACGGGTTGGCGCCCGAGGAACCGGCCAGACGCACGGTGGAGGTCGAAGCGTTCTGCTCGTGGTCGGCGTGGAGGATGAAGATCCGGTCCATGGCCTTGGCGAGTACCGGGCTGATCGGTTTGATCTCGCACGGGGTGTTGAACATCATGTGCAGGAAGTTTTCCGCGTACGACAGGTCGTTGCGCGGGTACATCATGGGTTGGCCCATGGAGTACTTGTAAACCATCGCGGCCAGGGTCGGCATCTTGGCAACCAGGCGGATCGCGGAGATTTCGCGATGCTGCGGGTTATTGATGTCGAGGGAGTCGTGGTAGAAGGCCGAGAGGGCGCCGACTACACCACACATGACGGCCATCGGGTGGGCGTCACGGCGGAAGCCGTTGAAGAAGGTTTTCAGCTGTTCGTGAACCATGGTGTGGTTCTTCACGGTGCCGACGAACTGGGCCTTTTGCTCTGCAGTCGGCAGTTCGCCGTTCAGCAGCAGGTAGCAGGTTTCCAGGTAGTCCGACTTTTCAGCCAGTTGTTCGATCGGGTAGCCGCGGTGCAGCAGGATGCCGTTGTCGCCATCGATATAGGTGATCTTCGATTCGCAGGAAGCGGTCGACATGAAACCGGGGTCGAAAGTGAAGCGGCCCGTGGCCGTCAGGCCCCGAACATCAATTACATCGGGACCAACGGTGCCGGTTAAAATGGGCAGCTCGACGGGGGCTGCGCCCTCGATGATCAACTGCGCTTTTTTGTCAGCCATGTGGCCTCCTATTTATGCTTGAAATCATCAGACAGACCCCCCACGCAGGGCCCGCACCACTATAGTGAGATAAATTCGAATGTCAATTTGCCTAAAGTCTTGCTCCAGAAGGCTTTAACCGCACTTTTTCCTCGAAATTGACTGCCATTTACGCCTTTTATACAACTTGTGCAATCAGCTATTGGGGGTAGGCGATTGCGTTGTCATTAGTAGCCTAACTGTCTATACTCGGCGACCGACCGCCAAGGGCTTTTGGGCTTGCTTTCATTGGGGGTCGCATCCCTGGGTGGTGGTTACCTGACCAGTGCACTCCCCAACAACTTTGCCCTGATTGTTAGGGGCTCTTCAGTGTGAAAAAAAAGCCGTGAAAAGCCAACGACCTGTAAACCTAGACCTAAGGACCATCAAACTCCCCATCACCGGCGTTACGTCGTTTCTTCACCGTGTTTCCGGCATCATCCTCTTCCTGGGCCTTGGCATCATGCTTTATGCATTGGGCAAATCCCTGGGTTCCGAGGAAGGTTATGTCGAGGTGAAGGCATGCTTGACCAGCCCGCTGGCCAAGTTCGTAGCATGGGGCCTCCTGTCCGCTCTGCTGTATCACCTGGTTGCCGGTGTGCGCCACTTGATCATGGACATGGGCATCGGTGAGACGCTGGAAGGCGGCCGCCTGGGCTCGAAAATTATCATCGCCGTTTCCGTGGTGCTGATCGTTCTGGCAGGAGTTTGGATATGGTAACCAGCGTTACGAACCTTTCGCGTTCGGGCCTCTATGACTGGATGGCACAGCGTGTGTCTGCGGTTGTTCTCGCGGCTTATTTCATCTTCCTGATCGGCTACCTCGCCGCTCACCCGGGCATTGGCTATGAACAATGGCATGGCCTGTTCGCCCACAACGGAATGCGTATCTTCAGTCTGCTGGCACTGGTTGCCCTGGGCGCTCACGCCTGGGTCGGCATGTGGACCATCGCGACTGACTACCTGACGCCGATGGCGCTGGGCAAGTCCGCGACTGCAGTACGTTTCCTTTTCCAGGCAGTATGCGGCGTTGCGATGTTCGCTTACTTCGTCTGGGGTGTGCAGATTCTCTGGGGTATCTGAGTCATGGCTAACATTCCAACGATTTCTTTCGACGCCATCATTATTGGTGGTGGCGGTGCCGGCATGCGCGCTGCGCTGCAGCTGGCACAGGGCGGTCACAAGACTGCCGTGATCACCAAGGTCTTCCCGACCCGTTCGCACACTGTATCCGCCCAGGGCGGCATCACTTGCGCCATCGCGTCCGCTGACCCGAACGATGACTGGCGCTGGCACATGTACGATACCGTCAAGGGTTCCGACTACATCGGTGACCAGGACGCTATCGAATACATGTGTCAGGAAGGCCCGGCTGCCGTTTTCGAGCTGGACCACATGGGTCTGCCGTTCTCGCGTACCGAGCAAGGCCGTATCTACCAGCGTCCGTTCGGCGGTCAGTCGAAGGATTACGGTAAAGGCGGGCAGGCTGCCCGTACTTGCGCCGCATCCGACCGTACCGGGCACGCGCTGCTGCACACCCTTTATCAGGGCAACCTGAAAGCCGGTACCACGTTCCTGAACGAGTACTACGCTGTCGACCTGGTGAAAAACCAGGAAGGCGAATTCGTCGGTGTGATCGCGATCTGCATCGAAACCGGCGAAACCACCTACATCCGCGCGAAAGCCACCGTACTGGCGACCGGCGGTGCAGGTCGTATCTATGCATCCACCACCAACGCCCTGATCAACACCGGTGACGGCGTCGGCATGGCTCTGCGTGCTGGCGTGCCGGTACAAGACATCGAAATGTGGCAGTTCCACCCGACCGGCATCGCCGGCGCCGGTGTACTGGTTACAGAAGGCTGCCGTGGTGAAGGTGGTTACCTGATCAACAAGCACGGCGAGCGTTTCATGGAGCGTTACGCTCCGAACGCCAAAGACCTGGCTGGTCGTGACGTGGTTGCCCGTTCGATGGTTAAAGAAATCATCGCCGGCAACGGTTGCGGTCCGAATGGCGACCACGTAATGCTCAAACTCGACCACCTGGGCGAGGAAGTGCTGCACAGCCGTCTGCCAGGCATCTGCGAACTGTCGAAGACTTTCGCTCACGTTGACCCGGTTGTTGCTCCGGTTCCGGTTGTTCCGACTTGCCACTATATGATGGGCGGCGTTGCCACCAACATTCATGGCCAGGCGATCACCCAGGACGCCGAAGGCGTGGATCAGATCATCCCAGGTCTGTTCGCGGTCGGTGAAGTGGCTTGCGTATCGGTTCACGGCGCCAACCGTCTGGGCGGCAACTCGCTGCTCGACCTGGTGGTTTTCGGTCGCGCTGCCGGCCTGCACCTCGAAAAAGCGCTGACTGACGGCATCGAATACGATGACGCCACTGAAGCCGACATCGAAGCTGCACTGTCGCGCCTGAACGCACTGAACAACCGTACCGACGGCGAAGACGTCGCTACCCTGCGTCGCGAGCTGCAAAGCTGCATGCAGAACTACTTCGGTGTATTCCGTACCGGCGAATACATGCAGAAAGGTATTGCCCAGCTGGCGGATCTGCGCAAGCGCATCGCGAATGTGAAGATCAACGATAAGTCGCAGGCGTTCAACACTGCACGTATCGAAGCGCTGGAACTGCAAAACCTGCTGGAAGTGGCTGAAGCTACCGCCATCGCTGCCGAAGTACGTAAAGAGTCCCGCGGCGCTCACGCCCGTGAAGACTTCGAAGATCGTGACGACGAAAACTGGCTGTGCCACACCCTGTACTTCCCGGGTGACAAGCGCGTCACCAAGCGTGCCGTGAACTTCTCGCCGAAGACTGTTCCGACTTTCGAACCAAAAGTCCGGACTTATTAAGGGTGACCGCCATGTTGCAAGTCAGTGTTTATCGTTACAACCCTGATCAGGACGCTGCGCCGTTCATGCAGGAATTCCAGGTCGATACCGGTGGTAAAGACCTGATGGTGCTGGACGTGCTGGCCCTGATCAAAGAGCAGGACGAGGGTTTCTCCTATCGTCGCTCTTGCCGTGAAGGTGTCTGCGGCTCCGACGGCATGAACATCAACGGCAAGAACGGCCTGGCGTGCATCACGCCGCTGTCCGCTGTCGTCAAAGGTAACAAGTTGATCGTTCGTCCTCTGCCAGGTTTGCCGGTTATCCGTGACCTGGTTGTCGATATGAGCATCTTCTACAAGCAATACGAGAAGGTTAAGCCATTCCTGCAGAACGACACGCCGGCTCCGGCCATCGAGCGTCTGCAGTCCCCTGAAGAGCGTGAAAAGCTCGACGGTCTGTACGAGTGCATCCTGTGCGCCTGCTGCTCGACCTCTTGCCCGTCCTTCTGGTGGAACCCGGACAAATTCCTGGGTCCAGCTGCCCTGCTGCAAGCGTACCGCTTCCTGGCAGACAGCCGTGACACCAAGACGTCCGAGCGTCTGGCGTCCCTCGATGACCCGTTCAGCGTCTTCCGCTGCCGGGGCATCATGAACTGCGTCAACGTATGTCCGAAAGGCCTGAACCCGACTAAGGCCATCGGTCACATCCGTAACATGCTGCTTTCGAGCGGCGTGTGATTCAGAAGCTGTAAAAGTAGTACTGCTTCACCGTAGAGGCTGTGGCGCGGGCTTCAACCCGCGCCAGAGCTATAACCAGAGCAACAGCCATAAGCTGCGGCTCTTATTTTGAAGAAATGAGACAAGCAGGGGCATCCGGGCTGGTACCCGGACTATCAGTGTGATCCTAAGTGGCTTGTTTTGGTCGCTGCATTCGGACTTCTGCAAGTTTGCTCGGTGTCGACACCGATGGTGTTCCCCTAACCGAGGGTGACCAAGCATGCAAGAAAGCGTGATGCAGCGCATGTGGAACAGCGCCTACCTTTCAGGTGGAAACGCTGCCTATGTGGAAGAGCTTTATGAGCTCTACCTGCACGACCCTAACGCTGTGCCAGAAGAGTGGCGCACCTACTTTCAGAAGCTGCCCGCCGACGGCGGCTCTGCCACCGATGTTTCGCACTCCACAATTCGCGATCATTTCGTGCTGCTGGCAAAGAACCAGCGCCGCGCCCAACCGGTTTCCGCCGGCAGCGTGAGCAGTGAGCACGAGAAGAAGCAAGTTGAAGTGCTGCGATTGATCCAGGCCTACCGTATGCGTGGCCACCAGGCAGCCCAGCTTGACCCGCTGGGACTGTGGCAGCGTCCTGCACCTGCAGACCTGTCGATCAATCATTACGGCTTGACCAATGCCGATCTTGATACGACCTTCCGTGCCGGCGACCTGTTCATCGGCAAAGAGGAAGCGAGCCTACGCGAAATTCACGAAGCGTTGCAGCAGACATATTGCCGCACCATCGGCGCTGAATTTACGCATATCACCGATTCCGTGCAGCGCCAGTGGTTCCAGCAGCGTCTGGAAAGCGTACGTGGCCGTCCGACCTACTCCGCCGACATTCAGAGCCACCTGCTCGAGCGCGTCACCGCCGGTGAAGGTCTGGAAAAATACCTGGGTACCAAATACCCGGGCACCAAGCGTTTCGGTCTGGAAGGCGGCGAAAGCCTGATTCCGATGCTCGACGAACTGATCCAGCGTTCCGGTTCCTACGGCACCAAGGAAGTCGTCATCGGCATGGCCCACCGTGGCCGTCTGAACGTGCTGGTCAACACCTTCGGCAAGAACCCGCGCGAGCTGTTCGACGAGTTCGAAGGCAAGAAGAAGGTCGAGCTGGGTTCCGGTGACGTTAAATACCACCAGGGCTTCTCGTCCAACGTGATGACCGCCGGCGGTGAAGTTCACCTGGCCATGGCGTTCAACCCGTCCCACCTGGAAATCGTTTCCCCGGTGGTTGAAGGTTCGGTTCGCGCCCGTCAGGATCGTCGTAACGACCCTACCGGCGAGAAGGTTCTGCCGATCTCCATCCACGGTGACGCTGCATTCGCAGGTCAAGGCGTGGTGATGGAAACCTTCCAGATGTCGCAGACCCGCGGTTTCAAGACCGGCGGTACCGTGCACATCGTGATCAACAACCAGGTTGGTTTCACCATCAGCAACCCGCTGGACTCGCGCTCCACCGAGTACGCGACCGACGTTGCGAAAATGATCCAGGCGCCGATCCTCCATGTGAATGGTGATGATCCGGAAGCCGTATTGTTCGTGACCCAGCTGGCCATCGACTACCGCATGCAGTTCAAGCGTGACGTGGTGATCGACCTGGTCTGCTACCGTCGTCGCGGCCACAACGAAGCTGACGAGCCAAGCGGCACCCAGCCTCTGATGTATCAGCAGATCACCAAGCAGCGCACCACCCGTGAGCTGTACGCTGATCGTCTGACCCAGGGCGGTGTGCTCGACGTTGAGCGTGTTCAGGCGAAAGTCGACGAATACCGCAACGCGCTGGACAACGGTCTGCACGTAGTGAAATCGCTGGTCAAAGAGCCGAACAAAGAGCTGTTCGTGGACTGGCGTCCGTATCTGGGCCACGCCTGGACTGCGCGTCACGACACTCGCTTCGATCTGAAGACCCTGCAGGAACTGTCCGCCAAGCTGCTGGAAATTCCGGAAGGCTTCGTGGTTCAGCGCCAGGTTGCGAAGATCTACGAAGACCGTCAGAAGATGCAAGCCGGCGGCCTGCCGATCAACTGGGGTTACGCCGAAACCATGGCGTACGCGACCCTGGCGTTCGAAGGTCACCCGATTCGCATGACCGGTCAGGACATCGGCCGCGGTACGTTCTCGCACCGTCACGCTGTTCTGCACAACCAGAAAGATGCCGGCACCTACATTCCGTTGCAGAACCTGTACGACGGTCAGCCGCGCTTCGACCTGTACGATTCGTTCCTGTCGGAAGAAGCCGTACTGGCGTTCGAATACGGTTACTCGACCACCACGCCAAACGCGCTGGTGATCTGGGAAGCCCAGTTCGGCGACTTCGCCAACGGTGCGCAGGTTGTTATCGACCAGTTCATCACCAGCGGCGAGCACAAGTGGGGCCGTCTCTGCGGTCTGACCATGCTGCTGCCGCACGGCTACGAAGGTCAGGGCCCTGAGCACTCCTCGGCGCGTCTTGAGCGTTACCTGCAGCTGTGCGCCGAGCACAACATTCAGGTGTGCATGCCGACCACGCCGGCCCAGATCTACCACTTGCTGCGTCGTCAGGTGATTCGCCCGCTGCGCAAGCCACTGGTAGTGCTGACTCCGAAGTCGCTGCTGCGTCACAAACTGGCAATCTCGACGCTGGAAGATCTGGCCGAAGGTTCGTTCCAGACCGTTATCCCGGAAGTCGATGCACTGGACCCGAAAAAGGTCGAGCGCGTTGTTCTGTGCAGCGGCAAGGTCTACTACGACCTGCTGGAAAAACGCCGTGCCGAAGGCCGCGAAGATATCGCCATCGTGCGTATCGAGCAGCTGTACCCATTCCCTGAGGACGACTTGAAAGAAGTCCTGGCTCCTTACACCAACGCCAAAGCGGCTGTCTGGTGCCAGGAAGAGCCGATGAACCAGGGCGCCTGGTACTGCAGCCAGCACCACCTGCGTCGCAGCATCAGCAACCTCAACAAATCTCTCGTACTTGAGTACGCGGGCCGTGAGGCTTCTGCTGCACCAGCATGTGGTTACGCATCGATGCACGCCGAGCAGCAGGAAAAACTGCTGCAAGACGCGTTTACCGTTTAACGCCTTCGCGCACCTGAAACCGAATTTAAGGAACCACAGACAATGGCTATCGAGATCAAAGCCCCCACTTTCCCGGAATCGGTTGCCGATGGCACCGTTGCCACCTGGCACAAACAACCGGGCGACGCCGTCAAGCGTGACGAACTGATCGTCGACATCGAAACCGACAAGGTTGTCCTGGAAGTGCTGGCTACCGCCGACGGCGTACTGGGCGCAATCGTCAAGGGCGAGGGCGACACCGTCCTGTCCGACGAAGTCCTGGGCTCCATCGTTGAAGGCGGCGCTGCTGCTGCCGCTCCGGCTGCCGCTGCTGCACCGGCCGCTGCTGCCGCTGCTCCAGCTGCCGGCGCTGACGAAGACGCTATCGCTGCTCCTGCCGCTCGCAAGCTGGCCGAAGAGAACGGCATCAACCTGGCTTCCGTAAAAGGCACTGGCAAAGACGGCCGTGTGACCAAGGAAGACGTGGTTGCCGCTGTTGAAGCCAAGAAAGCCGCTCCGGCTGCTGCGCCTAAGGCTGCTGCTCCGGCCGCTGCCGCTCCTGTGTTCGCTGCTGGCGACCGCGTCGAGAAGCGCGTTCCGATGACCCGCGTTCGCGCTACCGTGGCCAAGCGTCTGGTAGAAGCTCAGTCGAACATGGCGATGCTGACCACTTTCAACGAAGTCGACATGACCGAAGTCATGGCGCTGCGTTCGAAGTACAAGGACCTGTTCGAGAAGTCCCACAACGGCGTACGCCTGGGCTTCATGTCGTTCTTCGTGAAGGCTGCCACCGAAGCGCTGAAACGCTTCCCGGCTGTCAACGCTTCGATCGACGGCGGCGACATCGTTTACCACGGCTACGCCGACGTTGGTGTTGCTGTTTCCAGTGACCGCGGTCTGGTGGTTCCGGTTCTGCGTAATGCCGAACTGATGAGCCTGGCTGAAATCGAAGGCGGCATCGCCACTTTCGGCAAGAAAGCCCGTGACGGCAAACTGTCGATGGACGAGATGACCGGCGGTACCTTCACCATCACCAACGGTGGTACCTTCGGTTCGATGATGTCGACTCCGATCGTCAACCCGCCGCAGGCAGCGATTCTGGGCATGCACAACATCATCCAGCGTCCGATGGCCATCAACGGTCAGGTCGTTATTCGTCCGATGATGTACCTGGCACTGTCCTACGATCACCGTCTGATCGATGGCAAAGAAGCTGTGACTTTCCTGGTGACCATCAAGAACCTGCTGGAAGATCCGGCTCGTCTGTTGCTGGATATCTGATAGAAGCAGTCACGCGCTGCAAGCTTCAAGCTGCAAGAGAACGCAGCCTGGCTTGCAGCGCGCGGCTTGAAGCTTTTCGCTAAAGAGGATTTTTTGAATGTCGCAGAAATTTGACGTAGTAGTGATCGGTGCGGGCCCTGGCGGCTACGTGGCTGCCATCAAGGCCGCGCAACTCGGTCTGAGCACTGCCTGCATCGAGAAGTACACCGATGCTGAAGGCAAGCAAGCCCTGGGCGGCACCTGCCTGAACGTAGGCTGCATTCCTTCCAAGGCGCTGCTGGACAGCTCCTGGAAATACAAGGAAGCGAAAGAAAGCTTCAACGTCCACGGTATCTCGACCGGCGAAGTCAAAATGGACGTCGCTGCGATGGTTGGCCGCAAGGCTGGCATCGTCAAGAACCTGACCGGCGGTGTTGCCACCCTGTTCAAGGCCAACGGCGTTACTTCGATCCAGGGCCACGGCAAACTGCTGGCCGGCAAGAAAGTCGAAGTCACCAAGCCAGACGGCTCGGTTGAAGTCATCGAAGCCGAAAACGTCATCCTGGCTCCAGGTTCGCGTCCGATCGACATTCCACCGGCTCCGGTCGATCAGAAAGTCATCGTTGATTCGACTGGCGCTCTGGAATTCCAATCCGTTCCCAAGCGTCTGGGCGTGATCGGCGCTGGCGTGATCGGTCTGGAACTGGGTTCGGTCTGGTCGCGTCTGGGTGCAGAAGTGACTGTCCTGGAAGCCCTGGACACCTTCCTGATGGCAGCGGACACCGCTGTTTCCAAGGAAGCGCTGAAAACCCTGACCAAACAAGGTCTGGACATCAAACTGGGCGCTCGCGTGACCGGCTCGAAAGTGAACGGCGACGAAGTCGTTGTGAACTACACCGATGCCAACGGCGAACAGACCATCACTTTCGACAAGCTGATCGTAGCCGTTGGTCGCCGTCCGGTGACCACTGATCTGCTGGCTGCCGACAGCGGCGTGACCCTGGACGAGCGCGGTTTCGTGCACGTTGACGATCACTGCGCTACCACCGTACCGGGCGTATTCGCCATCGGTGACGTGGTTCGCGGCATGATGCTGGCTCACAAAGCCTCGGAAGAGGGCATCATGGTTGTCGAGCGCATCAAGGGCCACAAGGCTCAGATGAACTATGACCTGATCCCTTCGGTTATTTATACTCACCCGGAAATCGCATGGGTGGGTAAAACCGAGCAGGCCTTGAAAGCTGAAGGCGTTGAAGTTAACGTCGGCACCTTCCCGTTCGCAGCATCCGGCCGTGCCATGGCCGCCAACGATACCGGTGGTTTCGTCAAGGTCATCGCCGATGCCAAGACTGACCGCGTATTGGGCGTGCACGTGATTGGCCCGAGCGCTGCAGAACTGGTTCAGCAGGGCGCGATCGGTATGGAATTCGGCACCAGCGCTGAAGACCTGGGCATGATGGTTTTCTCCCATCCGACCCTGTCTGAAGCCTTGCACGAAGCTGCTCTGGCTGTGAATGGCGGCGCCATCCACATTGCCAACCGCAAGAAGCGTTAAGACACAATAAGAAACCACGGCGGTACGGCCCGTCGTGAGCCTTGCGTGCAAGACTCACCGCGGAATGTCCGCTGGACGCAGCCTTGCGTAGCTGCACCGGGTATCCGGAAAGGCTACGCAAGCAGCAGTCACAGGTGGCGCGGCACTCATCAAGAGCGCAGCGCCGAATGCGCAGTACCTAACGAAGACGGTAAAAAGCATGAATCTTCACGAGTATCAGGGTAAGCAGCTGTTCGCTGAATACGGCCTGCCAGTTTCCACTGGTTATGCAGTAGACACCCCGGAAGCAGCAGCAGAAGCTTGCGACAAAATCGGCGGCAGCGAGTGGGTTGTCAAAGCCCAGGTCCACGCCGGTGGTCGCGGTAAAGCGGGCGGCGTAAAGCTGGTTCGCAGCAAAGAAGACGCCAAAGCCTTCGCACAGCAGTGGCTGGGCAAGCGTCTGGTGACTTACCAGACTGACGCCAATGGCCAGCCAGTCACCAAGATCCTGGTTGAATCGTGCACTGATATCGCTAAAGAGCTGTACCTGGGCGCTGTCGTTGACCGTTCGAGCCGTCGCATCGTGTTCATGGCTTCCACCGAAGGTGGCGTGGACATCGAGAAAATCGCTCACGACACTCCAGAAAAAATTCTGAAAGCCACTATCGATCCACTGGTTGGCGCTCAGCCATTCCAGGGTCGCGAGCTGGCATTCCAGCTGGGTCTGGAAGGCAAGCAGGTTGCTCAGTTCGCCAAGATCTTCGTAGGTCTGGCCAAGCTGTTCAAGGATCACGACCTGGCTCTGCTGGAAGTGAACCCGCTGGTGATCAAGGCTGACGGCGATCTGCACTGCCTGGACGCCAAGATCAACATCGACGCCAACGCAATGTACCGTCAGCCTAAGCTGAAGACTTTCCACGATCCGTCGCAGGACGATCCGCGCGAAGCGCACGCTGCCAAGTTCGAACTGAACTACGTAGCGCTGGAAGGCAACATCGGCTGCATGGTAAACGGTGCCGGCCTGGCCATGGGTACCATGGACATCGTCAACCTGCACGGCGGCAAGCCAGCCAACTTCCTCGACGTAGGTGGTGGTGCTACCAAAGAACGCGTTACCGAAGCATTCAAAATCATTCTGTCCGACACCAACGTCGCAGCAGTACTGGTTAACATCTTCGGCGGCATCGTTCGTTGCGACATGATTGCCGAAGGCATCATCGGTGCAGTGAAAGAAGTCGGCGTGAAAATCCCGGTTGTTGTTCGTCTTGAAGGCAACAACGCTGAACTGGGCGCTAAAGTACTGGCAGAAAGCGGTTTGAACATCATCGCTGCTACCAGCCTGACCGACGCTGCTCAACAAGTCGTTAAAGCTGCGGAGGGCAAGTAATGAGCGTCCTGATCAATAAAGACACCAAAGTTATCTGCCAGGGTATTACCGGTTCGCAAGGTAGCTTCCACACCCAGCAAGCCATCGAATACGGCACCAAGATGGTTGGCGGCGTTACTCCAGGCAAAGGCGGCACCGAGCACCTGGGTCTGCCAGTGTTCAACACCGTGAAAGACGCCGTAGCTGCCACTGGCGCCACCGCCAGCGTGATCTACGTTCCGGCTCCTTTCTGCAAGGACTCGATCCTGGAAGCAGCTTTCGGCGGCATCAAGCTGATCGTCTGCATCACCGAAGGCATTCCTACCCTGGACATGCTGGACGCGAAAGTTAAGTGCGACGAGCTGGGTGTCATCCTGATCGGCCCTAACTGCCCAGGCGTGATCACCCCAGGCGAATGCAAGATCGGCATCATGCCAGGTCACATTCACTTGCCAGGCAAGGTCGGTATCGTTTCCCGTTCCGGCACCCTGACCTACGAAGCTGTGAAGCAGACTACTGACGCCGGTTTCGGTCAGTCGACTTGCGTCGGCATCGGTGGTGACCCGATCCCGGGTTCGAACTTCATCGACATCCTGAAGCTGTTCCAGGAAGACCCGAAGACCGAGGCGATCGTGATGATCGGCGAGATCGGCGGTTCGGCTGAAGAAGAAGCGGCTGCCTACATCAAGGCTCACGTGACCAAGCCGGTTGTTTCCTACATCGCTGGTGTGACTGCTCCTCCGGGCAAGCGCATGGGCCATGCTGGCGCAATCATCTCCGGCGGCAAAGGCACTGCAGACGAGAAATTCGCTGCTCTGCAAGACGCAGGCGTGAAAACCGTGCGTTCGCTGGCGGACATCGGCAAGGCCCTGGCCGAGCTGACTGGTTGGGCTGTCAAGTAAGCCTCGCGCTTAGCTGACGCTTTACCAAACAAAGGCCACCTTCGGGTGGCCTTTGTCGTTTCTGGCGTTTGAGTTGACGATGGCCATTTATAGGCACCTACCCAATAACATGCAAAAACGCGACACAGACACGTCGCGTATCGGATAGTTCGCCCTCAAACAGTGCGTTTGTCAGACAAATTCGTTAGGCTAGCAGCCATTTTTGCGTCTGCCGCCCACAAGGCATGCAACGCGCTAAACGGGTCAGTCCCATACGGATTGACAGCATTTCCCTAACCCCACAGGGAAATCCCCCTCTAAATTCCGATTCAGTAGTGTGGTATTTCCTTAATGAAAGTTTTGAAAGGTCAGGACATCCTGGCACTTGGTTTTATGACATTCGCCCTGTTCGTCGGGGCCGGTAACATCATCTTCCCGCCTATCGTCGGTTTGCAGTCCGGACCCAACGTCTGGATGGCGGCGCTGGGCTTCCTGATCACGGCGGTCGGTTTGCCGGTGATCACTGTCGTCGCGCTGGCCAAGGTCGGCGGAGCGATGGATTCCCTGAGCAGCCCGATCGGCAAGATTGCCGGTGGCGTGCTGGCAGCAGCGTGCTACCTCGCGGTCGGCCCGTTGTTCGCAACGCCGCGTACCGCGACCGTGTCGTTCGAAGTAGGCCTGGCGCCGCTGACTGGCGAAAGCCCACTGGCGCTGTTCCTCTACAGCTCGGTGTACTTCCTGCTGGTGTTCTTCATCTCGCTCTATCCGGGCCGTTTGCTGGACACCGTAGGACGGTTCCTTGCGCCGCTGAAGATCATCGCCCTGGCGGTACTCGGCATCGCTGCGTTTGCGCTGCCGGCGGGTGATATCGGCGTGGCCACTCCGGAATACGTCGCGGCACCGTTCTCCCAGGGCTTCATCAATGGTTACCTGACCATGGATACCTTGGGCGCACTGGTGTTCGGCATCGTCATCGTCAACGCGATCCGCTCCCGTGGCGTCGAGTCGCCGGCGCTGATCACCCGTTACGCAATCATCGCCGGGCTGATTGCCGGCGTCGGTCTGGCGCTGGTGTATGTCAGCCTGTTCCGTCTGGGTTCCGGCAGCCATGAAGTGGCCGCTGGCGCTACCAATGGCGCGGCGGTGCTGCACGCTTACGTGCAACACACCTTCGGTTCGCTGGGTAGCGGTTTCCTTGCGGTGCTGATCTCGCTGGCCTGCCTGGTGACGGCGGTCGGTCTGACCTGCGCCTGTGCCGAGTACTTCAGCCGTGTGTTGCCACTGTCCTACAAGACACTGGTGATCATCCTGGCTGCGTTCTCGCTGCTGGTGTCCAACCTGGGCCTGACCAAGCTGATCGCGTTCTCGATCCCGGTACTGACCGCGATCTACCCGCCGTGCATCGTGCTGGTGGCCCTGAGCTTCTGCGCTGCGTTCTGGCATGAACAGAGCCGCATCATGGGCCCGGTGATGTTGGTGTCGTTCGTGTTCGGCACCATCGACGCCTTGAAAGGCGCCGGTCTGGCTGACTGGCTGCCGTCGCAACTGGCCCACCTGCCGCTGAGCGAGCAGGGCCTGGCGTGGCTGGTGCCGTGCGTGATGACCCTGGTAGTTGCCGTGGTTTGCGACCGCCTGCTGGGCAAGCGCGCCGAAGCCCTGGCTTAAGATTGCCCGGCCGCCACAAGCGGCTTCCGAGCGATTAAACAGAAATGCCCCGTATCAATCGATACGGGGCATTTTTTATGGGCGTGAGGCAGTGTCTTTTTCCCTGAGCTAACGTCGAAGGGTTGCCGAAATCTTCATCACAGGGAATTGCATGTCATTCATCCAAGCCAATCAGATCCACTTGCTTGCCGCGCTCTGGTTCGTCATCTGCTGGGGCGGTTACACCCGTTATGCCACCTGGAAGGGCCGCGACACTGCGTGCCTGGCCAGCGTGTTGCACCTGTACCGCGAAGACTGGATGCGCCGTATGCTGCTGCGTGACAACCGCATCGCCGACACCAGCGTGATCGGCAACCTTGAGCGCAACGCCTCGTTCTTCGCGTCCAGCACCCTGATCATCCTGGCGGGCATTCTCACCGTGCTCGGTGCATCGGAGCGTGCGGTGTCGTTGCTGGCGGATATTCCGATGGTGCAACAGGCCTCCCAGGGCATGTCGGAGATCAAGTTGCTGTGCCTGGCGCTGGTGTTCGTCTACGCCTTCTTCACGTTCAGCTGGTGCATGCGCCAGTACAACTTCGCGGCGATCCTGATCGGCTCGGCGCCGATGATCGGCGAGCGGCACGTGTCCGAGCAGGAGCGCAAGGCGTTCGCTTCGCGGGCGGCGCGGGTGATTTCGATGGCGGCCAACCAGTTCAACTTCGGTCTGCGCTCCTATTACTTCGGCATCAGCATGCTGGCGTGGTTCGTCAGCCCGTGGCTGTTCATGCTGATGAGCGCGGGCGTAGTGCTGGTGTTGTATCGCCGCGAGTTTCATTCCGACGTGCTCGATGTAATGGTCTATACCCCTACAGAGGCGCCATTGCCCGAGACGATCAAAGAGGCTGCTTGATGAGTATTCCGTTCTGGTGTGTGTTTATCAGTGCGTTGTTGATCTACGTGGCACGCATGCCGGTGGGCAAGGCCATGAAAGAGCAGGGCGGTTACAACAACCACTTGCCGCGTCAGCAGCAGGCGCAACTCACCGGTTACGGGGCTCGCGCACTGGCAGCGCATCAGAACAGCATCGAAGCGTTTATCTTGTTTGCTGTGGGTGTGTTGATGGCGCATACCACGCAGACGGCGGGATGGCTGATCGATACGTTAGCGATCATCTTCGTGATCGCACGGATTCTCTACTTGTGGTTTTACCTGGCCGATATCCCGAAGCTGCGCAGCCTGGTCTGGCTGATCGGCTTAGTGTGCTCATTGTTGCTGATGATTAGTCCGACTTTTAGAACTGTCTTGCTCTAATTCGGTATTAGCAAAAAATGACAGGCAAAAGAAAACCCGCACTTGGCGGGTTTTCTTTTTTGCCATCGAGAAGCGGCTTATTGCTTCTTGGCCGCTTCGTCTGCAGCGGCTGCGTTCGATTCGGCCTGATCTTTGGCGGCTTCGGCGTTTTCTTTCGCCGCGTCGTTCACTTTATCCTGAGCTTCATTCATTTTCTGCTGAGCTTGTTCAGCATGTTGGTTGGCATCTTGAGCTTTGTCCTCGGATTTTTTATCGCAGGCTGCGAGACCGAGGGAAGCGGTCAACATCAAGGCAATAGCTAAAGTCTTACGCATGGGGTGTTTCTCCTTATGGAAAATAACTACTGGCCTTAAGAACGCAGCCCCGAGGGTTAAGTTCCTCATTTCTCACAGATATATAAGTTTGTTTTGCAATGGAACTTTTGCTGTTCTTTCCACTACCGGGAACAGTGACTAACAAGAGTAATTATCAAATGGCCGAAAACCCTGTTTTTGAGCGCGCGACCCGCTTTCTTTCGGCCCTGCGCCACTGCCAGGTGCTGGGCTTGAAAGTGCACAGCGCCAGCAGCGAAGGCCTGACGGTGGTCTTGCCGTACAGCGCGCAGATCGTTGGCAATCCGCTGACCGGTGTGGTCCACGGCGGGGCGATCACGTCTCTGATGGACACCGCGTGTGGCATGGCCACCCTGTGCGTGCTGCCGGAATTCGAAGTCTGCCCGACCCTGGATTTGCGCATCGACTACATGCATGCCGCCGAACCGCATAAAGATGTCTATGGCTTCGCCCAGTGCTACCGAGTGACCACCGATGTGATCTTCGCCCGGGGCTTCGCCTATCAGGATGATCCCGAACATCCCATCGCCCACGTCGTCGGCACGTTCATGCGCATGGGCAAGGGCCTCAAAGGCACAAAAGGCTTTGGTGGCGCGATCAAGGGAGACAGCCAATGAACGATGATTTCAAGCAGCAACTGCAGGAGGCTCACGCGAAGGCTGACTACGCGCCACTGCTGAAGCTGATTCCCTATGCCGGGCTGATCGGTGTCGAGTGTTCGCGAGTCGGTGATGACCTGCTGTTCAAGTTGCCGGCCAACAAGGACAACATTGGTAACCCTTTATTGCCGGCGATCCACGGCGGGGTGATTGCCGGATTCATGGAGTTGTCCGCCGCCCTGCATCTGTTGATTTTTACCGGTGCGCCCGGCGTGCCGAAGATCATCGACTTTTCCCTCGATTACCTGCGGGCCGGGCAGTTTCGCGATACCTGGGCCAGGTGCCAGGTCTGTCGTCAGGGCCGGCGGGTGGCCAACGTCGCGGTCACGGCCTGGCAAAGCACCGAGAGCGAGCCGATTGCCACTGCCCGCGCCCACTTCAAAATCGACGAGCCCTTGAAATCCTGAACACCGCCCCCAACTCAGTGAACTACCTGCCGCAGACCATTTGGGTCGCGGCCAATGCCATCTGATTGGAGTTTGATGACCATGAGTGTGGAAACTCAAAAGGAAACCCTGGGCTTCCAGACCGAGGTGAAGCAACTGCTGCACCTCATGATCCATTCGCTGTATTCCAACAAGGAAATCTTCCTTCGCGAATTGATCTCGAACGCCTCCGACGCCGTCGACAAGTTGCGCTTCGAAGCCCTGGCCAAGCCTGAGTTGCTCGAAGGTGGCGCTGAACTGAAAATCCGTGTGAGCTTCGACAAGGACGCCAAGACCGTCACCCTCGAAGACAACGGCATCGGCATGAACCGTGACGATGTGATTACCCACCTGGGGACCATCGCCAAATCCGGCACCGCCGATTTCATGAAGAATCTCTCGGGCGATCAGAAAAAGGATTCGCACCTGATCGGCCAGTTCGGTGTGGGCTTCTACTCGGCCTTCATTGTTGCTGACAAAGTTGATGTGTACAGCCGTCGCGCCGGCACCGCCGCCAGCGAAGGCGTGCACTGGTCGTCGAAAGGCGAGGGCGAATTCGAAGTCGCCACCATCGACAAACCAGAACGCGGCACCCGCATCGTCCTGCACCTGAAATCCGGTGAAGACGAGTTCGCCGATGGCTGGCGTCTGCGCAACATCATCAAGAAGTACTCCGACCACATCGCGCTGCCGATCGAGCTGCCGAAAGAAGTGGCTGCTGCCGAAGGCGAAGAGAAGCCTGAAGTTGAATGGGAAACCGTCAACCGCGCCAGCGCCCTGTGGACCCGTCCTCGCACCGAAGTGAAGGATGAGGAATACCAGGAGTTCTACAAACACATCGCCCACGACTTCGAAAACCCGCTGTCGTGGAGCCACAACAAGGTCGAAGGCAAGCTCGAGTACAGCTCGCTGCTGTACGTGCCGGCCCGCGCACCGTTCGATCTGTACCAGCGTGAAGCGCCGAAAGGCCTGAAGCTGTACGTACAGCGCGTGTTCGTGATGGATCAGGCCGAGTCGTTCCTGCCGCTGTACCTGCGCTTCATCAAGGGCGTGGTCGACTCCAACGACCTGTCGCTGAACGTGTCGCGGGAAATCCTGCAGAAAGACCCGATCATCGACTCGATGAAGTCGGCGCTGACCAAGCGCGTGCTGGACATGCTGGAAAAACTGGCGAAGAACGAGCCTGAGCAATACAAGGGCTTCTGGAAAAACTTCGGTCAGGTCATGAAAGAAGGCCCGGCAGAAGATTTCGCCAACAAGGAAAAAATTGCCGGTCTGCTGCGTTTCGCATCGACCAACGGCACCGACGGCGAGCAGATCGTCGGTCTGGCCGACTACCTGGCTCGTGCCAAGGAAGGTCAGGACAAGATCTACTACCTCACCGGCGAAACCTATGCGCAGGTCAAGAACAGCCCGCACCTGGAAGTCTTCCGCAAGAAAGGCATCGAAGTGCTGCTGCTGACCGACCGCATCGACGAGTGGCTGATGAGCTACCTGAGCGAGTTCGACGGCAAGAGCTTTGTCGACGTCGCCCGTGGTGACCTGGACCTGGGCAACCTGGACTCGGAAGAGGACAAGAAGGCCGCAGAAGAAGTCGCCAAGTCGAAGGAAGGTCTGGTTGAGCGTCTGAAAACCGCGCTGGGCGAGTCCGTTGCCGAAGTCCGCGTTTCCCATCGTCTGACCGATTCGCCGGCCATTCTGGCTATCGGCGAGCAGGATCTGGGTCTGCAAATGCGTCAGATCCTCGAGGCCAGCGGGCAGAAGGTGCCGGATTCGAAGCCGATCTTCGAATTCAACCCGAGCCACCCGCTGATCGCGAAACTCGACAACGAGACCAGCGTAGAGCGTTTTGGCGACCTGTCACACATCCTCTTCGACCAGGCCGCCCTGGCGGCTGGCGACAGCTTGAAAGACCCGGCCGCTTACGTGAGCCGTCTGAACAAGCTGCTGGTTGAGCTGTCCGCTTGATCAAACTGTAGAAAAACCCGCTTCGGCGGGTTTTTTCATTCTGGTGTTCAACCAATCAGGAGTCAGAAATGAGCCAAGTCACTGTACGTTCCGTGGTCTATCAGATTGACGGCCAGCCTTATGAAGGTCGTCTGGCGTTCGACGCCGAGCACAAAGGTGCGCGTCCGGGGCTGTTGATGGCGCCGAACTGGATGGGTGTCAGCGCTGGCGCTGAAGATATCGCCAAATCGGTGGCGGCCAAGGGCTACGTGGTGCTGATCGCCGACGTGTACGGGCAAGCGGTGCGTCCGCAGAACGGCGACCAGGCTGGCGCGGCGATGATGCCGCTGAAAAATGACCGTGCGCTGCTGCGCAAGCGTATGCAGGCTGCGTTCGAACAATTGCAGAAGCAGGGTGAAGCGGCGGTTGATACCTCGAAACTGGCGGTGTTCGGTTTCTGCTTCGGCGGTTGCTGTGCGCTGGACCTGGCCCGCACCGGTGCGGCGCTCAAGGCTGCGGTATCGTTCCACGGCACGCTGGATTCGCCGAACCCGGCGGATGCGAAAAACATCAAGGGCTCGGTGCTGGTGCTGCACGGCGCTTCCGATCCGCTGGTGCCGAAAGAGCAACTGCCGGCATTTGAAGACGAGATGAATGCGGCTGGCGTGGACTGGCAATTGCTGAGCTACGGCGGTGCGGTGCACTCGTTCACCGATCCGCACGCCAATGTGCCGGGCATGATGATGTACGACGCGAAAACCGCTGCGCGGGCGTTCAAGTCGATGCATGACTTGCTGGAAGAAGTGTTCAAGGGCTGATTCGGTTGAAAGCACTCCCACGCCTGGCGTGGGAGTGTTCGTTTACAGCGGTGTCGGCTCGCTGCGCGATTTCGGCAGCTCGATCCGCTCGACTTCCCCCGGTACCGTCGGCCAATCCCCGGCCGCCCACTTGCGCCGGGCCTCATCGATCACCGTCGGATCGCTCGCGACAAAATTCCAGTTGATCCGCCGTGGCCCATCCAGTGGCGCGCCGCCGAACAGTACGGCATGACTGTCGCTCTCGGCGAACAGGCTCATCTCTTCCCCGGCCGGCAACACCACCAGCGCATGGGGTTCGACCGCTTCGCCATTCAATTGCACATCACCGCTCAACACATACAGCGCCCGCTCTTCATGTTCGGTCGGGATCAGCAAGGTGGTCGCGGTTTGCATCTTCAATTCGGCATACAGCGTCGGAGAAAGTACCGGCACCGGCGATTCCAGACAAAAGCCTGACCCGGCAATCATGCGGATCTGCACGCCGAGGTTATCGCTCACCGGCAATGTCGACGCCGGGTGATGGCTGTAATGCCCGGGACCTTGTTCGTGATCCTTGGGCGAGGCGAGCCAGATTTGCAGCCCGTGCATCCTGAAGCTTTGTTCCCACAGCGGTTCGGGCGTGCGCTCGACATGGGCGATCGCGCTGCCCGCCGTCATCCAGCTGACATCGCCGGCACTGACCACCTGATCGGAGCCGAGGCTGTCCTTGTGCTGGATCTGCCCCTCAAACAGATAAGTCAGGGTCGACAGGCCGATGTGCGGATGCTGTCGGATGTTCATCCCTTTGCCTGCGGGATAAACCGTTTCAAGCATGTGGTCGAAAAATACGAAGGGCCCGACGCTGCGGCATTTGGCTGACGGCAGCGGGCGCAGAATCGGCTGGCCTTCGACGTCTTCGGCGCGCGGGCGGATGATCAGGGGTTGGGTGTCCATGGTCCATTCCAGGCTGAGCGGGTGATGCATGGAGCATAACCCGCCGGTGTCGTGGTGGTGATTACTGGCTGTCGAAGCCTTGTGGGGCGTGTGTTTCGATGGTGACTTCGCTGGTGGTCATCAGTTTATGAATCGGGCAGCGATCGGCGACTCGTAGCAGTTCTTCACGCTGGGTATCGGTGAGCACACCTTTGAGCGTCAGGGTGACGTGCAGGGCGTATTTGCCTTTCTGCTCCTGACTGTTGTCGCGTTTGACCTCGACACCGACGCCGGTAAGTGGAATGTCTTTTTTCTTCGCGTACAGCTTCAGCGTCAGGGCCTTGCAGGCGCCGAGGGCGGCGTCGAAGTAATCGTGTGGCTCCGGCGCCGAGCCTTCGCCGCCGGCAGTTGTCGGGACATCGGCAAACAGTTCGTGCTCATCGATCTGTACGGTGTGACGGAAACCTTCGGCGGAGATGGTATTGACGGTGACGGTCATGTGAACCTCGCAAGCAGTAGGAAAAGTCATTCGATCAAATAAGACCTTGCAGGTATAGAGCATTCCCGCAGGGGCGCGTTCCACTTTCTTGCGGGTGCGCGGCAGGGCGACAGGTTATGCCGTTGAGTCGAAGATTACTTGTGTCGGTGTTTCACCTGCGGGGTTGTTTCAAGGTTTTCCAATAATTTCCCATTGATCTTGCAGCGAACGGCGTTCAAGTCCGGCCAATCGACGCTGAATCGTTAATGCCAAGGGTTCGAAGTATTAAGGCCTTTTGATATCACGTTTTGGTCTTACGCAAATTTTCGCCGGGCCGATACCTTCTAAAGCAGCCAGCTGCAGGGTTGATGCAGCGCTTTTGGAAGGAACCAGAGCAATGAGTATCCGTAGTCTCAATATTGCCCCCCGTGCGGGGCTGGGCTTCGGCCTGTTGGCGCTGATGGTGTTCGGCCTTGGCGCATTCGCCTTGCTGCAAATGTCGAACATGCGCGCTCAGTCCGATGAGGTCGACAACAACTGGCTGCCGAGCGTGATGGCGGTGGGTGAAATGAGTCAGGACATGCTACGCCTGCGCGCCCTGACCATGCGCCTGTTGCTCAATCGCGATCCTCAGGCGCTCGATCAGAATGTCGCCAAGCTCAACGAGTTGCGCGGTGTGTTGAGCGAAGCCCAGCAGCGCTACGACGTATTGATCGTGTTGCCCGAAGAGCGGGCGCTGTTCGACCGCTTCAAGGTGGCCGAGCACAAGTATCTGGAGCTTCAGGCCCAAGTGATGGCGCTGTCGGCCCAGAATCGGGTGGAAGAGGCGGCGAGCATTCTCAATGCGCAGATGAGTCCGTTGGCCGATGACATCGCGGTCACCCTGAAAGAGCTGGTGGAGCTGAACAAGCACAATGCCAACCTCGCCACAGAGGCTGCGCGGCTGGTGTTCATCAATTCGCGGGTCTGGGTCGGGGTAATGATCGGCATCACTGCACTGATCACCATTGGCCTCGCGCTGTTGCTGACTCGCAGTATCGTGGTGCCGCTCTCGCAATCGCTGGGGGTTGCCGAAGTAGTGGCCGGCGGCGATCTGACCGGTGACATCAGCATCATCGGCAAGGATGAGCCGGCGCGGCTGCTGCACGCGCTCAAGAGCATGCAGCACAGCCTGCGCGACACCATCCGGCAGATCTCGGAGTCTTCCAGTCAATTGGCCTCGGCCTCGGAAGAGCTGAGCTGCGTCACCGAAGATGCCACGCGAGGGCTGCATCAACAGAGCCTGGAGATCGAGCAGGCCGCTACGGCGGTGAATCAGATGACCGCTGCGGTGGAGGAGGTCGCCAGCAACGCCGTGGCGACCTCCGAGGCGTCGCGCGAGTCGGACCGCATCGCCCAGCATGGTCGTGAGCAAGTGCAGCAGACCGTGTCGTCCATCGAGTTGCTGGCGGATGATGTCACTGCCAACGCCACGCAGGTGGAGGATCTGGCGCAGAAGGTCTACAGCATCAGCAAAGTGCTGGAGGTGATCCGCTCGATTGCCGAGCAGACCAATCTCCTGGCATTGAACGCGGCGATCGAAGCGGCCCGCGCCGGTGACGCCGGGCGTGGTTTCGCGGTGGTGGCCGACGAAGTCCGGGCGTTGGCCCATCGCACCCAGCAATCGACCCAGGAAATCGAGCAGATGATCGGCGGTATCCAGCAGGGCACCGATTCGGCGGTCAGTTCGATGCAGCAGAGCAATGTCCGCGCGCGCTCGACCCTCGATCTGGCGAAAGCTGCCGGGGTGGCGCTGGAGGAAATTGCTTCGGCGTTCACCTTGATCAACGAGCGCAACCTGGTGATCGCCAGTGCGTCGGAAGAGCAGGCTGCCGTGGCGCGGGAGGTGGATCGCAATCTAATGAATATCCGCGATCTGGCGATGCAGACCTCGGCCGGGGCCAATCAGACCAGCGCCGCGAGCCAGGAATTGTCGCGGCTGGCGGTGGATCTGAACAATATGGTGGCCAAATTCTCGGTTTGATCACTGAATGACAGGCGAAAAAAAGCCCCGCAATCGCGGGGCTTTTCGTTGAATCAGCTGCCTTTGACAGGCTTGCCGTTGACCGTGCCGTCGAGGAGCATGATGTTGTACTCCTTGCCGTCGGTTTCGACCTGTTGCAGGCGGACCAGCAGGTAATCCCAGTCCTTGGCGAACCACATCACGGTGGTGCGCTTGCTTTGTGTCGGGTCGCGCACGCGCTCGACCTTGATCGCGTCGATCTTGCCGGCCTTGGTCTCGACTTTCTCGGAGCCCAATACGCGGAAGTCATAGGTATCGACTTCACCGCCGTCGACCACTTGATAGCTCATGGTCTTCTTGCCGGAGGCGACGTCATGCTGCAGTGCCAGCTGGTAAGTGGACTTGTCGACCATGCCACGGTTCAGCGGGACTTTTACCGCGTCGCCGCGATCGGTGCCGGTGACCATCTTGGTGGTCCAGTCGAAGTCCAGGTCAGCCTTTTTCGCTTTACCCAGGCCGCCACGTTCGAAGTGGTAGGACTGCGGGAGCAGGGTGTCCTTGTCCAGGGTCAGGGTGCTTTCTTCGGACAGGCTGGCGATCATCATCGAAGCCTTGAAGGTGAGCTTCCAGACGCCGTTGGCTTCCTTGGTCAGGCTGCGTTCGGCAGTGCCGCTCATGGGCAACTGTTTCCAGTCGGCGGTGTAGCTGGCGGAGAACGGTTGAAGGTCTGCCGCCTGGGCGAATGGCAGGGCGAGCAGAGCGCAAGCGAAGAGCAGGGCGCGACGCATAAAATCTCCTAGTTTCGAATCAAGTGACCGCTGGCCCCAAGTAACTGGCCATCCAGTAAAGCACCTTGCTCGCCGAGGGTCAGCCGTCCTTCGGCAAACCAGCGTACGGCCATCGGGTAGATCAGGTGTTCCTGAACGTGAACCCGTTGCGCCAGACTCTGCGGCGAATCGTGCAACTCTACCGGTATTACTGCCTGTACGACCAGTGGTCCGCCATCGAGTTCCTCGGTGACGAAGTGCACGGAGCAGCCGTGTTCGGCGTCGCCGGCCTCCAGCGCGCGCTGATGAGTGTGTAACCCTTTGTATTTGGGTAGCAGCGACGGGTGGATGTTGAGCAGGCGACCCTGGTAATGACGGACGAAGTCAGCGCTGAGAATGCGCATGAACCCGGCCAGTACCACGAGTTTGGGCTTGAAGGCGTCGATCAGTTCGATCAGGGCGGCATCGAAGGCCTCGCGGCCTTCGAACCCCTTGTGATCCAGCGAGCGGGTGGCGATACCCGCGTCACTGGCGCGTTGCAGGCCGTAAGCGTCGGCGCGGTTGGAAATCACCGCAGCGATGCGGACCGGGCTGTCGCCGGTCCGCGTGCTGTCGATCAGAGCCTGCAAGTTACTGCCGGTGCCGGACAGCAGCACCACGATATCACAGGTTGCGGACATTAATGAGCCTTAAGGTTCTGCAGATCAACCTGGGCAGCGCCTTCGGCGGCAGCAGCGATCTGGCCGATGACCCAAGGCTGCTCGCCAGCGTCACGCAGGGTGTTCAAGGCAACTTCAACGTGCTCCTGAGCCACGCAGATCACCATGCCCACGCCGCAGTTCAGCACGCGGTGCATCTCGGTTTCGTCAACGTTGCCTTTCTCTTGCAGCCAGTCGAAGACGGCCGGGCGAGTCCAGCTGGCCACGTCAACCACCGCCTGAGCGCCTTTTGGCAGAACGCGCGGGATGTTGTCCAGCAGGCCGCCACCGGTGATGTGGGCCATGGCTTTGACAGCGCCGGTATCCTTGATCAGCTTGAGCAGCGGCTTCACGTAGATGCGGGTCGGGGCCATCAGCAGTTCGGTCAGCGGCTTGCCGTCGAGCTGAACGGTTTCGATGTCGGCACCGGACACTTCGATGATCTTGCGGATCAGCGAGTAGCCGTTGGAGTGCGGGCCGGACGATGGCAGGGCGATCAGGGCATCACCGGTAGCGACTTTCGAGCCGTCGATGATTTCCGCTTTTTCCACGACGCCGACGCAGAAGCCGGCCAGGTCGTAGTCTTCGCCTTCGTACATGCCAGGCATTTCAGCGGTTTCGCCGCCAACCAGGGAGCAGCCAGCCAGTTCGCAGCCTGCACCGATACCGGTGACGACGGTGGCGGCAACATCAACGTTCAGCTTGCCGGTGGCGTAGTAGTCGAGGAAGAACAGCGGCTCGGCGCCGCACACCACCAGATCGTTGACGCACATGGCGACCAGGTCCTGGCCGATGCTGTCGTGCTTGTTCAGGTTCAGCGCCAGGCGCAGCTTGGTGCCGACGCCGTCGGTGCCGGAAACCAGTACTGGCTGTTTGTAGCCGGCCGGGATTTCGCAGAGGGCGCCGAAACCGCCCAGGCCGCCCATGACTTCCGGGCGCGCAGTGCGCTTGGCGACGCTCTTGATGCGTTCGACCAATGCTTCACCGGCGTCGATGTCTACACCGGCGTCCTTGTAGCTCAGGGAGGGTTGCTTGCTCATGATCCAGGCCTTTAGGGGAGGGGATTCAGGGGTAACGACCGAGTCCAGCGGGAACGCCGAAAACGACAGAGGCGATTGCCTCACGCGAAATCGATGTGCCCGGCTGTTGCCGGTCTGCGAAGGCGCGCGATTTTATCAGGCTTGAGGGGCAGCGGCCATCCTCACGCCGACGGGCAGGGGCATATCGGCCGAAAAATTTTGCAATTGATGCTTCGGGTGACATCACAGGTGCCTGTATAAGGAACCGTCTATCGTTAGGGCTGTGCAAAAACTTATCGCCAGCGTGTGAATGTTTTGCAACGGCCAGTGGTCACAGGCTTGCTCAATCCGGTTCACGCGGCCTGTTCCAGCCGCTCTTGTCGACGGGAATTCTCCATGCGTTTGTGTAAATTGCTGTTAGTGGGTTGCTTGTCTCTGGTCAGCCTGGCGAGCCAGGCCGAAAACGTCAAAGGTCTTTATCAGGTGCGCGAACCGGTCAACGGCCAGTCGCCGGAGGAGCGTGATCGCGCCACTCAGTCCGCGCTCGACACGCTGGTGCTGCGTCTCACCGGCGACCCGAAGGCGCCGCAGAACCCCGGGCTGGCGCCGATTCGCAAGGACCCACAGCAGATCATCAGTCAGTTCGGCTTCGATGCCGGGCCACCGGAGGTATTGAAAGTTGATTTCGACCCGGCCACCACCGAGCAGGCATTGCGCCGTGCCGGGCTGGCGCTGTGGGGGGTGAGTCGGCCGTCGATCCTGAGCTGGTGGCTGAACGACTCCGCCGAAGGCTCAAGCCTGGTGGGCGACGGTCAGGCCAGTGCCGCGCCATTGCGGCGTGCCGCCCAGCACCGAGGGTTGCCGTTGCGCCTGCCGCTGGCGGATCTGAGCGAGCAACTGGTCGCGACCGCGCCGACGCTTGAAGGCACCGATCCCGCGCCGCTGCATGCAGCGTCTGAACGCTACAACGCTGACGCCTTGCTCGCCGTGCATGCCCGCGAAGAAGGCGGTCAGTGGCAAGCCAAATGGCATTTGTGGCTGGGAGATCAAAAGGAAGCGGGCAGCGTGCAAGGGGCTGATCAAGCCGCTGTTGCCGATGCCGTGATGCTGGCGGTCGCCGAGCGCCTGGCGCCTCGTTTTGTCGCCAAGCCGGGCGCTTCGGGTCAGCAGACTCTGGAAGTGCAAGGCATGAATCTGGAGCATTACGCGACGTTGCTGCGGATGCTCGAACCCTTTGGTGTGCGTCTGCAGAGTGTCGATGCCGATCGCATTGTGTATCGGGTGAACGGCAGTGCCGATCAGTTGCGGGCGCAGTTGTCGCTGGCGAAATTGCAGGAAATGCCGGCTGAGGCAGCTCCGGTGGCTCCGCAACCCGCAGTGCCGGGTGGTGCGCCTGTCGTTGCGCCGGCACCGATACCTGCGGCGCCGTTGTTGCGGTTTCGCTGGTAGGTTTTTCTTTCATATATAGAAGCAATGGAGTGTTACATGGCCGATACGCGGCGTTGGTTCTGGCTCGGTGGGGTGCTCCTGCTTTGCGCGTTTGTCTGGTTGCTGCATCCGATCCTCACGCCGTTTCTGGTGGCGCTGTTGCTCGCTTATCTGTTCGACCCTTTGGTGGATCGTCTTGAGCGACTTGGCTTGTCCCGTACCTGGGGCGTGATTGCGGTGTTTGCCTTGTTCACCCTGATCGTCACCACGTTGCTGCTGGTGCTGGTGCCGATGCTCGCCAAGCAGTTACTGCGACTGTATGAGCTGGCACCGCAGATGCTCGACTGGCTGCAGCACACAGCACTGCCGTGGGCGCAGTCGAAGCTGGGGCTGTCGGAGGGCTTCTGGAAATTCGACAAGGTCAAGGCGGCGATCACCGAACACATGGGCCAGACCACCGACATCGTCGGTGTGGTGCTGAGTCAGGCCACGGCCTCAAGTCTGGCGCTGATCGGCTGGTTGGCGAATCTGGTGCTGATCCCGGTGGTGAGTTTCTACTTGCTGCGCGACTGGGACGTGATGATGGCCAAGATCCGCAGCCTGTTGCCGCGTGACCGCGAAGAGCGTGTAGTGGCTCTGGCCGGCGAGTGTCACGAGGTGCTTGGCGCTTTCGTGCGCGGCCAGTTGCTGGTGATGCTGGCGTTGGGCGTGATCTATGCGGCGGGCCTGATGATTGTCGGTCTGGAGCTGGGCCTGTTGATCGGCCTGATCGCCGGTCTGGCGGCCATCGTGCCTTATATGGGGTTTGTGATCGGGATCGGCGCGGCGCTGATTGCCGGGCTGTTCCAGTTCGGTGGTGATCTGTATCCGATGATCGGGATCGTGGCGGTGTTCATGGTCGGTCAGGCATTGGAGGGCATGGTGCTGACGCCATTGCTGGTGGGTGATCGAATCGGTTTGCATCCGGTGGCGGTGATCTTTGCGATCCTGGCCGGCGGCGAGTTGTTCGGTTTCACCGGTGTGCTGCTGGCGTTGCCGGTGGCGGCGGTGATCATGGTGTTGGTGCGCCACGTCCATGACTTGTACAAAGACTCCGACATTTATAGCGGAGTGGATGATCCGAAGCTGTAAGGCGAGGGAGGGGCGCCCGGTGGATTGCCGGGTTGGCCCGTCTCATGCAGGCAATGCTGGCACTCGTGCGCCAAAGAAACTGTCATAAAACCAGCGTGTTAACGCAAACCTTTGATTTTGCTTGGGGTCTGTCGCATTGTGCGCTCCGCTTCACGGGTATAAACTTCGCACACTTTACACAGAGGCCACTAACGGTTCCTTGGGAACTGTTCAGTCAGCATGAAACCGATTCAGCTGCCCCTAGGTGTGCGTCTGCGTGACGACGCCACCTTCATCAACTACTACCCAGGCGCCAATGCCGCTGCACTCGGCTATGTCGAGCGTCTATGCGAAGCCGACGCCGGCTGGACCGAAAGCCTCATCTATCTGTGGGGCAAGCACGGGGTAGGGCGTACGCATCTGTTGCAGGCCGCGTGCCTGCGTTTCGAACAGATGGGCGAGCCGGCGGTGTACCTGCCGCTGGCCGAGTTGATGGATCGCGGCATCGAAATCCTCGACAACCTCGAACAGTACGAACTGGTCTGTCTGGACGACTTGCAGGTGATCGCCGGCAAGGCCGACTGGGAAGAGGCGATGTTTCACCTGTTCAACCGTCTGCGCGACAGCGGTCGCCGCTTGTTGATCGCCGCTTCAACCTCGCCACGTGAATTGCCGGTAAAACTGGCGGATTTGAAATCGCGCCTGACCCTGGCGCTGATTTTCCAGATGCGTCCTCTCTCCGATGAAGACAAATTGCGTGCCCTGCAATTGCGTGCATCCCGTCGCGGTCTGCATCTGACCGATGAAGTCGGGCATTTTATTTTGACTCGCGGGACCCGCAGCATGAGCGCGCTTTTTGACCTGCTCGAGCAGCTCGATCAGGCCTCTTTGCAGGCTCAGCGCAAGCTGACCATTCCCTTCCTGAAAGAAACCCTGGGCTGGTAAAACCGGGGCTTTCAGCGGGTTTCGGCATATTTCAGGCGCCAGAAAATCCGCTTTCCTGTGCACTGCGCAGGCCGCGTCTCGATTCAAATAGGCTTAAGCGCTTAGATGTAAACGAGAAACCGAGAAGTCACAAAAAGATCGATTGAATTTGCAAATGAGGCTGATAGCGGGCATAGTCTCGGCTTCTTTACAACTATCAGCCACGGTCGTGCCCATGCTAAAGCGCTTCGCACCCCTCGTGCCTCTCGCACTCGTCACCCTGTTGTTCGGTTGCGCTGCTCATTCACCTGTTAATCAAGAGCAGCAACAGGCTAAAAATTCTGCCACCGCTCAGTCTTCCGTTATTTATCAGGAAGAGCTGGACACCGAGAAAGAACTCGCCGCTTTCAACGGCAAGAAGCCTTATCAGCTTCCGGTTCTGGCAGACAGTATTCTTGAACGCGGCATGTCCCTGATCGGTACCCGTTACCGTTTCGGCGGTACCTCTGAAGCCGGGTTCGATTGCAGCGGTTTCATCGGCTATCTGTTCCGCGAAGAAGCCGGCATGAACCTGCCGCGCTCCACCCGCGAAATGATCAACGTGGATGCTCCGCTGGTATCGCGCAGCAACCTCGAGCCGGGCGACCTGCTGTTCTTCGCCACCAATGGTCGTCGCGGTCGTGTAAGCCACGCCGGGATCTACCTGGGCGACAACCAGTTCATCCACTCCAGCAGTCGTCGCAGTGGCGGTGTCCGCATCGACAGCCTGGGTGACAGCTACTGGAGCAAGACCTTCATCGAAGCCAAGCGCGCTTTGGCGAACGCTCCAACCGTGGTTACCGCTCGCAAGTAATCTCGCCTTGGTCGCCACGCTCGTGGCGACAAGCGGTCCTTCAGGGGCAATAGACTTAAACTTTACAAGGTGAAGTTAAAGTCTTACTTGAAGTTTGCCGCGTAGCCGCTAGAATCCTGATCTATATTGATGGCAAACCGCCTGCGTCCCAACGCAGGCGGTTTTGTTTTCTGTCGAATCGGCAGTAAAAGCCGCAGCCAGATCAGGATGTTCTGCTTATGACGATGCCGGCCCGCCTCGCCCTGATGTTCTTCGCAGCGCTGCTCAGCGCTTGCGCCAGTCGCACTCCGCCGCCAGCCCCTGTGGTTCGCGCGCCGATTGTGTTCGGATCCTCCCAGGCTTTTTCTCCCGCTGCCGAAGACGTGCTGTTCCGTGCGCTCGGGCTGGTGGGCACGCCTTATCGCTGGGGCGGCAACACGCCGGACTCGGGCTTCGATTGCAGTGGCCTGATCGGTTTTGTCTACCGCGATGCGGCCGGTATCAGCCTGCCGCGTTCGACGCGCGAGTTGATCGTCATGCAGGCGCCGAATGTCGGCAAGGAGGGTTTGCAGACCGGCGACCTGATCTTCTTCGCCACCAATGGCGGCTCTCAGGTCAGCCATGCGGGGATTTACGTCGGGGAAGGGCGCTTCGTTCACGCACCGGCCACCGGCGGCACGGTGAAGCTGGACAGCCTGTCGAAAGCGTATTGGCAGAAGGCCTACCTGAGTGCCAAGCGTGTTCTGCAGCCGGAGCATCTGGCGCATAACCCGTAGTCATCCGAAGCAATAAAAAACCTGTGGGAGCACATTGGCTCCTACAGGTTTTTTTGTTTCAGGGCCGGGCTATTTAGCCGCCGAAACTCGCCACACCTTGTTCCCCACATCATCCGCCACCAGCAATCCACCTTGCTGGTCGATCACCACGCCGACCGGGCGCCCCAAAGCGTTCTCGTCCTTGTCGAGGAAGCCGGTCAGCACGTCCACTGGCGTTCCGCTCGGTTTGCCTGCGGCAAACGGGACGAAGATCACCTTGTAGCCACTGTGCGGCTTGCGATTCCACGAGCCATGCTGGCCGATGAACGCGCCCTCCTTGAATTGTGCTGGCAACGCGTTGCCCTCGGCGAACGTCAGCCCCAGTGAGGCGGTATGCGGGCCTACGGCGTAGTCGGGAGCGATGGCCTTGGCCACCATCTCTGGCTGTTGTGGTTCGACGCGGACATCGACATGCTGGCCGTAATAGCTGAATGGCCAGCCATAAAACCCGCCGTCCTTGACCGAGGTGATGTAGTCCGGCACCAGGTCGCTGCCGATCTCGTCCCGTTCGTTCACCGCTGTCCACAGCGCGCCGCTTTTGGGTTCCCAGGCCAGACCGTTGGGATTGCGAATGCCCGAGGCGAAAATCCGATGGTTGCCGGTCGCGCGGTCCACTTCCCAGATTGCCGCCCGACCTTCTTCCTGATCCAGGCCATTCTCGCCGACGTTACTGTTCGAGCCGACGGTGACGTACAGCTTGCTGCCGTCCTTGCTGGCAATGACGTTCTTGGTCCAGTGGTGGTTGAGCGGGCCACCCGGCAGATCCACGACCTTGATCGGCTGGCTCTTGATCTCGGTTGTGCCGGGTTCGTAGTGAAAGCGCAGCAAACGGTCGGTGTCGGCAACATACAGATCGTTGCCGACCAGCGTCATGCCGAACGGTGAGTTGAGGTTTTGCAGAAACACCGTGCGCGTTTCCGCCACGCCATCGTGATCGGCGTCACGCAGCAGGGTAATGCGATTCGGGCTGGGAACCCCGGCGCCCGCACGGCCCATGACTTTTTTCATCACCCAGCCGCGTATGCCTTTGCCATCGTCCGGTTTCGGCGGGGCATTGGTTTCCGCCACCAACACATCGCCATTGGGCAGCACGTAGAGCCAGCGCGGGTGATCGAGGTTTTCGGCAAACGCCGCCACCTGAGTGCCTGCCGCTGGTGTCGGTTTCGTGCCGGCCGGCCAGCCGATCGCCGGGGCGATGTTCACCGTCGGGATCAGGGTCTTGTTCGGTTCGGGCAGTTTGGGGGACGGGCCGGTGCCGTCCGAGACTTGCAGGCTGGAGGATTCACCACAGGCGGTGAGCCCTCCGGCGAGTGCGATGACGAAAACGAGCTGGGGCTTGCGCATTACTGATCTTCCCTATGAATGCATTCCTAATCATAGAGAAGTGCGCAAGCCCGATGGTTCCACCCCTCAGCCGCGAGCTTCCTTGAACAGCACGGCAATGCCGGGGTGGTAGTTGCCGGCCTCGCTGCGCAATTTGCGATAGGCGTAGGGGAAATACCAGGCGACGGCGCAGGTGTGTTCCTTTTGCAGGTCGTCGACCATGTCCTGCAGTTCTTCGGGGCTGGCGCTGTGTTGGGCTTTCTGTGGGGCGACGAACAGGCAGCCGAGCTTGAGATCGCTGGCGTAGCTGATGCGCTTGGCGTCGCTGGTGATATCGGCCAGGGCCTGGGTCAGATTCAGGCTGTTGACGCGCGGCCAGCGTTGCGTCGCCTGGATGTAGGCGCGATCTTCGGCGCCGGCCAGGAACAGGTCGGCGCGGGCATTGCGCTCGCCTTCCTCGTTCTGCTTGCGGGTGGCGGTGTCGCGCAGGGTGACCAGTTCGGCCATCCACGCGGCGGCGGACAACAGGCCGAGGTTGGCTTTTTCGTCGTGCCAGTACGGCGTGTCGTTGTCGCCGCGCACGGCGTTGTAGCGGTCGATACAGTCAAACCAGCGTTCCAGCACCGGGCGCAGGAATTCCAGCCGCGGATTGCTGATGATCATGCCTTGCATGGTGCTCTCCCTTGTTATTGTGATGTGCTCTCTGCATTCAAAAAGCATGGCTCTTTGATATCACTGCTGACAGTGTGGCACAAGATTGGCGTCAGATAATTGATCGACGGCAGTTATTCGCTTTCAGGGGGCCTCTTCATTTGACGCTCCACCCCCAACCCTCTAACCTTCGCGGCTTGTTTCAGGTGCTCTGTGACCGCTGTCGACAGAGTGAAACAGGGAAGTCGGTGAGGATGGTCTTCAAGCGAAGAACCATCACGATCCCGGCGCTGCCCCCGCAACGGTAAATGAGTAAAAGCTGCGTCCGATGCCACTGCTGCAAAGCGGGAAGGCGCGCAGCCAGGCCAAGGCCGCTCATGAGCCCGGAGACCGGCCTGATCCATCCAGCGGCATCACGGTGGGCGATGCCAGGCTTGTTGCCGTCTATTCTTGTGCCTGCCCGCCGTTATCCAGCCTCAACGGAGAGCTCCCCCATGACTGATTCCCCCGAACGCGACGAGCGCCATCTGGCGCGCATGCAGCGCAAAAAAGCCGTGATCGACGAGCGCATCGCCAATTCGCCAGACGAATGCGGCCTGGTGCTGGTGCTGACCGGCAATGGCAAAGGCAAAAGCAGCTCGGCGTTCGGCATGCTCGCCCGCGCCATGGGCCACGGCATGCAGTGCGGCGTGGTGCAGTTCATCAAGGGCCGCAACAGCACCGGGGAGGAGCTGTTCTTCCGCCGCTTCCCCGAGCAGGTACGTTTTCATGTGATGGGCGAAGGTTTCACCTGGGAAACCCAGGATCGCCAGCGCGACATCGCCGCTGCCGAAGCTGCATGGGAAGTGTCCCGCGAACTGCTGCGTGATCCGTCGATCGGTCTGGTGGTGCTCGATGAGCTGAACATCGCTCTCAAGCACGGTTACCTCGATCTGGATCAGGTGCTCAGCGATCTGCAGGCCCGTCCGCCGATGCAGCATGTGATCGTCACCGGCCGCGCTGCCAAGCCGGAAATGATCGAGATGGGCGACACCGTCACCGAAATGGGCATGATCAAACACGCCTTCCAGGCCGGTATCAAAGCGCAGAAAGGCGTCGAACTTTGAATCAACCACGTCACTGCCCGGCGGTATTGATCGCCGCGCCGGCCTCCGGCCAGGGCAAGACCACTGTCACCGCCGCGCTGGCCCGTCTGCACCGCAATCAGGGGCGCAAGGTTCGCGTATTCAAATGCGGCCCGGATTTTCTCGACCCGATGATCCTCGAGCGCGCCAGCGGTGCGCCGGTCTATCAACTGGACATGTGGATGGTCGGCGAGCAGGAAAGTCGACGTCTGTTGTGGGAAGCCGCCGCTGAAGCCGATCTGATCCTGATCGAAGGCGTGATGGGCTTGTTCGACGGCACACCGTCGAGCGCCGACCTGGCGCGGCATTTCGGCGTGCCGGTACTCGGCGTGATCGATGGCACGGCCATGGCCCAGACCTTCGGCGCCTTGGCGCTGGGTCTGGCGCGCTACCAGCCGGACCTGCCGTTCGCCGGCGTGCTGGCCAACCGCGTCGGCACCGTGCGCCATGCGCAGTTGCTCGAAGGCAGCCTCACTGAAGGTCTGCGCTGGTACGGCGCGTTGTCCCGGGAAACCGGGATAGAACTGCCAAGTCGCCATCTCGGTCTGGTGCAGGCCAGCGAACTCAATGACCTCGATGTGCGCCTCGACGCCGCCGCCGAAGCGCTGGCCAGCACTTGCGAGGTAGCGCTGCCACCGGCCGTCGAATTCGCCGCGCCTGAAATCGTCAAGACCGAAAGACTGCTCGAAGGCGTGCGGATTGCCGTCGCCCGTGACGAGGCGTTTGCCTTCACCTATGGCGCCAGTCTCGATCTGTTGCGGGCGATGGGCGCGGAGCTGAGTTTCTTCTCGCCGATCCGCGATACGCAATTGCCCGAGGCCGACAGCTTGTACCTGCCCGGCGGTTATCCGGAATTGCATCACGTTGCCTTGTCGCAGAACGCCTCCATGCTCGACGCGATCCGCGCGCATCACGCCGCCGGCAAACCGCTGCTAGCCGAGTGCGGCGGCATGCTGTATTTGCTCGATTCGTTGACCGATGTCGAAGGCACCCGCGCCGGACTGGTCGGTTTGCTCAATGGCGATGCGGTGATGCAAAAACGTCTGGCGGCGCTGGCTCTGCAATCGGTCGAACTGCCGGAAGGCTTGCTGCGCGGTCACACCTATCACCATTCCCTGACCACCACCGAACTGACACCCATTGCCCGTGGCCACAGCCCCAATGGCGGGCGCGGTGCCGAAGCGGTGTATCGGGAAGGGCGGATGACCGCCTCGTACGTGCACTTTTACTTCCCGTCGAATCCGTCGGCGATTGCCGCACTGTTGGTGCCATGACCGACAACGCATTCACTGAAGCCGAGCGCGAAGCGGTCTATCGCGCCATCGCCGAACGCCGCGACATGCGCCACTTCAGCGGCGGCACGGTCGAGCCTGAATTGCTGCGCCGATTGCTTGAAGCCGCACATCAGGCACCGAGCGTCGGTCTGATGCAGCCATGGCGCTTCATCCGTATCAGCGACCGCGCGCTGCGTGGCCAGATCCAGAACCTTGTTGAAGAAGAACGCGTACGCACCGCCGAGGCCCTCGGCGAGCGCAGTGACGAGTTCATGAAGCTCAAGGTCGAAGGCATCAACGACTGTGCGGAAGTGCTGGTCGCAGCCTTGATGGACGATCGCGAGCGACACATTTTTGGCCGCCGCACGCTGCCGGAAATGGACATGGCCTCATTGTCCTGCGCGATCCAGAACCTGTGGCTGGCGGCGCGCGCCGAAGGCCTGGGCATGGGCTGGGTGTCGCTGTTCGAACCGCAGGCGCTGGCCGATCTGCTGAAACTGCCGGCCGGGGCCAAGCCGCTGGCGGTTCTGTGTCTGGGACCGGTCAAGGAATTCTATCCGGCGCCGATGCTGGTACTCGAAGGGTGGGCGCAGGCGCGTCCGCTCAATGAGCTGCTGTATGAAAATTTCTGGGGAGTGAGTCAATGAGTATGGCGTTGTTGAGTGTCGCCGCGGTCGCGCTGGATGCGCTGCTGGGTGAACCGAAACGCTGGCATCCGCTGGTGGCGTTCGGCAATTTCGCCGGGCGCATCGAGCAACGTTTCAATAGCGGTGGTCGCGGCTGGCGCAGCCATGGCGTCACCGCGTGGGTGATCGCGGTGCTGCCGCTGACCCTGCTGGCCACGGCATTGTCCTGGGCGCCGTATGTGGGCTGGGTGGTCGAGATTCTCGCGCTGTATTGCGCCCTCGGCATGCGCAGTCTCGGCGAGCACGTCGAGCCGGTGGCCAAGGCCCTGCGCAGCGATGATCTGGAAGAAGCGCGCAAACGCGTGGGTTATCTGGTCAGCCGTCAGACCAGTGAACTGGACAGCACCGCTGTCGCCCGCGCCGCCACTGAATCGGTACTGGAGAACGGCAGCGATGCCGTGTTCGCCGCACTGTTCTGGTTTGTCGTGGCCGGTGCGCCGGGCGTGGTGCTCTATCGTCTGAGCAATACGCTCGACGCGATGTGGGGCTATCGCAACGAACGCTTCGAGCGTTTCGGCTGGGCGGCGGCGAAGATCGACGACGTCCTCAACTACATTCCTGCGCGGCTGGTGGCGTTGACCTACGCGCTGCTGGGCAAGACCCGACTGGCGCTGAAATGCTGGCGCACCCAGGCGCCGAAATGGGACAGCCCGAACGCAGGCCCGGTGATGGCTGCCGGTGCGGGTGCGCTGGGCGTCGAGTTGGGCGGGCCGGCGATCTATCACGGCGAGCTGCACGAGCGTCCGCAACTGGGCGAAGGCACGCCAGCCGACGCCGATTCCATCGATCGCGGCTGGCAATTGGTCCAGCGCGGGGTATGGTTATGGCTGCTGATTCTCTGCGTGGGGGCTGAATTCTATGCTTGAGCACGGTGGCCGGCTGCGCAGGGCGGCGCTCGAATACGGCATCGCTGAAGAAGACTGGCTCGACTTGTCCACTGGCCTCGCGCCATGGCCGTTTCCGGTTCCGGACATTCCGCTGCGGGCGTGGGCGCGCTTGCCGGAAACCGATGACGGCCTGGAGCAGGCGGCGTGCGACTACTACGGTGCCGCGCAAGTGTTGCCGGTGGCCGGTTCGCAGATGGCCATTCAGTTGCTGCCGCGTTTGCGCCGGGCCGGCAAGGTCGGCGTGTTGTCGCCGTGTTATGCCGAGCATGCCGAAGCCTGGCGGCGCAGTGGTTACATCGTGCGCGAAGTGCTGGAGCAGGAAGTCGATTTCTTCCTCGACAGCCTCGATGTGTTGGTGGTGGTCAACCCGAACAACCCCACCGGCCTGAGCCTGACCCCGGCGCGCTTGCTCGACTGGCATGCGCGGCTGGCCCAGCGCGGTGGCTGGCTGGTGGTCGACGAAGCGTTCATGGACAACACGCCGCAGTTGAGCCTGGCTCCGCATGCGCATCAGGTCGGACTGATCGTGTTGCGTTCGTTCGGCAAGTTTTTCGGCCTGGCCGGTGTGCGGCTGGGGTTCGTGCTGGCCGAGCGCAAGTTGCTCCGGTTGCTGGCCGAGCAGGTCGGACCCTGGGCCGTCAGCGGGCCGACCCGCGTGTTGGGTCAAACCTGCCTGCAAGACACCGAAGGTCATACCCGCCAGCGGATCCGCAGTGACGAGGTCAGTGAACGGCTGGCTGCGCTGCTCGAACGCTACGGCTTCAAACCTCAGGGTGGTTGCGCGCTGTTTCAGTGGTTGATCACCGAACACGCCGCCGCGCTGCACGAGTTCATGGCCCGCCGGGGCATTCTCCTGCGCCTCTTCGCGCACAACAGCAGTCTGCGTTTCGGCCTGCCCGCCAACGCCGCCGATGAAGCGCGTCTTGAGCAAGCTCTGCAAGCCTTCGCCCTGGACCGCTCTATGGAAAACCAACCAGCATGACCACATTAATGGTGCAGGGCACCACCTCCGACGCCGGCAAAAGCACGCTGGTGACGGCACTGTGCCGCTGGGCAACCCGTCAGGGCGTTGCCGTGGTGCCGTTCAAACCGCAGAACATGGCGCTCAACAGCGCGGTGACTGCCGACGGTGGCGAAATCGGTCGGGCGCAAGCGGTGCAGGCGCAAGCCGCTCACCTTGAGCCACACACCGACATGAATCCCGTGCTGCTCAAGCCCAACAGTGACACTGGCGCTCAGGTCATCATCCACGGTCGCGCGGTCACCAGCATGAACGCCGTCGCCTATCACGACTACAAAGCCATCGCCATGCAGGCCGTGCTCGCCTCTCATGAGCGCTTGAGCGCCGCCTATCCGCTGGTGATGGTCGAGGGCGCGGGTTCGCCGGCAGAGATCAACCTGCGTGCCGGCGATATCGCCAACATGGGCTTCGCCGAAGCGGTGGATTGCCCGGTGTTGCTGATTGCCGACATCAACCGTGGCGGCGTGTTTGCCCATCTGGTCGGCACGCTGGAACTGCTGGCGCCGAGTGAACAGGCGCGGGTGAAGGGCTTCATCATCAATCGTTTTCGCGGCGATATCGCCTTGCTGCAACCGGGCCTCGACTGGCTGGAGCAGCGCACCGGCAAACCAGTGGTGGGCGTGCTGCCGTACGTGATGGACCTGCATCTGGAGGCCGAGGACGGCATCGATCAGCGCCAGACCGACAAGGCCGAGCAAGTCTTGAAAGTGGTGGTGCCGGTGCTGCCGCGCATCAGCAACCACACCGATTTCGATCCGCTGCGGCTGCATCCGCAGGTGGATCTGCAATTCATCGGCCCGGGGCAAGCGATTCCGCCGGCCGATCTGATCATCCTGCCGGGCTCGAAAAGCGTGCGCAGCGATCTTGCGTATCTGCGCGCCAATGGCTGGGAAACCGCCATCAGCCGACATCTTCGTTACGGCGGCAAGCTGCTGGGAATCTGCGGCGGTCTGCAAATGCTCGGCGAGCAGGTCCATGATCCGCTGGGCCTTGAAGGCGCGCCGGGTTCCAGTGCCGGTCTGGGGCTGCTGGCGTTTGAAACGCAGCTCGAAGCCGAGAAGCAATTGCGCAATGTGCGCGGGCGTCTGGCGCTGGAAGATGCCGAGGTTAGCGGTTATGAAATTCATGCCGGCGTGACCACGGGAGCTGCGCTGGAAAACGCCGCTGTGCATCTGGACGACGGCCGCTGCGACGGCGCGCAAAGTCTCGACGGGCAGATTTTCGGCACCTACCTGCATGGCCTGTTCGAATCGCCGGCGGCCAGTGCGGCGCTGTTGCGCTGGGCCGGTCTGAACGATGTGCAGGAGGTGGATTACCACGGCCTGCGCGAACGCGACATCGAGCGGTTGGCGGATCTGGTGGAGAAGCATCTGGATACCGGGCTGTTACGTGAACTCTGTGGAATGTCCCCATGCTCCAACTGATCCTCGGCGGCGCCCGCTCCGGCAAAAGTCGCCTGGCTGAAAAACTCGCCACTGACAGCGCGCTGGCCGTGACGTACATCGCCACCAGTCAGCCGCTGGATGGCGAGATGAATGAACGCGTCGCTCATCACCGCGCCCGTCGTCCCGCCGAATGGGCGTTGATCGAAGAGCCGCTGGAGCTGGCCCGGGTCCTGCGCGAAACCGCCAGTGCCGAACGTTGCCTGCTGGTGGATTGCCTGACCCTGTGGCTGACCAATCTGCTGATGCTCGAAGACGCCGAACGCCTCGCTGCCGAACGCGAAGCCCTGCTCGAATGCCTGGCGTCGCTGCCGGGTGAAATCATTTTTGTCAGCAACGAGACCGGAATGGGTGTCGTGCCGCTGGGCGAATTGACTCGCCGCTACGTCGATGAAGCCGGTTGGCTGCATCAAGCTCTGGCCGAGCGTTGTCAGCGAGTCGTCCTGACGGTTGCCGGCCTGCCCCTGACTCTGAAAGGACCTGCGTTATGACCCAAGCCTGGTGGCTGAACCCGTGCAAACCGGTGGATACGGACGCCGTTGAAAACGCGGCGGCGCGTCAGCAGCAATTGACCAAACCCGCCGGCTCCCTCGGGCAGCTCGAATCGGTGGCGGTGCAACTGGCCGGATTGCAGGGCCAGATCAAACCGCGCCTCGATCAGGTCTGGATCGCGATTTTTGCCGGTGACCACGGCGTTGTGGCCGAAGGGGTTTCCGCGTTCCCGCAGGAAGTCACCGGGCAGATGCTGCTGAACTTCGTCAGCGGCGGCGCGGCGATCAGCGTGCTGGCGCGACAACTCGGCGCGCAGCTGGAAGTGGTGGATCTGGGCACCGTTACCCCGTCGCTGAATCTTCCGGGCGTGCGTCATCTGAACATCGGCCCGGGCACGGCGAATTTCGCCAAGTGCCCGGCGATGACTTCGGCTCAGGGCGAGTTGGCCCTGCAAGCCGGCCGCGACAGCGTGCTGCGCGCGAAGGCGGCGGGTGCGCAACTGTTCATCGGTGGCGAAATGGGCATCGGCAACACCACGGCTGCCAGTGCGCTGGCCTGTGCGCTGCTCGATTGCCCGGTGGTTCATCTGACCGGTCCCGGCACCGGGCTGAATGCCGACGGCGTCAGCCACAAGGCGCAGGTGATCGAGCGGGCACTGGCGCTGCACGCGGCGCAGCGCGGTGATGCGTTGCAGACCCTGTTCAATCTCGGTGGCTTCGAGATTGCGGCGCTGGTGGGCGCGTATCTCGCTTGTGCTCAGGAAGGTGTCGCGGTGCTGGTGGACGGTTTCATCTGCACGGTTGCGGCGTTGGTGGCGGTGCGGCTGAATCCGGCCTGCCGTGAATGGCTGCTGTTCGGGCATCGCGGTGCCGAACCGGGTCATCGTCATGTGCTGGAAACCCTCAGTGCCGAACCGCTGCTCGAATTGGGCCTGCGTCTGGGCGAGGGCAGTGGCGCGGCGCTGGCGGTGCCGTTGCTGCGTCTGGCCTGCGATCTGCACGGCCAGATGGCGACCTTCGCCGAAGCCGCGGTAGCGGATCGCCCGGCATGACCTTGCATCTGGACCTGCTGCGCCACGGTGAAACCGAACTCGGCGGCGGCCTGCGCGGCAGTCTCGACGATGCACTGACCGAAAAGGGCTGGGCACAGATGCGCGAGGCGGTGATCGGGCAGGGGCCGTGGGATCGGCTGGTCAGTTCGCCGTTGCAGCGTTGCGCGCGATTCGCTGAAGAGTTGGGTGCGCAACGGGATCTGTCGGTATCTCTGGACAAGGATCTGCAAGAGCTGCATTTCGGTGCCTGGGAAGGGCAGAGCGCAGCGGCGTTGATGGAAACCGATGCCGAAGCGCTTGGGCTGTTCTGGGCAGATCCGTATGGGTTTACCCCGCCGCAGGGGGAGCCGGTCAGCGATTTCTCCGCGCGAGTGCTGGCGGCGGTCATGCGCTTGCACGCGGCGCATGCGGGAGAGCGGGTGTTGCTGGTCAGTCATGGCGGCGTCATGCGTCTGTTGCTGGCTCGTGCCCGTGGGTTGCCCCGTGAGCAGTTGCTCAATGTCGAAGTCGGTCATGGCGCGTTGTTTTCGCTGATCGTTGAGGCTGATGGTTCGCTCAAGGAAGTACGCTGACATGCTGCCCCTGTGGATCGCCCTGCAATTTCTCAGCAGCCTGCCGATTCGTCTGCCGGGCATGCCAGCGCCTGAAGAACTCGGCCGCTCGCTGCTGTTTTATCCGCTGGTGGGATTGCTGTTCGGCGTAATTCTCTGGGCGCTGAACGTTGCGTTGGCTGGCGCGCCGTTGCTGCTGCATGCCGCGTTGTTGCTGACGGTGTGGGTGCTGCTCAGCGGCGCGTTGCACCTTGATGGATTGGCGGACAGCGCCGATGCGTGGCTCGGCGGTTTCGGTGATCGCGAGCGTACGCTGACGATCATGAAGGATCCGCGCAGCGGGCCGATCGCGGTGGTGACGCTGGTGCTGGTGTTGCTGCTCAAGTACGCCGCGCTACTGGCGTTGATCGAGCAAAAACAAGGCCTGGCGTTGATCATTGTGCCGCTACTTGGGCGGGCGGCACTGCTCGGACTGTTCCTCACCACAACCTATGTGCGGGCTGGCGGGTTGGGGCAGGCGCTGGCCGATCATCTGCCGCGCAAAGCGGGTTGGCAGGTGCTGGCGATGAGTGCGGCGGCGTGCGTGTTGATTGCCGGGTTCAATGCTGTCGTGGCGCTGCTGCTTTCGGTCGTCGTGTTCATCTGGCTGCGGCATTTGATGGTGCGGCGACTGGGCGGAACCACGGGCGATACGGCCGGCGCACTGCTGGAATTGCTGGAGATGTCAGTGCTGGTCGGGCTGGCCTTGTTTTGATAAGTAACTTTGATCTGTAACTTGATTTAACACAGTCGCGGGTATATACACGCATCATGCTTCCTTCTCAGTGTTTGTGCACCAACCTGCGTCGCGCCGCGCGTGGCGTCAGCAGGCATTACGACGGCGCTCTCGACGGCTTCGGGATCAACGTTGCCCAGTATTCTCTGCTGTGCAACCTGCAGCGTCTGGATCAACCGAGCATTTCCGAACTGGCCGAGGCCATGGGTCTGGATCGCAGCACCCTCGGACGCAATCTGCGGGTGCTGGAAGGCGAAGGTCTCGTGGCGCTGGCCGAAGGCGAAGACATGCGCAACCGCATCGTCCGGCTCACCGAAACTGGCGCACAACGTCTGGCAGCGGCCCTGCCGGCCTGGGAAGCGGCGCAACAGCGGTTGATCGACCGACTGGGTGCCGAGAAGCGTGAAACCTTGCTGCGGCTATTGGATGAACTGGCCTGAGGGCCGGTTTTTTCCGAATCTAAGCGGGTATATACCCGCGACTGGAGAATAACAATGAGTTCGATGTGGCGTACGTGCGGTTGGGTGTTGCTGGGGAGTGCGCTGATTCTGGCGTTGTCATTGGGCGTGCGGCACGGCTTCGGGCTGTTCCTGTCGCCGATGAGCGCCCAGTTCGGCTGGGGGCGTGAAGTGTTCGCCTTCGCCATTGCCTTGCAGAACCTGATCTGGGGTCTGGCGCAACCGTTCACTGGCGCACTGGCTGACCGTTTTGGCGCAGCGAAAGTGGTGCTGATCGGTGGCGTGCTCTACGCCTTGGGGCTGGTGTTCATGGGCCTGTCGGAAACAGCGTTGGGCCTGTCCCTGAGCGCCGGTTTGCTGATCGGTATCGGCCTGTCCGGCACGTCGTTCTCGGTGATCCTCGGCGTGGTTGGCCGCGCCGTGCCGCCGGAGAAGCGCAGCATGGGCATGGGCATTGCCAGCGCCGCCGGCTCCTTTGGCCAGTTCGCCATGTTGCCAGGCACCCTCGGGCTGATCGGCTGGCTGGGCTGGTCTGCCGCGTTGCTGGTGCTGGGTTTGCTGGTGGCGCTGATCGTGCCGCTGGTGAGCATGCTCAAGGACAAGCCGCTGCCGGTGCTCGGGCATGAGCAAACCCTGTCTGAAGCCTTGCGCGAGGCCTGCTCGCACTCCGGGTTCTGGCTGCTGGCGTTCGGTTTCTTCGTCTGCGGTTTCCAAGTGGTGTTCATTGGTGTGCACCTGCCGGCGTATCTGGTCGATCAGCATCTGCCGGCTACCGTCGGCACTACCGTGCTGGCGTTGATCGGGTTGTTCAACATCTTCGGCACCTACACCGCCGGCTGGCTGGGCGGGCGCATGTCCAAGCCGCGTCTGCTGACCGGTTTGTACCTGTTGCGAGCGGTGGTGATCGGGCTGTTCCTGTGGCTACCGGTGACGACGACCACGGCGTATCTGTTCGGCATGGCCATGGGTTTCCTGTGGTTGTCGACCGTGCCGTTGACCAACGGTACGGTGGCGACCTTGTTTGGCGTGCGAAACCTGTCCATGCTCGGTGGGATCGTGTTCCTGTTCCATCAGCTCGGCTCGTTCCTCGGCGGCTGGCTGGGCGGGGTGGTGTATGACCGTACCGGGAGTTATGACTTGATCTGGCAAGTGGCGATTCTCTTGAGCCTGTTGGCGGCTGCGCTGAACTGGCCAGTGCGCGAGCGCCCGGTCGAGCGTCTGCAAACCCACGCGAGCGCTGCATGAACGGCTACTGGCCTCGAATGCTGGCCATCGCAGTCGGTGCCGCGTTGCTGGCGCTGGTGTGGTGGGGCTGGCACCAGGGCGGCCTGGCGCTGATGCAGTTGGGCATGGGCGCTTGCTTGTAGGCTTTGAGGGCGAGTAACGTCGGGTTCTGACGAATGCATCAAGGAAGCCCGACATGCTCAAGCGCTGGTGTACTGTTCCCGCGTTGCTGATGGCGTTGACCGGACTGACCCAGGCCGCGGACTGTCCGGAGCTGCTGCAAGGCTCGCTGCCCAAGTTGCGGGCCAAGGAGTCCATCGACCTGTGCCAGCACTACGCTGACAAACCGCTGGTGGTGATCAACACTGCCAGCTTCTGTGGTTTCGCCCCGCAGTTCGAAGGCCTCGAAGCGCTCAATCAGCGCTACAAGGCGCAAGGGTTGGAGATGCTTGGCGTACCGTCCAATGACTTCAAGCAGGAGTCCAAGGACAGCGCCGAGACCGCCAAGGTCTGCTACGCCAACTACGGCGTGACCTTCACCATGACCGAGCCACAGAAGGTCCGCGGTGACGGTGCCACCCACCTGTTCCAGGTACTGGCCGCGCAAAGCAGCGCGCCGAAGTGGAACTTCTACAAATACGTGGTTGATCGCCAGGGCAAGGTGATTGCCAATTTCTCCAGCCTGACCAAGCCTGACGATCCGGAGTTTTTGGCGGCCATCGAGAAAGCCATCGCGTCGAAGCCCCTGAAACCCTGATTGACGCCCATTAAAAAGCCCCGCCTCTGTCGAGAGAGCGGGGCTTTTTAGTGGGCGAGGGGTTAGCCTCGCCATACAGCATCAGAAGCGGTAGGTTGCGCCAACACCGAAACCGTTTGCCGAGTTTTCATACTTGGAATCGTAGGTCTGACCGCGATCGTTCTCGTTGCGGATGCTGACTTTCTCTTCCTGCAGGTACGAGTAAGCGACGTCGATGGTCAGGTCTTCGGTCGGGCTCCAGCCGGCACCGATGCTGAAGATCGTGCGGTCGCCGGTAGGGATGCGTGGCGAACGGTCGACGTTGTTGGTCGGCGACTGGTCGAAGGTCAGACCGGTGCGCAGTACCCATTCCTTGTTCAACTGGTAGGACGTACCGATGGCGTATGCCCAGGTGTCATGCCAGTTCTGTTCTTCGGTGATCTCGCCGAACTGGCCAGCCAGTGCAGGTTGAACGCCGGAGTTCTTGACGGTGATTTTTTCCAGCTGGCTCCAACGGGTCCAGGTAGTACCGGCGTAGACGTTCCAGCGATCGTTGATCGCCTGAGTGACCGAGAAGTCCACGGATTCAGGTGTGGTGATCTTCAGCGAAGCGTCGTACTTCTGGCTGGAGCTGAGGCCGGCCAGGGCCAGAGCGCCGTAGTTGACCTTGGTGTTGCCTTCGAGCTTGTAGTCGACTTTCGAGTGGTAAGTCAGACCCAGGCGAGTGGTGTCGGTCGCTTGTACCAGCACACCGATGTTGTAGCCCAGTGCAGTGTCGTCACCCTTGATCTTGACCTTGCCGTCCGGCAGGGCCTGAGTGATCGACAGGTTGGATTCCAGGGTGCCGTCGATACGGTTGATGGTCGGACCGAAGCCGATCGACACGACGTCGTTGAACTTGTAGCTGACAGTCGGCTGGAAGGTGATGACTTGTACTTCGGACTTGCTGCCGAAGTAACGGCCGGCAAAGCCTTTTTCATAGTCGGTAATCAGGCCGAAAGGTACGTAGACACCCAGGCCGAATGCCCAATGCTCGTCGATCGGCTTGACGTAGTAGCCCATAGGTACGGAGGTAAAGGGCACCATGTCGCCTTTGTTGCTGCCGCCGTTAGGGCTGGAGCGACCATCGCTGATATCGGTCTTGGCGTCGAGGAATGCAACACCACCGGTGACTTGTTCGCGCGTGATGCGCGACATGCCGGCAGGGTTGCCATAAACAGTGCTTGCGTCGTCGGCAGAAGAAGATCGCCCGGCGTACCCAGTCCCCATCCCGCTGATGCTGTGTTCGTTGATGGCAAAGCCAGCTGCGAAAATCTGGGTGGATGCCAAGGAAACGGCAAGGCTAAGGGTGGTTTTGAGCATTACTTTTTTCATTATTAGAACTCCTGGTGATCACCGGGGCGAAAATTACCAACATTTTCGTCCCAGCGCTATAGTCCGTATGGCTTGAGTTAGAGCGGTTTTGTAGGACAATCCGACCAGATTCGCGACCCGTTGGACGATCTTGCGAAACTGGCGAGTCAGCACGCGACCTGATTCAGCGGTGAAACACAGGTCTGCCATGCACAGGTGAAGTCACGCAGACGACCCTGGGGCTGAAAGGTCTGACGCCAGATACGCGCCATTCCCAGCAGGTCGTCCGGGTCGGGGAGGGTGGGATTCTGTTCTTCGACCAGCAGCCAGGCGATGGCGGTGGCGTAACGCAGGTTGACGGTGAGTTCGAGGTGCGGGCCGCTGAGAAAGGCATGCTGGCTGGCGAGGCCGCGAACCAGGCTGGCGCGCTCCGGATCGAGCGCCAGATAATGATCCCAGAGCGCCTGGTGGCGATGCTCGGCAATCCGGTACAGGCCGTGGCCGCGGCGGTCATGCAGGGCGGAACCGAGGGCGGACTGGCTGGCGGCGATGCCCAGCAGCAGGGATTCGGCGGTGGCGCAGTGACGTCCCAGATAAATCAGCGTTGGACGGATCACATAGCGGCACAGTTCGCTGGCAGCGATACCCATAAAACCCTCGGATCTTGTTATTGGGCGGCGAGACCTGAAGGGGAGCTTGGCAGCTGTGAATCGACTCAGGCCCGCCGGAAGCGGATCACGCCGCTTGAGTTGAAGTGTAGTGTCATATTCGCGACGTAAAGGCCTGTTTTTAAAATATTTCCGGCGAGCAGTTATAACCGTTATATCGGTTGGTGCTTAACCGTGAGCGGCAAAAAGAGAAACATCGGGCAATAAAAAGCCCCGCGTTTCAGGCGGGGCTTTTGCTTTTGCAGCCATTTCGGCCTCTCAGGCGATCAATGCCTGACGGGTGCGATCAATCACGGCCTGCAGCGGTTCGGCGCTGGAGTACTGATCGGGGTACAGACGCTCGCTGTGGCGGGCGATCCCGTGTTCATTGACCACGGTGAAGCTGAAGCAGCCTTTGCGAGCAGCCATGATCAGGCAGTTCATTGGAGCAAAAGCGTTGGTTAGGGTGCGAATGGCATCCTGAGTCTGGATTTGAGTAGACATAGTTATTAGGTGTTCCTACAAATGACACGGATAAGAACCGTGCAACGTTAAAACGTTCCAGTAACGTCGACCACCATTGGTCGAACGAAGAACCCGACTGGAACAAAGCAGCCAGTTTGAAGCGCTGATAAGTTGGCGCGCTTGGGCTGGCAGGTAGGTACTTAGGAGGGCAGGCAACACATCGAGGGCAAAGGTTCTGGGCCCGGGGTGAAGATCCTGATCAATTTGCAGGTTGGTTCGGTCAGAGTAAGTGGTCTTCGCAACACCCTTTGCATTCGATTCAAAGGCTGTGTCGTCGCAAGATTTACCTGGAAACCATCGAGGGGTCGGTCCCGCTTTGTCGGAGGAGGCTTCTCGGGGAGAAGGCTGACCGTGGGGTTTGTTCGACCGGAATTGACTTTCAGCTTGGTACTAACGCCGCGGATACTAACGGAACACTTCGAGGAAGGCAAACCTGATTTTTAAAAAGAACCAACAGACGGTGCCTCAAGCCCCGGCCCCGCCCCGATTTGGCTCACATTCCGACCGTCGGTCGTCGCAGAGGGCAAGCCGAACCCGCGAAGCGCAAGGGCTTATCCCCAACCCGGCTGCCAAAACGACCCGAAAAAGCGCACCGATATAACCGCGTAACAGGTACTTGTGCACATTAGTTGCGCGGACGGTAACGACGCTGTCACATCGATCCTGACCCCGGTGGCTGCCTGTAACGAAAGTTTAAGTCAATGAAAAACATCGCTTTTTTTTACTGGTGAAAAAATCGTCAGTTTGACTGCGGGCCCCATTCCACAAGGCTTTGCGGCGAGTCAGGGACGGTTGTCCACTGAGTTATCCACAGCTTCTGTGGATTGTCCCGAGCGCTTGCTCTAGCACGGGCGTGCCGGGTTTTTTTCGACTTTACCTGTGCGAAAAAAAGAGTAGAGTGGCGCGCCCTCCGATCTGTCCCACAGTGCTTTATGAAGTTTCGCTCAGCTCCAGATTCTGTTACCTCCCAACCCTCTCGTGTTACCGCTCCCAAGCGATTTTCCGTGCGCGTGGCCGAATGGCTGCTGGACAGCCCGCGCCTGGGCGACAGCCAGAACGCCAAGCACCTCGCCGGCCGCCTGCTCAAGCAACCGGCCCGGGAAGGCGTGGTTGCTGCACAAAGTCGCCTTGGCCAGTTGATGTGCCGTGAGTGCGGCAATGCCCGGGATCGTCGTATCGGCCAGGACCTGCTGCGTCAGGCTGCCCGTGCGGGTGATCGACGTGCGCAACAGGAACTCGGCCTGATCGAAGACTGAGCTGTCCAAGACCTGACGCCTTGGTTAACCTTCAGACTTTATCGGATCGGCGGGAATGACTATGGCGATGGACTTGACCAGCATCTTGCTCGGGTTGGCGGGCGCGGCCGTGCCGCTGCTGGCGCTGGCCTGGCAACTGCAGCGCCGGGCCAGTCATGGCGAGTCCGAAGTCGCGTTGCTCGAAGAACGACTGGCCATGGCACAAATGGCCCAGGACGGCCTCAACGCCCAGCTCGAAGCCAGTCGCGACGAAGTCGCCGACCTCGGCCAGGCCAATGCCTCCAAACAAGCGGATCTTGCGGCCGTGCGCCGGGAAGTCGAACTGTTGCAGATCGAGCGCGACGACGCCCGTGACGCCGCTCATGCCTGGAACCTCGAGCGCGCCAACAAGGAAGCCGAGCTGCGGCGCCTGGACGCTCAGGCGGCTTCACTGAGTGCCGAGTTGCGTGAGCAGCAGGAAAGCCATCAGCAGCGTCTCGATGACCTGCAAGGTTCCCGTGACGAGTTGCGCGCCCAGTTCGCCGAACTGGCCGGCAAGATCTTTGATGAACGTGAACAGCGTTTCGCCGAAACCAGTCAGCAGCGTCTCGGGCAGTTGCTCGACCCGTTGAAAGAGCGCATCCAGTCCTTCGAAAAGCGTGTCGAGGAAAGCTATCAGGCCGAAGCCCGCGAGCGCTTCTCGCTGGCCAAGGAGCTTGAGCGCCTGCAGCAACTGAACCTGCGCTTGAGCGATGAAGCGACCAACCTGACCCGCGCCCTGAAAGGCCAGAAAACCCAGGGCAACTGGGGCGAGCTGATTCTGGAGCGGGTCCTGGAACATGCCGGGCTGGAGAAGGGCCGCGAGTACCAGACCCAGGTCAACCTCAAGGGCCCGGACGGCGAGCGCTTTCAGCCGGACGTGATCATTTACCTGCCGGGCGATAAACAAGTGGTGGTCGACTCCAAGGTCAGCCTCACGGCGTACCAGCAATACGTGGCGGCCGATGACGATGCGATTGGCCAGATCGCCATGAAGCAGCACGTGCTGTCGCTGCGCAGCCACGTCAAAGGCCTGGCCGGCAAGGACTACAAGCGTCTGGAAGGGCTGCACAGCCTCGATTTCGTCTTGCTGTTCGTGCCCATCGAAGCGGCGTTTTCTGCGGCGTTGCAAGCCGAGCCGACGCTGTTCCAGGAAGCCTTCGACCGCAACATCGTGATCGTCAGCCCGACCACGCTGCTCGCCACCCTGCGGGTCATCGACAGCCTGTGGAAGCAGGAGCGCCAGAGCCAGAACGCCCGGGAAATCGCCGAGCGTGCCGGATGGCTGTACGACAAGTTCGTGTTGTTCATTCAGGATCTGGACGAAGTCGGTAATCGTCTGCAACAGCTGGACAAAGCCTACAGCGCAGCGCGAAACAAGCTGACAGAAGGGCGCGGCAACCTTGTCAGCCGCAGCGAGCAGCTCAAACTGCTCGGCGCACGGGCCAGCAAGAGCCTGCCGGCAGATCTGCTGGAACGCGCAATGACCGATGCCGACGGCTTGGTCGAGCTGCCTGAATAAGCGGCGTTGTCAGAGCGGCGCTTTTAGAGAGGCAAATAGCGACTCAACAACGCCCGTAACGCCGCCGGTTTCACCGGTTTGGCCAGGTAATCCAGCCCCGCCGCGTGCACCTGTGCCACGGTTTCCGGATGTCCGTCGGCGCTGATCACCACGCCGGGCACCGGTTCGCCCAGGCTCGTACGCAACCAGGCCATCAGATCGGTGCCGGTCTCACCGTGGTCGAGGTGGAAATCCACCAGCGCCAGTTGCGGCCGCACCCCATCGTTGAGCAGGGCCGCGCATTCCTCGCGGTTGCGCGCCGTCCACACCTGACAACCCCAGCGCGTGAGCAGGCTGTTCATGCCGATCAGAATGCTGTCTTCGTTGTCGATGCACAGCACCTGCGCGCCGCTGTGCAACTTGCCGTTGAGTTCGACCGCAGCGCTCGGCTGGGCAGTCTGCGTGCGGGCCAGCGGCACCCGCACACTGAACACGCTGCCGCGCCCCGGCCATGAACGCACGCGCAAGGTGTGCCCGAGCACCCGGCACAAGCCGTCGGCAATCGCCAGGCCCAGGCCCAGGCCTTTCTCGGCGCGGGTCTGGTGGCTGTCGAGGCGTTTGAATTCCTCGAAAATCACTTGTTGCTTGTCTTCCGGAATCCCCGGTCCGCGATCCCAGACCTCCAGGCAAATCTCGCCCTGTCGCCGGCGCACGCCCAGCAACACCGGGCCTTTTGCATAGCGGAAGGCATTGGTGAGGAAGTTTTGCAGGATCCGCCGTAGCAACTTGATGTCGCTGTCGATGCGCAAATGACTGCCGCGCACCCGGAAATTCAGGCCCTGTTCCTGCGCCAGCGCCTTGAACTCCGCGCCGAGAATATCGAACAGCTCATTGACCGCGAACGGCTTGCGATCCGGGTTGATCTTGCCGTTTTCCAGGCGGGAAATGTCCAGCAAGTCGCTGATCAGGTCTTCGGCCGAACGCAGCGAACTGTCCAGGTGCTGCACCAGTTTCTGCGCTTCGCCGCTCAAGCCGTCGTCCTGATGGGAGAGGGCGGCGGAGAACAGCCGCGCGGCGTTCAATGGCTGCATCAAGTCGTGGCTGACCGCTGCCAGAAAGCGGGTTTTCGACTGGTTGGCCGCTTCTGCGTTGCCCTTGGCCTCTGTCAGCGCGACGTTGAGTTGCGACAGTTCCTGAGTGCGTTCACTGACCCGTTGTTCCAGCCCTTCGTTGGCCTCGGTCAGCGCCTGCTCGGCTTCACGGAACGCGGTGATGTCGGTGAAGCTCATGACGAAACCGCCACCGGGCATCGGGTTGCCGATCAGCTCGATCACCCGGCCGTTGGGGAACAGTCGTTCAGACGTGTGGGCGCGGCCCTGACGCATCCAGTGCAGGCGGCGGGCGACGTGGACCTCCGCTTCGCCGGGACCACACAAGCCGCGCTCGGCGTTGTAGCGAATGATGTCGGCAATCGGCCGGCCGACGCTGATCAAACCGTCCGGGTAGTTGAACAGCTCCAGATAGCGCCGGTTCCAGGCCACCAGTTTCAGCGACTGGTCGACCACGCTGATGCCCTGCGTGATGTTCTCGATGGCGCCTTGCAGCAGCGCGCGGTTGAACTGCAACACTTCCGAGGCTTCGTCGGCGATCCGGACGACGTCCTCCAGCTGCATTTCCCGACCTTCGATGGCGGCTTTTACTACAGCCCGTGTCGAAGACGCGCCAAGGACACCGGCCAGCAAACGTTCGGTGTGGGCGATCCATTCACCGTCGGCGTTCTGGTTCGGGTTGAAGCCTTTGCCCTGACGATAAGCGAAGCGGATGAAGCTCTGGCGCGCACGCTCTTCGCCGACAAACCGTGCGGCCAGTTGCAGTAAGTCGTCGATCTGCACCGCCAGCATCGAGCGTGCGCTGGGCCGGGCACTGATTTCCTGACCGATGAAACGCCCGGCCTGCCAGTGTTCCGACACCCGGGTGCGCGACAACACCGAGACCCAGGCGAACAACGTGAAGTTACCCGCCAACGACAGCACCACGCCTTGGGTCAGCGGGGTGATCGGCAGGTTCAGCGGGTTGCTGTGCAGCCAGGCCAGGCCGGGGAACGTGTCCAGCGACCAGCCGAGGCTGCGGGCGGCAATCGGCAAGATCAGGGTGTAGAACCACAGGAATGTGCCGGCGGCGAGACCGGCGAACACGCCTCGGCGGTTGGCCTGTTTCCAGTACAGCGCGCCGAGCATGGCCGGTGCCAGTTGGGTCACGGCGGCGAAGGCAATCTGGCCGATGGTCGCCAGGCTCGCGGTGGAGCCAAGCAGGCGGTAGCTGACGTAAGCCAGCAACAGAATGACCACGATGCTGACCCGGCGCACCGAGAGCATCCACTGACGGAACACTTCGAACGGCCGCTCGGCATTGTTGCGCCGCAACAGCCACGGCAACAGCATGTCGTTGGAGACCATGGTCGACAGCGCCACACTCGCCACGATCACCATGCCGGTGGCCGCCGAGGCGCCGCCAATGAACGCCAGCATCGCCAGCGCCGGGTGGGCCTGGGCCAGCGGCAGGCTGATGACGAAAGAGTCCGGGATGACGGAGCTGGGCAACATCATCTGACCGGCCAGGGCGATCGGGACTACAAACAGCGCCGCCAACGCGAGATAGGCCGGGAACACCCATTTGGCCAGACGCAAGTCCTGCGGGTCGATGTTCTCCACTACCGTCACATGGAACTGCCGGGGCAGGCAGATGATCGCCATCATCGCCACGCCGGTCTGCACCACCATCGACGGCCAGTTGATGGTTTCTTTCCAGTATTCCTCAAGGCGCGGGGCGAGCATTGCCTGATTGAACAGGTCGTCGAAGCCGTCATACAGGCCATAAGTGACGAAGGCGCCGACGGCGAGGAAGGCGAACAACTTCACCAGCGACTCGAACGCAATCGCCAGCACCATGCCCCGGTGGTGCTCGGTGGCGTCGAGGTTGCGCGTGCCGAAAACGATGGTGAACAGCGCCAGCACCAGAGACACGATCAGCGCCGTGTCCTGGGCGCGGGTGCCCATGGCGTCGGCACCGGCACCGATCAGCAGGTTTACCCCGAGGACAATGCCTTTGAGTTGCAAGGCTATATAAGGCAGGACACCCACGAGGCAGATCAGCGCGACCACCACCGCCAGCGATTGGGATTTGCCATACCGGGCGGCGATGAAGTCGGCGATGGAGGTGATGTTCTCCTGCTTGCTGATCATCACCATTTTTTGCAGGACCCATGGCGCGCCCAGCAACAGCAGGATCGGCCCGAGGTAAATCGGCAGGAAAGACCAGAGCTGTTCGGCCGCCTGACCGACCGCGCCAAAGAACGTCCAGCTGGTGCAGTAGACCGCCAGCGACAGGCTGTACACCCAGGCACGCATCCGCGGCGGCAACGGCGCGCTGCGACGGTCGCCGTAGAAGGCGATGGCGAACATGATGGCCATATAGGCCAGGGCGACGGCGGCGATCAGCCCGCTGGACAACGACATGGAGCACTCCCGACAAAATACGACCGGACTCGCGTCCGGCCAGACAGTCTCGCATGTGCGCGGCGGTTAGTCAGTGTCGACCAAGGTCGTGGCGTGGCGGGGTGTCGCAGGCGCAGAACCGGGCGGTTCTGCGCTGTCAGTCCTGACGCAGCGCGATGTCGATCAGTCGGTGCAGTTCTTCGACTTCCAGCGGCGCCACGGCAAACAGGATGCGGAACACCGTTGGCGAAACCACCAGGTTGATCAGGTGATCCACGCTCGGTGGCGACTGATCCGGGAAGCGATCGACAATGGTCTGCAACTGATCGGCAATGATCGCGATGCAGAATCCCGGTGTGGCGCTGGCCTGCACGTCGCGCATGACATTGCGCCCCGGCTCGGAACTCATTTCGTCCAGATACTGCTCGGCCCAGGCGCGGATATCGCCGCGCAGGCTGCCGGTTTCCAGCGGATCGCTTTCAGGGCGCAGGCGGGCGAGGGCGACGTCGGCGAGCAGCGCCGACAGATCGCCCCAGCGCCGATAAATGGTCGAGGGCGTGACCCCGGCCCGCGCGGCAATCTGCGGAACGGTCACGGTGGAGCGCTCCTGCTCTTCGAGGAGTGCGCGCACGGCGCCGTGAATCGATTCCTGTACCCGGGCGCTTCGGCCGCCGGGACGGCTACTTTCTTTAATAGGCATGTGCCAGACCTTAACACAAAGAATTTGCTTTAAGCGCAAGTCGGGAGCACACTCCGCAAAAGCAAAAAAATAGCTTTTAAGGAGTATGTCCATGACCCGCCTTGCTTCCAACCGTTCCAGCCTGTGGTTTCTGGCGATCACCTTACTCAGTTTTCTCGCCGCTTCCACCGCGCCGACGCCGTTGTATCACCTGTACCAGGATCACCTGCATTTCTCGGCGGCGCTGCTGACCCTGATTTTCGGCGTTTACGCGCTGAGTCTGCTGGCCGCGCTGCTGACGGTCGGTTCGCTGTCGGATCACCTGGGCCGCAAACCGGTGATTTTCACCGCCGTGGTCCTGAATGCCCTGGCGATGCTGCTGTTTGTCTACGCCGACAGCGTGGGCTGGCTGATCGTCGCGCGGGTGCTGCAAGGGTTTGCCACTGGCATGGCCACTGCCGTGTTGAGCGCGACACTGCTGGACACCGATCGCCAGCAAGGGCCGCTGATCAACAGCGTCGCGCCGTTGCTCGGCATGGCGCTCGGTGCGATGGGTTGCGGTTTGCTGGCGGAATTCGCGCCCGCGCCACTGCAACTGACCTATTGGCTGCTGCTCGTGCTGTTTGTGTTGCAGGGGATTTATGTCTGGCGCTTGCCGGAAAGCGTCTCGCCGCAAGCGGGGGCCTGGGCCTCGTTGCGGCCGACCCTGCATGTACCGGTTCAGGCGCGCTCGACGCTGTGGCGAGTGTTGCCGCTGAACACCGCGACCTGGGCGCTCGGCGGTTTTTATGCCTCGCTGGCACCGTCACTGGTGCGCACGGCGACCGGTTCCACCTCCAATCTGATCGGCGGCGCGACTGTGGCGGCGTTGACCGTGACCGGTGCACTTATGATTTTCACCTTGCGCAATCGTCCAGCCTCCCGGGCGCTGCAACTCGGCGCAAGCCTGTTGCCGGCCGGCATCGTGCTGATTCTGTTGGGGGTGCACAGCGCCAGTCTGTCACTGTTCTTTTTCGGCACGCTGGTCGCCGGTTGTGGATTTGGCTCCGGTTTTCTCGGTGCGGTGCGCAGTCTGGTGCCGCTGGCGTTACCCCATGAACGGGCGGGGTTGATGTCGGCATTTTATGTGCTGAGTTACTTGGCGTTCTGCCTGCCGGCATTGCTGGCCGGGCACTTCACCCACAGCCAGGGCCTGCTGGCCACCACCGATGTGTATGGTGCGGTGCTGATCGTGCTGGCGGTCGGCGCGCTGCTGATGAGTTTCCGTCCACAAGCGGCCAAGACCTGTAGCGCGCCATAAGCCGGCGGATTCGGTTAGCCTTGGCCAGCCCATTCTTCTCACGGATCGACTCATGAAGATTATCCGCAGCAAGACCTTCACTGCCGAGCGTGCCTGGGGCGCGCTCGACATCGCCAACATGAACGGCATCACCACGCGATTGCACTGGACTGATCAGCCGTACAAATGGCACGTCAACGATGGCGAGGAAGTGTTCGTGGTGCTCGACGGTCAGGTGCTCATGCACTACCGCGAAGAAGGCGAGGAAAAGCAGGTGCAGCTCGATGTCGGTGACATCTTCTACGCGTCCATCGGCACGGAGCATGTTGCTCATCCGCAAGGCGCTGCGCGGATTCTGGTGATTGAAACCGAAGGCAGCGTCTGACTACATATCTACAAAACAGATAACAGTTAGAGATATTACCCGTTATATAGATATTCGATTCGGTTCTACCATGGACTCAACCTCACCTGAGGACAGGAGTTCATGATGACTTGCCCCAACAGTGCCAAACCCGGCATCAAGCCTTTCAGCCAGCTTCAGCATCCGCGTGAAGTGATCCGTCAATTCACACCGAACTGGTTCGCCGCGACCATGGGTACCGGCGTGCTGGCGTTGGCGCTGGCACAACTGCCTTTCGCCATCCCGGGGCTGCACGCCGTGGCCGAAGGGTTGTGGATGTTCAACATTCTGTTGTTCGTGCTGTTTACCGCTGCCTACGCCGCGCGCTGGATTCTGTTCTTCGACGAAGCGCGGCGGATCTTCGGCCACTCTACGGTTTCGATGTTCTTCGGCACCATTCCCATGGGCCTGGCGACCATCATCAACGGTTTTCTGTTGTTCGGCCTGCCGCGCTGGGGCGACGGTGTGATTCACCTCGCCGAAGTGCTGTGGTGGCTGGACGTGGCGATGTCGCTGGCCTGCGGTGTGCTGATTCCCTACATGATGTTCACCCGCCAGGAACACAGCATCGATCAGATGACCGCTGTCTGGCTGTTGCCGGTGGTGGCGGCAGAAGTGGCGGCAGCCAGCGGCGGACTGCTGGCGCCGCACCTGGCCGACGCGCACTCGCAACTGGTGGTGCTGGCGACGAGCTACGTGCTCTGGGCCTTTTCCTTACCCGTGGCGTTCAGCATTCTGACCATCCTGCTGTTGCGTATGGCCCTGCACAAACTGCCCCACGAAAACATGGCGGCTTCGAGCTGGCTCGCTCTGGGGCCGATCGGCACCGGTGCCTTGGGCATGCTGCTGCTGGGCGGTGATGCGCCGGCGATCTTCGCGGCCAATGGCATGCCGGGCATCGGTGAAATCGCTTCGGGCCTGGGCCTGATAGCCGGGATCACGCTCTGGGGCTTTGGCTTGTGGTGGATGTTGATGGCGCTGCTGATCACCGTGCGTTATCTGCGCGACGGCATCCCGTTCAACCTCGGCTGGTGGGGATTTACCTTCCCGTTGGGCGTGTATTCGCTGGCGACCCTGAAATTGGGCAGCACGTTGAACCTGACATTCTTCAGCGTGGCCGGTTGTGTGCTGGTGACGTTGCTGGCAGTGATGTGGCTGATCGTCGGCAAGCGCACGCTGCAAGGCGCATGGCGCGGCGAGCTGTTTGTTTCACCGTGCATTGCAGGTTTGAAGAAATAACCTGAAAAGTTTAGGTAAGGTGTGGCCTGGATCGCGGATCGACATTCCAATAAGCGTATCCAGGCCACTCGCTACCCAACATCAGGGACACACGGAAGATGAGTCACCCCTCACAGTTCAACCTGCTGCGTACCCGGCGCTTCCTGCCGTTCTTCATCACCCAGTCGCTGGGCGCGTTCAACGACAACGTGTTCAAGCAGTCGCTGATCCTCGCCATTCTCTATCGGCTGACCATCGAAGGTGACCGTTCGATCTGGGTCAACCTGTGTGCGTTGCTGTTTATTCTGCCGTTCTTCCTGTTTTCGGCGCTGGCCGGACAGTTCGGAGAAAAGTTCGCCAAGGATGCGCTGATCCGTCTGATCAAACTCGCAGAAATCGCCATCATGGCGGTGGGATCGGTCGGCTTCCTGTTCGACCACCTGTCGCTGATGCTGGTGGCGCTGTTCGCCATGGGCACGCACTCGGCGCTGTTCGGGCCGGTGAAGTACTCGATCCTGCCGCAGGCCTTGCACGAGGATGAACTGGTCGGCGGCAACGGTCTGGTAGAAATGGGCACGTTCCTGGCTATCCTGGCCGGCACCATTGGTGCCGGGGTCATCATGTCCTCGTCGCACTATGCGCCACTGGTGTCGACCGCAATTGTCGGCATCGCCGTACTCGGTTACCTCGCCAGCCGCAGCATTCCCCGGGCGGCGGCCGCTTCTCCGGAAATGCGCCTGAACTGGAACATTTTCAGCCAGTCCTGGGCCACGCTGAAACTCGGGTTGGGCCAGACCCCGGCGGTGTCGCGCTCGATTGTCGGCAACTCGTGGTTCTGGTTTGTCGGGGCGATTTATCTGACACAGATCCCGGCCTACGCCAAGGAATGGATGCACGGCGATGAAACCGTGGTCACCCTGATTCTCACGGTGTTCTCGGTCGGTATTGCCCTCGGTTCCATGCTTTGCGAGAAGCTTTCCGGGCGCAAAGTCGAGATCGGTCTGGTGCCGTTCGGTTCGTTTGGCCTGACGGTTTTCGGGCTGTTGCTGTGGTGGCATTCCGGTGGTATTCCGGAGAGCGCCGTTGGCCATAGCTGGACTGAAGTGCTGGGCTTCGGCCACGCCTGGGCGGTACTGGTCGACATCCTCGGCCTTGGCATCTTTGGCGGTTTCTACATTGTGCCGCTGTATGCGTTGATCCAGTCGCGCACCGCCGAGAACGAGCGGGCGCGGGTGATTGCGGCCAACAACATTCTCAACGCGCTGTTCATGGTGATTTCGGCCATCGTTTCCATCGTGTTGCTGAGCGTGGTCAAACTGTCGATTCCACAGCTGTTTCTGGTGGTGTCGCTGCTCAACATCGGCGTCAACGCCTACATCTTCAAGATCGTCCCCGAGTTCAGCATGCGTTTCATGATCTGGCTGCTCAGCCATTCCATGTACCGCGTCGAGCATCGCAATCTTGAAGCGATTCCCGATGAGGGCGCGGCGTTGCTGGTGTGCAACCACGTATCGTTCGTTGATGCGTTGCTGATTGGCGGCGCGGTGCGTCGGCCGATTCGCTTTGTCATGTACTACAAGATCTACAACCTGCCGGTACTGAACTTTATCTTCCGCACGGCGGGCACCATTCCTATCGCCGGACGCCAGGAAGACATCCAGATCTACGAAAAGGCCTTCACCCGGATAGCCCAGTATCTGAAGGACGGTGAGCTTGTCTGCATCTTCCCCGAAGGCAAGTTGACTGCCGATGGCGAGATCAACGAGTTCAAGGGCGGGCTGACGCGGATTCTCGAAGAGACACCGGTGCCGGTGATTCCGCTGGCGTTGCAGGGGTTGTGGGGGAGTTTCTTCAGCCGCGATCCCAAGAAAGGGCTTTTTCACCGTTTGTGGTCGCGGGTAACGCTGGTCGCGGGTTCGCCGGTGGCGGTCGAGGCGGCGCAGCCTGCCGAGTTGCAGGCGTTGGTGGGAGAGTTGCGCGGGACAGTCAGATAGTTGTTTGTGAAGCCACCATCACCGATGCATCGGTGATGGCGGCAACGGCTCAGGCGCTGACCTTGAGCCCGATCAATCCGGTGATGATCAGTGCAACGCTGGCCAGCCGAATCAATGCCATCGACTCACCAAACAGAATGATCCCGGCAATCACCGTGCCCACGGCACCAACGCCAGTCCAGATCGCATAAGCCGTGCCCAGCGGCAGTTCTTTCATCGCCAGACCCAGCAGGCCAAGGCTGACAGCCATGGCCGCGACGGTGAGAACAGTGGGCAGCGGACGGCTGAAACCATCGGTGTATTTGAGGCCGACGGCCCAGCCGACTTCGAACAGGCCGGCGAAAAACAGAATGATCCAGGACATGAAAGACCTCCATCGATTGACGGGGCCGTCCCCAGATTGAAAACTCGATTGAGCCGCAGGGTCGTCCCCGCGTGGCGCACATACTACCTAAAATTGTGCGCCGCGCATTGATCCGGGCTCAGTCGGCTGCCTGTTGGGCCAACGTTTCACGGTCTTCCTTTTCGCTCATTCGGCGGAAGTAGGTCGACAGCAGCGCCCCGGAAATGTTGTGCCACACGCTGAACAGCGCGCTCGGCACCGCCGCCAGTGGCGAAAAGTGCGCACTGGCCAACGCAGCGCCGAGCCCGGAGTTCTGCATGCCGACCTCCAGCGCCAGGGACTTGCGCTGAGCCAGCGGCAAACCGAACAGGCGCCCGGTGAAGTAACCCAGCAAATAGCCGAAGCTGTTGTGCAGCATCACCACCGCCATGATCAGCAGGCCGGATTCGGCGATTTTCGCCTGACTGGCGGCAACCACGGCGGCGACGATGATCACGATGCTGACCACTGACACCAGCGGCAATACTTCCACCGCATGCCGAACCTTGTCACCGAGAAGTCGTTGCGCCACCACACCGAGGATGATCGGCAGCAGCACTACTTGCAGGATCGACCAGAACAATTCCATGAACGAAACCGGCAACCACGCGGAGGCCAGCAGCCAGATCAGCGCCGGTGTCAGCAGCGGGGCGAGGAGGGTGGTGACGGCGGCGATGGCCACCGACAGCGCCAGATCGCCTCGGGCCAGCCAGGTCATGACGTTCGATGACGTGCCGCTTGGGCAGCAACCGACCAGAATCACCCCGACGGCGATTTCCGGCGGCAGGTGAAAAACCTGGCAAAGCAACCACGCCATCCCCGGCATGATCACGAAATGCGCAAGCACGCCCAGCGCCACGCGCCAAGGATGGCGGGCGACGGCGGCGAAATCGTCGAGTTTGAGGGTCAGGCCCATGCCGAACATCACCAGCCCAAGCAGCGGCACGATTGCGCCTTTCAGACCGAGGAACCAGGCCGGCTGCAGAAACGCGACCACGGCGAAAATCAGAACCCAGTAAGCGAAGGTGTTGCCGACAAAACGACTCAGTGCAGCCAGTGCGCGCATGGCCTGTTCCTTATTATGTGAAAACGCCACCGAAGCGGTGGCGTTTGAAGATAACTCAAAGACTGCTAAGAGGCTTAGATCCCCTGTGGCGTCTCTTCACCACCCAGCGCTTCGACCAGCGCCGGCAGGAAGTCGCCGAACGTCAGCATCATCAGGGTGAAGCTGGCGTCCAGTTGGCCGAGGGCTTCGTCGCCGCCGTCCTGTTCTGCCTGATCCTGCAACAGATCTTCGAACTTCAGGCGTTTGACGGTCATTTTGTCGTCGAGCATGAACGACAGCTTGTCCTGCCAGGCCAGCGACAGTTGAGTCACCACTTTGCCGGTGCTCAGGTGCAGTTGGATTTCTTCGCTGGTCAGGTCCTGACGCTTGCAACGCACGATGCCGCCATCTTCGTGGGTGTCGCGCAGTTCGCACTCGTCCAGGACGAAGAAGTCCGGAGCGGCTTGCTGGGTGGTGACCCATTCGGTCATCACGGCAGTCGGCGCAGTTTTCACGGTCAGCGGACGAACCGGCAGGGTGCCGATCACTTCACGCAGTGTGGAGAGCAGGTCTTCGGCGCGTTTCGGGCTGGCGGAGTTGACCAGGATCAGGCCCTGTTTCGGCGCGATGGCGGCGAAGGTCGACGAGCGGCGGATGAAGGCGCGCGGCAGGAAGGCCTGGATGATTTCATCCTTGATCTGATCGCGTTCCTTCTTATAGACCTTGCGCATCTGCTCGGCTTCGATCTCTTCGACCTTTTCCTTGACCGCGTCGCGTACGACGCTGCCCGGCAGAATGCGTTCTTCCTTACGGGCGGAGATCAGCAGGAAGTCACCGCTGACGTGCACCAGTGGTGCATCTTCGCCCTTGCCGAACGGCGCGACGAAACCGTAGGTGGTCAACTCCTGGCTTGCACATGGACGCGCCAGTTTGGTGGCCAGTGCAGTTTCCAGCGCCTCGGCATCGACAGGCAGGTCTTGGGTCAGGCGATAGATAAGCAGGTTCTTGAACCACATGGGGTGAGTCTCTCCTTTATACAAAGGGGGGCATTATTGTCTTCGCCGGGTCATAGGCCAACCCTTCTCTAAGCCTTTGGAAGGCCTGAGAAAATTAATTAAAAAAGTGCTTGCCAGAGGTTGGGTCGCTCCGTAGAATGCGCGCCACACCGAAGCGAAGGGTGATTAGCTCAGCTGGGAGAGCGTCTGCCTTACAAGCAGAATGTCGGCGGTTCGATCCCGTCATCACCCACCATTCGTTTCAAGTGTTTAGCGCAGCGGTAGTTCAGTCGGTTAGAATACCGGCCTGTCACGCCGGGGGTCGCGGGTTCGAGTCCCGTCCGCTGCGCCATATTCGGTAACCTGGAACACTGAACGCCAGGTCACCACGGAAAAACCCGCCAAGGCGGGTTTTTTTCTGCCTCGAGTTGTACATGCGGAATGTGTCGTTTCACCGGTTTTCGGATTTATTTGAAAAAAACTTCAATTAAATCAACACTTTACGAAAACTTGTGGCATAATGCGTCCCGTAACGAAGCGAAGGGTGATTAGCTCAGCTGGGAGAGCGTCTGCCTTACAAGCAGAATGTCGGCGGTTCGATCCCGTCATCACCCACCATTCGTTTCAAGCGTTTCGCGCAGCGGTAGTTCAGTCGGTTAGAATACCGGCCTGTCACGCCGGGGGTCGCGGGTTCGAGTCCCGTCCGCTGCGCCATATTCGGTAACCTGGAACACTGAACGCCAGGTCACCACAGAAAGCCCGCCCAGTGCGGGCTTTTTGCTGTCTGGCGATTGGCTTTTTTGCTCGTCCGGGCATGAAAAAAGCGACCTGCGGGTCGCTTTTTTCGTTTCTGCGGTTTGTTACTGGCTGGCGTTACGACTGTGCCGGTAATCACTCACCGCTTCATACACCGCTTTACGCAGACGGTTGATCCCGCCAATCGGGCGGTGGGCCTCGATCCCAAACCATGGATTGAACGACAGGTTGTCGCATTGCAGGTTCAGAACCGGGGTGTCGAAGTCCTGTGGGGGCAGGGTGATTTTGGCTACGGTCTGGAATGGACTGTCCTGTTCGCGCCATTCGATGCTGGTGTCTTCGATCGGCATGAACCGGTTGGCGTCCTGGCGCTGGATCTGCAACACAAAACACGCGGGCACCCGATCCGTGGACAGTTGCTGATTCAGCGCACTGCGCAGGAAATTCGGCAGATCCTGGTTTTGCTTCGGAAGCGTGTACGCCGGGCAGTTGTCCGGATCCGGCATCACCCGAAACTTCGCATTGGCCTCACCAAATTTGTAGGGCGATACCGAAAAGTAGGTCGTGCGTGTCGGGCTCTCTGGTGGCGGAGAAAGCGTCGCCAGCGCAATGAACAAATGCCTGATCTGCCAGTTTCGCGGGTCCCAGCCCGGAAAAAACGCCATGACCTTTTTGCCGTCAGCCTGCGCCGCCACATTCTGACGATATTCAGCGACATCACTGACGAAGAAATTCGGATGGCTGAACATCACGAAATCCTGTTCGTGCAGCCCCTGACGGTCACCCAGCAACTGCTTGCCTGGCACATCGAGCAATTTGATAGCCATGCCCCGGGCATCGCGGATGCTGTCGAACTGCGGATAGGCGTTGCCGTTGGACAGGCGCATTGTCGCCTGCCAGACCTTGCCCGGCTCGCTGAAAACACCTCGGCGCAGATCCTGAGCCAGATCCGGCAGCACCTGCACGTCGGCCTTCACACAACCGTGGGCCTTGGCATGGGCGTCGCGCAGAAAGCGCGTGCTTTCTCGGTGCTGATCGACAATTCGCACAGCGGTCTGGATCACGTCCTGCGTCATCGCTGCTTCGCCGTCCGGAATCTGCTCCGTCGCCGACACTGGGCCTCGGTGTTGCCAGGCAAACCAGGCGGTTGCCAGAGCCCAGCCGATCAGGCCGACCACCAGCAAAAACAGCAGGGTTTTGCCCAGCAACCGCCCCAGCCACAACCAGAAACGCGCCAGCATCGATGGTTTCTTGAACGAATTGAAGATCATGGCAGTTGCGCCTCCAGCGGGCCGCCCAGCACTTTCAGGTATTCCAGCAGCGCCCAGCGTTCCTCGGGCTGCAGCAACCGTCCGATAACCCCGTTGCCGCGCTCGCCGGCGCGGAATTCATGGCCACTGTTGTGGTTGCCGGTGATGCGTGTGTCGAACAGGAAAGCGTTGGTAAAGGCTTCGGTGCGATAACCCAGATGCCGAGGGTCATATTCGAAGGTGCCCTTATAGAAAGTGGTGGCGCGTTCATCCTGAGGCGAAAGCAACTGATAGAGACTCGGCACCGAGCCGTTGTGCAGGAAGGGCGGTGTAGCCCACACGCCTGCCAGCGGCCGGGCCTTGTAGGCCACTTTTTCCCGGACACCGATCGGCAGGCCAAAGCCGTCGAGCTGAGGTTTTTCAGCGGCAGTGACGCCAGCCTCGCGATAGGCGCGGTTTTCAACGAACGCCGTGACGTAAGCCAGGCCCTTGGCCACGGATAACTGGCTGAGGTCGAGTGGTTCTTTGGGAGTGGGGTGCAGCTTTACGTCCATCTGCTCCAGCTCTGCTGGATTCCATTGCAGGGCTGTCAGGTCGAAACGGTGGTTGGCGATGTTGTTGGCCGCGTTCGGATCGGTGCCGATGACATCCACCGGCAGCATGTGCAGATGCTGGACCCAGCGTTCACCCTCTTGCGTCACCCGTGGGACGTGGCAGCCAGCGCAGTTTTCGGCAAATAACGCTCGACCCTTGGCCGCCAAAGGTTTGTCGACCTTGCCCAACAGCTCCTCTGGCCAGGCGGGTGGCTGAAGTTTTTGCAGGGTTTCTTCGATCTTGTGCAGATCGCGCACGCGCACGCTTGATGCGTAACGTTCATCACCCTGTAGTGGCTGGCCGTTGGCATCGAAGAAATTCAGGGTAGCGCCAACCCCCAGCGCCTCGCCGATGTTGCGTGCCATCGGTTGCTGCGCCGAGCCGTTCCACTGCACCCAGTCGAACGTCCACATGTCCCATAGTTGCGGGTAATCCACGGGAGCGTTGGCCACGCGATAGTTGGTGGGGGAGATCGCATCGCCGAAGGTCGCGTTGGCGATTCGTCCGAAAGCATCGGTTCGGCCAGGGCCTTCCTCGGTGGGGTAGAGGCCGCGATGGGTGTCGTTCCACGCCACTTTGAGGAAGGTATTCAGTGAGCCTTTGAAGTCTTTGCGCAGTTGTTCATGGCGGGCGTCATAGTCGTTGCCCAGTACGTTGCGGGCGAACCGCTCGAATTTCCACGGGTTGTAGTAAGTGGAGGCCAGACTGGCGACCAGTGCCTGTCCGAAACTGCCACCACGCAATGTAGGAACACTGGAAGGCAGCACATGCTGCGCCGAGCCGCCGTCGATGCGCACGGCCTGGCCATTCAGGTGCAACTCGCCGGTGTGGCAGGCCGCACAAGTGATGTCGAGATATTGCTCAGAGCTGCCGGGATTCTGATGGCGGGCGAAACCCACTGGCAGATTCCCCGGGTTGTTCGATGTGGCTTTCTGCTGCGGGTCGATCAGAAAACCGAAGCGTGCGAGGTATTCCGGGGAGGCAAAGCGTTGCTGCGAGAACGGCAGCTCCAGGGCCTGGAACCACTCATAACGCAGGCCTTTGACCTGAGTGCCTTGCGGCGTGAAGTAGTAGGTCTGGCGCTCTTCGTCAGTCCATTGTTTGAGGTAATGGACCTGTTTGGCGGGCGTCGGGAAGGGCAGTTTCGGATTGGCGACATAGTAGAGAATCACCGCCAGGACCAGTCCCAGCAGTACCACGATCAGCGTCAGCACACGGAATATGAGGCGCAAGATGAACATCCTTGTCGAGTTGTTGCGCTGTTATGCCTGAGCCGAGCCGTGTGCGGCAAGTGGCCATTACGCCAAGTGTTGTGGGAAGGGGCATCGGTCAATGTCAGATCAAGATGACAGAAGCTTCATCATGCCTTTGCCCAAATGCTTTTTAATCCCTGAACTTATCGGAAGATTCCTGCTCTCATGCCGGTAGCCATTGGTCGTGGCGGCCTGATAAGCTCGCGGCTTTACTCGATTGCCCTTTCGGCGCATGAACAAGGAAATAGCATGAAACAGCATCGGTTGGCGGCGGCGGTAGCCCTAGTTAGCCTGGTACTCGCGGGTTGTGATTCGCAGACCAGCGTAGAGCTGAAAACCCCGGCGCAAAAAGCTTCCTACGGTATCGGCCTGAACATGGGCAAAAGCCTTGCTCAGGAAGGCATGGATGATCTGGACTCCAAAGCGGTAGCCCAGGGCATCGAAGATGCCGTCGGCAAGAAAGAACAGAAGCTGAAAGATGAAGATCTGGTCGAAGCCTTCGCTGCACTGCAAAAGCGTGCCGAAGAGCGTATGGCCAAGATGAGCGAAGAGTCGGCAGCCGCCGGCAAGAAATTCCTCGAAGAAAACGGCAAGAAAGCCGGCGTGACCACCACTGCTTCCGGTCTGCAGTACGAAGTGGTCAAGAAAGCCGACGGCCCACAGCCTAAGCCTACCGACGTAGTGACCGTTCACTACACCGGCAAGCTGACCAACGGCACCGTATTCGACAGCTCCGTCGAGCGCGGCAGCCCGATCGATCTGCCGGTCAGCGGTGTGATCCCGGGTTGGGTCGAAGGCCTGCAACTGATGCACGTTGGCGAGAAGTACAAACTGTACATCCCTAGCGATCTGGCTTACGGCGCACAATCGCCAAGCCCGGCAATCCCGGCCAACTCGGTTCTGGTCTTCGACCTCGAACTGCTGGCCATCAAGGATCCAGCCAAAGAAGACGCTGCTGCCGCCAAGTAACTGGCATCGGCACCGGCTTCAACAACAACGCCTCGCTTATGCGGGGCGTTGTTGCATCTGGGTCACGGCGAGCGTAAACAGACCGAACCGATACGCATCGCGACAGTCCTAGACTTTGAGGCCGCCCGCGCTAGACGCCCTGAGCCGCCAAGTCAATGAAATAATGGGGTTTTTTATGTGAGTAAAAAACGCCCGATCTGAGCGCAGCCCTTATGAACCGGGGCTCTCAGCGTCGAAATGCAGCTCTGTTCACAAGGTTATCCACAATTTGTGTGGATAACATTTCAACGGGAGAAATAGATGAAAGCTCCATGGAATTTCGCCCGATTCCTGCCGTTGGCCGGACGACTCCTGGCCCGTGGCCGTTTGCCGACGCTGTTGTTCGCCGTGGCCAGCAAAGGTGCCGCCCAAGGCAATCGTCTCGGCAAACTGAAGGATGACCTGCGATTGCTCCAGGCGCTGTGCCTGGCGTACTGGCGCGGCGAATATCGCGCGATCAGTCCCAAGGCGATCGTTTCGGTCGTTGCGGGCCTGATGTATTTCCTCAGTCCGGTGGATGCGATCCCGGATTTCATTCCCGTTTTCGGCATGCTCGATGACATTGCCGTCCTCGCCTGGCTGATGAAAACCCTCGACGACGAGCTCACTGCGTTCCGTTTGTGGCGTCAGCGTCAGGCGCCGGAAAAGCTCAGGGTTGTCGAGCGCCTGCCCGATACGCCCGAACAACTTCAACTTCAGGGTCCGAAAAAGTCCTGAATCGCGACAGCCTCTTATACAGATAGATACCCCCCACGACCTTGGCCGCTGTTAGGATTACACTTCTAGGGAAAAGTGCCGACTCGCTAAGCGTTGTTGTCCTACGGGGTAGTCATGGATATTCAGATAATTGCACGCGATGGCGAACCCGAATATGCGGTTCTGCCATGGGCTCAGTATCAGGCTCTACTGAAAGCAGCAGGCATTAACGAAGCACCGTCGCAACCGGCTCCAGCGCCGCTTGCGGCCACACCGGACCCGATTCTTCCAGGTCTGGATCAGTTACGCAGTTTGCGCGAAGGGAAGGGCATCGCCATCGAGGCGCTCGCCCGCACGGTAGGCATCAGCCCGTCTTACCTGGCCATGATCGAAAGCGGTGAGCGTCTGCCCGACGCTGCGATTCGCCGCAGCCTGGCCTGGGAGTTGACGGTGCCAGGGTGGAGGGAACAATCGTGAGCGTACGCATCAGTCGTCAACATTGGGACGGATTGCTGGGGGAGCTGGACCAGGCGCGCAGGCAGCGCCATCTTCTGACCTATCGAGCCTTGCTCGAGCGTCTGCAACTGCCCACGCCGGCGATGCAGACATTGACCGCTGCACTGGAGCATCTCGCTGCGCTGGACGCGAAAGCCGAACAACCGTTGCGCAGTTCGCTGGTGATCAGCCAGGGCGCCAGTCGCCTGCCACGCACCGGTTTTTTTGAGTGTGTCGAGCGTCTGGGGCGTTTTTCCGGGCCGTCCGATGGTGTTGCCGCAGCCTCATGGCACGCCTCGGAAGTGGTGCGGGTCTTTGAATACGAATACCCGGAATCGGCGGAGGCCTGAGTGTTTTTACGACTCAAGGCGCGGGCAAGTTACTGGCTGGCCCGTAGGCTGTTTCACTGGTCGTGGTTTGTCCGTCAGCCCCGAGGCTGGCGCTGGCTCGAAGGGCAGTTTGCGCGTATGGCCAACCTGGGCGATGTCGGCGCGCAAAGCTTTTACGGGCACATCCTGACGTTTCGCGGCGTTGGCCTGGGCGCGCGTGAGGAGGGTGTTCGATTGCTGCGGCTGGCTGCGCTGGCCGGAGATGGCAAGGCGGCGTATCAGGTGGGTGTCATCAGCCTTGCAGGTACGCCCAGTAAAGCGCCCGATCCTTCGGAAGCCGTTCGCTGGTGGACCATGGCCGCCAAGGCCGGGCATCCGCTGGCCGAGCTCAAGTTGAAAGAGCTGGCCGGTCGGGATCATTCTCGGTAAGCGATTTTTGTGTTCCCTGAGCGGGGCGTGAGGGCAACCTCCCGCCCCGTTTTTGCGTCTGCTGTTCGATAAAGATCAGTTACAGACTTCTCCTACATCCATCGCCTACTCGCCTGACTTCTTTTCTGTTTGATCCCCCGCAAAGTCCTTCGCCTGATTTTTGCGCGAGGGAACGCACATGTTCGACCCGGTTTTTCATTTCGTCATGCGCCTAGGAATGCGCTGATGGAAGCCATCACCCGCATCGAGCAAGCACTCGACAGCTTTCCCCACACCCTCGATCTCTATCGCGAACAGCTCAGGCACTGGTTCAGTCGCTCGGCAGACCGCGTCAGTCATGCGGCCGATCTGCCGTCGCTGATGGGGATGGAGCGGATCATCCGTTTCGGCGAACACAGCACAGCGGTCGCGATTGACGACAACCGTTTCTCTTCGGCTGTCGTGCAATGCCCGGAAACCGGGCAAATGGAGATCGAGAGCAAGTTCGAGTCGGTGTACGACATTCCGTTGGGCGGCATCGTAGTCGATGTCGTGGCGGTGGATGGCGGCAAGGTCAAGTCCGTCACGCTCGATGCTCAGGGCAAGGGGTTGTTCACCGGAGAGGCGGGCAAGTTCTATCGGGTGTTAGTGCACAGCGAGGCCAGCGAGAAGCAGGTCGACGCGCTTTTCGAGTCCTACGATGGCCTGACCCGGCAGCTCGACAGTTGGCTGCGTAGCGAATGGCAGGGCTTCAAGCCGCAGTGGTCACAGTCGGTGGCCACTGCTGCCGGCAACGGCCTGCTGGCCGGCAGTTGGGCGGCGATTGAGGGCGTGTGGGACAGCATCGGGTTGCTGTCGGAGATTCTCAAGGATCCCGGAAAGTTTGCCGAGCGGTTAGGCAGTGGCGCCGCACAGTTGATCGCGCTGGCAGAAACAGCGCCTGAAATGATGGAGAAGCTTCAGTTACTGGTCAGTGACGAGGCGGCGCTGTGCCTGTTGCTGCGTACCGCCAGCCTCTGGCTGGAGATGCTGCCGCCCAATGAAATTGCCGGGAAAACCGCCGAGGCTGTCTCGATGGTGGTGGTGCAACTGCTGATCGACGTTTTGATCGGCATTGTGCTGACCTTCGTCGGCGCCGGGGCGGGGATTGCGTATCTGACCTTGCGTCTGGTGGATCGCGGCGCTCAGTTGTTGTCGGCGGTAACGCGTCTGGTGAAGGCGATGTTCGGTATCGTCAGCACCTTCATCGGCTATGTGAACCACTACAAATCCGTCGCTGCACGAGGCATCGCCGCCGGGGTGAAAAAGGGCCGCATGCAATTGCGCTGGGATGCCCGACGCAACGCTTCCCTGAAGAAAGACGAGCACCACGACGACAAGCCTGATCAGGCGAAAAACCCCAACGGCGACAGCGCTGACTGCGTGTCCAGGACCTGCACCAACGGCTGTCCGGTGTCGATGGTCACTGGCGAAGAGCTGCTGACGCTGACCGATGGTGTGCTTGATGGGCTGCTGCCGTTCGAGTTCAGCCGGTTGTATCGCACCAGCGCGGCCGAGATTGATGTTGGGCTGGGGTTTGGCTGGAGCCATTCGCTGGCGCATCGGCTGGAGGTCGAGGGCGACGGTGTGGTCTGGGTTGATCACGAGAACCGGCGCACGCGGTTTCCCTTGCCGGGTGTCGAGCGGCCGGCGATTCACAACAGTTTGTCGCGGGCGGCGATTTTTCTCGGGGATGAGCCGGAGGAGTTGATTGTTGCGCTGGCGGGTGAAGCGGCGCGGTTTTATCACTTTCGGGCTGGGCGTCTGGCAGCGATCAGCGATGTGTACGGCAACCGTCTGACGCTGCATCGGGATCTTTCCGACCGTGTGCAGCGCCTGGATAACGGAGCCGGTCGTTCGCTGCTGCTGCGCTACGAGCGGGCGCATCTGGTGGCGGTCGATTATCAAGTCTGGCGCGATGCGGCCTGGCGCACCGAACAGACGCTGGTCAGCTACCGCTTTGATGCGCGTCATCGACTGATCGAAGCGACCAACGCCGTCGGTGAGAGCGAGCGTTACGACTACGACGACCAGCACGTCATCCTGCAGCGGCAACTGAACGGTGGCGCGAGCTTCTTCTGGGAGTGGGAGCGTGCCGGCAAGGCGGCGCGTTGCGTGCGGCACTGGGCGTCGTTTTCGCAGATGGACACGCGTTACGTCTGGGATGACGCCGGCAGCGTCACGGTGCAGTACGTCGACGGTCGGGAAGAGGTTTACGTCCACGACGACACGGCGCGGCTGGTGCGTCAGGTCGCCGCTGACGGTGGCGAGCAGCTCAAGGCCTACGACGCGCAGGGCCGCTTGGTCGCCGAGCAGGATGCGCTGGGGGCGGTCACCGAATACCGCTACGACGAGGTCGGACGGTTGATCGCGCTGATTCCGCCGGACGATGCGCCGACGTCCTACGAATACCGCAACGGTTTCCTGCACAGCCGCTCACGTGGCGATGCGCAGTGGACCTACCAGCGCAATGCCCAGGGTGACGTCACCGAAGCGGTCGATCCCGACGGCCATGTCACCCATTACCACTACGACCCGCAGGGGCGGTTGCTGTCGATCCGTTATCCGGACAGCGGTCGCCATGTGTTCGTGTGGAATGACCTGGGGCAACTGGTCGAGGAAAGCTTGCCCGACGGCGGGGTTCGTAAGTTTTCCTACGATGCGTTGGGGCGGCGGATTACTGCGCAGGATGAACACGGCGCGGTTACCCGTCACGCCTGGGACGCCGTGGGCCGACTGATCCAGAGCACCTCGCCGACCGGCGCTACCCGCGCCTGGTCCTACAGCGCCTACGGCCAGATCACCGCCGAACGCGACGAACTGGGGCGGATCACCCGCTACGAGTATGACGACGACCTGCACCTGGTCAGCCGACGGATCAACCCTGACGGCACGCGACTGCAGTACCGCTACGACCATACGCAGCTGTTGCTGACGGAGATCGAGAACGAGTCCGGCGACAAGTATCTTCTGGACTACACACCCACCGGACTGATCCGACAGGAAACCGGCTTCGATGGACGGCGTACCGCGTATGCCTACGACCGCAACGGCCATCTGCTGGAAAAAACCGAGTACGGCGATGACGGCTCGACGCTGGTCACCGGCTACCAACGTGATGCTGCCGGGCGCCTGCTGCTCAAGACCCTGCCGGACGGGGTTGAGGTCAGCTACCGCTACGACCGCCTCGGTCGGCTGGTCGGTGTGGATGACGGCCAGAATCACCCACTGGCTTTTGAATACGACCTGCAGGACCGTCTGGTGCGCGAGCATCAGGGCTGGGGCACCTTGCGTTACGCCTACGACGCCTGCGGCCAGCTCAGCCGCATGCGCCTGCCGGACAACAGCAAGCTCGACTACCACTACGCCAAGGGTGGCGCGCTGACCGCGATCGACCTCAACGGCGCCTTGCTCACCCGTCATGTCTACCAGAACGGCCGCGAACAGCAGCGCCAGCAAGGCCTGCTGCTCAGCGAATACGCCTACGACGAACAGGGTCGCTTACGTTCCCACGCGGTCGGCCATCAACGCGGTGCGCTGTATCGCCGCGACTTTGCCTACAGCGCCAACGGCAACCTCGAACACATCGCCGACACCCGACACGGCCAGCGCAGCTACCAGTACGACGCCCTCGACCGGCTGATTCGCGTGCGCCACACCCGCGACGATGTGCCGGAAAACTTCGCCCACGACCCGGCCGGCAACCTGCTGCTGCAGGATCGTCCAGGCCCCACACAGATCAAAGGCAACCGCCTGCTGATGCAGGGCGACCGCCATTACGACTACGACGCCTTCGGCAACCTGATCCGCGAACGCCGTGGCCGGGCACAACAGCTCGTCACCGAATACCGCTACGACAGCCAGCACCGCCTGATCGGCCTGACCCGCCCCGACGGCACCACCGCGACCTATCAATACGACGCCTTCGGCCGCCGCATCCGCAAAACCGTCGACGGCCAGAGCACCGAGTTCTTCTGGCAAGGCGAACACCTGATCGCCGAAAGCAGCAAGGAACAACACCGCAGCTTCATCTACGAACCCGGCACCTTCCGCCCCCTAGCCCTGCTCGACGGCAAAGGCCCGAAACGCGCCTGCCCGTTCTACTACCAACTCGACCACCTCGGCACGCCGCAAGAACTGACCGACTACAGCGGCGACATCGTCTGGTCAGCCAAGTACAGCGCCTACGGCAAGGTCACTTCGCTGGAGCTGGCGACCGAGGACTACCTCGACCAGCCATTGCGCTTTCAAGGGCAGTACTTCGATGCGGAAAGTGGGCTGCATTACAACCGGCACCGGTATTACGACCCGGAGCTGGGACGGTATCTGACGCCGGATCCGGTGAAGCTGGCGGGTGGGTTGAATCAGTACCGGTACGTGCCGAATCCGACGGGGTGGGTGGATCCGTTGGGGTTAACTTGTACTTGCCCGCCGCCGACCCCGCGCCGTCCGATGCGATACGAAGCCGGTCGCGTGGTCGTCGAAGAGGGGGCGCCCCCTCTGCCAAAGATGACAGCGCAGGAGCGGCGGGCGAGGATTGATGAGGTAGCAGAGGAGAACGCCAAGCGACGGGTAACTGAATATGAAGACCTTTATGGTATGCACACCGTCAAAAAACATAGCTCTGAAATTTCTGATCCAGCACTTAAACAGCGAGCTATCGATGGTGCTGATCCTCACACTGGCATCGTGCCAATACCGCCCAGAGGAAATCCAAGCTCACAATTCCATAACTGGCGAATGCATTTGGGTGCATTAAACAAGGCGATGACAAGGGGTAAAGATGGCTTAATCAGGCATACGGGTAAGGATCATAATGATACTCCGATAGTTAGGTTTGAATTGCCTGGGGCAGGGCGGGGGTATAGACCGAATAGGACAGATCCGCAAAATCCGATTTTGAATGAAAATATGAACTGGTTTGAAGTTAAGTTTGATAGGACGAACACACAGGAGCCATTTACTGGTTTCCCGTCGGAGAAAAGATGATGTTGAAAGATCCGTATTTGAATGAGCGCTTTGAACCAAAATTTACTTGGTTTGTTGGTGTTTTTGATGTTTATGACCGAGAGGAGACTCGAGGCTTAGAGCTCGCTGTATATAATCCGAATACTCCTGATGATAGAGAGATTCTCATCAGGAAGTATTGTCTGAACCTGCCATACCTTTCATATAGGCATAAGCTGGTTTTGGTTGAGGCTTTAAAAGTAGCTTTAGATGATTCAAGCTATGATTTTAGTAGTCTCTTTGATATTGATGAGTGCGAGACGTCTAGTTGGCCTAGGGGGGAATGGTATGCGTTAGACAGTTCGCGTTATTTTTTTAAAGAGATCTACCGTTTGGCGGGAGATGTCTGGAGGGAAGAACTTGAACTCGCGGCGAGTGAGGATAGATCCACATGGTGAGTGCGACTATTAAAATGAATAAAGATGGATGTTGTTGGTTTTGTTTGCTGAATTAGTGTCTAGGTAAGTAGTTAGTTACGTTAACCTACCCTTCGTGTGCAGCCCTGCTTCCACGGGGACGTGGTCTGGGGCTCAGCGTTGACCCATTAGTTGCGGAGAATGAAGGTTGGGAGCGGCGAGGCTATCAATCACATGCACGCTATACCCCGGAACATTCTTAGCATGATGCTTCGCCTGCGAAGCCATCTCCGCCAACTGACTCGCATCCAGTTGCGCACAAGCTTCAGGATGCAAATGCACCACGCCAATGGACAGTGACAGCAACGGAAATTCCTGGCGAATCCCTTGGCGGTTCGGCGCAACAAAACACCCAGCCTCAAGGTGTTCCGGTCGATAAAACCGTCGGCATTGACTCTGGAAGTCATCAAGCAATTGATTAAGACGCTTGCGCCAATCCTCCGGGCCAAGCACCAACAGAAAATCGTCCCCCCCAATATGCCCGACAAAGTCGCGAGAAGGATCAACGCGTTCATTCAAACACTGCGCCAGACACAACAACACCTCATCCCCCCGCCCATACCCATAGATATCGTTAAAGGGCTTGAAGCTGTCGATGTCGACATAGCAAATAACCGACTCCCGCCCCTGTTGCAGCAACCGCGTCAGGCATTGTTGGATCGGTACGTTGCCGGGTAGCAGAGTCAGCGGGTTGGCATAGCGAGCCTGCTGGATCTTCAGCTCGGTAATCAGTTTGAGCACGTCAATCACCCGCCCCAGGCCCAGGTAGCTGCCGTTGAGGGTGATGATGAAGTCTTCTTCGATGCGCTGCCGGGCGCGGCTGGTGATCAGGCGGCTGACTTGTTGCAGCGACTGGCTCATTTCCACGGCGAGGAAGTCGTCGTTCATCAGGCGGCTGATCGGTTTGCGGGCGAACAGGTCGGTGGCAAACGGCTTGAGCAGGGCATCGGACAATGAATGACGATGGACGATGCCGCAGGGCTGGCCTTGCTCGTCGAGCACCGCCAGCGAGTTCAGGTTGGCTTGACGACGGAACGCTTCGAGCACGGTGGCGGTCGGTGTGTCGCGATCCACGGCCGGTTGATCGTTGAGCAGGGCGCTGAGGTCGCTGCCTTCATCGTTCAGCGCAACAGCGCTGCTGTCGTGTTTGGGCATCAAGGCCCGGGCATCGCGTGGTGGGTGTTCCTGGGGGCGTCCGAGCAGGTAGCCCTGCACCAGATCGACACCCATTTCGGTCAGCACCGCCAGTTCTTCCGGCAACTCGATGCCTTCGGCGATTACCTGCGCCCGGGAGGCCTTGGCGATTTGCAGGATCGATCCGACGAATTCGCGCTTCAACGCGTCCTGGTGAATGCCGTCGATAAAGTGCCGATCAATCTTCACGTAATCCGGCCGCAGCTCCGACCACAGGCGCAGGCTCGAATAACCCGCGCCAAGATCATCAAGTGCAATCGAAAACCCCATGGCTCGGTAGTGATGCAGCGCGGTTTGCAGCAGCTGGAAATCGTCGATCGGCGTCTGTTCGGTGAGCTCGATCACCACCTGGCTCGGTGGAATGCCGAAATCCTGAAGCAGTTGCAGCGTACGCCCCGGCTGGTGCGCGGCTTCGAGCAGGGATTCGGGAGAGACGTTGAGGAACAGCTTGCCCGGCAGTTGCTGCTCGTTGAAACGGCGGCAAGCGCTTTGGCGGCAGGCGATTTCCAGTTCGCTCAAGCGCCCGGCCTGGCGGGCCACGGCGAACAGGGCGATAGGGGAGTGCAGCGGACTGTTGGACGGGCCACGAGTCAGGGCTTCATAGCCGAGAATGCGTCGTTCAGAGAGGCAAATGATCGGCTGGAACAGGCTGTGCAAACCGCTTTGAGTCAGGATCGAGCTCAAGGCACTCAGCTGTTCGGTCGTGGTCATGGCATTCTCTGGCGATAAAAAAAGGACTGGGAGCGTTCTCGATGAAGAGAACCGCTCCCAGTCCTTTATTGCACGACAGAATGATGACTGTTTGATGACGATCCGGGGATCGTCAGCATTAAATTGCCATCACCTTACTTCTTGGCCACCTGATTGCTCAGCTTCAGGTAATCCAGCAGTACGCGCCCGGTCTCGCTCAGGTAGGCGTCGTCTTCCGGTTTGACCTTGTCCGGCTCGGCTGCCGCGAGGGCGTCGTCGTCTTCTTTCTTCAGCTCTTTGAGCGGTTCTTCGCCTTTGGCCTTGCGACGGATGTTTTCCATCGCCAGTTGCTTGGCGTCGATATCGGCGTGCTGGGCACGGCGATCGGCTTCATTGAGGCTGACGGTTTTCTCTTCCATCAGTTTCTGCGCGAGGGCCAGCTTGTCGCGGATGAACACGAACTCTGCGTCTTTTGCCGAACGTACATCGTGCTCCGACTTGAGCTGCGCGATGTACGGCTTGAACGGGTCAACCGCAGGCTTGATGGCCGGTTTGATGGTGTCCCATGGCATGGCTTCCGGCAGGGCGCTCTCGCCGATTTCCTTGGTGTCGATGATCGACGGGTAATCGATGTCCGGCAGTACGCCCTGATGCTGGGTGCTCTGGCCGGAAACCCGGTAGAACTTGGCCAGGGTCAGTTTCAGTTCGCCATGGTTCAGCGGCTGAATGGTCTGCACGGTACCTTTGCCGAAGGTCTGGCCACCGATGATCAGCGCGCGGTGGTAGTCCTGCATGGCACCGGCGAAGATCTCCGAAGCCGACGCAGACAGGCGGTTGACCAGCAGCGCCATCGGGCCTTTGTAGAACGCACCCGGGTTTTCGTCTTCGAGCACATCGACCCGGCCATCGGCGTTACGCACGAGCACGGTAGGGCCCTTGTCGATGAACAGGCTGGTCAGCTCGGTAGCTTCTTGCAGGGAGCCGCCGCCGTTGTTGCGCAGGTCGATGACCACGCCGTCGACTTTCTCTTTCTGCAGTTCGGTCAGGAGTTTCTTGACGTCGCGAGTGGTGCTCTTGTAATCCGGATCGCCGGCACGGAACGCCTTGAAGTCGAGATAGAAGGCTGGAATCTCGATCACGCCGAGTTTGTAGTCCTTGCCGTCCTGTTTCAGGCTCAGGATGGATTTCTTCACGGCCTGGTCTTCGAGCTTCACCGCTTCACGGGTGATCGGCACGATCTTGCTGGTCTGGTCGTTCGGCGCATTGCTCGCCGGGATGACTTCCAGACGAACCACGGTGCCTTTCGGACCACGGATCAGCTTGACCACTTCGTCCAGACGCCAGCCGACTACGTCGACCATCTCTTTGTTGCCCTGGGCAACGCCGATGATCTTGTCTGCCGGAGCAACCTGCTTGGTCTTGTCGGCCGGGCCTGCCGGCACCAGGCGCACGACTTTCACCTGGTCGTTGTCGCTCTGCAACACGGCGCCGATGCCCTCGAGGGACAGGCTCATGTTGATGTCGAAGTTTTCCGCGTTATCCGGCGACAGATAGTTGGTGTGCGGGTCGTAAGACATGGCGAAGGTGTTGATGTATGCCTGGAAGATGTCTTCGGCACGGGTCTGGTCCAGACGCGCCAACTGGTTCTTGTAGCGCTTGGTCAGGGTTTCCTGGATCTGCTTCGGATCCTTGCCGGCGATCTTCTGCCGCAGCACTTCGTCCTTGACGCGTTTGCGCCACAGGTCGTCAAGTTCGGCGGTGGATTTGAGCCACGGGGCATCCTTGCGATCGATCAGCAAGGTTTCCTTCGTGGAGAAGTCCATCTTGTCGACGCCTTTGTTCAGCTCGGCAATGGCGAAGTCCAGACGCGCTTTCACGCGGTCCAGATAACGCTTGTAGATGGTGAAGCCGGCGTTGAGGTCGCCGCTCTTGAGGAAGTCGTCGAACTGGGTCTTCCACTTGTCGAATTCGGCGATGTCGCTGGCCATGAAGTAGCTGCGCGACGGGTCCAGCAGCTTGATGTAGCTGTCGTAGATGATCACCGAGCGCGCATCGTCGAGCGGTGGCTTGCTGTAGTGGTGACGTTTGAGCAACTCGACGACGTTCAGACTGGCGATTACTTCATCGCGATCAGGCTGCAACTTGTCCCAGCTGTTGGCTGCGAATGTGGTGCCCGACACCGGCAAGAGGCCGATACCGATGAAAAGAGCGAGGGCGGTGCTGGGGAGCAAATGCTTCATGCTGATTCGACGCGGGGACAATTGATAACGCATATTAGGCCGTCTTTGAAGTCGCCGGTACCTCTACGCTCTGTACGATAACTGCTGTTCAGCGTTCGTTCAGACCCCAGGGCCGGTCGCATAATGCAAAAAGCCCGGCGCTTCAGCTTCGGGCTCAGTCCAGACTCACTATGGAGGCACTGTGAAGGCATTGCAAGGCGTTGAAGGTCAAGTGGCATGGGTTGATGAGCCGAGTCCTATGTGTGATGTAGGACAAGTTCGCATCCAGGTGGCGGCAGCCGGCCTCAATCGCGCGGATTTATTACAGAAGGCGGGCCTTTATCCACCGCCGCCGGGTGCCAGTCAGGTGCTCGGTCTTGAGTGCTCCGGGGTGATCAGCGAAGTCGGCGCCGGTTCTTCCTGGCAGGTCGGTGATCGTGTCTGCGCCTTGCTGGCCGGGGGCGGGATGGCCGAAGAAGTGGTCGTCGACGGGCGGCATGTGCTGCCCGTTCCGGAAGGCGTGTCGCTGATCGAAGCGGCTGCACTGCCTGAGGTGTACGCGACCGTCTGGCTGAATATTTTCCAGCTCGCTGCGCTCAAACCGGGTGAGAAAGTTCTTCTGCATGCCGGGGCCAGTGGTATCGGTTCAGCCGCCATTCAACTGTGCAAGGCGTTTGGCAATCCGTGCTGGGTCAGCGTCGGTTCGACCGAGCGCTTGGCCTACTGTGAAGCACTGGGGGCGCAAGGTGGCGTGGTGCGCACCGATGATCTGGAGAGCCTGCGGGACTTCGGGCCGTTCGATGTGATTCTGGATCCGGTCGGTGGCAATTATTCCGCATTGAATCTGAAGCTGATGGCTCAGGACGGACGTTGGGTGCTCATCGGTCTGATGGGTGGCCGCGAAGCGAAACTCGATCTGGCCCAGGTGCTGGCCAAGCGCGTGCAACTGCTGGGTTCGACCTTGCGCAGCCGCAACGATCAGTTCAAGGCCGATCTGTTCAGTGATCTGAGCCAGCACGTGTGGCCGCTGTTTTCCGAGGGACGCTTGAAGCCACAACTGGCCAAGGCATTCCCGATCAAGGATGCCGAGGCAGCATTCGCCGAGCTGGCGAGCAACACGGTGGCCGGGAAGCTGGTGCTGGTGATCGACGAAAGCCTGAGCTGATCGTCGATGCTTGTGGGAGCAGGCCTGCTCCCACAAGGCAATCGCTTACTTCCAGAGGTGGATCGGCCAGCCGGACTTCTCGGCCTCTGCAAGCAGTACCGGATCCGGATTGACCACATGCGGGTAATCCACTTTCAGCAGTAGCGGCAGATCATTGCGTGAGTCGGAATAGAAACTCGCGCCTTCAAGGTTTTCCTCTTCGGCATCCAGCCATTCCAGCAAGCGGGTGATCTTGCCTTCGCGGTAGGTCAGGGTGCCCACGGTGTGGCCGCTGTATACGCCATGTGCCACTTCCAGTTCGATCCCCAGAATCTCGTCGATGCCCAACCGCTCGGCAATGGGTTTGACCAGGTGCGTGCCCGAGGCCGAGATCACCAGAATCCGGTCGCCGGCCTTGCGGTGGGCGGCGATGGTTTTGGTCGCATCGCTGAAAATGATCGGCTCGATGAAGTCTTCTACCCACGGGCCGACCAGATGTTCGACTTCTTCCGGGGTTCGACCGATCAAGGGTTCGAGGCTGAATTCCATGAAGTCTTCCATGCGCAACTTGCCATGGCTGTAGGCGTCCATCAGCTCGTTGTTCTTGCGCATGAACGACTCGGGATCGACCCAGCCCAGGCGCCCCATCTGCTCGCTCCAGAGGGTGGCGCAGTCGCCGTGGATCAGGGTTTCGTCCAGATCAAAAATTGCCAGAGCCATCAGTGCAGTTCTCTCTTCAACGTCAGCAAAGTCATCAGGCTACCTCACACAGGGCCGTCGGATCGATGGAAAGTGCCAGGCGCTGACCGTCGGGGTGCAGGTCCGCCGCCGAACGGTTGAGCACATCCACCACCAATTCCACGCCCCGGGCTTCGATGCGATAACGGATCACGTTGCCCAGCAGACTGTGGCTGCGAATCTGCGCATCGAGTTCGCCGTTCAGGCTCAGCTCGATGGCCTCCGGGCGAATGGCGATGCGATGGTTGATCGGCCGCTGCAACAGCTTCGAGGCACTGTCGGCGTCCAGCAGGTTGTAGTTGCCGATGAAGCCGGCAGCGAATACGTCGACCGGGGCGGTGTAAAGGGTTTCGGCGTCGCCGCTTTGTACGATCTTTCCCTGATTCATCAGGAAAATCCGGTCAGACATGGTCAGGGCTTCTTCCTGATCGTGTGTGACGAAAATCGTGGTCAGGCCGAGTTCGCGCTGGATCTGACGGATCTGCTCGCGCAGGTGTTTGCGAATCCGTGCATCGAGGGCCGACAGCGGCTCATCCAGCAACAACAGACGCGGACGGGTGACCAGCGAGCGGGCGAGGGCGACACGCTGGCACTGACCGCCGGAGAGCTGGTGCGGATAACGGCTGGCGAAATCATTGAGTTCAACCAGTTTCAACACTTCGGCGACGCGCTTGTGGCTGTCGTCGGCATTGACCTTCTGCATGCGCAGACCGAAGGCGACGTTCTGCTCCACGGTCATGTTGGGAAACAGTGCGTAGCTCTGGAACACCATGCCGATCCCGCGTTTCTGTGGCGTCAGCGGCACGATGTCGACGCCGTCGAGCAAAATCTTGCCGCCATCCACCGGCGTCAGGCCGGCGATGCAGCGCAGCAGGGTGGATTTGCCGCAACCAGACGGGCCGAGCAGGGTGACGAATTCACCCTTCTGGATTTCGCAGTTGATGTCGCTGAACACCGTGGTGCCCGCATAGTTTTTCTGAAGGTGTTGGACGCTGACATAGCTCATTCGCTTTTGTCCTTGTTCAAGATGTTGGCGACCCAGGTCAGGACCAGCACGAAAAAGAAGTAGGAAATCACCAGTGCACTGGTGAAGTGGCCGCTGCTGTTGCGCATGTTGTTGAGGTAGACCTGCAGGGTTTCGTAGCGGGTACCGACCAGGATGTTGGCGAACACGAACTCACCGAACAGGAACGAGAACGACAGCAGCAACGCCACCATCAAACCCTTGCGCAGGTTCGGCAGCACCACCAGGAAGGCTGCCTGAGAAGTGCTGGCGCCAAGCAATTGGGCGGCGTCCATCAGGTCGCGCAGGTTGATCGCTTGCAGGTTGTTGGTGATCGCCCGATACATGAACGGCAGCGCCACGGTGAAGTAGCAACCGATCAGGATCCACGGCGTACCGACCATCGCGAACGGCCCGGAACCATAGAGCTGCAACAGACCCACCGACGACACCACCGGCGGCACCGCGAAGGGCAGCAGGATCAGGATGTTCATCAGCGCATCGAGTTTCGGGAAGTGGTAATGCACCACGAACAGCAGCGGCAGGATCAGCACCACGGACAGGATCAGCGCGCCGACGCACACCAGCAACGACTGGCCGAACGCGTGCAGGAAGCGCGGATCGCTCCATAACTGGATGTACCACTTGAAGGTGAAACCGCTGGGCAGGATAGTGGCCGACCAACTGCTGGCGATCGAGTAGACCAGCGTGCCCACCAGCGGCAGCAGCAGGATGGCGAACAGCAGGTACACCACGACGCGGTGGTAGACGCCGGCCGGGCCGGATTCAGCGCGAGACATGGTAGCTCCTCTTCAACAGCAGTTGATGCACGACGGTCACCAGAGTCATCAGCGCCACCAGCACCACGGCCAGGGCACTGGCCAGGTTCGGATCGAGGGAAATGTCGCCGGAGACCATCGCGGCAATGCGGATCGGTAGCACGTTGAAGTTGCCGGTGGTCAGGGCATACACCGTGGCGTAGGCGCCGAGGGCGTTGGCCAGCAGGATCACGAAGGTGCCGAGCAGGGCCGGGGTCAACACCGGCAGGCCGATGTGGCGCCAGAACTGCCAGCCGTCAGCACCCAGCAGTGCGGCGGATTCACGCCAGTCTTCACGCAGCGCGTCGAACGCCGGGTACAGCAGCAACACGCCGAGGGGAATCTGGAAGTAGGTGTAGAGGATGATCAACCCGGTTTTCGAATACAGGTTGAAGTCCTGAATGATCCCGGCCTGTTTCAGCATGATGGTGATGCTGCCGTTGAAACCGAGCAGGATGATGAACGCGAACGCCAGAGGCACGCCGGCGAAGTTGCTGGTCATGTTGGCGAAGGCGTTGACGAAGTTGCGCAGCTTCGAATCGACCCGACGCAGGGAGTAGGCACCCAGCACCGCGATGATGATCCCGAAAACGCTCGACCAGAAACTGATTTCGAGGCTGTACTGGATCGCCTGCAAATAGAACTTCGAATTGAAGATCTTGCTGAAGTTGGCGAAACCCCAACCGAACTCTTCCGATTGCAGGCTGTTGATCATCACCCAGACCAGCGGGGCGATTTCGAACACGATAAAGAACAGGGCGAAGGGCACCAGGCACAGGGCGGCCAGCCATTTGCCGCGAGTCATTGAGTTCACTTGAGCAACTCCCGGCACACAGGTTTGTCGTGGGGTACGCCGAGCAGCTCGCAGACGGTGCCGCAGATGTCGGTCTGCTTCGGTGTGGCGTCGGCGTTCAGGCTGAAGGCGTCACCGAGCACAAACAGTGGCACCTGGCGTTCTTCCGGCAGCAGGCCGTTGTGCGAGCGGTCGTTGTTCATGCCGTGGTCGGCGGTCACCAGCACTTGATAACCGGCGTCGAGCCAGCCTTGCAGGTAGTCGGCGAGGATGATGTCGGCGCTGCGTGCGCTATTGCGGTATTGCGGAGTGTCGAGGCCGTGCTTGTGGCCGGCGTCGTCGATGTTCATCGGATGGATCAGCAGAAAGTCCGGGGCGTGGCGCAGGCGCAGGTTTTCGGCGTCGGCGAACAGGTGCGAGTCCGGATAGTGATCGTTCCAGTAGAAGTGGCCGTGCTGGATCGGTAGCGCCGGGTCATCGGTGTGACGATCCCGTGCGGCCACGAACGGCGAGCGGTTGTAGAGCTCGCTGACCCAGTGGTACGCCGCGGCGGCGGTTTTCAGACCGGCATCGCGGGCGTAGTGATAGATGCTGCGCTGATTGGACAGGCGCGAGACGTTGTTGTGGACGATGCCGCTGTCGATGGGCGGCACGCCCGTGAGGATGCATTCGTAAAGCGGTCGGGACAGGGCCGGCAGCTCGCACTCCAACTGGTAGAGCGCGGCGCGTCCTGCGCCAACGTAAGCCTGCAGATGCCCCATGGCGTGACGCGCGACTTCGTAATTGAGGCCGTCGAGCACGACAAGGATGACGTTGTGCTTCATAGGGGCAAAAACTCCGCGAAACAGATCAGATTTTGAATTCAACGCAGATTCCCCTGTGGGAGCGAACTCGCTCCCACAGGGGATCTTCAGTAACCCCGAAAACGGGATCTACAGCATCACTTCATTTCTACGATGACTTCTTCGTTCCACTTCTGCGGCAGGGCCTTGGAGGTTTTCTCCCACGCATCGGCGTCCTTGATCGGCGTGACCTTCTTGTACTGCTCGTTCGGCAGCAGTTTGGCTTTCACGTCTTCCGGCAGGGTCAGGTGCTCGGCGCGGATCGGACGGGCGTTGCCGCGGGCGAGGTTGGTCTGGCCGGCGTCGCTGAAGATGTATTCACGGGTCAGCTTGGCGGCGTTCGGGTTCTTCGCGTATTTGTTGATGATGGTGGTGTAGCCGGAAATCACCGAGCCGTCGGACGGGATCAGCACCACGTAGTCATCCGGGTTGGCCATCTTGGCCTTGTAGCTCAGGCCGTTGAAGTCCCAGACCACGCCGACTTCGATCTCGCCTTTTTCCATGGTGGCGATGGTCGGGTTGGCCATCGACAGGCGACCCTGCTTGGCGATGTCTGCGAACAGCAGCAGGGCAGGCTGGATGTTTTTCTCGTCGCCGCCGTTGGCCAGCGCAGCAGCGAGTACGCCGTTGGCAGCTTGTGCGGCGGTGCTCACGTCACCGATGGAAACCTTGTATTTGCCGCCCTTGAGGTCAGCCCATTTGGTCGGTACTTCGGAGCCGTGCAGCAGCTTCTTGTTGACTATGAAGGCGATGGTGCCGGTGTAGGCCAGTGCCCAGTTGCCGTCCTTGTCCTTGGCCCATGCAGGAACCTGATCCCAGGTGGTCGGCTTGTAGGGTTGCACGACACCTTGTTTGACCGCGATCGGACCGAAGGCCGCGCCGACGTCGCCGATGTCGGCGGTGGCGTTGTCTTTCTCGGCAGCGAACTTGGCGATTTCCTGTGCCGAACTCATGTCGGTGTCGATGTGTTTCAGGCCGTAGGTCTTGGCCAGGTCTTCCCAGGTGCCTTTCCAGTTGGCCCAGTCATCGGGCATGCCGACGCTGTTGACGGCGCCTTCCGCTTTCGCAGCGGCTTCGAGGGTTTTCAGATCATCAGCCGCCATGGCGGCGGTGCACATGGCAATGGTCGAGCCTAACAGTGTTGCCAGGAAAAGCTGTTTCATTCCGAAGCTCCTTGGTCGTGTTCAACGCTGCGATTGCGGTTTGTGTTGGTCTAGGTCAGCAATACCTGAGCCAATGTAGGGGGGCTGGATGACACTTTGATGTCGGCGAATACCCGACCCGCGTTTTATTTCTCCGGTATCGACGGCTGCCGGGTAAGCGTAGACCACCCTCAAAGTCCCGGTGGACAAGGGACTTGGCCGATGTATTGCAAGTTGTCAGGGCGACCGTTCGGTAGTTTTGTCATCTCTCGGTCATCTGCACTGCCTAGGCTTGCAGCACGACCGAACGGCGCAATAGTCGTGCGGTTTTGCCCCGAAACAGTGCTGGTCTAGTCCAGATAGGTAACGTTGATGCGCGATGAGGCAACAAAAGCGGTGACAGCCATTGGCCAGATCCTCCAGGAGCAGCTCGACCATGGCTTGCTCGCGGCGGGGAGCAAGTTGCCGGCCGAGCGCAAGCTCAGCGAGTTGTTCGGCACGACCCGGATTACGGTACGGGAAGCCTTGTTGCAGCTGGAGGCGCAAGGGCAGATTTATCGCGAGGAGCGTCGGGGCTGGTTCGTGTCGCCACCGCGCCTGGCCTATAACCTGATGCAGCGCAGTCACTTTCACGCGATGGTCAGTGCGCAGGGGCGGGTGCCGTCGACCGAGGTGATTTCGGCGCGGCTGCAACCGGCGTCAGCGGCGGTGTGTGCGTGGTTGCAGTTGCCGGCGTTGTCGAGCGTGATTCAGATTTGCCGGTCGCGGCGGATCGATGGGCGGTTGGTGTTGTATGTGGAGCATTATCTGAATCCGCAGTTTTTTCCGGGGATTCTGGAGTTTGATTTGAATCAGTCGATTACCGAGCTTTATGCGCGGCATTACGATTTGCACTATGGGCGGGTGCGGTTCGAGATTGTGCCTACGTCTTTATCGGTCGATGCGGCGGCGGCTTTACGGGTTTCTGTGGGGAGTCCGGGGTTACGGATTGCTCGGGTCAATTATGATCAGTCGGGGCGGTTGATTGATTGTGATCTGGAGTTTTGGCGGCATGATGCGATTCACGTCGGGGTTGATGTAGTTTGATTTTTTGGGGTGAATATCCGTTGCTGCGGTAACGGCTTCTTATGGTTTCGCCCTTACGGCGAGTCCCTTTGGCAAACGCCCCAAAGGAACCAAAGGTCTAGGCCCCGGCGTTCGGCACCTCGCCTGGGCTCGGTGTTCCTTCGTTCCGGGATTCATCCGGGGGCATCGCCTACGGTTTGCTTCGCTGCACCTCCTCTCGATGCATGCGGCTTCGCCGCACGGTCGCTGCGCTCCCACCCCCGGATAAATCCCTCCACTCAGCCTGCCGATGGGGCCGGCACGTCAAAAGCTTTTCTCGAGCTAACGCTCATCGTTTTGAGTGGTGAGGGGCTGGTTTATTCCTGGGTTTGGCCGCCGCCTGCTGTGATCACCTGCACATTCATCCTCGGCGTCGCCAGGTCCAGCCCGGCCTCATCCAGATGCCGTTTCAGCGACAGGTTGAACGCCCGTGAAACTTCCCACTGTTTGATCGGTGCGGTCTTGAACCGGGCGCGCAATATCGCGTTGCCGGACTCGAAGCTTTCCACCCCTTGTATCTCCAGTGGCGACCAGATGTTGCGGCGCTGCAGCGGGTCGGTGCGCATTTTCTGGCCGACTTCGCGCATCAGTTTGATGGCTTCGTCGATGTTCATGTTGAACGGCACCGCCACGCGGAAGATCGCGTAGCCGAATTCCCGAGAGTAGTTCTTGATGCTTTTGATTTCGCTGAACGGGATGGTGTGGACGATGCCGTCGATGTCCCGCAGGCGTACGGTGCGAATGGTCAGGCCTTCGACAGTGCCGAGGTGGCCGCCGACGTCGACGTAGTCGTCGATGGCCAGGGAGTCTTCGATGATGATGAACAGGCCGGTGATCAGGTCGGCCACCAGCGACTGGGCGCCGAAGCCGATCGCCAGGCCGATCACGCCGGCACCGGCCAGCAGTGGCGTGACGTTCATGCCCATGTTCGCCAGGGCGACGATCAGGGCGATGATGAAGATCGCCACGAACAGCACGTTGCGGATCAGCGGCATCATGGTTTGTGCGCGGGCGTTGGCCAGGCCTTTGCGTGAGCGGGTGAGGGCGTGGTGGACGGCGGTGTCGCTGAGGATCCAGATCAGCCAGGCGAAGATCAATGTGCCGATCAGGCTGAACAGTTTGACGCTGACGTCGTGGCCCTCGCCTTCGGTGAAGCCGATCAGCGACATGCCCCAGACCCGCAGGCCGAGTTCGATGAACGCCAGCCACACCAGCAAATGAGCGAGGGTGTAGAAGAAGCTTTTCAGGCGTTCGGAATAGAAGGCGTGGCGTTTCGGACCGCGTTGGGGTTTGAGGGCGTGGCGGCGGACGAGGCCGTTGATCACCATGCACAACACCAGCAGCACGGTGCAGATCAGCGACTGGCGCAAGGCGGTGCTGGTGTCGCCGGCGGAGACGAAGGTGGCGAACAGGGAAATTCCCACGAGCACCAGCGCCGGCACGTACCAGAAGGTGCCGAGGATTTCGATGGTGTCGCTGAGGGCGCGGCGGGTCAGGCGGCGGGACAGCGGCTGGTTGCGGATCAGGTGGGCGATCGGGCGGCGGAAGCGCAGGATGAACAGGCCGGTCGACAAGGCCGCGAGCACATTGGCGACGGTGGCGGCGGTGTGCGCCAGGTGCACGCCGAGGCCAGCCACCAGTCGTGGGTCGTTCAGGGCTTCGCCGAACGCGGCGAAGCTGCCGATCAACCACAAGGGGCGAAAGGCCTGATGGCGCAGGATGTACAGCGCGCGATGGCGGTGCGGGCCGTCGAGTACGGAGAAGGCAATCACGCAGATCGCCGAGAAACAGGTACCGACCACCAGCGCGTAGGCCAGAACCATCGCCAGGCTTTTGCCCAGCGACGACGGCAGCGCGTAGCTCATGTAAACCGTGATGGCCAGGGCAATCATCCATGGCCCGAGCTTGCGCAGGGCGAAGCGCAGCATGTCGAGGGCCCGGGGGTTTTGCGGCAGCTCTTCGGTCAGGCCAAAGCGCATGCGCACCCGGTGGCCAAGCCAGATCAGTGCGGCGGCGAGCAGGCTCCAGACGGCAAGGATCACGGCGAAGGCGAAGATGATCGGCAGCCATTCGCTGGCCGGCAGCATCAGGTCAGACAGTTCGTCTTTGGCCAGATCGAATTCGGCGGACCAGCGATTGAGCGGGCTGTCGCTGCCGGTAAATTGCTTTTCGAAGGTGGCGAGGGTGCCGCCAATCAGGCCCAGCACACCTTCTTCCGGGGTGGCCTGGGCTTTTTTCGTGGCGTCGCGCAGTTTCTTCAGGTCGCTCAGCAACTGGGCGCGTTGCTTGTCGTTTTCCAGCGACTTGATGACTTCGTCAAGGGACTGGCCGAGGGGTTCCTGGGCCTCGGGTTGCGCCTTGTTCGATCCACTGAGCAGGCCGGGCAGGCTCACCGCGTGGGCAGGCGCCAACGGCAGCAGCGTCATCAGGCAGATGAGGAACAGGCAGGGCAGGGCAGAAAGACGAGCGAACACTAGGCGGTCAACCTCGCAAGGGGCGGATCGGGCGAGTGTACGAGCCCGTCAAAATCAATGCGAGCCGAGCGCGGATTTATTCGTTGAGTTTGGCGAGGATCTTGTAGACCACGGTGGCCAGGATCAACAGCATGCCGATCCACATGGCGAACACTCCGGCGTTCTTGTCGCGGAAGTTGAAGCCGATCGCCAGCAGAATCATTCCGCACAGAATCGGAATGAGCATGGCGTGGAACGCAGACATCGAGATCATGGCGACAGCCTTGTCGTAGGGGATGATTTAAGTCTAGGTGGAATTTTGCCGACCGGTGGTGATGTGTATCACAGTCACTGCGCAGTCGCCGTGGCGAGGGAGCAAGCGCCCTCGCCACAGAACCGGTTACGGCAATTCGCGGCTGGCGTAGAACGCGCTCAGCACTTTGACCAGGTGGGCCAGGTCATGGCTGCCGCACAGTTCGCGGATCGAGTGCATGGCGAACGTCGGCAGGCCGATGTCGACCGTGCGCACGCCCAGGTGGCTGGCGGTGATCGGGCCGATGGTCGAACCGCAACCCATGTCGCTGCGTACCACGAAGCTTTGCACCGGGACTTCTTCGGCCATGCACAGATGACGGAAGAACCCGGCGGTTTCACTGTTGGTGGCGTAGCGCTGGTTGCTGTTGACCTTGATCACCGGGCCGGCGTTGAGTTTCGGGCCGTGGTTGGCGTCGTGCTTCTCGGCGTAGTTCGGGTGCACGCCGTGGGCGTTGTCGGCCGAAACCAGCAGGGATTTCTGAATGGTGCGTACGAACTCATCACCCTCGGGCAACAGGCGACGCAGGGTCTGTTCCAGCATCGGGCCGTCGGCGCCGCACGCCGAGCATGAGCCGACTTCTTCGTGGTCGTTGCACACCAGCACGCAGGTTTCATCGGTGTCGGCGGTCAGCAGGGCTTGCAGGCCGGCGTAGCACGACAGCAAGTTGTCGAGGCGGGCGCCGGCGATGAAGTCACCGTTCAGGCCGATGACGGCGGCGCTTTGGGTGTCGTAGAAGCTCAGCTCGTAATCGAGCACCACGTCGGCATTGAGGCCGTGCTCGCGGGCCAGTTGATCGGTGAGGACTGCGCGGAAGTCCACACGCTCGTCACCGGCGAACTGCGCGAGAATCGGCGGCAGTTCGGTCTGGGCATTGATCGCCCAGCCCTGATTGGCTTCCCGGTTGAGGTGGATGGCCAGGTTGGGAATGATCGCGATCGGGGCCTTGAAGTCGATCAACTGACTCTCGACCTTGCCGTCGCGGCGGAAGGTAACGCGGCCGGCCAGCGACAGATCACGGTCGAACCACGGTGCCAGTAGCGCGCCGCCGTAGACTTCGACGCCCAGCTGCCAGAAACCCTGGCGCTGCAATTCAGGTTGCGGCTTGACTCGCAGGCACGGGCTGTCGGTATGGGCGCCGACCAGGCGGATGCCGTCGTGCAGCGGAGAGTTGCGGCCCATCTTGATCGCGACGATCGAGGAGTCGTTACGGGTGACGTAGTAACGGCCATTGGCTTCGGTGTGCCAGGTCTCGCGCTCGTCGAGGCGCACATAACCGGCGGCCTCCAGGCGTTGAACAAGGCTGGCGGTGGCGTGAAACGGGGTAGGGGAGGCCTTGAGGAAGTCGATCAGGCCTTGGTTCAACTCTTCGCGCATAAGAAGCTCCAGACAGCAATGGGCGGGAGTTTAACGCATGCCGGTGCGCAGGCCACAATCGAAATCGAATGTAAAAGGAGATCCACTGCGGGGGCAGGCTCCCGCAGTGGACAGTGTGGGTCAGCGGGCGGCGGTCACGCGTTTTTTCAGGTAGTTCATGATGATTTTTTCATCTTCAGGCCGCTCCGGGCGCGGCAGTTGTTGCGGCCATCGGCTCTGGCTCAGGAGCTTTTTCTGACGGCTCTCGTCCCAACGAAGAATCTCCCGCGAGGCACATTCCCACCATTCATGGCGACAGGCGCTGTAGTACGGATGATCCGGCGCGGCGCTGCCGTACAACAGGTCACGGCCGACCTTGCGCATCGTGCCGCTCTGGTTGCGCAGCTTCCATTTGATTTTCAGGCGTTGCCAGGCGGACGGAAACGGCTTGACCCTCGGCACGTCCTTGCACAGATCCACCAGGCGCTGGCTGAACTTCTCGCCGTGCTGGGAGAAGAAGAACGCCTGCATCGCATGGAAAAAGCGCTTTTCCGCGAAGTAGTGATAGATGTACTTGCGCGCCTCGACCACCGGCCGCTTGCGCAGGGCGAACGACAGAGCGATCTGTTCGATGGTATGGATCTCGAAACCGTCGGCCGTCCATTCGTCGATCAGACGGATCGACTCTTCGAACAATTTCCCGTCGCTGTCGGTTACGCCGCACAGCCCGCTGTTGTAGAGCTTGAAGCCGTTGTCCGGGGTTACGCCGTGGGTGCTGAGGTCGCGGCCGAGCTTCAGGTAGTCGTCGCGCTCGAAGACGTCTTTCCAGTCGTATTCGAAACGATCCATCACTGATTGCCCCGGGGTGATGTCCTGGAACAGACGGTTCGGGTCACTGGTGAACAGGGTATCGGTGTCGACGAACAAGGTCTTTTCAGCCAGCTGCAGGCCGGCGGCAATCGCGCAAGCCTTGCGTCGGTGGTGATAGCCGTTTTCGCCTTGCCAGCGGGTCAGGGTCGGCTCGTCGAGCAGCACGGTGTCGACCGGCCAGCCTTCGTAGTCCTGCGGCCGGTCAGTGAGAATCCTGATCGCCGGACGTTTGCCGGTCCTGGCCTGAGACAGGGCGGTCAGGATGCTGAACTTGGCTTCGCGCCGGTAAACATCCTGGTTGCCGTAAATCAGGTAGAGCAGTTGATGACGGGTCTTCTTGACGGGTGTTGCCAGGGAATCAGTACAACTCATCCGGAACAAAATCCTTTAAAACAGGCGGCTGCCGGTCAGGCAGTGCTTAAAACGGAGCCGGGCATTCGAAGCGCAAGCGCTCGCCGGACTGTGGGTGGGTAAAGCTGAGCATGCTCGCGTGCAGGCACAGGCGCGGCCAGGCGGCGAGGGCTTGCTCATGAGCATAGAGCCCGTCACCGAGCAGCGGGTGACCGATGGACAGCATGTGCACGCGCAACTGGTGCGAGCGGCCAGTGATCGGCGTCAGCTCGACGCGGCACCAGTCGCCGCAACGTTCCAGCACACGCCAGAAGGTCAGGGCGTGTTTGCCGAATTCGTGGTCGACCACGTGGCGTGGCTTGGTTGGCGGGTCATAGCGCAGGGGCAGGTCGATGCTGCCGCTGTCCAGTTCCGGCTGACCCCAGCACAGGGCGGTGTAGGCTTTTTCGGTTTCGCGGTCATGAAACTGGCGCGACAGTTCGCGGTGGGTGTCGGCGTCGCGAGCCAGCAGAATGATGCCGGAGGTTTCCCAGTCCAGACGATGGACGATGCGCGCTTCCGGGTAGCCGTTTTCCTGCAGGCGAGTGATCAGGCAGTCCTTGTTGTCGTCGGCCCGGCCGGGCACCGAGAGCAACAGGGTCGGTTTGTTCACCACCAGAACGGCGGCGTCCTGATGGATGATGTGGATGTTGGACAGCGGCATTAAAACAGCCTCGTAACAAATGCCAACGGCGGCTCAGGGCCCCTCCGGTGTCGGAAGGGCCCTGAGCCGCCGTCGTTCCTGCCGGATCGACTCAGCGATCTGGCAGGGTGATGTTGAGTTCCAGAATCGAGCAACTGCCCTGGCTCTCCAGTGCAACATGTACGTCGTCGTTGCCGATATTGACGTACTTGCGGATCACGTCCACCAGTTCCTTCTGCAAGGCTGGCAGGTAATCCGGCGTGCTGCGCTGGCCGCGCTCATGCGCCACGATGATCTGTAGACGCTCTTTCGCTACCGAGGCAGTGCTTGGCTTTTTGTTGGCACGAAAGAAGTCAAAAAGGTTCATTACCTACCTCCAAACAGGCGCTCGAAGAATCCCTTCTTCTCGACATCGAGGAACCGGTGTGCTTTGTCTTTGCCCAGCAGGCGGTCGACGGTGTCGCTGTAGGCCTGGCCGGCATCGCTCTGGTCGTCGAGGATGACCGGGACGCCCTGGTTGGAAGCCTTGAGCACCGCCTGGGATTCCGGGATCACGCCCAGCAGGGTCACCGAGAGGATTTCCTTGACGTCTTCGACGCCGAGCATTTCGCCCTTTTCAACGCGCTCCGGGTGGTAGCGGGTGATCAGCAGGTGTTCCTTGATCGGGTCTTCCCCACGTTCGGCGCGACGGGACTTGCTGGCCAGCAGGCCGAGCATGCGGTCCGAGTCACGTACCGAGGAGACTTCCGGGTTGGTCACGACGATCGCTTCGTCAGCGAAGTACATGGCCAGGTGGGCGCCTTTCTCGATGCCCGCCGGGGAGTCGCAGACCACGAACTCGAATTGTTCCTTGAGCTCCATCAGGACTTTTTCCACGCCTTCGACGGTCAGCGCGTCTTTGTCGCGGGTCTGGCTGGCGGCCAGTACATAGAGGTTTTCCAGGCGCTTGTCTTTGATCAGGGCCTGTTGCAGGTTGGCTTCGCCGTTCACGACGTTGACGAAGTCATACACCACGCGGCGCTCGCAACCCATGATCAGGTCAAGGTTACGCAAGCCCACGTCGAAGTCGACGATCACTGTTTTGTGGCCGCGCAGAGCGAGGCCGGTACCGATAGCGGCGCTGGTGGTGGTCTTACCCACACCACCCTTGCCGGATGTAACCACGAGAATCTTGGCCAAGGTGTTTCACCCCTAAGGAAGAAGGACTGTTCAGCCCCTGAAAAACATCTCTTGAAAACTACTGCAGTCGGACAGCCTTGGCTGGAATTTGGCTTTTGGCCTTTTTCCTACTTCGTTTGAGCCGTTTTCGCTACGTTTTAGAGATGCTTGGAAAATGCGGCAGTATCCGTTAAAGCCGAATGATGTTCAACACGTCGCCCGATAGGCTGACCTGTACACCCGAACCCCACATCGGATCGCGACGCAGGTCTTCGGAAACCTTGTAATGGCCTGCGATGGAGATCAGTTCAGCGCTCAATTGCTGACAGAAAATCCGCGCCTTGGTGTCGCCCTTGACCCCGGCCAGCGCACGACCGCGCATCGGGCCGTATACATGGATGTTGCCATCGGCGAGAAGTTCCGCCCCCGGGCTGACCGAGGAAACCACCACCAGATCGCCGCCCTGGGCGTAGATCTGTTGGCCACCACGTACTGGCGTGGTGATGACGCGGGTCTGTTTGACGGTCGGCTCAGGCGGTTTTTCCGGCTTCTTCGGTGCGACGGGTTCAGCGGTTTCCAGCGGTCGCTCGCGGGCGCCGGACGGCGGCAGCACCGGAATGTCGATGGCGATGGCGGCGGCGATGTCTTCGATGCGGCTGGCGCGGATCGCCAGGGTGCGCAGGCCGTGCTGGCGGCACACGCGCATCAGGCCCGGCAGGTCGACGGCGCCTTCGCTGGGCGGCAACTTGTCCAGCGCCAGAACCAGCGGCGCGTTGCTGAAGAAATTCGGTGCCTGGGCGACTTTGGCGGCCAATTGCCGATCGAGGCTGTCCAGGTCGTTGCGGGACAGTTCCAGCACCGTAATGGCGAGCATGCTGCCCTTCAGCTGGAACACGGGATCTTGGTCTGGCGATTCGGTTTGGCTCATGTCGGCATACAACGGCTTGTCACTAAAAGTGCCGAGACTTATAACGAGAACGCCCGCCAGCCGCAAGCCGGGTCGAACGATGTAGAATGCGCGGCCACTGTATTTACGGAAGCTTTAATGGATCGCCCGCGTTTTCGAAAAGCATTTCTTGCTCCACGCTTCTGGCCGCTCTGGTGCGGCCTGGGGCTGTTGTGGCTGATCGTGCAGCTGCCGTATCCGGCATTGCTGGCCATCGGTCGCTTTCTCGGTGCCTTGATGTATCGCTTCGCCGGCGACCGGCGGCGCATCGCCAAGCGCAATCTGGAACTGTGTTTCCCGGAAAAATCCGCTGCCGAGCGCAAACGCCTGCTCAAGGAAAACTTTGCCTCCACCGGCATCGCCTTCTTTGAAATGGCGATGAGCTGGTGGTGGTCGCGTCAGCGACTGGCGAAACTGGCCCACGTCGAAGGCCTGGAGCACCTGCAACAGGCCCAGCGCGAAGGCAAGGGCGTGATTCTGATGGCGGTGCATTTCACCACCCTGGAAATCGGCGCAGCGTTGCTCGGCCAGCAGCACACCATCGACGGCATGTACCGCGAGCACAAGAACCCGTTGTTCGACTTTATCCAGCGTCAGGGCCGCGAGCGGCACAATCTTGATTCGCTGGCGGTGGAGCGTGACGACGTGCGCGGGATGCTCAAGCTGCTGCGTTCCGGGCGCGCGATCTGGTACGCACCGGATCAGGATTACGGCGCCAAGCAAAGCATCTTCGTGCCGTTGTTCGGCATTCAGGCCGCGACGGTCACCGCCACCAGCAAGTTCGCCCGACTGGGCAAGGCACTGGTGGTGCCGTTCACTCAGGAACGTCTGGCCGACGGTAGCGGCTATCGTCTGGTGATCCATCCGCCGCTGGAAGGTTTCCCGGGCGAGACCGAAGAAGCCGACTGCATCCGCATCAACCAGTGGGTAGAAGGCGTGTTGCGCGATTGCCCCGAGCAGTACCTGTGGGCGCATCGTCGCTTCAAGAGCCGTCCGCCGGGCGAGCCGAAGCTGTACGCCAAACGTCGTTGATCCACCCAATCCCATAAGCACCACGGAGCGTTGCGATGAGCCCAGTTGAACCGGTCACAGGTTTGATTCTTTCCGGCGGCGGGGCTCGGGCGGCGTATCAGGTGGGGGTGCTGGCGGCGATTGCCGAACTGCTGCCGCTGGGCGCGGACAATCCGTTTCCGGTGATCGTCGGCACCTCGGCCGGGGCGATCAACGCGGTCAGCCTCGCCAGCGGCGCCACGGACTTTCGGGCCGCCATCGAACGCCTGACCCTGTTTTGGCAAGGCTTTCGCAGCCATCGTGTGTTGCGCAGCGACTGGCCGGGGGTGATCCGCCAGGCCAGTCGTTTCGTCAGTCACAGCCTGCTGGGCATGGGCCGGCAATTGCCGGTGGCGCTGCTCAACAGCTCGCCGCTGCGCCATCTGCTCAATGAAAAACTGCACATGCCCGGCATCGCCGAATCCATCGCCCGCAAGCAACTGCACGCAGTGGCGGTGACGGCGTTCGGCTACGAGTCGGGGCAAGCGGTGACCTTCTATCAGGGCGGCGGCAGCATCGATGCCTGGCTGCGCCATCGACGCATTGGTGTGCCGACGCAATTGACCGTGGAGCATTTGCTCGCGAGTTCAGCAATTCCGCTGTTGTTCGCGCCGGTGAAAATCGGCGAGGAATTTTTCGGCGATGGCGCGGTGCGGCAGTCGGCACCGATCAGTCCGGCCTTGCACCTGGGGGCGAGCCGGGTGCTGGTGGTGGGCGTCAGCGGCAACCCGCGCGGGTTCGACCCGGCACAACCGCTGGAGCGCACTTATACCGGTCAACAGCCGACGCTGGCGCAGATCGGCGGGCACATGCTCAACAGTACGTTCATTGACAGCCTGGAAAGCGACATCGAGCTGCTTCAGCGTCTGAACCAGTTCAGCCATCTGATGCCCGACGGAACGCCAACGCGTGCCTTGGGTGTGGCGCCAGTGGAAGTGCTGGTGATCTCGCCGAGTCAGCCAATCGATGAAATCGCGGCGCGGCATCGTCAGGAACTGCCGGCGGCGTTGCGGCTGTTCTTGCGCGGGCCGGGGGCGACCAAAACGAGCGGGGCAGGGGTGTTGAGTTATTTGCTGTTCGAGGCGGGGTATTGCAGTGAACTGATCGACCTGGGGCGGCGCGATGCGTTGGCCAAGCGCGATGAGCTGTGCCGGTTTCTCGGAATCGGCGAGGCGGTGGTTCCGGCCTGAAACAGATGGCGCCCTGGCGGGCGCCATCCGCAGCACTATCAGAAGTGGAACTTCACCAGGAAGCTGGTCACGTTCTGATTGGTGGTGAAGGCACGGGTGTCATCAATCCCGTACTTGTCTTTCCAGTAGTCGTATTCAACACCGACGTACAACTGCTTCTCGCCGAAATTCAGCGCCTTGCCCAGGTCGTATTTGACCTGTGGGTTGAAGTGCAGGTTGGCGTGGTATTCGCCTTTGCTGTTGACGTCGTTGTCGACCACCCAGTCCATGTAGCCGTCGATCAGCACGTTCGAATTGCCGACCGGAATGGTGTAGGACCAGACTGGGGTGATCTGCCAGACGTTGTCACCCGGACGCGAGCCTTCGGTGTGACGCTGGTAGAAGTTCAGCTGGAAGTAATCGAAGCCCGGAATCGCCAGGTCGAAGCCTGGACCGATCAGGTAAGACTCGACGTCGCCTTCACCGAACTCGTAAGTCATCGCCAGCAGCACGTCTTTGATCGGTCCGAATTCGATCTTCTGGTCGAGGATCTTGCCGAGCGACAGGCGTGGGCTGAATTCGCCGTAATAGGTGTTGTTGCCGACGCCGCCGTCTGGCTTGCCGTTGTAGAAGATCTTGTCGATGAACAGGAAGTTGTCCCCATACTTCCATGCATCGGCGTGCTCGAAGGTGACCGTCTGCTGGATGGCCGGGTTGACCTTGAAATCCTTGCCGTAAAGGTAGGTCAGGCTGTTGTTCTGCCATTGCAGCAGACCGTCGGCCATGGCCTGACCCCCGGCCAGCATGGTTCCCGCAAGCATCAGGCTGGTGCTCATACGTTTCATTCGGTTGCTCCCAAAGTAGGTGTTCCACGTTTATTTTTTTGAGTCGGCGCTCTGGTGTGGCGCCTTTTTTCGTTGCTGCAAAAGTCATCCATCCGGTCAGCTTTAGTGCTGTTAGCAAGAGCTGAGCCAAGGCTTTTCGAAAAGCAAAAAAACGCCCGTCGGCTGCTGAAAAACAGTCGACTGAGCGTGTTTTCGGGACGCCTCGGTACTGACCGGGGCCGGGATAAGTTGGCCCGTTGGTCAGGAATTAAATCCAGGCTTTTTTTTAGACCGAATTCAGAAGGCCGCGGAGAATACTGACTCAACGGCCAGGTCTCAAGTGCCCCGCAACAGAGCACCGACGACAGGTAGGGGGCACGGTTGCGGGTCATCTTAGAAGTGCACCTTCACCAGCAGGCTGGCGGTGTTCTGATTGGTGTCGAGGTTGTGGCTGCTTTCGACCCCGTATTTGTTCTTCCAGTAGCTGTATTCGGTGCCGACATACAGCTGCTTCTGGCTCCAGCCGAGGGCTTTGCCCAGGTCGTATTTGATCTGCGGATTGATGTGCAGGTTGGCGTGATAGGTGCCGCGCGAGTTTTCGTCGTTGTCGACGACCCAGTCGAGGTAGCCATCGATCAGCACATCGGAATTGCCCACCGGAATGCTGTAGGACCAGCCCGGGGTGATCTGCCAGACGCCATCACCGGGGCGCGGGCCTTCGGTCTGGCGGCGGAAGATGTTCAGGGTGACGTAGTTGAAGCCCGGTACCTTCAGGTCGAAACCTGGGCCGATCAGATAGGCCTCGCTCTCGCCTTCGCCATACTCGTAGGTCATCGCCAGCAGCACGTCCTTGATCGGCCCGAACTCGAGCTTGCGGTCGAAGATCTTGCCGAACGAGAAGCGCGGGGTGAATTCGCCGTAGAAGGTGTGCGGGCCTTTGTTGCGGTCTTCCTGGCCGTTGTAGAAGATCTTGTCGACGAACAGGAAGTTGTCGCCGTACTTCCACTTGTCGGCGTGCTCGAACGTCACCGTCTGCTGGATCGACGGGTTGATCGCGAAGTTCTTGCCGTACAGATAGCTCAGGCTGTTGGTCTGCCACAGCAATAAATCGCCGGCCATGGCTTGTGATGCGGCCAGCAGGCCGCCGCTCAACAACACGTTGGTTTGAGTCCGGATCATCTGTTGCTCCCTCTTGTTTTTATTGTTTGAGGCAAAGCTGTCGCGAGGGGGCTGGCGTTGGCGAGCCCCTCTTTTACTCTTCGGATCAGTGCGGGTGTGCGTGACAGTCGTTGATGGCCGCGCGTTCGGCGCCGCCCAGGATGTTGAACAACAGGTTCAGCGTCAGCGCGCTGAGGGTGGCCATGGCGATCCCGCTGTGGGTGATCGGACTCATCCACAATGGCAAGTGGGCGAAGAATTCCGGGCGCACCACCGGGATCAGGCCCATGCCGATGCTCACGGCTACCAGCAGTTGATTGCGCCGGTCGCCGATGTCGGCCTCTTGCAGGATCTTGATACCGGTAGCCGCCACCATGCCGAACATCGCAATCGCTGCGCCGCCGAGTACCGCCGGTGGAATCGATGCCACCAGGAACGCCGCTTTCGGCAGAAGGCTGAGGACGATCAGCAAACCGCCGGCGACGATGGTCACCGAGCGGCAGCGCACGCCGGTCATCTGCACCAGGCCGATGTTCTGCGCGAAGGAGGAGTGGGTGAAGGTGTTGAAGAAACCGGCAACGAACGATGCGCCGGCATCACACAGCAAGCCGCGACGCAGCATGCGCGGGCAGACTTCCTGGCCGGTGATCTTGCCCAGTGCGAGGAACATCCCGGTGGACTCGACGAAGATGATCACCACCACCAGACACATCGACAGGATCGGTGCCAGTTCGAACTTCGGCATGCCGAAATGCAGCGGGGTGACGAATTGAACCCATGGGGCATTGGCCATGCCGCTCAGATCGACCATGCCGATGGCGCCGCAGAGCACGTAGCCCAGGCACATGCCGATCAGCACGGAAATGTTGACCCAGAAACCGCGCATGAAGCGGTGGATCAACAGAATGGTGGCCAGCACCAAAGCGGCAATGGCCAGATAAATCGGTGAACCGAATTGTGCGGCGCCAGCGCCGCCACCGGCCCAGTTCACGGCCACGGGGAACAACGATAAACCGATCGAGGTGATGACCGTGCCGGTCACGAGAGGAGGGAAGAAGCGCACGACCTTGGACATGAACGGCGCGATGATCATGCCGAAGAACCCGGCGGCGATGGTAGCGCCGAAGATCCCCTGCAGACCGATGCCGGGCATGCCGGCCATGGCGACCATGCTGCCGACAGCGGCGAAACTGGCACCCATCATCACCGGCATGCGAATGCCCATCGGGCCGATCCCTAAGGACTGCACGATGGTGGCGATGCCGGCGACCAGCAGGTCAGCGTTGATCAGGAAGGCGATTTCTTCACGACTCAGGCCAGCGGCCTGTCCGATGATCAGCGGTACCGCGATGGCGCCGCCGTACATCAGCAGAACATGTTGCAAACCGACCAGGATCAGTTGCAAAAGGGGCAAACGCTGAATGGCGGGTGCGTCGGGGATGCGCGCTTTGGACAGCTCGGACATGCAACACCTCGGATCTTTTTTATTCTTGTGATTGAACAGCTGCCGGGTTGCTCACAGCTGTCCTTTTGCATCAGGTAAACCGCGTTGCGGCTAATCGCAGGCAAGCCAGCTCCCACAGGATTGTGTGAATCCCTGTGTGAGCGGGCTTGCCCGCGATGCTTTTATTGCTTAGTTGGTCTGGGCTCCCTGCGCGATCCATGCACCGATCAGGTCACGTTCCTGCTGGGTCATCTGCGTGATGTTGCCCAGTGGCATGATCTGCGTGGTGATGGCTTGCGCCTGGATCCGCGCCGCGTTCTGGCGGATCTGCTCGGGGGTGTCGAACATCACACCGGCCGGTGCCGCGCTGAACAGCGGGCTGGTCGGTTTGGCCGAATGGCAGACCGCGCAGCGTTCCTGGATCACGTTGTGCACCTTGTCGAACGCAGGGCCAGCGTTGGACGCCTGAGCCGGAGCGGCGGCTGGCGCAGCAGGTGCGGCCGGTTGTGCCGCTTCAGCCGGTTTCGCGCCACCACCCAGGGCCGTTTCCGGCAGCGGCTGGTACTCGATTTTCGCAGGAGCCTTGGCCACTTCCGGCGCGGTCGGCATCGGCGCAGGGCCGGTGACGTAAGCCAGGGTGATCATGCCTACCGCTGCCACTGGCAGAGTCCAGGCAAACTTGTGGCTGTCGTGACGGGTGTTGAAGTAGTGACGTACCAACACCGCCAACACTGCGATCCCGGCCAGGATCAACCAGTTGTACTGGCTGCCGTAAGTGCTCGGGAAGTGGTTGCTGATCATGATGAACAGCACTGGCAGGGTGAAGTAGTTGTTGTGACGCGAACGCAGCAGGCCTTTGGCCGGCAGCGCCGGATCCGGCGTGCGGTTCTCGGCGATCGCAGCCACCAGTGCGCGTTGCGCCGGCATGATGATGCGGAACACGTTGCCGACCATGATGGTGCCGATGATCGCGCCGACGTGCAGGTACGCACCACGACCGCTGAACACCTTGCTGAAGCCATACGCCGCGCCGATGATCAGCACGAACAGGATGAAGCCGAGCAGGGCGGGTTTCTTGCCGAGTGGCGAATCGCAGAGGAAGTCGTAGATGAACCAGCCGGCGATCAGCGAACCGATGCCGATGGCCACGCCTTCAGGACCGGTCAGGCCGCTGCCGGGTGCCACGAGGTAGAGCACGGGGTTGGAGTAGAACACCACGCACAGCAGCGCGATCCCCGACATCCAGGTGAAGTAGGCTTCCCATTTGAACCAGTGCAGGTTCTCCGGCATCGACGGAGGGGCCAGTTTGTATTTTTCCAGGTGATAGATACCGCCGCCGTGGATCGCCCACAGATCACCGGCAAGACCGGTTTTCGGGTTGACGCGGTTGAGGTTGTTCTCCAGCCAGACGAAGTAGAACGACGCGCCGATCCAGGCCACGCCAGTGATCATGTGAACCCAGCGCACGCTCAGGTTCAGCCATTCCAACAGATGTGCTTCCACAGTCTTTACCTCTCGCCCGTCACTCTTGTTGTCGAGTGATCGGACCTTCTCTTATTGGTGGGGGGCGAGGATCAAACGCTCATCCTCTTTGAAAAAATGCTCATCGCAGTTATTGCCTGTGCCACTGCGATCAACCACCAGGAAGTCATCCCGCTTTTCGATCGTCAGCACCGGGTGGTGCCAGACGCCGCGATGGTAATTGATGCCCTGCCTGCCGTTGGTGACGAAGGCGCGGACCAAGCCTGATACAGGTTCATCGCCAAGTGGCGCGACCACGATCAGAAAGGGGTTGCCGAGCAGCGGAATGAAAGCCTGGCTGCCCAGCGGATGGCGTTCCAGCATGCTCACGGTCAGCGGCATGTCCTGCGCGTCGGCGCGGAAGATGCTGATGATCGCGTTGTCCTCAGGCGTCGCGGTTTCGACCGTCGCCAGTTTGTGGAAGCGCATGGTCGAACCGTTGTTGATCATGAAGTGATCGCTGCCGTCGGTTTCGATCACGTCACCGAAAGGGGCGAAGGCTTCTTTGGTCAGCGGTTCAATCGTCAGTGTGCGCATGCTGTTCTTCTTATCCGAATTCTGTGTTGTTGGTTCTGTTGCTATCGCTGGCAGGCCAGCTCCCACATGTGGAATACATTCCCTGTGGGAGCCAGTCTGCTGGCGATCGGGTTCAGCGCTTATTTAGCGACTTTGCCCAGTACGCGCAGGCGGCTCACACCACCATCCGGGAACACGTTCAGACGGATGTGGGTGATCGGGCCCAGTGCCTTGATCTGCTCGACGAAGGTGTGTTCGGCGTGCATTTCCAGCTTCTGGCTCGGCAGCAGTTCGCGCCAGAACAGCGACTGGGTTTCGATCTGGCTGTCGGTGCCACCCTTGACGAACGCGCCCTGGATCGAGCAGGTGTCCGGGTAGTTGCCCTTGAAGTGCAGGGTGTCGACGATGATTTTCTCGATCTCGCCCGGGTGGCCCAGTGCGACGATTACCCAGTCATTGCCTGGCGTGCGACGACGTGCAGTTTCCCAGCCGTCGCCCATGTTGATGCCACGGCCCGGGTTGAGGATGTTGCTCATGCGGCCGAAGTGTTCGTCGGAGCAGGCGAGGGCGCGGCCACCGTTGAGGGCTGCAGCCAGGTCGACTTGCTCGTTGTCACCGACTGCCGACCAGTCGCGATGCGGAACACCGTACACGCGCAGACGGGCAACACCGCCGTCCGGGTAGATGTTGAAGCGCAGGTGGCTGAACGCCTTGTCGTTGCTGATTTCGTGGTAGTGGTGGCTGTTGCCCTGCAGCTCGACGGCCGACAGCACTTCGGTCCACTGGGTGTTTTCGTCCGGCTCGCCCGAAGCCAGGAAGCAGGCTTCCAGAGAGGCCGATGGCGGGAAGTTGCCGGTGAAGAATGAAGTGTCGATGTCCACGCCTTTGATCGAACCCGGAACGCCCAGGCGGATCACCGCGCTGTCGTAGCCTTCGAAGCGCTTGCGGCGGGATTCCCAGCCGTCCATCCACTTGCCGTTGTCATCGAACACGCCCTCCTTCCACACGGCCGGGGTCGGCTGAAACAGACGATTGGCGTCTGCGAACCAGTCATCGGTGACCGAGATGATTTTGGTGCCCAGACGGGCATCGGCCAGGTTGACGAACTTCTCGAAAGGTACGGCGTAAGCTTTCATTCTTCTTGTCTGCCTTTAAATAAGTGGCTTGGGATGCTTGCGAGGCCCTGGGCGTTCTCCGCGTCTGACACGCTCGGGCCATGCTCGCTAAAGAGTCAGTAAACGGAACAGGGCAATCTTGTTGATCTCCGCCAGCGCGCATTTGAACTCGGTGTCGACCGGGTTGTGAATGCGCGTTTCGAACGCCGCGAGGATCTGATGCCGGTTGCTGCCTTTTACCGCCATGATGAAGGGAAACTTGAACTTGGCTTTGTAGGCGTCGTTCAGCTCGGTGAAGCGAGAAAACTCTTCGGCCGTGCATTGGTGAATACCGGCGCCAGCCTGTTCATTGGTGCTGGCTTCGGTCAACTGGCCCTGGACGGCAGCTTTGCCGGCCAGGTCCGGGTGAGCGTTGATCAGTGCCAGCTGACTGGTGTGATCGGCGCTCAACAGGATGTCGCTCATGCGCTGGTGCAGGGTTTCGATCTGGTCGATCGACGCGTTCTGGCCCAGGTCGAAGGCCTTTTCGGCCACCCATGGCGAATGTTCGTAGATGTCGGCGAAGGCTTTGACGAAGGCGTCGCGGCTCAGGGTCGACGGTTTCAGGGTTTGAAAGGTGCTCATTTGGCAGCCCCTTGGTACGGGTGGGTTTCGTGCCAGTGACGCGCGATGTCGACGCGACGGCTGAACCACACCTGTTCATGACTTTTGGCGTATTCGATAAAACGCTTGAGCGAAGCCAGACGCGCCGGACGGCCCACCAGACGGCAGTGCAGGCCGATCGACAGCATTTTCGGTGCTTCAGCGCCTTCGGCGTACAGCACGTCGAACGCATCTTTCAGGTATTCGAAGAAATCGTCGCCCTTGTTGAAACCCTGGACCTGGGTGAAACGCATGTCGTTGGTGTCCAGAGTGTACGGGATCACCAGGTGCGGCTTGCCGGTCGGGTTGTTCGGTTCCCAGTAGGGCAGGTCGTCGTCGTAGGTGTCGCAGTCGTAGAGGAAACCGCCTTCTTCCATCACCAGACGACGGGTGTTCGGGCCGGTGCGACCGGTGTACCAGCCCAGTGGGCGCTCGCCGGTGAGTTCGGTAAGGATGCGGATCGCTTCGAGCATGTGCTCGCGTTCCTGCGCCTCGTCCATGTACTGGTAGTCGATCCAGCGGTAGCCGTGGCTGCAGATCTCGTGGCCGGCCTCGACCATCGCGCGGATCACGTCCGGGTGGCGCTGGGCGGCCATGGCCACGGCGAAGATGGTCAGCGGAATGTCGAATTCCTTGAACAGTTTCAGGATCCGCCAGACGCCGGCACGGCTGCCATACTCGTAAAGCGATTCCATGCTCATGTTGCGCGCGCCTTGCAGAGGCTGGGCCGCGACCATTTCCGAGAGGAAGGCTTCCGATTCTTTGTCGCCGTGCAGAATGTTGCGCTCGCCGCCTTCTTCGTAATTGAGTACGAACGACAGGGCGATCCGGGCATTGCCCGGCCAGTGTGGGTGAGGAGGGTTACTGCCGTAACCGATCAGGTCGCGTGGGTAGTCAGCGCTCACTGCAGTCTTCCTTCTTATTCGTTGACAGGTTGTGTAACGGCCTGCACAGGCTGGCGTCACAGCGATGGGCTGATTGTATACAACTTTATTCTCAATTTGTAAGCCTGAATTTTCGCATTTTTCACCGGCTGTCATCTTTTACTGCTAATGGCGTGAGCCTGCAAGAAACCTGCCTGACCAGTCAGCTAATGGACTGGGGGTTCAATGAATGCATGGTGCAAGGGCAGATCACCGGGAAATCGGAGGATGGCGGGGGTAAGAGGAAAAATGTCGTTTTTATTGTGTACAATTTTTTTGAAAAGTGTCTTAATCAATCGCTCGCCGCAGCTTTTCGTGCTCCGAAACGGTGCGGTCTCCTTTTCAACTGACTTCGGGAGGCGCGAAGTCTGACTGCTCCACGCAGGCAGGCGCGCAGAATCAATGGGACGTTTGACAACACACGTTTTGGACGCTGCACACGGTTGCCCGGGCAGCTCGATCAAGGTCGAGCTGTACCGCGTTGAAGGTTCGCACCTGGAATTGGTCGCCAGTGCGCTTACCAACAGCGACGGCCGGGTCGATGCGCCGCTGCTGCAAGGCGATGACTACCGTACCGGTGTCTATCAGGTTCAGTTCCACGCCGGCGATTACTACCGCGCCCGTGGCGTCCAGTTGCCGGAGCCGGCATTTCTGGACGTGGTGGTGCTGCGGTTCGGCATCTCTGCCGAACAGGATCACTACCACGTACCGTTGCTGATCTCGCCTTACAGCTATTCCACCTATCGGGGCAGCTGACCCCCAAGCAGCTGCCCCCACCGGGAAGCGACTGCGCATATAGCTTCTTTGGTCTTTCGCCCGCTCACACTGCGGGCTTTTTTTCGTCGGTCATTCAGCAACCTGCGATCACAGCCGCGCGTGTCCGTCGCGCACGATAAACACCGTGTCGTCAGCGTTCGCCAGCGTCTGCGGGCCGCCCCTGAGCCAGACGACTTTGTGGGTGGCGTGCGCTGCAATAACCGCCGCTGCCGCCGCTGCGCCCACCTGAATGTGCAGGCGCAGGCTGGCGCTGTGCTGATCGACATTCAGCGTCTGGTTGATCTTGCGGCCCCGGATGCGATGCAGGCTGATGAAGAACACGTAGTCATGCCCGGTGCGTTTGAACACCAGCGCCGGAAAAGAGTTGGACGGGCTGGGATCGAACACGGCGTAGCCGTTACGGGTCAGCAATGTCGCCATGAAACGCTTGAGATCCACCGCCGATTGGGTGGTGGTCGAATACAGCCATTCCTGACGAAACAATGCCGGATCGAAATCCAGCCGCTGCAACGGCCCACCCGGTGTCGGTGTCGGCAGTTCGATGGCACGGATCGCTCCACTGCCCGACGTCGGCAGAATCGGCAGCATCAGCAGTGGGTCAGCCAATTGCGGGCGTGGATGGGCATTTCCGGCTTTCCAGTCGTTGAAGGTTTGTCGTAGCAGGGTCAGTCCCGAGCCGGTGGCGGTGTTGGCGCCATTCGCCAGTAAAAACTGATGGAAGGCGACGTTCTCCAGTGAGGTCACCGATAACTCCGGAAAGTATTGGCTGACGTAATTCGTCAATGGGCGTTCGAACGGTAACGTCGGATCAATTTGCCAGTGCTGGGCCGGTGGAACCTGAATGGCGCCTCGCGGCTGTTGCTGCGGGTCCAGTCTGAGTGTGCGGTCCAGCAGGTCGAAGTCGTAGATCAGATGATTCGGGTTCTTGATGTAGACGATCGGATCGCTCGCGTCGCCGCGTGGAATGACTTTGTACTGAATCCCGTCGACGCGGATGTCACCCGGGGTGGCGTGTTGCGGGTCGATGCTCCAACCGTTCCACGGCGTCTCCTCAAGGCGAGGGCGTTTTGACGGTACGGTGGACTGTTCATCATCCGGCACTCGGTGGCGTGAAATGAACAATTGCGAGGTGCCGGCGTCCGGCGCATTTTCCGTCAGGACCGGACGCCACATCAGCGTCCCCTCAACCCGTTCCAGCAACGGACCGGACGCGAGGAGTTCGTTCGAAAGCCTGGCTCTCATTCCATTCTGTGTGTCCGGTCCGATCAGCACCGTTCCGCCCTCGACAAGATCGACATAGGCATGGCGGCCCGCTGAACGAATGCCGTTCAGCAGGTCGGGAGGCGGCAGTCGGTTGACCAGCCCAGGTGCGAGAAAATAACTGCCGATCGGTCTTTGTACGGTGATGTCCCGGACGTGTGTCTCGGCAGGGAGGTCGTAGATTTCGATCATCTCCCGGCGGGTCACAGGTGGCTCAGGCAACTGCCAGGCCGGGTGGGTCAAGGTCGGATCGATCAAGGTGTCGGGCATCAGGCGCGGTGGTGTTGGAGTGTCCGGCGTGGTGTCCCGTACGACAGGCGTGGTATCCGGCGTATCTGTTTTCGGTCGGGTGGGGCGTTTGGGGCTCATTGATTGTTTGGCTCTGTCAGGCAATCGATTATCTGGAGGGCACCGCTTCCGTGCGCCAGATGAGGCGCACGATGCACAGAAATGATCGTCAAGCCGGGGTTTTGACAGGTGGTACATATGTATAGCGAAGACAGATGGACCCGATCGGGCAATCGTTCGTCAGAAGAGGCGAGGGATTTAGCGAATCATCTGCCACCCTCGCATGGCGATTCGAGGGCGGCAGTCAGTTGCAAATCTGGGCAGTCAGGACGCGATATTTCAGTGACCGCTCAGCAACGATGCCGCACCTGCGCCGCCAAACAGACCGGCGCTGATCCGGTTGAACCAGCTCTGACCCTTGCCGCTGCGCAGGTAGCGCGCCGCACCATGGGCACCGAGCCCGTAGGTCAACTTGCACAGCAGATCGAGCACCGTCCATGTGGCGATCATCACCAGCAGTTGTGGGAGGAACGGTTGTTGCGCACTGAGGAACTGCGGCAGAAACGCGGCAAAGAACAAGATGTCTTTCGGATTGCTCGCGCCCAGCACGAAGGCCCGGCTGAACAATGCGCGGAATCTTGGCACTGGCGCCGCTTGCGGAACCTCGGCGCCGGTCGATGGCTGGCGTGATTGCTGCCAGCTCTGCCAGGCGAGGTAGAACAGGTAGATCGCGCCGATGATTTTCAGGGCGCTGAACAGTTTTTCGGACGCCAGCAGCAGGGCACCCAGCCCCAGCGCCGAGGCACTGAGCAGGCAGATCGAGGCGAATACGCCACCGAGAAATGCCGGGTATGAACGGCGCAAACCGTAATTCAGACTGTTGCTGATCATCAGCAATGACAGCGGCCCCGGAATCAGGATCACCACCAGCGCAGCGCCGCTGAACAGCAGCCAGGTTTCCAGACTCATCACTTTCTCCTTTTTATCGTTATCAAGAATGTGCAAAAGCCCCACCCGCAAGGGTGAGGCTGTTTTGACGCTCGAACCGCGTGACGCTTACAAGAAGATGAACTTGGCGATGAAGATCGCGCAGAGCACCCACAGGCTGACGGAGATCTCTTTGTATTTACCGGTGCCGGCCTTCAGCGCGACATAGGTAATGAAGCCCAGCGCGATACCGTCGGCGACCGAGAAGGTCAACGGCATCATGATCGCGGTGACGATGGCCGGAATACTGTCGGTCGCTTCGTCCCATTCGATGTGCGCCATGCCGCCCATCATCAGCATCGCTACATAAATCAGCGCGCCGGCGGTGGCGTAGGCGGGAATCATGCCGGCCAGCGGTGCAAAGAACATCGCGGCTATAAATAGCACACCGACGGTGACTGCGGTAAGACCAGTCCGACCACCAGCCGCTACACCGGCGGCACTTTCCACATAGCTGGTGACCGGCGGTACGCCGACCACTGCACCGAATACGCTGGAGGCGGAGTCGGCTTTCATGGCGCGAGAGAGGTTTTCAATGCGGCCGTCAGCGCCCACCAGATTGGCGCGCTGGGCAACGCCCATCAGGGTGCCGGCGGTGTCGAACATGTGCACGAAGAGGAAGGCCAGTACCACGCTGATCATGCTGACGTTGAACACTCCCGCGACGTTCATGGCCATGAACGTCGGCGCCAGGCTTGGCGGGGCGGACATGATGCCCTCGTAGTGCACCAGACCGATGCCCCAGCCAGCCAGGGTCACGGTGATGATGCTGATGAGGATTGCACCGAACACCTTGTGGTAGCTGAGGATCGCGATCATCAGGAAGCAGATGGCGGCGAGCAGCGGGCCGGGTTCACGCAGCGAGCCAAGCTTGATCAGCGTGGCCGGGCTGTCGACGACAATGCCGGCGGTCTTCAGGCCGATCAGCCCGAGGAACAGACCCACACCGGCACCCATCGCAAAGCGCAGGCTGACCGGAATGCTATTGAGCAGCCATTCGCGAATCCGCGAAAAGGTCAGGATCATGAACAGCACACCCGAGACGAACACCGCACCCAGCGCGGTTTCCCAGTTGTAGCCCATGGTGCCGACCACGGTGTAGGTGAAGAATGCGTTGAGGCCCATGCCCGGCGCCAGGCCCACCGGCCAGTTGGCGTACAGACCCATCAGCAGGCAGCCCAGCGCGGCGGCGATACAGGTGGCGACGAAGGCAGCACCGTGATCGATCCCGGCATCGGCCATGATGTTCGGGTTGACGAAAATGATGTAGGCCATGGTGATGAAGGTTGTCAGACCGGCGATCAGCTCGGTCTTCACCGTGGTGCCATGCAAGCTGAGTTTAAAGAGGCGCTCAAGCAGGCCATTGCGTAACGGCGGCGAGAGTTCCAGCGTCGATGCTTCGGATTTGCGGCTTTCCACAGCGAGTACTCCTCAAGAGTTTTATTGTTATTTCCAGGGCCGGACCCTATGAGGGGGTGGCAGCGGCCCTTTGAGGCATACGCGAATTTGTTGACCATGCGGTCAGGAACTCGCACGCTGTGGATTATGCTTTTGTATACAAATAAAGCAAATAATGTTTTTGGTTTTGTCGACGAAAGTTTTGAGGATCGGGCTATATCACTCGATCGCGCGGTTTTTCCCCAGCGCCAGATTCACCGCCAGCCAGCCGTTGACCGCCGTTTCGCCCGCTTCGGCAAACACTCGCTCCAGCAATTTCACCTGCTCGCGGCGCAATGCCTGTTCAAATTTCGCGCCTTCGACGGTCAACGTCAGAAGCCGTTTACGTTTGTCTTCTTCGGACGCCACGCTGTCCACCAGGTGCATTTCCTGCAATTGACGCAACGGCATGTTCAACGCCTGTTTGCTCACACCGAGTAGCGCGAGCAACTCCTTGACGCTCAGGTTCGGGTAGCGGGCGATGAAAAACACGATGCGCTGATGCACACGAGACAAGCCGCGACGCTCAAGCATTTCGTCAGCCTTGGCGGTGAACGCCTGGTAACCGAAGAAGAACGCTTCCATGGCTTGCTGTTGGCTGGTGCAGTTTTTAAGGTCAAGCATATTGACGTTTCCACTGAGGCTGTCGTAATTTCAGTCAACAAGTTTGACTCATTTTTCTCATGCCTCGCTAGCGGTGACTTCCATGGCTTTTTCCGAACGTGTCTCGCGTCTCAAAAGTTCTCTGATCCGTGAAATCCTGGCCGCAGCTCAGCGCCCGGAAGTCATGTCCTTCGCGGGCGGTTTGCCTGCTGAAGCCATGCTGCCGAAGGTCGAATGGGCCGACATGCCGCTGTCTCTCGGCCAGTACGGCATGAGCGAAGGCGAGCCCGCGTTGCGTGAAGCGCTGGCGGCAGAGGCGAGGGCGCTGGGTTTGCGGTGTGAGGCGAGTCAGGTGCTGGTGGTCAGCGGTTCCCAGCAAACCCTCGATCTGGCGGCCAAGCTGTACATCGACAAGGGCACCGAAGTCCTGCTCGAAGCGCCGACTTATCTGGCGGCGTTGCAGATCTTCCAGCTGTTCGGCGCCGAATGCCTGACCGTGCCGCTGGAGGCCGATGGACCAAATCTGGCACAACTGCGCCTGCGCCTGGAACAGCATCGCCCAGCGTTCATCTATTTGATTCCGACATTCCAGAATCCGTCCGCCGTACGCTACAGCGAAGCCAAGCGCGAGGCCGTCGCAGCACTGCTCGACGAATTCGGCGTAACCCTGATCGAAGACGAGCCTTACCGCGAACTGACTTTCGACGGTGGCAGCGCCCAACCGATTGCCGGACGCCTGAAGAAATCCAGCTGGATCTACACCGGCACTGTGTCGAAAACCCTGTTGCCGGGTCTGCGCGTCGGCTACCTGATCGCCAGCCCCGATCTGTTTCCGCACCTGCTCAAACTCAAACAATCGGCGGATCTGCACACCAACCGCATCGGTCAGTGGCAGGCGTTGCAGTGGATCGGCAGCGAGAAATATCAACAGCACTTGAGTGAATTGCGCGGCTTCTACCGTCAGCGTCGCGATGCTTTTCAATCAGCGCTGGAAACTCACTTCGCCGATCTGGCTGACTGGAATACACCCCAGGGCGGGCTGTTTTTCTGGCTGACGCTGAAGCAGCCGCTGGACACGCGTACGTTGCTGAACACCGCTCTGGCCAACGATGTGGCGTTCATGCCGGGCGAGCCGTTTTTCCCCGACCCGGATCGCAACCACGGTCATCTGCGCCTGAACTTCAGTCACATCGACCCCGCCCGGCTGGACGAAGGCCTCAAACGTCTGGCAGCGGTGGTGCGCCAGGCGCAGGCCGCACAGGCGGCATAAAAAAACCGGCCATCAGGCCGGTTTTTTTATTCAGACTGCGGCGAACCGCTTGTTCAGGTATTCGATGATCGTGTTGGACTCATACATCCAGGTGGTCTGACCGTTCTCTTCGATGCGCAGGCACGGCACTTTGATCTTGCCACCCTGTTCCAGCAGGGTCTGGCGATCCTGCTCGTTGTTTTTCGCATCCTTCAGGGCCACCGGCACATTCAGGCGACGCAGGCTGCGGCGGGTCTTCACGCAGAACGGGCAGGCGTGGAACTGATACAGGGTCAGGTCTTTCGCGGCGGTATCCACCTGAGCCTGGGCAGCGGCGGGGCGCTGTTTCTTGCCCGGGCGGGTCAGGAAATCAACGAAGATGATCAGTTGGCCGAGGCCGACACGAAGCGCTTTGACGAACACGTTACAAGCCTCACAGGGACATTGAAGAAGGCGCGCAGCTTACCCGATTTTTCACGGGCGAAAAAAAACCGGCGATCAACGCCGGTTTTTTTGTGTCACGAATTACTTGATCAGGCTGAGAAACTCGCTGCGGGTCGCCGCGTTTTCGCGGAACTCACCGAGCATCACCGAGGTGATCATCGACGAATTCTGCTTCTCCACACCGCGCATCATCATGCACATGTGCTTGGCCTCGATCACCACGGCCACGCCCAGCGCGCCGGTGACCTGCTGGACCGCATCGGCGATCTGGCGGCTGAGGTTTTCCTGGATCTGCAGGCGGCGGGCGTACATGTCGACGATCCGCGCGACCTTCGACAGGCCCAGCACTTTGCCGCTCGGGATATACGCGACGTGGGCCTTGCCGATGAACGGCAGCAGGTGGTGTTCGCACAACGAGTAGAGCTCGATGTCCTTGACCAGCACCATTTCGCTGTTGTCGGAGCTGAACAGGGCACCGTTGGTGACCTCTTCGAGCGTCTGTTCATAACCGCGGCAGAGGTACTGCATGGCTTTGGCGGCACGCTTTGGCGTGTCGAGCAGGCCCTCGCGGGACACGTCCTCGCCCAGTTGGCCGAGAATCGCGGTGTAATTCTGTTCCAGGGACATGAAACTACCTGTGGGGATTTTCGCAAAGGGCAAGGGTACGGTGGCGGACACGACCCTGCAAGTTCGGTGTGACGGGATTATTCGTCGCGGCCTTCCATCATGGTGCGTTTGAGCATCACGTAAACCGCGCCGGCGCCGCCGTGTTTCGCCTGGCACGAGCAGAAACCGAGCACTTGCGCATGCTGGCGCAGCCAAGTGTTGACGTGGCTCTTGATCATCGGCCGCTTGCCGTCCAGCCGCACAGCCTTGCCGTGGGTGACGCGCACGCAGCGGATTTCGAATTTGGTCGCTTCGGCGAGAAACGCCCAAAGGGTTTCCCGGGCCTTTTCGACGCTCATGCCGTGCAGGTCGAGGCTGCCTTCGAACGGGATCTGCCCGACCTTGAGCTTGCGCATCTGGCTTTCCTGCACCCCGTCGCGGGCCCACATCAGCTCGTCTTCGGGCCCGACGTCGATCACGAACTGATCGGACAGACCGTCAACAGTGGTGGTTTCGGTACGGATGGTCGCGGACCGGCGCAGCTTGGCGATCTGTGCACGGTCAGCCTTGGGTTTGCCGGTGTCGGCGCGGTCGTGCTTGATCGGCTTGACGCCTTGGATCGCACTTTTGAACAGGGAAAAATCGTCGTCTTGCATATCAGCCTCCGCGAAGGGCGGCCAGTTTACCCAAACAGACACAAAACGGCCCGGCAAAAAGCCAGGCCGTCGATTCAGTCGTGTTTTTTCATCAGGTGCGGGGACATGTTCAGTTCCCGCGATTGCCGTGCGCGACGCCGGCAACGACGCCACAGGGCCACGCCGAAATACAGGAACAACAGGCCGACAGCGAGAATGATCGCCGAGCCCATCGGGGTTGCGTTCAAGTCGCCGAGTGCCGGTGGGTGCCCCAGCAGGCTGGCGGCCCCGGCCAGCGCCAGCAGCACGCCGAACGTCGCCAGAATGGCGGCGATCGCTGCGCCGAAACGAAAACGCCAGTTGCTTTGGCCTTTGGGCCGCAAGCGGCGTGCGTCAAATCCATCGGATAACTTCATTCCGACCTTCCTCAATGGGTATCGGCCCTTCGACCGGGAGTTGACCGGGTTGTTCCTGAGGCTAGGGTAATTGAAGCAAATGCGAGGTCTTTGCAGATGAGCGGCGGGCTGAGCCGCTCATTTACGCTCGATCAGATCAGATCCTGGGTCAGCGCGAGGGTGGCGAAGTTGTCGGCCATGATCGCCATTTCCGCCTCCTGAACCTGTTCGGCACTGAGCACGCGACCCTTGAACGGCAGGTCACGGGTCGCGCAGGCGTCTTCGACCAGGGTGCAACGGAAACCCAGGTTCTTCGCCGCGCGCACGGTGGTGCTGACGCTGGAGTGGCTCATGAAACCGCAGACGATCAGGTCCAGCGAACCGATGGTTTGCAGACGATCGTAGAGTTCGGTGCCGTGGAAAGCGCTCGGCAGCAGTTTGCCGATAATGGTTTCATCGCCCAGGGGTTCCAGGCCGGGGATGAATTCGCCGCGTTCGCCTTGCGGGTCGAACAGACCGCCGACGGTGCCGAGGTGGCGTACGTGCACGATCGGACGGCCGGCTGCGCGGGCGGCGGCAACCAGTTGTTTGATGTTCGCGACAGCCGCGTCCATGCCGCTCAGGGCCAGCGGGCCGCTGAGGTACTCTTTCTGGGCATCGATGATGACCACGGTGGCATGGCTCAACGTGGCCGCTGCGTAACCGCGACCGCTGAGTTGAAACATCGTTTTTGGAACGGACATTCTGGGGCTCCTTGGGGTGGGGCTTTTGCGACATTGTCCTCTGGCTGAGCGGTTCTGTGAATCGCTACCATCGTAGGCACCGTCGTTACTGGCCTGCAGCCTCGTCAAGTTACACGTTCTGTTCAATAGCTGATAAAGAATTCGGAACACTCCTACCGTCGCCCCGGGATTTTTCCTGCGTCGTCGCGGCGCGTTTTGGCTGGTAGAATCGCCAGTCGTTTTTTCTGGAGTTCTGCCCCGTGATCACTTCCCGACTTCGTACCCTGCGCGACCACATCCGTTGGGCCGTCAGCCGCTTCCATGGGGAGGATCTGTTTTTCGGCCATGGCACCGACAATGCCTGGGACGAAGCCCGGCAACTTGTGCTCGGCGCTTTGCACCTGCCATGGGAAATCGCCGACAGCTATCTGGACTGCGCGCTGGAAGACGACGAACTGGTCAACCTGCAACGCCTGCTCAAGCGCCGCATCGAAGAACGCATTCCGACCGCTTACCTGCTGGGCGAGGCGTGGTTCTGCGGCATGTCGTTCATCGTCGATGAGCGCGTGCTGATCCCGCGTTCGCCGATTGGCGAGTTGATCGAAAACCGTTTTGCACCGTGGATCGGCGACGAACCGGCGCGGATTCTCGACCTGTGCACCGGCTCCGGCTGCATCGGCATCGCTTGCGCCTACGAATTCCAGAACGCCGAAGTGGTGCTGGCGGACCTGTCGTTCGAAGCGCTGGAAGTGGCGAACCAGAACATCGAGCGTCATGGCGTCGATGAGCGTGTGTTCACTGTGCAGGGCGATGGTTTTGAGGGTTTGCCGGGTCAACGTTTCGACCTGATCGTGTCGAACCCGCCCTACGTCGACGCGGAAGATTTCGCCGACATGCCGGACGAATATCAACACGAGCCGGAATTGGGTCTGGCCTGCGGCGATGACGGTTTGAACCTGGTGCGCCGGATGCTCGCCGAAGCGGCGGATCACCTGACCGAGAAAGGTTTGCTGATTGTCGAGGTGGGCAACAGCCAGGTACACGTCGAAGCGCTGTACCCGGAAGTCGATTTCGCCTGGCTGGAATTCCAGCGCGGCGGGCATGGCGTGTTCATGCTGACCGCCGAACAGTGCCGCGATCATCAGGCCCTGTTCGCTTCCCGCGTCTGACCTGAGCCGATCGTTCCCACCTCGGTGGGAACGATCATTGGCTTAGCGGTGTGTGGCAATCCAGATCAGCAAGCCGGCCTGGAACACTGCAAACGCCACCAGACACGTAATGGTGAAGCGCAAACCCGCGTCTTCACGCTTGAACTTGCTGACCTTGTCTTCCTGCTTTTTCAGCTTCACTTCCTGCTCGGCCAGGTTCTGCTCGGCCTGCTGCAACATCTGCGCAGCCTCGAGAATCTCGACGATCTGCAGCTTTTCGCTGTTCCAGTCGCCCAGCAAGTCGCCGACCTGCACTTCCTTGACGCTGCCCTTCAAATGCTGGGCGTCGGCGTAAACCACATCAAATCCATGCACGCGCAGAAAGTGATCGCGGCGCAGGCGCGTGTCTTCGTTCAGCGCGTCCTTGTTGTTCAAGTCCATGCCGTCGACGGTGTAGGTGGGCCAGCGCTTTTTCGCCCAGTTGATGCCCTGGGCGGCCATGAAACGGCCGATGCCACGGTTCAGCGGTTCGATCTGCAAACCGCTGTCCGGACCGAAGTGCACGCGTTTGGTCTTGTGGTCGACCCACACGTCGAGCTGGTTCTGCTCTTTGCGCACACGCTGCGCCGGCAGTTTGATCGACATGCGCATCAGGCTGTGTTCTTTGCTGTTGCGCTCGGCGTAACCGAATTCGACAAAGCGCAACGGCCGCCCGCCGGTGTTGCGATCGGTCTGCAACGGCGCCAGGCGGAGCATCTTGTGGTGCTCGACGTGGACATCCGCCCATGGCAGCTCGACCGCTGGCGGTGCGTCTTTTTCAGCGGTGGTGTCGGGTGAAGTCTGGGTATCAGTCATAACGGCGAGATCCTGTCCAAGCTGCTTGCCGCCAGCCAGTACGCTGGCGACAAAGGCTTATCGGCCGTTTTCTACAGGACTAGAGGGCAAAAAGAGCTTAACGGGTGCGAAGTCCGTCAATAAATTCGAGGATGCGTGTCCCCAATTCCGCCGCCAGCGGCAAATTCGGGTCCTTGTAAGAGGCCATTTGCCGCTTCACGTCGTTGGGCACGATGCGCATCACGTGGTTCATGCCTTCGATCAACGCCAGTGTCGCGTCGGGTTTTGCCGCCTTGAGCAGGTTGGCGTCATCGACTTGAACCTGAATGTCGTTGCTGCCCTGAACGATCAAGGCCGGCATTTTCAGATGGGCGAAGGCTGCGGACGGATCCTGACGGAACAACGAAATCAGATACGGCTGCACGCTAGGGCGAAATATTGGCTGCAAGGGTGCCGGGACATTGTCGTCGGTGTGGCCGGCCTTGAGGCTGTCGAGCAACTCGTTGCTGCGCTGCATCAGTGGCGGCGGAAGACTGCGGGCCAGTTGCCGGCGCAACACCTGATCGATTGGCCGAGCCGTGCCGGACAGCGAAATGACCGCAGCGGCGTCGACTTTCGGTGCGGCCAGGCTGGCGATCAGTGCGCCCTCGCTGTGACCCAACAGGATCAACGGGCCGAAACGCGGATCAGCCTTGAGCTTCTGGCCCCAGGCCACGGCGTCCGCGACGTAGGCATCCACCGACAGATTGCGCTCATCCGGCGTCGCGGCCAGGCTCGCGGCCACCCCGCGCTTATCGAAACGCACGCTGGCGATGTTGTGCTTGGCCAGCACCCAGGCCAGTCGCTTGAGGCTGTCGTTGCGCCCGCCGTCCGGGTTGTTTCCGTCACGATCCGTAGGACCCGAGCCAGAAAGAATGAGGACAACCGGCACCGGATTGTCAGACTTTGGCAGTAACAGCGAGCCGAAAAGTTCTCCGCTGCCGGTGTCCAAAGTCACCGGGCGTTGCAGGACGGTCGCCTGGACAAAGCCAGTAAACAGGGTAAGGCTCAAGATCAAAACTCGCAGCATCATCACGCCATCATTTGCAAAGGTGCCGGTTGGACTCACCAACACCGCCAAGGTTCGAGGATGAACTACTCGGTTAGCCTGCGTATACTGGCGCGCATCATGAATTTGGGTTTGATTTCACGGAGCGTCCTGCATGTCCGGCAATACCTACGGCAAGCTGTTCACTGTCACCACCGCGGGCGAAAGCCATGGTCCGGCGTTGGTCGCCATTGTCGACGGCTGCCCGCCGGGCCTGGAGATTTCCCTTGAGGACCTGCAACGCGACCTCGATCGCCGCAAGCCGGGCACCAGCCGCCACACCACCCAGCGTCAGGAGGCCGACGAAGTCGAAATCCTCTCCGGCGTGTTCGAGGGCCGCACCACCGGCTGCTCCATCGGCCTGCTGATCCGCAACACCGACCAGAAGTCCAAGGACTACTCGGCGATCAAGGATCTGTTCCGTCCGGCCCACGCCGACTACACCTACCACCACAAATACGGCGAGCGCGATTACCGCGGCGGCGGTCGCAGCTCGGCGCGGGAAACCGCGATGCGCGTGGCGGCCGGTGCGATTGCCAAAAAATACCTGGCGACGCAGGGCATCATCATTCGCGGCTACATGAGCCAGCTCGGCCCGATCGAAATCCCGTTCAAGACCTGGGAATCGGTCGAGCAGAACGCCTTCTTCAGCCCGGACCCGGACAAGGTTCCGGAACTGGAAGCCTACATGGACCAGCTGCGCCGCGATCAGGACTCGGTCGGGGCCAAGATCACCGTGGTTGCCGAAGGTGTGATGCCGGGTCTGGGCGAGCCGATCTTCGACCGTCTCGATGCCGAACTGGCCCACGCGCTGATGAGCATCAACGCGGTCAAAGGCGTGGAAATCGGCGCCGGTTTCGCTTCGGTGGCCCAGCGTGGCACCGAGCACCGCGATGAAATGACCCCGGAAGGTTTCCTCAGCAACAACGCCGGCGGCATTCTCGGCGGTATCTCTTCGGGTCAGCCGATCGTGGCGCACCTGGCCTTGAAGCCGACGTCGAGCATCACCACACCGGGCCGTTCGATCGACATTCATGGCAACCCAGCGGAAGTGATTACCAAGGGGCGTCACGATCCGTGCGTCGGCATCCGCGCCACGCCGATTGCCGAGGCGATGATGGCCATCGTGCTGATGGATCACCTGCTGCGTCACCGTGGTCAGAACGCCGACGTGCGTGTCAGCACGCCGGTCCTGGGTCAGCTCTGATGGGTCAACTCACAGCCGCCGCGGTCTGACCGTGGCGGCGCTCCCGTACTGGCGGCTGTCCAGTTTCTATCTGTTCTATTTCGCCTTGCTCGGCTCGACGGCGCCGTTTCTGGCGCTGTACTTCGATCACCTCGGATTCAGCGCGGCGCGCATCGGCGAGTTGGTGGCGATCCCGATGCTGATGCGCTGCGTGGCGCCGAACATCTGGGGCTGGCTCGGCGACTACACCGGCAAACGCCTGGCCATCGTGCGTTTTGGCGCGGTGTGCACATTGGTGACCTTCTCGTTGATTTTCGTCAGCAAGACCTACGCCTGGCTGGCGATGGTCATGGCGTTGCATGCGTTCTTCTGGCACGCGGTGTTGCCGCAGTTCGAAGTCATTACCCTCGCGCATCTGCAGGGCCAGACCTCCCGCTACAGCCAGATTCGGTTGTGGGGTTCCATCGGTTTCATCATCACCGTGGTGGCACTGGGGCGATTGTTCGAATGGCTCAGCCTCGACATCTACCCGGCGGCGCTGGTGCTGATCATGGCCGGCATCGTGCTCAGCAGTTTGTGGGTGCCGAACGCGCAACCGCCACAGGGCAATCGGCCGACGGGCGAAGGCTTTCTCAAGCAGTTGCGCAATCCAGGCGTGCTGGCGTTCTACGGTTGCGTGGCGCTGATGCAGATGAGCCACGGGCCGTATTACACGTTTCTGACCTTGCACCTCGAACGCCTGGGCTACAGCCGTGGCGTGATCGGCATGCTCTGGGCCGTTGGCGTGGTGGCGGAAGTGCTGATGTTCATGGCCATGAGCCGGATCCTCGCGCGTTTTTCCCTGCGTCGTGTGCTGATGGCGAGTTTTCTGCTGGCGGCACTGCGCTGGTTGCTGCTAGGTTCGTTCGCCGAATTCCTGTGGGTGCTGCTGTTTGCCCAGGTGCTGCACGCCGCGACGTTCGGCAGCTTTCATGCCGCTGCCATCCAGTTCGTGCAACGTAGTTTCGGCGCTCGTCAGCAAGGGCAGGGCCAGGCGTTGTACGCCGCACTGGCCGGAACCGGCGGTGCGCTGGGCGCGTTGTATTCCGGCTACAGCTGGAATGCCCTCGGCGCGACATTGACCTTTAGTATTGCCAGTCTCGCGGCGCTCGCTGCTGCCGTTATCATTGCCACACGTATGCAAGAGGACAGGCCATGAGCCTTACGCGTGAACAGCTTGCCCAGCAAATCGTCGACGCCGGGCGTTTTCTTTACGGTCGCGGCTGGTCGCCGGCCACCAGCAGCAACTACTCGACGCGCCTGTCGCCGAGCGAAGCGCTGCTGACCGTGTCCGGCAAGCACAAGGGCCAGTTGGGTCTGGACGACGTGCTTGCCACCGACTTGTCCGGCAACAGCCTGGAACCGGGGAAAAAACCGTCCGCCGAAACCCTGCTGCACACCCAGCTCTATAGCTGGCGCCCGGAGATCGGCGCGGTGCTGCACACCCACTCGGTGAACGCCACGGTGCTGTCGCGCCTGACGCCGGAAGATTTCATCGAGTTCGAAGACTACGAACTGCAAAAAGCCTTCAGCGGCATTTCGACTCACGAATCCCGGGTGCGCGTGCCGATCTTCGATAACGATCAGGACATTGCGCGCCTTGCCGCCAAGGTGCAGCCTTGGCTCGACGCCCATCCCGATTGCGTCGGTTATCTGATTCGCGGTCACGGCCTCTATACCTGGGGCGCGCAGATGAGCGACGCGTTGCGCCAGATCGAGGCCTTTGAATTTCTGTTTGAATGCGAGTTGAAGACCCGCAGCGTCATGAACCGCCAAGGCTGACTTCACCAGAACCAGCCCATTTGCCTGATGAATGCAGTGCCCGACCGGTCTCGAAGAACCGGACGGCAAGGCCGATACCGAGGAATTGCCCCCATGAGCAGCCTGTCCGTCTATCACGTTTCCAGCCCTGAAATTCCGAACAAGGTGCTGACCCATTTCGAAGACATCGCCTCGACCCTGGCCGAGCAGGGCGTGCGCTTCGACCGCTGGCAAGCCGCCGCGAAGATTCAGCCCGGTGCCAGCCAGGAAGAAGTGATCGGCGCCTACAAAGAGCAGATCGACAAGCTGATGACCGAGCGTGGTTACATCACCGTCGATGTGATCAGCCTCAACAGCGATCACCCGCAAAAAGCCGAATTCCGCGCCAAGTTCCTCGAAGAACATCGCCATGGCGAAGACGAAGTACGCTTTTTCGTCGCCGGCCGTGGCCTGTTTACGCTGCACATCGACGATTACGTTTACGCCGTGCTGTGCGAGAAGAACGACCTGATTTCGGTACCGGCCGGCACCAAACACTGGTTCGACATGGGCGAGAACCCGCATTTCGTGGCGATCCGCCTGTTCAACAACCCTGAAGGCTGGGTTGCCAACTTCACCGGCGAAGACATTGCCGGCCGCTTCCCGCGCCTGGAGGACTGAGCCGATGTCGATCAAGGTCATTCTCACCGACATCGAAGGCACCACTAGCGCGGTGAGTTTTGTGTTCGACGTGCTGTTCCCGTATGCCGCCAAACACCTGCCGGACTTCGTTCGCCAGAACGCCACCCGCGCCGATGTCGCCGAGCAACTGGACGCCGTGCGCCGTGACAGCAACGAATCGCAGGCCGACGTTGAACGGGTCGTGGAAATTCTGCTGGCCTGGATCGCCGAAGACCGCAAAGCCACGCCGCTGAAAGCATTACAAGGCATGGTCTGGGAGCAGGGTTATCAGGCCGGGCAGTTGAAGGGGCATGTTTACCCGGACGCCGTCGAAGCGCTCCAGCGCTGGCATCAGGCCGGGTATCAACTGTTTGTTTATTCGTCTGGTTCGATTCAGGCCCAGAAGCTGATTTTCGGCTGCTCGGAAGCGGGGGATCTGACACCGCTGTTCAGCGGCTATTTCGACACCACGTCGGGCCCGAAGCGCGAAGCGCAGTCGTACAGCAATATTCAGCAGGCCATCGGGGTCGAACCGCAGGAAATCCTGTTCCTGTCCGACATCGTGCAGGAACTCGACGCCGCCCAGGCCGCCGGCCTGCAAACCTGCGGCCTGGCCCGTGAGGGTGGAGAGCTGGAAGGCCATGTGACCGTCGACAGCTTTACCGGGATCGAACCGGAAGCGTTCTGATTCCACACAATCGATGCGCAAAAAAAACAGGCCGTGAAGCGAAAGCTCCACGGCCTGTTTGTTTATGCGGTGTTTACATCGAGTGATAGGTCGGCAGGGCAAAACGCTGCTGACTTTGCAGCATGCCGATTTGCGGCAGCTCGCTGGCTTGTTCGGCCAGGTCACGACGGATCGCGCTGATCGCCCACGACAATTGGTCGCCGGCATGCAGTTGCTGATAAGTGAGCGCACGTTTGAACACTTTGCCGTCGGCACTCTTCAGCGTCAGCAGGATCCCGCCATCGGGACGCGGTTGGGTGGTGACGTTGAAGTTGGAGAACAGGGAGGTAAATTTTTCTTGGATCAGGCTCATGTCTTTCAGCTCCGTATGCACTTGAATGGCAAGCATGCAGAGGGAGTTGCAGTGATTGTGCCAGTATTCTGTTTTTATAAAATCTTTATAAATCAATAAGTTATAAATTATGCAAATTCAAGTCGTCGTGCAATCTGCATGAATGGCCATCGTGCATCCTGCATTTTGCGGGATCGCTGTCGATCCGATGGAACCATTCCATCCGGCTGCAATCGCGTTTCGCCTTGTAGCGTTGGCGGATACAAAACATTGCAAAAACCGCGTGTACAGCCCGAGAAGCCCTGACGTATTTTCGGCCTCGACCCTCGCTCAAGAAGCGCCGGTTGCCTTACCCGATTGCCCGACAATAAAAAATCCGGCCTGCACGCCAAGGTCGAACGGGAGCTGCCATGAGCCACGCGCCTAGCGACACGATTACCTGGAGCATGATGCTCCGCAAACTGCCGATGATTGCCAAAGCCATCCCTCGGGTGGTGAAAGGCATGAAGGTGGCCAACGTCAAGGATCCGACCCAAACCTGTGGCCTGGGCTGGACTTTCGAGCAAGCGACCCTGCGCAATCCTGAGGGCCCCGCGCTGCTGTCGGGTGAGGTGGTGCTGAGTTATTCACAGGTCAACCAGTGGGCCAACCGCATTGCCCACTACCTGATCGGGCAGGGCATCGGCAAAGGCGATGTGGTGGCGGTGTTCATCGAAAACCGCCCGGAACTGCTGGTGACGATTCTGGCGCTGGCCAAGGTCGGCGCCGTCAGCGCACTGCTCAACACTTCGCAGACCCGCGATACGCTGATTCACAGCATCAATCTGGTGGCGCCGGTGGCGATTGTCGTCGGTGAGGAATTGCTGCCAGCCTTCACAGCGGTGCGCGAGCAAGTGACGATTGCGCCGGCCCGCACCTGGTTCGTGGCAGATCAGGACACCTTCAGCCACCCGGGCATCGCCCCGGAGGGTTACACCAATCTGATCAGCGCCAGCGCCGATGCGCCAAGCGACAACCCGGCCAGCAGCCGGCAGATTTTTTTCGATGACCCGTGCTTCTACATCTACACCTCAGGCACCACCGGTTTGCCCAAGGCCGGCGTGTTCAAGCACGGACGCTGGATGCGCAGCTCGGCGAGCTTCGGCATGATCGCCCTCGACATGCGCCCGGACGATATCGTCTATTGCACCTTGCCGCTGTACCACGCCACCGGCCTTTGCGTGTGCTGGGGATCGGCGGTCAATGGCGCCTCGGGCTTCGCGATTCGCCGCAAGTTCAGCGCCCGGCAGTTCTGGAGCGATGTGCGCCGCTACCGCGCAACCACCATCGGCTACGTCGGCGAGTTGTGCCGTTATCTGGTGGATCAGCCGGTCAGCAGCGATGACAGCCGCCATGACGTGCGCAAGATGATCGGCAACGGTTTGCGGCCCGGTGCCTGGGCCGAGTTCAAGACCCGGTTTGCGGTGGATCACATCTGCGAACTGTACGCGGCGAGCGACGGCAATATCGGCTTCACCAACATCCTCAATTTCGACAACACCATCGGATTCTCGCTGATGGCCTGGGAACTGGTCGCCTACGATCAGGACAGCGGCGAACCGATTCGTGGTGCTGACGGGTTCATGCGCAAGGTCGACCGGGGCGAGCGCGGCCTGTTGCTGGCGCGGATCGACGACAAGGCGCCGCTGGATGGCTACACCGATCCGCAGAAAACCGCGAAAGTCGTGCTGCAGGACGTATTCACCAAGGGCGACCGCTTCTTCAACACCGGCGATCTGCTGCGCAACATCGGTTTCGGTCATGCGCAGTTTGTCGATCGCCTCGGCGACACCTACCGCTGGAAGGGCGAAAACGTCTCGACCACCGAGGTCGAGAACCTGTTGCTCCAGCATCCGCACATTTCCGAAGCCGTGGCCTATGGCGTGGAAATTCCCAACACCAACGGTCGCGCCGGCATGGCGGCGATCACGCCGGCCGAGTCTCTGGCGACGCTGGACTTCACCGAGCTGCTGGCCTTCGCCCGCCAGCGCATGCCGGCCTATGCGGTGCCGTTGTTCCTGCGGGTCAAAGTGAAAATGGAAACCACCGGCACCTTCAAATACCAGAAGACGCGCCTGAAAAACGAAGGCTTCGACCCCGGCCAGACAGGTGATGACCCGATCTATGCCTGGCTGCCGGGTACTGAAACCTACGTGCAGGTCACGGATGAAATCCTGGCGGACATCCGCGCCGGCAAGTTCCGTTATTGATATTGGCTATCGACTGTCTTGGAAAAAAGGGGGTGACAGCTATCGCCGCGCTCGGGAAACTATCGGCTTTCCGATTGACCGAAAGTGGAGTTGCCCCATGTCCGACCAAAGCCGCCAGATGACCCCCGAAGAAGCTGCCGAATTCACCGAGCAGGTATTCAACAAGGCGCGCGACGGCGATGCGGCGATGCTGGATCGCCTGATCACGGCCGGTCTGCCGGTCAACCTGACCAATAGCAAGGGCGATACCTTGCTGATGCTCGCCAGTTACTACGGTCACGTAGATGCGGTGCAAGTGCTGCTCAAGCACAAGGCCGACCCGGAACAACGCAACGGCAATGGCCAGAGCCCGATTGCCGGCGCGGCATTCAAGGGTGACCTGGCCGTGGTCAAGGCATTGGTGGCCGGTGGGGCGCAGATTGAAGGCGCTTCCTTCGACGGCCGCACGGCGCTGATGATGGCGGCAATGTTCAACCGGGTTGAAATCGTCGAGTTCCTGATCGACCAGGGCGCCGACCCGAAAGCCAAGGACGCCAACGGCATCACCGCGCTGGACGCGGCCCGCACCATGGGCGCTGTGGACACCACCGCGCAGCTGGAAAAACTGCTGGGCTGAACCGTCGGGCCGGAACCCGCTCTGTGGCGAAGGCGAGAATGCGCTATCCTTCGCGCCCTCAAAATTCTCTTCGCCACAGGATCCGCCCCCATGAAAGCCGCACTCGCCGAACTCATCAGCAAAATCAGCTCCGGCTGCATGGGCGACGACGAGATTCAGAAGGTCGCTGATGAAGCGGCGCAGGCCTACGCCGATGCCGACGCTTTTCTGACCGCCAATCCGGACATCAACTACGACGACACTTTCCCGATTCCTTTGGGCGAATGGGTCGTGGTCGGCAGTCTGCCGGAAACCGTGCTGTTCCAGGCCGACACCTACGTTGACCTGTTCGCGCAGATCGTGGCTTCGTTCGGCCCGGGCGTGGAGTTCAACCTCAAGCCCAAGCAACTGGCCAAGACCGAAGCGCTGACCGCACTCAACCGCATCCAGGTGCAGATGAGCAGCATGAACAAGGAAAACGGCGGCTACACGCTGATGAACTTCAGCCAGTTGCTCGACGACGAACTGCAAGTGGTGCTGGTCTACGGCAACGACGTGCCGCGCGTGCTGGAACTGTGTGCCGAAGTCGGCATCGCCGCTGCGCCGTCGCTGGAAGCCTTGAAGGTCGCCGTTCACGTCTGAGCGCAATAAAAGGGAACCCTGCGCGCGACCGTCTATCCTAAAAGTGCATGCCACTATTCTGGAGTGACACCATGGGTTCCACGTTCAACGGCCTGATCGGCCTGATCATTCTTGCCCTCGACATCTGGGCGATCATCAACGTGCTGAAAAGCGGCGCCGAGACCGGGATGAAAATCCTCTGGGTGCTGTTGATCATCTTCCTGCCGGTGCTGGGCCTGATCATCTGGGCGATTGCCGGGCCGCGGGGCAATGTGCGGATCTGACCGTTCGCGCCAATGGATTGTGCCGGGCCGATGAAGTGAGGTTCGACCTGTCATCTTCGGCAACGTAGAATGCGCGCCTTTCCCGGGCAATCGAACCTGACGATTGGCGCCCGCGCATTCATCGGAGCACTTCACCATGACCGTCACCAAGACCAGCGAATACCTGGAAACCCTCTACGAAGGCTACGGCCAGCGTTTTCGCATGGAAAAACTGCTGCACGAAGTGCGCACCGAGCACCAGCACCTGGTGATCTTCCAGAACCCGCGCATGGGCCGGGTGATGGCGCTGGACGGCGTGATCCAGACCACCGAAGCCGATGAATTCATCTACCACGAAATGCTCACCCACGTGCCGATCCTCGCCCACGGCACCGCCAAGCGCGTGCTGATCATCGGCGGCGGCGACGGCGGCATGCTGCGCGAAGTGACCAAGCACGCCAGCGTCGAGCACATCACCATGGTCGAAATCGACGGCACCGTGGTCGACATGTGCAAGGAATTCCTGCCGAACCACTCCAAGGGCGCCTATGACGACCCACGCCTGAACCTGGTGATCGACGACGGCATGCGCTTCGTCGCAACCACCGCTGAAAAGTTCGACGTGATCATTTCCGACTCCACCGACCCGATCGGCCCGGGCGAAGTGCTGTTCTCGGAAAACTTCTACCAGGCCTGCCACCGCTGCCTGAACGAGGGCGGCATCCTCGTGACCCAGAACGGCACGCCGTTCATGCAGATCGAAGAAGTGAAAACCACCGCCGGTCGCCTGCGCAGCCTGTTCCCGGACTGGCACTTCTATCAGGCGGCCGTGCCGACCTACATCGGCGGTTCGATGACCTTCGCCTGGGGCTCGACCAACCCGGCCTACCGCAAGCTGAGCCGTGAAACCCTGCAACAGCGCTTCATCGGCAGCGGCATCGTCACCCGTTACTACAACCCGGAAATCCACATCGGCGCCTTCGCCTTGCCGCAATACGTGCTGCAAGCGGTGAACAAGCCAAGCAACGACTGATCACTCAGCCGTTATCACTGCGGGAGCGAGCGGCTTCGTTCCCGCAGATGAAATGTTTTTCATGTTTCATCGGTGTAAAGCTTTTGAACGATCAATCCTGACAAAAGTCGAGATAGATATGAGCCCATTTGCGGGTTTGTTCGAGGAGGCACCAATGCAAAAGTGGAAAGTCACTTTCGTGGATGATCACGGTGAAATTGTCGATGAAATCTTCGAGCGCGCGGAATGCCCCAGCGACGATGAGGCCGCTCGATTGATCAAGGAACGACTCCTTCCTGTCGCCGCCGCACTGGATCTGAACGATCTGGAAGGGCGCACCTCCGATGCAGGCGCCAAAAGCCTGAAAACCCAGAACAGCATCGAAATCCGCAGCATCACGCCCATCTGAAAATCTTCTTGTCCGTAACGTACCAGGCCTTGGCAGCGGCTCTATCTTGGGGCTACTCTGCAAGCGAGATCAGCGAACGGATCGCTAAGGTCTGGTCTTGTCAGCTACATGCTTGTTTCCCGCCGGCAACACGGTTGTCGTAGCGCTTGAGCCGTTCGGCCAGGTGCAGGGAATACGGAAAGTCTATCCATCTATGCGAGGGGGACGTTCATGAGCACAGCCTATCAAGAAGACATCAGCAGCAGCGTGCTGCGCCGCATGAAAGAAGGCGGTTTCGATTTTTCCCGGTTCCATCCCATCGAGTTCTACGCCATTTTCCCGGACGAGGAGCGGGCGCGCAGGGCGGCAGGCAAGTTTCGCGGTGAATCCATCAATGCCCAGGTCAGTGCGCGCGACGACGGCGCGTGGTCCCTGGAATTGAGCAAGGTGATGTACGCAACCTACGACGACATTGGCGATTTCGAACAGGGCTTTTCGGCGGTGGTCGAGCCCTTGGGCGGCATCATCGAAGGCTGGGGCGTGAAGCAGGAGGTGCGCAACCGCCATCGTTTGAACTGATAACCCTCGCAACACGTCGAGCAACGGCTGACCTTCGGGTCGGCCGTTGTCGTTTCTGAGCCCTGAACATTGCCCGGCAAAACCCTGAAACAAGAATCCGGCGCAAAAAAAAGCCACCGGGAGAGGTGGCTGAAAGGGAAGACCGGAAGGAGAGGAAACCGGTCAGGGTTACGGCCGGTAGGGCTGCCAGGGCAAGCCGGATCAGTGGGCTGCGCACTTCGTCAGGGACGTTTCGCAACGGATGTGCGGATTATCCGCAGGCGGCGCCGGGCAGTGAAATCAACTCTGACTATGCTGGTGATAGGCGACTGCACTGCGTCGCAATGAGGCGGGGGCGATCAGGTTGGGGCATTTGCCGCACAGGAATGGTGCGGTGTTTGTGGCGTGAATATCCAACCGATTGAAATCAAAGCGTTTATGCCGATGGCACGGGCCTTGCGAAGGCCTGTATGTCCGGGGTGACAAGGAGTACGGCATGATCCGCACCTATTTTGATGAAATGTACGATGCCGGCGGCCAGGTCCGCCCGCATTACCGGGAGTTTGCCCGCTGGCTGGCCGATACGCCTGACGAGCTGTTGGCCCAGCGGCGACGCGAGGCCGATCTGCTGTTCCATCGTGCCGGGATCACTTTCACGCTCTACGGGGACGAGCAAGGGACAGAACGTCTGATTCCCTTCGACACCATTCCGCGCAGCATTCCCGCCAGCGAGTGGCGGATCGTCGAGCGCGGCTGCATCCAGCGCGTCAAGGCGTTGAACATGTTCCTCGCCGACCTCTATCACGAGCAGCGCATCATCAAGGCCGGGATCATTCCCGCCGAGCAGGTGCTGGCCAACGAGCAATACCAGTTGGCGATGCAGGGGCTGGATCTGCACCGCGATATCTATTCGCACATCTCCGGCGTCGATCTGGTGCGCGACGGCGACGGCACGTATTACGTGCTCGAGGACAACCTGCGCACGCCCAGCGGCGTGAGCTACATGCTCGAAGACCGCAAGATGATGATGCGTCTGTTCCCCGAGCTGTTCGCGGCCCAGCGCATCGCCCCGATCGACCATTACCCGAACCTGTTGCTCGACACCCTGAAAAGCTCAAGCCCCATCGACGACCCGAGTGTGGTGGTACTGACGCCGGGCCGGTTCAACAGCGCGTTTTTCGAGCATGCGTTCCTGGCCCGGGAAATGGGCGTCGAGCTGGTCGAAGGTGCCGATCTGTTCGTGCGTGACGACAAGGTCTTCATGCGCACCACTGACGGCCCGAAAGCGGTGGACGTGATCTACCGCCGGCTCGACGACGCGTTCCTCGACCCGTTGGCCTTCCGCCCGGATTCGATGCTCGGCGTGCCGGGTCTGCTGTCGTCGTATCGCTCTGGCAATGTGGTGCTGGCCAATGCGATCGGCACCGGCGTGGCGGACGACAAGTCGGTGTATCCGTTCGTCACCGAGATGATCCGTTTCTACCTCGATGAAGAGCCGATCCTGAAGAACGTGCCGACGTGGCAATGCCGCAATCCGTCTGAACTTTCCCATGTGCTGGCCAATCTTCCGGATCTGGTGGTCAAGGAAACCCAGGGCTCCGGCGGTTACGGAATGCTCGTGGGGCCGGCGGCGACAACGGCGGAAATCGATGCATTCCGCGAGCGGATCAAGGCCAAGCCCCACGCGTATATCGCACAACCGACGCTGTCGCTGTCGACCTGTCCGACCTTTGTCGAAAACGGCATTGCGCCGCGCCATATCGACCTGCGCCCGTTCGTATTGTCCGGCCGCGAAACCCGGGTTGTGCCCGGTGGTTTGACCCGTGTCGCCCTGCGTGAAGGCTCTCTGGTGGTGAATTCATCCCAGGGCGGTGGAACCAAGGACACCTGGGTGGTCGAGGATTGAAGGAAGCCTGCCATGTTAAGTAGAACTGCCTCGGATCTGTACTGGATGTCGCGTTACCTGGAGCGGGCGGAAAACCTCGCCCGCATGCTCGATGTCAGCTATTCGCTGTCGCTGATGCCGCAGGACGGCCGTGGCGATGGTCTGCACGAACTGGCGATGCCGCTGTTGATCACCGGCACGCTGGACGATTACCTGGAACGCCATGGCGAACTGCATGCCGAGCGATTGCTGCACTTCTTCGCGCTCGACGCGGCCAACCCGGCGAGCATCTACAGCTGCCTCGGCGCGGCGCGAGCCAGTGCCCACGCGGTGCGCGGTCGGATCACCGCCGACATGTGGGAGAACATCAACGCCACCTGGCTGGAGATTCGCGGGATCGCCAACCAGGGCCTCAGCCGCTATGGCATGAGCCGTTTCTGTGAGTGGATCAAGGAACGTTCGCACCTGTTCCGCGGGGCGTCCTACGGCACCATCATGCGCAACGATGCGTTTCGTTTCATCCGGTTGGGCACGTTCATTGAGCGGGCCGACAACACTTTGCGCCTGCTAGACGCCCGCTATGAAATGGCCGGCGATCAGGCCGAAGCGGTCAGCGACGGCACCGCCCACGCCTATTACCAATGGAGTGCCTTGTTGCGGGCCTTGTCCTCGTTCGAGGCCTACACCGAAATCTACCGCGACGCGCCCGGCGCCCGGCATGTCGCCGAGCTGCTGCTGTTGCGTGCCGACGTGCCGCGCTCGCTGCGGGCCTGCACCGAAGAGATCGACCAGATCCTCGCGCAACTGCCGGGAGCCAACGGTCGTCCAGCGCAACGGTTGGCGGCGGAAATGGACGCACGCCTGCGTTACACCGGCATCCACGAAATCCTCGAGGAAGGGCTGCACGCCTGGCTCACCGAGTTCATCCCGCTGGTGCGCCAGTTGGGCAACGCCATTCACAGTTCCTACCTGGAGGCCGCATGAGACTTTCCATCAGCCACGAGACCACCTATCACTACGAAGATCAGGTGCGGGCGAGCATCCAGTACCTGCGCCTGACACCTCACGACAGCGAGCGTCAGCATGTGCTGAGCTGGCAGCTCGACCTGCCGCGCCCGGTGCGGGCCCAGCTCGATCCGTTCGGCAACATCCTGCATGTGCTAACCATGGACGAACCCCACGAAGCGATCATCATCGGCGCTCGTGGGCAGGTCGATATCGACGAGTTGCGCGAAGCGGAGCACGAGAGTCAGTCGGCGCTGCCGTTCCTGCGTTTCACCCGGCTCACCGAGGCGGACGAGGCGCTGCGGGCGTTTGCCGAGAAGTCCTGCAAGCAACGACGCGACCGCAATGCACTGATCGACCTGATGCATGGTCTGAATCAGCACATGACCTATAAGCCTGGCTCCACCGAAGTCGACACCAGCGCCGCCGAGGCGTTTGCCGGGCGGGCGGGTGTTTGCCAGGATCACGCTCACGCGTTTCTGGCCTGCGCGCGCAGCCTCGGTGTGCCGTCGCGGTATGTGTCGGGTTATCTGTACAGCGAGGATTGCGAGCATCTGGCCAGTCACGCCTGGGCCGAGGCCTGGATCGATGACGCCTGGTACAGCTTTGACGTGACCAATGAACTGGCGCGGCCGGAGCGACACCTGAAATTGGCGGTGGGCCTGGATTACCTCGACGCCTGCCCGGTGCGGGGCATGCGTCGGGGCGGCGGGTCAGAGCAGATGCACGCGAAAGTGCTGGTGTCGCCGACACCTGCGCCAATCATCTCGGTGCAGCAGCAGTAAACGACGTAGTCGAGTTACTTGGCGGGCGCAACCTTGCGCCCGGCCATGTGCTGCAAGTACCCCACCAGCTTCTGCAGATCCGCATCCGGTAATACTTCGGCGGAAAACCCCGGCATTTTCGCCTGTGGCCACTGACGCAAACTCTGCGGATCGCGGATGTAGCGCTTGAGGAAGTCCGCGCCGAAATACTCGGTCGGGTTGTAAGGAATATTCAAGTCCGGCCCGAATTGCGCATCCCCCGCGCCATTCAGGCGATGGCAGGCCAGACAGTTCTTCTGGAACAGCGCAAAACCCTGATTCACCGGGTCATCGGCCTTCAACGCAGGATCCGGCAACAGGGCAGGGAAGCGCTCGGCCACCAGCGCCATGCGTTTGATGCTCGCCACTTCGAACGGCCATTGTTCCGGGCTGATATGGCCGGCCTGCGGATCGGTCCACACCAGATAGAACGGTCCGGCGCTGTGCTTGCCTTCCGACAGCGGCGGCCAAGGATGGGCCGGGTCTTCGATGGCCAGCCATGCGCGGGAACCTTTGGTGTTCAGCAACGGCGCAGCGGCCAGCTCGGCGGCAAAACCGTCCAGCGCTACGGCTTGCAGGTGATCGTCCGGTTTGATTCCGGTCAGCAATGCAGCCACCGGCACGGCGCGATAAGTCATGTCCTTCTTGTAGGACACGTCATTCTTGATCGTGAGGGTTTGCACCTGAGGATGCTTGAGCAATTCCTCGGTCTGCCAGGTGCGGCTGTTCGCGCCCAGCTCCAGATCCAGCTGTGCGGCAGACAGGGGCAAGCTCAGCAGCATGGCCCCAAACAGAATGAGCGTTTTCAATTGATCGCCGTCCATGTCGTGGAAGTGCGCAAAGGTTGGCACAGCCACGCTGGCCCGGGTAGCGGGCCAGTCACATTTTCAGTGGCGATGAGCAATACCTGCCGCTTGAATCAGCCGATGACCTTGGTCAGATTCGGCAAAATCAACAACAGCGTCGTGGCGAAAAGAATGAGCCCTGCTTGACGAACTTTCGGTTGTTTGAACATGGCTTGACCGCCTTTTTTGTTATTTCCTGATGCCTGCCTGCATATCCATGATGGCAAGCGCTGCACTTCCTGTTGAAGAACGCCTGCCTCGGCAAAACCCGACGACAACGACGTACATGTTCACCTTAGGGCCCGCGTCACGCTTGGCTTAGATCCATTTCATATGTATTTGCTGCTGAACGCGATTAAAAAGGCATGAGGCCCATTGCCAGCTTCTTTGCCGCCCTTTTGCTAGACAGCTCGCTGACCTGAACCGGTTAACCTGACCGGGAATGACCGTCCGTCTGAGCGTGCGCGTCAACGTCATTGAGCGCTGTGGTCATTGAATCCGTGACCGTCCCGGCCAAGAGTGGAGGCACGAATTTCACTCACCGCACAGGTTCGAGAACGCCATGACCCAAGCTTTGATTTTCGACGCGTTACGCACGCCCCGTGGCCGGGGCAAGGCTGACGGTTCGCTGCACAGCGTCAAACCGGTGAACCTGGTGGCCGGGCTGCTGACCGCTTTGCAGGCGCGCACTTCTCTGGACACCAGCCAGGTCGATGACGTGGTACTCGGTTGTGTCACGCCGATTGGCGATCAAGGCTCGGACATCGCGAAAACCGCCGTGCAGGTGGCCGATTGGGACGTCAGCGTTGCCGGCGTGCAGATCAACCGGTTCTGCGCCTCGGGGCTGGAAGCGGTGAACCTGGGGGCGATGAAAGTGCGCTCCGGGTTCGAAGACCTGGTGGTGGTTGGCGGTGTCGAATCCATGTCCCGCGTACCGATGGGCAGTGATGGCGGTGCCTGGGCGCTGGACCCGCAGACCAACCTGCACAGCCATTTCACCCCTCAAGGCGTCGGTGCTGACCTGATCGCCACGCTTGAAGGCTTCAGCCGTCAGGACGTCGATGCCTACGCCTTGCACTCGCAACAGAAAGCCGCGCGCGCCCGGGCCGACGGTTCGTTCAACAAGTCGTTGGTGCCGGTGCAGGATCAGAACGGCATCATTCTGCTCGATCACGATGAGTTCATTCGCGCCGAGTCGACCCTCGAAGGCTTGGGCAAGCTCAAGCCGAGTTTCGAAATGATCGGCCAGATGGGCTTCGACGCCACGGCGCTGCGGGTCTACAGCCATGTCGAGCGCATCAACCATGTGCACACGCCGGGCAACAGCTCGGGCATCGTCGACGGCGCGGCGCTGATGCTTATCGGTTCCGAAGCCAAGGGCCGGGCGTTGGGTCTGCAACCTCGGGCGCGGATTGTCGCCACGGCGGTCACCAGTACCGACCCGACCATCATGCTCACCGGCCCGGCGCCGGCCACTCGCAAGGCGCTGGCCAAGGCCGGGCTGCGGGTGGAAGACATCGACCTGTTTGAAGTCAACGAGGCGTTCGCCTCGGTGGTGCTGAAATTCATCAAGGACATGGCCGTCGACCCGGACAAGGTCAACGTCAATGGCGGCTCGATTGCGATGGGCCATCCGCTGGGCGCCACCGGTTGCGCGATTCTCGGCACCTTGCTCGATGAACTGGAAGCCCGGCGCCTGCGCTATGGCCTGGCGACGCTGTGCGTCGGCGGCGGCATGGGCATCGCCACCATCATCGAACGCCTCTGACCCCAAGGAATCTTGTCATGACCCAAGCCATTCGTTACGAAAAAGGCCAGGACGGCATCGTCCTCCTGACCATCGACATGCCGGGCCAGAGCGCCAACACCATGAACGCGGTGTACCGCGAGGCCATGGCCGACAGCGTCGCCCGACTGATCGCGGAAAAAGATGACATCGCCGGGGTGATCATCACTTCGGCCAAAAAGACCTTCTTCGCCGGCGGCGACCTGAATGAACTGATCAAGGTCGGCAAGCCTGAAGCCAAGGCTTTCTACGACATGGTGCTGACCCTCAAGGGCCAGTTGCGCACCCTGGAAACCCTCGGCAAACCGGTGGTCGCGGCGATCAACGGCGCGGCGCTCGGCGGTGGCTGGGAAATCTGCCTGGCCTGCCACCACCGCGTGGCGCTGGACGATGCTTCGGTGCAGCTCGGCCTGCCGGAAGTGACCCTCGGCCTGTTGCCGGGCGGTGGTGGCGTGGTGCGGATGGTGCGCATGCTCGGCATCGAAAAAGCCCTGCCGTATCTGCTCGAAGGCAAGAAAGTCCGTCCGCAGCAGGCGTTGCAGGCCGGTTTGATCGATGAACTGGCGGTGGACCGCGATGAGCTGCTGGCCAAGGCCCGGGCCTGGATTCTGGCCAACCCTGCGGCCGTGCAGCGTTGGGATGTGAAGGGCTATCAGATCCCCGGCGGCACACCGTCGAACCCGAAAGTCGCGCAGATGCTGGCGATTGCGCCGTCGATCCTGCGCAGCAAAACCCAGGGCACGTTGCCGGCGCCGGAGAAGATTCTCTGCGCAGCGGTGGAAGGCGCGCAGGTGGATTTCGATACCGCACACCTGATCGAGACCCGCTACTTCACCGAACTGACCACCGGCCAGATCTCGAAAAACCTGATCGGGACCTTCTGGTTCCAGCTCAATGAAATCAATGCCGGCGGTTCGCGTCCGCAGGGCTTTGCGCCTTATGTGACGAAACGCGTGGGCGTCCTCGGGGCGGGCATGATGGGCGCCGGCATCGCCTATGTCAGCGCCTCGGCCGGGATCGACGTGGTGCTCAAGGACATCAATCTCGCTGCCGCCGAAAAGGGCAAGGCGCATTCGGCGGCACTGCTGGACAAGAAAGTCGCTCGCGGGCAAATGTCTGCGCAGCAGCGTGAAGCGGTGCTGGCGCGGATCCAGACCACTGAAAGCGATGCCGATCTGGCGGGTTGCGATCTGATCATCGAAGCGGTGTTCGAGGATCGTCAGCTCAAGGCCAAAGTCTCGGCAGCGGCGCAACAGGTGGTCGGTGCCGACGCGGTGATCGCCTCCAATACTTCGACCTTGCCTATCACCGGCCTGGCGGCTGCGGTGCCGGATCAGAGCAAGTTCATCGGCCTGCACTTCTTCAGTCCGGTGGAAAAAATGCCGTTGGTAGAAATCATCAAAGGCGCGAAAACCAGCGATGAAACCCTCGCACGCGGGTTCGATTTCGTCCTGCAAATCAAGAAAACGCCGATCGTGGTCAACGACAGTCGCGGCTTCTTCACCTCGCGGGTGTTTGGCACCTTCACCAACGAAGGCATTGCCATGCTCGGCGAAGGCGTCAGCGCGCCGATGATCGAGACCGAAGCACGCAAGGCCGGCATGCCCATCGGGCCTCTGGCGATCTCTGACGAAGTTTCCCTCAGCCTGATGAGCCATATCCGTCAGCAAACGGCCAAAGACCTGCAAGCGGAAGGGAAACCGCTGATTGAGCACCCGGCGTTCGCCGTGATTGACTTGCTGCTCAACGAATACAAGCGGCCGGGCAAGGCGGCGGGAGGCGGTTTTTACGAGTACCCGGCGGGAGGCCAGAAACATCTGTGGCCCGAGCTGAAATCCCGTTTCGAGACAGCCGACGGGCAGATTTCGCCGAAGGATGTGCGTGACCGGTTGCTGTTTGTACAGGCCATCGAAACCGTGCGCTGTGTGGAGGAGGGCGTGCTGACCTCGACGGCGGACGCCAACGTCGGCTCGATCTTCGGCATCGGTTTCGCGGCATGGACGGGCGGCGCGTTGCAGTTCATCAATCAATATGGCGTGAAGGACTTTGTCGCGCGGGCGCAGTACCTGGCTGAGCAATACGGCGAACGTTTCGCGCCGCCAGCGCTGCTGCTGGAAAAGGCTGCGAAGGGCGAGTTGTTCTAACGGGCGGGGACGCATTTCGGGGCTTGCCTTGCCGGGTGGTTTCAAGGCAGGCTCTGGGGTGTGCATTATTCCCATCACGTGTCAGGTATTTTTTATGTCGCTACGCATCTGCATTCTGGAAACCGACATCCTGCGTCCGGAACTGGTCGATCAATATCAGGGTTACGGGCAGATGTTCCAGCGCCTGTTCTCGCAACAGCCGATCGCCGCCGAGTTCACGGTGTACAACGTGATGCAGGGCGATTATCCGAGTGATGACCTGACGTTCGATGCGTACCTGGTCACTGGCAGCAAGGCCGACTCGTTCGGCACCGACCCGTGGATCCAGACCCTCAAGCAGTACCTGCTGACCCGCTATGAGCGTGGCGACAAACTGCTCGGCGTGTGCTTCGGCCATCAACTGCTGGCGCTGCTGCTGGGCGGCAAGAGCGAGCGCGCGACCCAGGGTTGGGGCGTCGGCATTCACAACTACAAACTGGCGGCCAAGGCACCTTGGATGAACCCGGTGCGTGAAGAACTGACACTGCTGATCAGCCACCAGGATCAGGTGACGGCACTGCCGGAGAACGCCACGGTGATCGCCTCCAGCGATTTCTGCCCGTTCGCCGCGTACCACATCAACGATCAGGTGCTGTGCTTCCAGGGGCATCCGGAATTCATTCACGATTACTCGCGGGCACTGCTGGAACTTCGCCAGGAAGCACTGGGCGAGCAGATCTACAGCAAGGGCGTGGCCAGCCTTGAAAACGATCACCACGGCGCCACGGTGGCCGAATGGATGATGCGTTTCGTGGCGCACAAACCGAACGCCGCTTGAACCCAAACGCCCCCGTGCCGTACACGGGGGCGTTTTTTTTAACCTACAGCCAGCCCGATTTCTTGAAGCTCGCCCACAGTCCCACGCAGCCCACCGTGATAAAGCTCAGCACGGCGAAATAGCCGTAGTGCCAGCTCAGCTCCGGCATGTTCTGGAAGTTCATCCCGTAGATCCCGGCGACCGCCGTCGGGAACGCCAGAATCGCTGCCCATGCCGCAAACTTGCGCTGCACCACGCTTTGGCGTGACGCCTCCAGCAACACACCGATCTCGATGGTCTGGCTCGCAATGTCGGCCAGGGTGGTCAGGTCTTCCATCTGCCGCGTGACATGGATCTGCACATCCCTGAAGTAAGGACGCATGTTCTTGTCGATGAACGGGAAGCTCAGCTTCTGCAGTTCCTCGCCGATTTCCACCATCGGCGCCGCGTATCGACGCAAGCGCAAAACATCGCGGCGCAGGCCATGAAGCTTCTGGATGTCGTGCTCATTCAGCGCGCTACACAACACGTTGCGCTCCAGTTCATCGATCTCGGCGTGGATCGCTTCACCCACCGGCTGATAGTTTTCGATGACGAAATCCAGCAACGCATACAGTACGAAATCTTCCCCGTGCTCCAGCAACAGCGGCCGCGCCTCACAGCGCTGACGGACATGGGCGTAGGACGCCGAATGGCCGTTGCGGGCAGTGATGATGTAGCCCTTGCCGGCGAAGATGTGGGTTTCGATGAACTGCAGGATGCCGTGCTCGCGCACGGGGGAGTAGGTGACGATGAACAGGGCGTCGCCGAAGGTTTCCAGTTTTGGGCGACTGTGTTTTTCCAGGGCGTCTTCGATGGCCAGTTCGTGCAGGTTGAACTGGCGTTGCAGGTTGGCCAGCTCCTGGGCATTCGGCTCTTCGAGGCCGATCCAGACGAAGTGCCCGGTCTTGGCGGCCCAGGCGGCGCCTTCGTCGAGGGAAATATTGGTGACTTTCTTACCGGCGCTGTAAACCGCAGCAGCAACAACTCGACCCATGGTGGTGGTTCACTTCTTATTGGCAGATGGCAGGGGAGACATGGCTTCAGCTTAGCCGTGTCGCTGCTTGAGAGTCAGTGAAATCTGCACAGTTCACCGGGCAAAAGAAAACCCGCACAGGGCGGGTTTCTTTTTCACGCAGCTTGAAGTTGCCGATCCATTGCATCGATGCATTCGCGCATCTGCTCGCGGCACTGGGTGATGAGCATGGGCATGTCGTCCATGGTCAGGCCGGCGGTAGGAATTGCCGGCAGCGAACGGATGAGAATTTTCCCGCTGCGCCAGCGGTTCAAGCGCATGTGCTTGATGTAGCTGCTGACACACACTGGAACGATCGGCACACCGGCGGCGATGGCCATCTGGAACGCGCCTTTCTTGAACGGCAGCAGTTCTTCACCCAGGTTGCGCGTGCCTTCCGGGAAGACCCAGATCGACGTGTCTTTGTGCTGCAAGGTGTCGGTGGTCGTCAGCATCGACTGGCGCGCCTTGTGCGCGTTCCCACGATCGATCAACACGTTGCCGGCCAGCCAGAACAACTGCCCGAACAACGGCACCCATTTCAGACTCTTTTTGCCAATGCACACCGTCCGTCGCGGCACCACATTGCCGAACACGAACAGGTCGTAGTTGGACTGATGGTTGGCGATGATCACGCAGCTGTCAGGCTTGCTCATCAGCTGACCGACGTCGGCCTTCACTCGCAGGCGCAGGATGCACATGGCCGGCAGTGCGTACAGTCGGGCGCACAGACGACTGTTGTCCGGATTGAATGGCCGGCACAGCCCGAGGATCACCCCGAGCACACCCGCCAGAATAAAGTGCAGGCCCATCAATAACATACGAAACACGAACAGCATTTTCAGGCCCCACCGGGACAAAAGGTGGCGCAGTGTACGGATGTGCACTGTTTTCGGCAATTGCCGCTATAGAGTCAGGAGATGGGCGATGTTTAAGCGCATGTTTCCGACTTGTCGGTCAGAGGCGTCCTAGAGCAGCTGCGGAGTTTTGAAACGTGCGTGCAAGAAAAAGCCCGACACGACGGTCGGGCTTTTCTATAAAGGAGCGAAGCGGGTTCAGCCCAGGTGTTCCTGATCCTGAATGATCGCGTTGTCCAGGGTTTCCAGCAGCGCTTTGCGTACTTTCAACTTGGTGTTCTTGTGCGCGGTCATGTTGATCTTCTTCAACTGACGCGCAGCGGCGAGGGCGGCACCTTGCAGCTCTTCGGCCGAAACAACCTTGTCGAGGAAACCGGCATCCACAGCACTTTGTGGATCAAACATTTCGCCGTTGATCACCGAGCGATGGAAGGCCGAGCGGCGCAGGCGATCACGGGCCAGCTCGATGCCGGCGTGGTGCATGGTCATGCCGATCTGCACTTCGTTCAGACCAATGCTGAACGGACCGTCGACGCCGATCCGGTAATCGGCGGACAACAGAATGAACGCACCTTTGGCCACGGCATGACCCGGGCAGGCAACGATCACCGGGAACGGGTGAGACAGCAGGCGACGGGCGAGGGTCGAACCGGCAGTCACCAGCGACACGGCTTCTTTAGGGCCGGCGGTCATTACCTTCAAGTCGTAGCCGCCGGAGAGAATGCCCGGCTGACCGGTAATGATCACAATGGCGCGATCCGCCACCGCCTGATCCAGCGCCGCGTTGAAGGCCGCGATCACGTCCGGGGAAATGGCGTTGACCTTGCCGTTGCTCAGGGTCAGGGTCGCGATACCGTCTTCGAGGTGGTAGGCAATCAGGTCGCTCATGGCGCAATTCCTTATAAGAAAGATGGGCAGACGTTACCCACCGTCGCCGGTCAGGTAAAGCGCTGTGACTGACTCGCCGGTCACCCTCGACCGGCTGATGCGCCGCAACGTGCCCACGGCAAACGCTTGCGCGCCTATATAGAAGGGCCACGCCCACCCGAGATTGGCCGGATCGCCATGCCCATCGATAGCAGAAACGACTTTTTCTCTTAACCGCATGAAAATTCTGAAAAAAAGTTTGCCATCAGAAAAGCTTTCGACTACATTAGCGCGCCTCGACAGACAGAACATGTTTGAAGAGATACGGTGAAGTGTCCGAGTGGCTTAAGGAGCACGCCTGGAAAGTGTGTATACAGGAAACTGTATCGAGAGTTCGAATCTCTCCTTCACCGCCACATTCAGTAAACACAAACCCCTGATTTTCCTAGAGAAAGTCGGGTGTTTGTGGTTTTTGGCGTCTGGAAAAAGGCGATATGGGAACAGTATGGGACTGGCGCACCATTTCGCTGAGTAAAAAGCAGGCGCGGCTTTTGAGTTTCCAATGAATGTGGGTGAAATTCCCGCGTATCGGCAGTTCCCTTTGGTTATGTTTTTGCGCGATAGTGGCGTTTTGTTATCGCCCTCAGGAAACGCTACTTGCCTGGAAGGTCATCGGCAGTTCAACGCAGGGAAGCGCAGTGAAGACAATTGTCACGATGGTTCTATTTTTGGGGTTGTGCGGCTGCGGCTCCGACTCTCGCAGTTCTGCGCCGACACTCTGGACAGACGGCATCATGCTCGAGCAGAAGAAGGTTGTCGTCGATGATCAGCACGCCAAAGTGATCATGCAGGCATCAGGCGATACGGCCAATCCGGTAGATTTTGAAGTGATTCGAGGTAATGACCCGGACAGGCGTCCCGATCATTTGGGGACGGTAGTCAAACCGTTTCGCAGTAAAGTCGGCGGATGGTTCAGTCGTCTAGACAGCGCGGTCTCCAAGCGTTTCCCCCAATTGGAAATGCAGGCCGATCCTGGCCAGGTTCTGCAAGTGGGCGGCTCATCGACGATCAGCAGTCAGGTTCCGGCACCGGGCTATCGGACTCTTTATAACGAAGACTATGTATTCAACCCGTCGAAGAACAAGTATGAGAAAAAGCTAACCGCCAATCCGACCGTCCCGTCGTCTTACTCCTGTGGGCCGATCACAAGTGCCTTTATTCCCGAGAAACAAAAGGTCTATCTGGCGGAGTTTGTCTTCGTGGATCGGGGGGACGGTTGTGAACTGCAGCTCTATGACATCACGCAACCCGAACTGCGTATCCCCGTCGTTGCCATCAAAGGCACGCAGCCCTCGTCCGCCAGGTCGTTCCGCTACCCATAGATTCATGTAAACAAAACCCCTGGTTTCGAAAGAGGCCAGGGGTTTTGTGCATTCTGGTGTCCGGATTTCTTTGGTCACAGAGACGGGTTCGGCTTCATTTTGCCGGGGCGGTACAATCGCGGTTTTATCTGTATGTAAAAGGACGACTTCCATGATCATTTCCACTACCCACTCCATCGAAGGCCGGCAGATCACGGCGTATCTGGACATTGTCAGTGCCGAGTCGGTGCAGGGCGTGAATGTGATTCGCGATATGTTCGCCGGGATGCGGGACTTTTTTGGCGGGCGTTCGCAGACGCTGGAGCGGGCGTTGAAGGAGGCGCGTGTTCAAGCGACTGACGAGATCAAGGAGCGGGCGCGGGCGTTGCAGGCGGATGCGGTGGTCGGGGTGGATTTCGAGATCAGCATGCCGGCGGGGAAGGGCGGTATGGTTGTGGTGTTCGCGACCGGCACGGCGGTCAAGTTGCGCTGAGCATCGGTTTCCGCTTGTGAGCCCATTCAAGTGAATGGGCTCGTTACTGACAATCAGCCCTGCGGCTTGAGCAGGACGGTGCCTTTCGAGTCGTAGGTCAGTGGAGTGTCGATCGCGACGAGTGGAGTGCCGGTGGACTGGCCAGGCTGAACCGGGTCTGGATAGTAGATGACGCCAGGTTTGCCAGGCTGCACCGGACTAGGTCCGTCCAGCGGCTTGATGACGATCTCACCTGAGGCAAGCTTCTCCTTGAATTTTTCCGCCGCGGCTTTACCGGCGGCGATCTGCTCGTCCGTGAGCTTTACAACAGGCATCGGTGGGAATCCTTTGATTTCCATGTTCTCTCCTTGAGATTCATTGCGTAGGAAAAAGGGCAACGGCCAGTCATCGAGAATCTTTAGCTCTGTGGGACCAGCGGTTCATCTTCGCGCCGAGCTTTTTGTAGGCCATTCGTCGGGCTCTGGGCGATCTGAATCACAAGTCCAGGAATGACCGGCTAGTCTCAAAAGCCTTGGAGGTCGATATTTTTTCAGGCAAAAGGGTCTTGCCGGTATCGACCCGCTTTTGAAAGGGGTGAAGAGATGACTGATCCGTACATCGAAGACGACGGGGCTGAATTTCCATTCAACAATTGCGTGCGCTGTGGCCAGACCGAGTACCAGGCGGGCTTTGGCGAAGATCCGGTGCAGACCGGCAAGATCAAGTCGACAGCACCCAAGGGGCCGAAAGCGAAATTTCTGCCCAAGGTGACGACACGTTCCAGGAAGTAATCCGGATGCCAAAGAACCCCGCCAATGAGCGGGGTTTTTTATCCGTGTTTTTCAGAAAGAAACGTCCTACAGAAATTGCGGATTCGTCTGGTTTCTTTCACAAACTTTTCACACCGGTCTACGTAGGGTGAAGCCATCCGTTAGAAAGCAAGTCTCCAGCCCGTCTCCCCAGCGGGCTTTTTTTTGCCTGCCATAAAACCTTTTCCATAATCGCTGTCCAATCGGCGCCAAGTGCGTTGCGACGCTGGACTTTACCGCGGCAACAGCATTCAATCTGCGCCCTTTTTTCTTCCTTCTGTTGAGGTTTTCGTCATGCGTTTAACTCTGCCTGCTCTGGTTCTGGGGCTTCTGGTTGCTCAAGGTGCAATGGCTGGCGACGGTACCGCCGCACTGGGTGGCGGTCTGGGTGGCGCGTTGGGTAATGTGGTCGGCCAGAAAATGGGCGGCAGCACCGGTGCAGCGATTGGTGCTGGTGTAGCGGGTGCGGCCGGTAGTGCATTGGCTGCCAAGAAAGGTGCCCGTACCAAAGCGGCCATTGGCGGCGGTGTCGGCGCGGCAGGTGGTTCGGTGATCGGTAACAGCCTGGGCGGCAAGACTGGTGCAACCATCGGTGCCGGCCTGGGTGGCGCAGCTGGCGGCGCGGTAGGCAGCAATCTGTCCAAAGGTCACAAGCGTCACTGATTGCGAATGCATGTCTGAAAAGGCCCGGCTTGATGCCGGGCCTTTTCGTTGCTGAACGTTTTCCCTGAATGCGCCTCCAATCTCACATAGCCCCTCTCCGGGCATACCGTCCCGATCCGGGACCTGTGAGGTCTGTATGCGCTCGACTTTAACTGCAACTGCGTTGGTTATTGGACTGCTCGTGGCTCAAGGCGCCATGGCTGCCGGCGATGGTTCCGCGGCTGTCGGTGGTGGGCTGGGCGGTGTGCTGGGTAATGTGGTCGGCGGTCAGCTCGGCGGCAGCACCGGTGCGGCGGTTGGTGCTGGCGTGGGCGGTGCGGCCGGCAGTGCCGTCGGGGCGAACAAGCGCAATCGTACGGAAGCCGCGATTGGCGGTGGTCTCGGCGCCGCTGGCGGCTCAGTGCTCGGCAACAGCCTCGGCGGCTCCACCGGTTCGGCCATCGGCGCAGGATTGGGTGGCGCGGCGGGTGGCGCGGTCGGCAACAACCTGGGTGACGATGGTGGTAGATCGCACTCTGGGGGCGGCCATAAGCACAAGTACAAACACAAGAATCGTCATCATTGAATGATCGGTTCTACAGAAGCCCGGCTTGATGCCGGGTTTTTTGTGCCTGCGTGTCAGGCGCAGGAACGATTAGCGACCATACTTTTCGAACGTCGTATACGAATGCGATTGATGAGGTGCGCCATGACTCCCGAAACCGAAGGCAAGGAAGAAAAAGGCCCGGGTGGATTGCCGTTTATCAATGATCCGGGGAATGAAGATCCGGGGTCGTTGATGGATGACGCGACGGTTCCGCTTTGGGAGGGTGAGGGGGAGGAGCTTGAGTATGAGGATTTTGATGATGATGAGTGATGGGCACTCGTTTCGTTGAATATTGGAAATTCTATTGAGAGCGCTAGGGGAGTGAGCAGTGGTTTAACCCCGCCATTCGCTATCGAACAAACGAGACATCAATTCTGTCCGCGTTAATTTTGACGAACTGCCCATTCAGATGTGGGTATTCGTAGTGGATGTCCTGATCCATAAAATCAACAAACGACCGGAAAACCTCGCCATCCAGGTAGCCATAAACCTCACAGGGGAATCCACTACCGAGCATTTTGATCTGCATTTTTTCGCATGGTGTAGCTGATACAAATTCCTCACCAGACAACACCATTTCGAACTCAGCTTCGTAAGTTTTTCCGACATCAATTTTCGAAGGGCTGTAGCTTGCGAAGCACCTGACTTCAACGCCCTCAAAAACCAGCAAAATAGCGTCTTCTACGAACGGGTCTATTTCGACGACCAATGCTTTGTGTGTCTTAGTCATGAGCAGGCCTCACTGTTTTATCTTGTGCATTACCATTAATTGTCCGCCAAAACTCTTTTCCACTTTTGGTGTGTAGAGTCGTCATTTCATCATTCGTGTTGGTGCCCACGAAAGCAAATTTCGCTTAACCTTTCCGGTTAGTGCCCATCAATTGGATAAACCCTACTAATCAAAAAGGAGTCTGAGTTAAATAAACTGAGGGGTCTCTAAGGCTCAGAAATGATGTCGTGAACTCAATGGCAGAATGCTCCGAAATGGCCGATACTTTAAATCGGAGGCCATTTTCAAGGATTGTCAATTTCAATGGGGCATTGGTCGGGAGGTTTTTAATCGTAATGCTCTCAACCTCGCTGCAGGTGATTCCAATTCGGCAAGCGTTGTATTGAGCTGATTGCCACTTTCTTGGCGGTTTGTCGGGTACTTCCCTTATGTCGAAGGCCATAGTTACCAAGGACTGATTGCTATCAATATCTAAGGAGAACAGCTTTATTTCCCCAATTTCGATGCGATTGCTGAACACCATAGAAAAAAAAGTGCTCCCCTCAAGGTTGTTCCAGTACTGCATGTTTACCTCCTGAATGGGTAGTGTTCATGTGTATTTTCAACCTTTCCATTTCTCGGATCATCTGCAGGTCGAACGTTAAAGTGAGGGCCTTGGTCGCCTTTTTTGTTGGTTGCTCCGAATTTGTGACCGGCAGTATGGTCTTGCAGTATCACAATGAATCCGTCCTCTCTAGTGAACATGTACTGTCTGGTCGGGATCGGCATCCCGGTGCTGGATAGAATATTTTTGCCACTTTTATTAGTCATGTTCGTGTAAGTATATTGACGCTGGCGTCCATTTACCTTGTCTATCTGTATGTCCGGCTGCTGACCCCTCGGAATCCCAGCATCCGCTTTTGCCTGTCTGAATGCTCCTCGTCTTGAGGTGTCTGGCTGCTCAGGTTCACCCGGATTGGGGCAAATGGCTGAGCGTTCACCTTTTGGAGGACAGTTGGAGCTCAACCCCAACGGATCCACCCACCCCGTCGGATTCGGCACGTACTGGTACTGATTCAACCCACCCGCCAGCTTCACCGGATCCGGCGTCAGATACCGCCCAGCGTCCGGGTCGTAATACCGGTGCCGGTTGTAATGCAGCCCGCTTTCCGCATCGAAGTACTGACCCTGAAACCGTAGCGGCTGGTCGAGGTAATCCTCGGTCGCCAGCTCCAGTGAAGTGACCTTGCCGTAGGCGCTGTATTTGGCTGACCAGACGATGTCGCCGCTGTAATCCGTCAGTTCCTGCGGGGTACCGAGGTGGTCGAGCTGGTAGTAGAACGGGCAGGCGCGTTTCGGGCCTTTGCCGTCGAGCAGCGCCAGCGGGCGGAAGGTGCCGGGTTCGTAGATGAAGCTGCGGTGTTGTTCTTTGCTGCTTTCGGCGATCAGGTGGTCGCCTTGCCAGAAAAACTCGGTGCTCTGGCCGTCGACGGTTTTGCGGATGCGGCGGCCGAAGGCGTCGTATTGGTAGGTCGCGGTTTTGCCATCCGGGCGGGTGAGGCCGATCAGGCGATGCTGGCTGTCGTAGCGGTATTCGGTGACGAGTTGTTGGGCGCGGCCACGGCGTTCGCGGATCAGGTTGCCGAAGGCGTCGTAGTCGTAATGGCGGTCGCCCTGCATCAGCAGGCGGTTGCCTTTGATGTGTGTGGATCCCGGACGGTCCTGCAGCAGCAGGTTGCCGGCCGGGTCGTGGGCGAAGTTTTCCGGCACATCGTCGCGGGTGTGGCGCACACGGATCAGCCGGTCGAGGGCGTCGTACTGGTAGCTGCGCTGGCCGTGGCGGGTGTCGGCGATGTGTTCGAGGTTGCCGTTGGCGCTGTAGGCAAAGTCGCGGCGGTACAGCGCACTGCGTTGATGGCCTACCGCGTGAGCGCGTAAGCGGCCCTGTTCGTCGTAGGCGTATTCGCTGAGCAGCAAACCCTGTTGGCGCTGCTGTTCGCGGCCGTTCTGGTAGACGTGACGGGTGAGCAAGGCGCCGTTGAGGTCGATCGCGGTCAGCGCGCCGCCCTTGGCGTAGTGGTAATCGAGCTTGCTGTTGTCCGGCAGACGCATCCGGCTGAGCTGGCCGCAGGCGTCGTAGGCATAACGCAAGGTGCCCCAACCCTGATGCTCGCGGACCAGACGATCCTGCAGGTCGTATTCGAAGGCCAGCGGGTGATTTTGGCCGTCATCCACACCGACCAGCCGACCGAGGCGGTCGTAGCGGTATTCAACCGTGCTGGCGTCGGGCAGGGTCTTGAGCAGCAGGCGCCCGGCAGCATCACGTTGGTAGCCAGTGACCAGCGTCGAGCCGTCATCGCCGAACTCGGTCTTCTCCAGCAGGTGACCGTTGCGGTCGTAGGCATAGGCGGTGCGCCGGCCATCGAAGCCGGTTTCCTGTCGGATCAATCCGGTGGGCGTGTAGTCCAGCCGGTATTTTTCCCCGGATTCGTTCTCGATCTCCGTCAGCAACAACTGCGCATGGTCGTAGCGGTACTGCAGCCGCGTGCCGTCGGGGTTGATCCGCCGGCTGACCAGGTGCAGGTCGACGTCATACTCGTAGCGGGTGATTCGCCCCAGCTCATCGCGCTCGGCGGTGATCTGACCGTAGGCGCTGTAGGACCTGGCGCGAGTGGCGCCATTCGGCGAGGTGGTCTGGATCAGCCGGCCAACGGCGTCCCACACATGGCGGGTGACCGCGCCATGTTCGTCCTGCGCAGTAATCCGCCGCCCCAACGCGTCGTAGGAAAACTTCCGAACGCCACCGTCGGGCAGGCTTTCCTCAACCAACTGGCCAAGGTCATTCCACACGAACACATGGCGACCACTGTCCGGATAACGGATCGACAGCAACCGCCCCTGCGCGTCGTGGTGGTAATGAGTGACATGGCCATCGGGATCGACCGCTTCGGTGATATCCCCCTGAGCATTACGCCGGTACGTCCACACCGCATCGCCACGCGAACGGCTGTGCAGGAAACCGTTGCGGTATTCGTAGGACGTCGGCGCATCGTCCGGCGGAATCAGCGCCACTAACCGTCCAACGTCGTCGTAGCGGTACTCGGTGACCGCCCCCAGCGCATCCTGCTCGGCGATCAGCCGGCCCGCCGAATCGTAGGCCTTGAGCTGCTCGCCACCATCGGCGGCGACCTGACGCACCAGCCGCGCGGTGTCGTCGTGGACGTAAACCTCTTCGCGACCGTCGACGTACTGCACGGTGACGCTGCCGGCGTCATCCCAGACGTAACGCGTGTCCATCTGCGAAAACGACGCCCAGTGCCGCACGCAACGCGCCGCCTTGCCGGTACGTTCCCACTCCCAGAAGAAGCTCGCTCCGCCACTCAACTGTCGTTGCAGGATGACGTGCTGGTCGTCGTAGTCGTAACGCTCGCTTTCGCCGACGGAGTTGGTCGCTTCGATCAGTCGATGACGGGCATCAAAGCGGTAGCTGACCAGCGTCTGCTCGGTGCGCCAAACAGACTCACAAAAAACCTGATAATCGACGGCGACCAGATGCGCCCGCTCGTAACGCAACAGCAGCGAACGTCCGACGCCGTTATCCAGCCGCTCAATCCGATCCTGACGATCACGCGTAATCCGCAACCGGTTGCCGTAGGCATCACTGATGAACGTCAGACGCCCAGCCCGAAAGTGATAAAACCGCGCCGCCTCACCCGCCAGCGCAACGATCAACTCCTCGGGCTCATCCCCGAGAAAGATCGCCGCCCGCGACAAACTGTTGTGAATCGCCGGCCGCTCGACACTCGGCAGGGGAAACCGCGTCCGCCGGTTCTCATGGTCAACCCAGACCACCGAAGCGCCATCGACCTCCAGCCGATGCGCCAGCGAATGGCTCCAGCCAAACCCCAGCCCAACATCAATCTCGGCCGCGCTGGTGCGATACAACCGGCTGAACTCGAACGGCAATAGCCCATCAAGCACGCCATCGGTCAGCGTCAGCAGCTCTTCGCCTGTGACCATTGACACCGGACAGCCATTGGTACAGGTCAGCGGTGCGCAATCGGCGCTGTCGCCGTTAGGATTTTTCGCTTGAGCCGAAGCATCGTCGCGAGGCTCATGCCGCTCCATTCGCGTCGTGCCGTGGGACTTGTTACGTGCAATGGCCGCCGGATTGGGCACCGTCAGTACCAGCGCATCCGCCGTGCGAATCTCCAGCGGAATGGCAGGTGTCGGCCGCAGCGGTGCCGGACGTGCATTGATCATCAGCGGTTTCAAAGCGCTCGCATGCCGGGTCAGATCGGGCGCCGAAGTCAGCTCCGCCAACCGTAACGCCGACGCCGCCAGCCACTCCCGGGCACGCGGCGACTTGACCTTGCCAAGTACCTTGGCACTCAAGCGCAGCGGCACACCCATGCCACCCGACACGCACATCAGCAGAAAACTGACCAGCAACTCGGCCCGAACTTCAGCCACCACCTCGGCCAGATACTGCGGGGGCAACATCTTCAGCCAACTGGTGAAGGCCGCCAGATGGATGAACAGCAGCGGCTCGTCGCTGAGCATCAGCAAGCCATTGGCGATGGCCTCGGAAGAGGCCTCGAGCAAGGTTTCCAGCTCGACGCTGGACAGGTACTGCAGAAGTTTTTCGCTGTTGGCCTGCCAGTCGGCGAGCAGGGCGAACAGTTGCTTCACGTCATCCCAGACACCGTTCAGGGCCGTTTCGAAACCGCGCCAGTCAGCCTGTTGCAACTGCCCGTAACGCTCGGTGAAACCGGCGCTGGAAAACTCCGTCCACTGCGGTTGAAACCCTTTCCATTCCTCACGTAGCCAGCCTTCCAGACCATCGATAAGGCCCTGATACGAGGCGTACAGCGTCTGGACATGCGAACTGGAAACATCGGGAAAGAAGGTGATGCGATAACGCTGGCCCCGGTCGCAATCGTCGATCTTGAGAATGCCGCTGGGGCCAATGGTGTAGTGCCGTGGTTCGCCAAAACCCAGAATGCCGTCGACATCGGAAATGACTGGTTCAAGGACCACCGGCGTGTCACCGATCGGAACGAAGCGCGCGGCTTCGAACATGTGCACCAGCGTCAGGGAGCCAGTGGCGGAACACATGGCCACGGAGGAACTGATGGGTTTTCGGCTGGCAACCGGTGCACTGAGCCGAACATCGTTGCCGACCTCGAACACCTGGTCGACATCCAGCGCTGTTCCTGTCCAGAACTGCTCCGCCCAGCCTTCATAGTCGTTGAGGCAGAGGCGGAACTCCTGAAACAGCGTTTCGACGTCGGGCTGGTCAGGATTCAGCGCAGCGACCACCAGCAAACCAATGCTGTTGTTCAGGTACAGGAGCCGATTGGATGGAAGCATTCGCAGTCACTCGCGCGCATCAAGGGGATGGCGCGAAACTTTGCGGGGGATCAAACAGGAAAGAAGTCAGGCAAGTAGGCGATGTCTGTAGGACAATTCTCTAAATGTGCCTGGCAACGTTCGGCGGACAACCGACATTGCCCGTTGCTCAACCTCGGCGGCGCTCGTTATGCTGCTGAACCCTTTAATCAGATCCGAGCAGCGGTGCCCGATGCCGCCTGGGATGTTTTTGATAACGGATCCGATGATGAATGCACCGCTGAAGGCGTTCGGCCCGATCAAGGCCGTGATTTTCGATATGGACGGTTTGCTGCTGGACACCGAGGGCATCTACACCGAGGTCACCTCGCTGATTGCCGCGCGTTACGGGCGCACTTTCGACTGGAGCATCAAGCAGAACATCATCGGTCGCGGTGCAGGCGATCTGGCGCGCTACGTGGTCGAAGCGCTGGACCTGCCGATCACTGCCGAAGAGTTTCTGGTGATTCGCGAGCCGCTGATGCGCGAGCGTTTTCCGACTGCGCAAGCCATGCCGGGGGCCGAGGAGCTGATTCGTCATCTCAAGGCGCACAACATTCCGATTGCGGTCGGTACCAGTTCGTCGCGCCAGTCGTTCGGTCAGAAAACCACCTTGCACCGCGACTGGTTCGCGTTGTTCGACTTCATCGTCACAGCGGATGACCCGGAAGTTGGCGCGGCCAAACCAGCACCGGACATTTTCCTCACTGCCGCTCGCCGTCTCGGTGTGGCGCCGGAAGATTGCCTGGTGTTCGAGGATTCGCCGTTCGGCGTGACGGCAGCGAAAGCCGCGGGCATGACCGCCATCGCGATTCCCGATGCGGCCATGGCCGATGAAAAATACGCACACGCCGACGGGATTCTTCGTACGTTGAAAGCGTTCACGCCGAGTGCATGCGGGTTGCCGGCGCTGGACTGGGCCTGATCAAACCGCAGACAAAAAAACGCCGCCCCTCAGTTAAAGGAGGGGCGGCGTTTTTCGTTATCGACAATCTGATCAATCAGGCGCCGAAACCACCGTCGATGCTCAGGCTGGCACCGGTGATGTAACCGGCTTCCGGGCCTGCGAGGTAGGCGACGAAGCTGGCGATTTCCTCGGCTTTGCCGTAACGACCGACCGCCATCAGCGGAATCAGGCTTTCGGCAAAGTCACCGTGGGCCGGGTTCATGTCAGTGTCCACCGGGCCGGGCTGCACGTTGTTGATGGTGATGCCGCGTGGGCCGAGGTCGCGGGCCAGGCCTTTGGTCAGGCCGACCAGCGCGGATTTGCTCATCGCATACACGCCGCCACCGGCGAAGGGCATGCGGTCGGCGTTGGTGCTGCCGATGTTGATGATGCGTGAGCCTTCGCCCATGTGTTTGGCGGCTTCCTGACTGGCGATGAACACGCTGCGCACGTTGATTGCCAGGGTCTGGTCGAAGTCTTCCAGTTTGAAGTCTTCCAGCGGGGCGACGGCCAGCACACCAGCGTTGTTGACCAGGATGTCGAGGCGGCCAAAGGTTTCGACCGTCGCGTTCACGGCGTTGCGGATGGCGCTGGCGTCGGCGCTGTCAGCCTTGATCGCCAGGGCTTTGCCGCCGGTAGCGGTGATGCTGTTTTGCAGTTCTTCAGCCTTGGCAGCGGAGCTGACGTAAGTAAAGGCAACCGCGGCGCCTTCAGCGGCCAGGCGTTTGACGATGGCGGCACCGATGCCGCGAGAGCCGCCTTGAATCAGAGCGACTTTACCGCTGAGGTGTTGAGTGGTCATGTTCGATCTCCAGAAATTTCAAGGCAGGCTGCCTTGTTGTGGTGTCGAGTATCTGCCCCTCGCCCATAGGCGGGTAGACCGTGGTTGCTATAGTCTGTGTAAACCAAAAGTTTATAGTGGCGGCTATGGAAACCTTCAGCAGTATCGAATGCTTCGTGCGTAGCGCCGAAGTCGGCAGCTTTGCCGAGGCTGCGCGCCGCCTGAGCCTGACACCGGCCGCGGTGGGTAAAAACGTGGCGAAACTGGAAGCGCGCCTCGGCGTGAGGCTGTTCCAGCGTAGCACCCGAAGATTGACCCTGACGGAAGCGGGGCAACTGTTTCTGAGTGAGGTCAGCGGCAGCCTGACCACCATCCAGAACGCGGTGAACAATCTGGCCAGTGCCGGTGGTCAACCGGCGGGAACGTTGAAGGTCAGCATGGGCACGGTGTTCGGCCGCTTGTACATCGTGCCGTTGCTGGGTGAGTTCCTGACAAGGTTTCCGGCGATCAACCCGGACTGGCACTTCGATAACCGACAGGTCGATCTGATCGGCCAGGGGTTCGATGCGGCGATTGGCGGTGGCTTCGAGCTGCCACAAGGCGTGGTGGCGCGCAGGCTGACGCCGGCGCATCGGGTGTTGGTGGCTTCTGCGGATTATCTGGACCGGCACGCGCCGATCAGCGAACCGGACGACCTCAAACTGCACGAGGGCATCCTGATCCGCTCACCGCAGACCGGTCGCGTGCGTTCCTGGCAGTTGACGCATCGCACCCAGCAGCACAGCCCGCTGACCCTCAAGGCGCGAATGACCATGAGCGATTCCGAAGCCGCCTGCGCCACGGCGGCGCAGGGGCTGGGGATTGCACTGGTCAGCATGCCGTTTGCCGTCAGTTATCTTGAGGCGGGAACGTTGCAGCGAGTCTTGCCCGACTGGTACGTCGACGACGGCAACATCTCCATTTATTACGCCGAACACAAACTGTTGCCGGGCAAGACCCGGGCGTTTGTCGACTTCATCATCGAGCAGTTTTCAACCCAGGGTCTCGCAGAGCGGTTCAACGCGCAAAACGTGCTGGCCAGCCGATGATGGTTTTCGGCCGTGGCGTTGCATACGTGCGCACCTTGGACGTCGACAGGCCCAGGCGCACCAGCGATTCGGCGATGGTCACAGCGGCGGTGACGCCATCGATCACCGGCACGCCGGTACGCTGACGGATCTTCTCATCGAGCCCCGCCATGCCGCCGCAACCGAGGCAGATCACTTCCGCTTTATCCTGAGTCACCGCCAGTTCGGCCTGATGGACGATCGCTTCCAGCGCCCGTTGTGGTTCATGTTCCAGTTCCAGCACTGCAAGTCCGCTGGCGCGCACCGAAGCGCAGCGATCCCACAGACCGGACAGTTTCAGCCGATCCTCAATCAGCGGAACGGTGCGATCCAGCGTGGTGACCACCGAATAGGCGTGGCCGAGAAACATCGCGGTGCTGGCGGCCGCATCGGTGATGTCCACCACGGGCACGTTGAGCAACTCCTGCAAACCTTCACGGCCGTGCTCGCCGTAGCCGGCCTGGATCACCGCGTCGAACGGCTGGTCGTAGGACATCACCCGGTCCATCACGGCGATGGCGGCCAGGTAACTTTCGAAATTACCTTCCACCGAATCGGCGCCGAAGTACGGCGTGAGGCCGACGATCTCGGTGCCGGGGGAAGCCACAGCCTGTGCCGAGCGGGCGATGGCCTGAGTGATGGATTCGGTGGTGTTGACGTTGACCACGAGAATACGCATGGGAAGTCCTTATTACGGTTGGTTCTGCGGCCCCGCGAAGGGCCGCCAAAAGTTTCAGTGGCTGACGTTGTCGACGGCGATGGCTTTACCGTCCACATCGGCGTAGTGCGGTTGGCGTTTGGCGATGATCAGGTAGAGCATTCCGGCGATCCCGGCACCGATCAGCCAGGAGAAGGGCGAAACGCTGTGGAAGCCCGGCACCAATGCCAGGACGATGGCGATCAGCGCGGCCGGAATGAACGCCGCCACCGCCCGCAGATTGACCCCGCGGCTGTAGTAATACGCGCCGTTCGGGTCTTCGCTGTACAACTGCGGTACGTGGATCCGGCCTTTGCGGATCAGCCAGTAGTCGACCATGATCACGCCGTACAGCGGGCCGAGCAGGGCGCCGAGGCCGGACAGGAAATACACGATCACCAGCGGGCTGTTGTAGAGATTCCACGGCAGGATCAGCACAGCAATCGTTGCGCTGATCAGCCCGGCGCGGCGGAAGGTCAGGTACTTCGGCGCCAGGTTGCTCAGTACGAAGGCCGGGGCGACAAAGTTGGCCATGATGTTCACCGCCACGGTGACGATCAGGAACGCCAGGCAACCGAGCACCAGAAAGAACGTGTTGGGGATCGAGGCGATGATTTCGGTCGGGCTTTCGATGATCCGGCCGTTGATCTGAAATTGCGCTCCGCACAGCAGGACGGTGATCCCGGCGAACACCAGAATATTTACCGGCAGGCCCCAGAAGTTTCCGACCTTGATGGTTTTGCGGCACGGCGAAGAACGGGCGAAGTCGCAGAAGTTGAGGATCAGCGTGCCGTAGATCGCTAGCCACAAGGCGCCGCCGGCAAAAATGTTGCGCCACATCTCGCCGCCGGTCAGCGGTTCGCGGATCGACCAGGCGATGGTCGCGTTGGCCTGGGTGTACATCCACGCGGCGAGGCAGGCGACGGTCAGCAGAATCACCGGCCCGGCGAAGGCTTCGTAGCGACGAACCATCTCCATGCCGTAGGCCAGAATCCCCAACTGCACGAACCAGATCGCCACGAAACACACCCAGCCCAGGCTCGACAGGCCGAGGATCGAGTTGTGGTCGTAGTCGGCGAAACCGGGGTGAACTGCCGTGAGCAATACGCGAAACACCACCGACGCCAGGTACGTCTGAATCCCGAACCAGGCGATGGCGATAATTGCCCGGATCAGCGCAGGAATCTGCGCCCCGTGGATACCGAAACTGATCCGGCTGATAACCGGAAACGGCACCCCGGTTTTCTGCCCCATGTAACCGGACAGGTTCATGAAGAAATACACCAGCGCCGCGCCGATCCCCAGCGACAGCAGAATCTGCCAGCCGCCCAGGCCCAGGGCGTACAGACCGATGGCAAACGAGTAGTTGGCGATGTTGTGCACATCGTTGGTCCACAGGGCAAAAATGCTGTATTTGCCCCAACGCCGTCCTTCGACCTTGGTCGGTGCGAGGTCACGGTTGTGCAGACGCGGGCTCAATTGCAGCGGTTCGACGATGCCATCACCGGGCACGGTGTGATCGAGGGTTGAGGAGGAGGGCAGATTCAGCGCGATGTTGTTGTTCGAGAGACTCGTACGCATTCCGGCAGGCTCCTGATGTTCGGGCCGCGATGACTGTGCATGAGCGCTCTGGCTCGGCAGATCTTCGTCGCAGCGGTGAAACATCACAGGTTACGGGGCATCTGCAGCCTGTACGGGATAGGGCGCTTCAGGCTTGCGGATCGAAAGTGTGGGTTCATGTTTTGCAGTTTTGTATACAAAACATGTATGCACTAAAGCCAGATCTGTGCCAGTCAGCGATCTATGAAAATCGCCGTTGATTTCGAATAGTTATTGAATGGAGCTAAGTCGCTGAAATTCAGGCGATATAAATTGACCGTTCGAACAGGTATTTATTTTTCGGAAGGGATTTTGGCGGACGCCGGAAGGGATCGCTTTGGGAGGGGGATGTAACTTTTCAGGGCGCAGAAACGAAAAGTGCACACATAAATGGCACCGATGGTGACATTCGTGTGTACACATTTTTCATGTCTGGCAGAGACAACTGTGGGTCGAACGGTTTACGCCTTGCTGATGATATTTCCCGCATGCAACCCGCATTCTTTCTGGGTCGCCTCTTCCCACCACCATCGGCCTTCGCGCTCGTGCTGGTTTGGCAGCACAGGGCGGGTGCACGGTTCGCAGCCGATGCTGATGAAACCGCGCTCATGCAGGCTGTTGTACGGCAGCTCCAGCATGCGGATGTAGCCCCAGATTTCCTCGCTGGTCATCTGCGCCAGCGGGTTGAACTTGTACAGGGTGCGCTCCGGGGTGGAGAACGCGCTGTCGATTTCCATTACCGCGACCGCGCTGCGGGTGCCAGGGCTCTGGTCGCGGCGCTGGCCGGTGGCCCAGGCTTTGACACCGGACAGTTTGCGGCGCAGCGGCTCGATCTTGCGGATGCCGCAGCACTCGCCATGGCCGTCCTTGTAGAAGCTGAACAGGCCTTTTTCCTTCACGAACGGTTCGAGTTTCGTGTAGTCCGGCGAGACCAGTTCGATGTCGATCTTGTAGTGCTCGCGCACCTGGTCGATGAACCGATAGGTTTCCGGGTGCAGACGGCCGGTGTCGAGACTGAACACCTTGACGTTCTTGTTCAGCTTCCAGGCCATGTCCACCAGCACCACATCCTCGGCGCCGCTGAAAGATATCCACAGGTCATCGCCGAACTCGGCGAACGCGAGCTTGAGGATGTCTTGCGCGGATTTGTTGGCATAGGTCGTGGCGAGTTCCACGACGTCGAACGTTGGGCTCATCAGGGCGGCTTCCTACAGGTCGGTGGCGCTGGGCGCTCTATATGGCGGCGATGTTAACAAAAAGCGGCGCAGGCCGGGGGCCACTCTGCGTTGCGTGGCCCGGAACGAGCCGCTAGAGTTCGGGCTCGCTCGACTCAATAAACATTACAAACGGAGTGTCCTGTGGAAATTGCCTGTCTTGATCTTGAAGGGGTGCTGGTACCGGAAATCTGGATCGCCTTCGCCGAAAAAACCGGAATCGAATCGCTCAAGGCCACCACCCGGGACATTCCCGACTACGACGTGCTGATGAAACAGCGCCTGCGCATCCTCGACGAGCATGGCCTCAAGCTTTCAGACATTCAGGAAGTGATCGCCACCCTCAAGCCGCTGGACGGTGCGGTGGAGTTCGTCAACTGGCTGCGCGAGCGGTTTCAGGTGGTGATTCTGTCGGACACGTTTTATGAGTTTTCCCAGCCGCTGATGCGTCAACTGGGCTTCCCGACCTTGCTCTGCCACCGTCTGATTACTGACGAAAGCGGGCGGGTGACGAGCTATCAGTTGCGTCAGAAAGATCCGAAACGTCAGTCGGTCCTGGCCTTCAAAAGCTTGTATTACCGGGTGATTGCGGCGGGGGATTCCTACAACGACACCAGCATGCTGGGCGAAGCGGATGCGGGGATTCTGTTCCATGCGCCGGATAACGTGATTCGGGAATTCCCGCAGTTTCCGGCGGTGCACAGCTTTGGCGAATTGAAGCAGGAGTTTCTCAAGGCTTCGAATCGCGACTTGAGCCTGTAAGTCATGCTGTGGCGAGGGCGCAACCACCCTCGCCGCAAGCGTCAGAGGTTCTGCAAGGTTTCGAGCAGGACCCTGACCTTGGTGATCGACTCCTGATACTCCGCCTCCCAATCCGAGTCGGCCACAATCCCGCCACCGCCCCAGCAACACACCTGCCCATCCTTCACCAGTAGACTGCGAATGGCGATGGAACTGTCCATCTCGCCGCGCACGTCCAGGTACAGCAACGAGCCGCAATACAAACCGCGTCGGGTCGGTTCCAGTTCGTCGATGATCTGCATCGCGCGGATTTTCGGCGCTCCGGTGATCGAGCCGCCGGGGAAGCTGCCGGCAATCAGGTCCAGGGCATCGCGATCATCCGCCAGTTCGCCGGTCACGCTGCTGACCAGGTGATGCACGTTCGGATAACTTTCCAGGCTGAACAACTCCGGCACTCGCACGGAGCCGATTCGGCAGGTGCGGCCCAGGTCGTTGCGCAGCAGGTCGACGATCATCAGGTTTTCCGCGCGATCTTTGGGGCTGGCCAGCAGTTCGGCGGCGTTGGCGGCGTCTTCGGCCGGGGTCGCGCCTCGGGGGCGGGTGCCCTTGATCGGGCGGGTTTCCACCTGACGCTGGCTGACTTTGACGAAGCGCTCGGGCGACAGGCTCAGCACCGCATTGCCGTCGGGCAGGCTCTGGAATCCGGAAAACGGTGTCGGGCAGGCTTCGCGCAATTTGCAGTAGGCCAGCCATGGATCGCCCTGGCACGGCGCGCGGAAACGCTGGGCGAAATTGACCTGATAGCAGTCCCCGGCCTGGATGTATTGATGAATGCGTTCGAGTGCTTGGCGGTACTCATCGGCCGAGAGGTCGGCTGCCATCGGGCTGTTCAGCTTGAACGGGGTCAGCTTGCCGACTGCCGGTTGGCTGAACACATCGATCAGGCGTTGTTTTTCGCTAACGCTGACCGACGGGTGAAACACCAGCTGGCTGGTGGCCTTGTGGTGATCACTGATTAAAGCCCAGTCGTACAGACCAAAACGCGCATCCGGCAGTTGCAGATCATCCAGCGCCTGACTCGGCATGTTTTCCAGATGCCGGCCGAAGTCGTAGCTCAGGTAACCGATCAATCCACCGGCGAACGGCAGTTCATAGGCGTCAGGCAATTGCGCGTCGCCCAGCCGCGTCAGATTATCCCGCAGACGTTGCAGGAAATTCTCGCCGCGCTCGTCCGGCAACACCGCCAGTTGTTCCAGCGGCCAGGCGCTGAGCAGGTCATAACGGCCACGGTCGGCACTGGGCCGGCCACTGTCGAGCAGCACGGCGCCGGGCGCATGGCGGACGGCCGCGAAATAGTCGGCGGGGTTGGCGCGGTAGGGCAGCGGGTGTACGGAACAGGTCAACATGGGCGGGGCAGATCGGCCATCGAGGCGGGGTGGGGATTGTAGTCCCCTCCGGGAATTGCTCCTAGAGGGGATGTCGGGGATTGGCAGATCAGAGGCCGGTAACGCGACTCAGCCCTCGACCGCCGGAATATGCCCAAACAGTTCCTGAGCAAATGCCACCCGCTCTTCAACCGTTTCAGTCACACCACGTGCCTTGAGGTCTTCCAGATGCGCTTCCACCGCATGGGTGCGCAACGTCAGCCCGCAGTCGTTGGCAATCTGGATATTCAGCCCCGGTCGCGCATTCAGCTCGAGAATCAGCGGGCCTTTCTCCTGGTCCAGCACCATGTCCACGCCGATGTAGCCCAGCCCGCACAGCTCATAGCAACCGGCCGCGAGCCTCATGAAACCGTCCCAGTAGGGCAGTTGCACGCCGTCCACCGCGTTGGTGGTGTCCGGGTGTTTGGCGATGATGTTGTTCAGCCAGGTGCCGCGCAGGGTCAGACCGGTCGCCAAGTCGACCCCGACGCCGATGGCGCCCTGGTGCAGGTTGGCCTTGCCGCCGGACTGACGGGTCGGCAGGCGCAGCATGGCCATCACCGGGTAGCCCATCAGCACGATGATGCGAATGTCCGGCACGCCTTCGTAGCTGATGCTTTTGAAGATCTGATCGGGGGTCACCCGGTATTCGATCAGCGCCCGGTCACGGTGACCGCCCAGCGAATACAGGCCGGTGAGGATGCTGGAGATGTGATGCTCGAGCTCTTCGTGAGTGAGGATCTTGCCCGATACCGTGCGATAGCGACCCTCGAAACGGTCAGCGATGACGATGATGCCGTCACCGCCGGCGCCCTGGGCCGGCTTGATCACGAAATCGCTGCGTCCGCCGATGATCTCGTCGAGATTGTCGATTTCCTTCTCCGTGGAAATCACGCCATACAGTTCCGGCACATGAATACCGGCCTTGATCGCGCGTTCCTTGGTGATGATCTTGTCATCGACGATCGGGTACAGGCTGCGCTTGTTGTACTTGAGCACGTAGTCCGCGTTACGCCGATTGATGCCCATGATGCCCCGGGCTTCCAGGGCCTTCCAGGTCTTCCAGAAACCGAACATCAGGCGTCAGCCTTCTTCAGGAAAGCCTTGAAGCGCACCAGTTCGGTCAGGCGATAACCGCGATAGCGACCCATGGCCAGCATGAAGCCCACCAGGATCAGCAGGATCGCCGGGAAGGTGAACACGAAGTACACCAGCTCCGGAACGGTCATGATCAGGTGCGCCAGGGACGCCGCGAACAGCGTGCCGATCGCCACTTTCAAGGCATGGCTGGCGCCGCGTTCTTCCCAGGTGATCGACAGGCGTTCGATGGTCATGGTCAGAATCACCATCGGGAACAACGCCACCGACAGGCCGCGTTCCAGGCCGAGCTTGTGGCTGAACAGGCTGATCGCCGCGATCAGCACCACCACGAACGTCAACACCACTGACAGGCGCGGCAGCATTTGCAACTTCAGGTGTTCCAGATACGAACGCAGCGACAGCCCCAGCGCCGTAATCACGGTAAACAGCAGGATGCCGAAGCCCAGCTGTGTTTCGCGGAAGGCCAGGGCGATCAGCACCGGAGTGAACGTGCCGAGGGTCTGCAGGCCGATCAGGTTGCGCAGGATCAGGATCACCAGCACGCCGATCGGGATCATCACCATGATCATGAACGTCTGCTGGGTTTGCAGCGGCAGGCCGTACAGCGAGTATTCGAGGAAGTTGGCGTCGGTGTTTTCGTCGGTCAGCTTGGCCAGACGAATCGCGTTCATCTCGCTGTTGTTCAGGCTGAAGGTCACGTTGGCTTTCTTGCCGCCGTCGACGGTGATCAGGTTTTCATCGCCGCTCCACCACAGCAGACGGTCGGTCGGCAGGCCTTGTTCGCCGGTTTCCGGGTTGAAGTACAGCCAGTCGGTGCCATTGAAGCTGCGCAGCCACAGTTCAGGGGTTTGCGGCTGATCGGCGACGAGGCGGATGGTGTGGACCTTTTCCACCGGCACGTGGGCGATGGACAGCAGCAGTTCAACGATTTTCGCCTTGTGCGGCGTCGACGGATCGCCCGCCAGCAGCAGTTTCACGTTGTCGTCGTTGACGTTGTTGACGCGTTTGATTGCCTCGCCAATAAAGGTTTCGACATCGGCCGAGTGCTGACGGATCGGGGCGAGCAGGGCTTCGGCGGCGATTTTTTCCGGGCCTTCGATGGCGATGCTGTCGCGGAAGGTCGGACCTTTGATCTTGGTTTTTTCAGCGGTGTAGCGCTTGGTCAGCACCAGGCGGTAATAAAGGGTCTGGTTGCCCTTGGCCCGGCGCGCCGACCACGTGACCTTGCGGTTGCCGTCGACACGGTTGACCGCCACGCCGTAGTTATTGGAGATGAAGCTTTCATTGAGGCTGACGTAATCGCGGCTCAGAGGCGGCACGAACATCTGGATCTTCACCGGATCCTTGGTGCTGGCGACGAACTCGACCTTGGCGTCGATGTTCCACAAGTCGTCGGTGGCGTCTTCGGTCACCGGGATGCCGAGCACGAAAATCTGATAGGCCGTAACCGAAACGCCCAGGAGCACCAGAATGGTGATCAGGATTTTCAGGTGGAAGGTTAGAGAACGCATGGAAATTACTCGGCGGTATGAGCGGCGATGGCGCAGGCGGGTTTGCCGGCAGCGTATTTAAGACTGGGATCGACCAGCGCATCGAAGCGTTTCAGCGCCTCGGAGCCGATCAAAAGCGGGTATTGGAACGCACTGCGGTCGGTCAGGTTCACTTCGATGCTGCGCATTGCCGTACCCATGCAGATATCCAGCTCGATCACCGGGCGGGCGGTGTACTTCTTGCCTTCTTCCGGGTCGTAGTCGCCGGCGCGGCGCTTGATCTTGCTGACCCGGGCCAGCGGCCGTTCGATCGGGTGCGAATGCGCGGCGTCGATGGCCAGGTAGAAACGCACCCAGGACTCGCCGTTGCGCTTGAAGCGTTTGATGTCGCGAGCGCTCAGGGAGGCGGTTTTCGCCCCGGTGTCGAGTTTGGCTGCCACTTCCAGGTTGATCCCGTCGAGGGCGGCGTATTCGTTGAGGCCGTACACAGTCTTTTCCCCCGCCACAGCCAGGCTGGGCAGGCAAAACAGATAGAAAAAGGTGGGGAAGGGCTTGAGTCTCATAAATCCTGGCGAGCAGCGGTCCGTTCTCGGTTCAGGGCCACGGCGTCAGGAGATCCTGTCTGCGCGCGCCTTCGTGTGCCTATCAGCTTTTTATGACAAGCCGTGCAAGTGACCAGCAAATGCGGGCGGCATTCTAGCACGGTGGTTTTATGGCGCCAGCGCCCGAGCGGGTCTATAACCCTTGGGGTTGATGCTGGGGGTTATTAGACGATTGTCGACAATATCCATTTATCCTTTGACTGATGAAGGCTGATTCGCTAGTTTTTGCCGCATTGGTTTTCAAGGTGTCGACAATATGCTGGATCAACTCGATCCCCCGGTCATCAGCGGTGACGATTCGGAAACCCTGTCCGAAAACGTCTTCCGACGTATCCAGGCCGCCATCGTCAAAGGCGAGATCGCCCCGGGCAGCAAGATCTCCGAGCCGGAACTGGCGCGCACCTACGGCATCAGTCGCGGGCCGCTGCGCGAGGCAATTCACCGGCTCGAAGGCCAGCGCCTGCTGGTGCGCGTGCCGCACGTCGGTGCGCGGGTGGTGTCGCTGAGCCACGCCGAACTGCTCGAACTCTACGAAATCCGCGAATCCCTCGAAGGCATGGCCTGCCGTCTGGCGGCTGAACGCATGAGCGTCGAAGAAATCGACGAACTGCGCCGGGTGCTGGAAACCCACGAACGCGATGCCGCATTCCAGGCCGGCGTCGGCTACTACCAGCAGGAAGGCGATTTCGACTTTCATTACCGGATCATCCAGGGCAGCGGCAACCGCACCCTGACCCAGATGCTCTGCGGCGAGCTCTATCAACTGGTGCGCATGTACCGCATTCAGTTTTCCACCACGCCCAACCGCCCGCGCCAGGCCTTTGCCGAACACCACCGGATTCTCGATGCCATCGCCGACCGTGACGGCGAACTCGCGGAATTGTTGATGCGCCGCCACATCGGCGCCTCGAAACGCAACATCGCCCGTCATTACCAGGACGGCGCCGACAATAAGACAGCCACTGAACGAGGTGAGTCATGAGTTCCAACAAGAGCACTCCAGGCCAGCGTTTCCGCGATGCGGTCGCCAGCGAACATCCGTTGCAAGTGGTCGGCGCGATCAACGCCAACCACGCGCTGCTGGCCAAGCGCGCCGGTTTCAAGGCGATTTACCTGTCGGGTGGCGGGGTGGCCGCCGGCTCCCTCGGTGTGCCGGACCTGGGCATCACCGGCCTGGATGACGTGCTGACCGACGTGCGCCGCATCACCGATGTCTGCGACCTGCCGCTGCTGGTGGACGTGGACACCGGTTTCGGCGCCTCGGCGTTCAACGTGGCCCGCACCGTGAAGTCGATGATCAAGTTCGGCGCCGCGGCGATCCACATCGAAGACCAGGTCGGCGCCAAGCGCTGCGGCCACCGTCCGAACAAAGAGATCGTCACCCAGCAGGAAATGGTTGACCGCATCAAGGCTGCCGTCGATGCCCGCACCGACGACAGCTTCGTGATCATGGCTCGCACCGATGCGCTGGCCGTTGAAGGTCTGGAGTCGGCACTGGATCGCGCCGCTGCGTGCATCGAGGCCGGCGCCGACATGATCTTCCCGGAAGCCATCACGGAACTGGACATGTACAAGCTGTTCGCCAACCGCGTGAAAGTGCCGATCCTGGCCAACATCACCGAGTTCGGCTCGACGCCGCTGTACACCACCGAGCAGTTGGCCGGTGCCGATGTGTCGCTGGTGCTGTACCCGCTGTCGGCGTTCCGCGCGATGAACAAGGCCGCGGAAAACGTCTACACCGCGATCCGCCGCGACGGCACCCAGCAGAATGTCATCGACACCATGCAGACTCGCATGGAGCTCTACGATCGCATCGATTACCACACCTTCGAGCAGAAGCTCGACGCGTTGTTTGCGGCGAAGAAGTAAGCCGCAACCGTACTCCCTAACAAATTCAAGATTGGAGACAACAATGGCCGAAGCAAAAGTACTCAGTGGCGCCGGGCTCCGGGGCCAGGTTGCCGGGCAAACTGCACTGTCCACCGTGGGCCAGGCCGGTGCCGGGCTGACCTATCGCGGCTACGACGTGCGCGAACTGGCGGCAGACGCACAATTTGAAGAAGTCGCGTACCTGCTGCTCTACGGGGAGCTGCCGACCAAGGCACAGCTCGCCGAGTATCAAGGCAAGCTGAGCAAGCTGCGCGACCTGCCGCAAGCGCTCAAGGAAGTGCTGGAACGCATCCCCGCCGACGCCCACCCGATGGACGTGATGCGTACCGGTTGCTCGTTCCTTGGCAACATCGAACCGGAGAAGGACTTCTCCGAGCAGCGCGACAAGACCGACCGCCTGCTGGCCGCGTTCCCGGCGATCATGTGCTACTGGTATCGCTTCAGCCACGACGGCAAACGCATCAATTGCGTGACCGACGAGCAGTCCATCGGCGGCCATTTCCTGCACCTGCTGCACGACGAGAAACCGAGCGAGCTGCACGTCAAGGTGATGAACGTGTCGCTGATCCTCTACGCCGAACACGAGTTCAACGCTTCGACCTTCACCGCTCGGGTATGCGCTTCGACCCTGTCCGACCTGTATTCCTGCGTCACGGCGGCCATCGGTTCGCTGCGCGGCCCGCTGCACGGCGGCGCCAACGAAGCGGCGATGGAAATGATCGAGCGCTTCTCGTCGCCGGAAGAGGCGATCAAAGGCACCCTCGGCATGCTCGAGCGCAAGGACAAGATCATGGGCTTCGGCCACGCGATCTATAAGGACAGCGATCCACGCAACGAGGTGATCAAGGGCTGGTCGAAAAAACTCGCCGACGAAGTGGGCGACAAGGTGTTGTTCGCGGTTTCGGAAGCCATCGACAAGACCATGTGGGAGCAAAAGAAACTGTTCCCCAACGCCGACTTCTACCATGCCTCGGCGTACCACTTCATGGGCATCCCGACCAAGCTGTTCACCCCGATCTTCGTCTGCTCGCGCCTGACCGGCTGGGCAGCGCACGTGTTCGAACAGCGCGCCAACAACCGCATCATCCGTCCGAGCGCCGAGTATGTCGGCGTCGAACAGCGCAAGTTCGTGCCGATCGAACAGCGCTGACCGGGGAGGGCGCCGGTACAGGCGCCCCCTCTTTGAAACTACCGTGACCGAGTCCTGACCGATGAACACAGAATTTCGCAAGAACCTGCCCGGCACGCCGCTGGATTTTTTCGACGTCCGTGCGGCTGTCGATGCGATCCAGCCCGGCAGCTACGACACCCTGCCGTACACCTCTCGCGTGCTGGCGGAAAACCTCGTGCGTCGCTGCGACCCGGCCACGCTCACTGATTCCCTGAAACAGCTGATCGAGCGCAAACGCGACCTCGACTTCCCGTGGTTCCCGGCCCGCGTGGTGTGCCACGACATTCTTGGCCAGACCGCGCTGGTGGATCTGGCCGGCCTGCGTGACGCGATTGCCCAGCAGGGCGGCGACCCGGCGCAGGTCAACCCGGTGGTGCCGACGCAACTGATCGTCGACCACTCGCTGGCGGTGGAAGCGGGCGGTTTTGACAAGCAGGCGTTCGAGAAGAACCGCGCCATCGAAGACCGTCGCAACGAAGACCGTTTCCACTTCATCAACTGGACCAAGAAGGCGTTCAAGAACGTCGACGTGATCCCGCCGGGCAACGGCATCATGCACCAGATCAACCTGGAGAAAATGTCTCCGGTGATTCAGGTGCGTGACGGCGTGGCGTTCCCGGACACCTGCGTCGGCACCGACAGCCACACCCCGCATGTCGATGCGCTGGGCGTGATTGCCATTGGTGTCGGTGGTCTCGAAGCCGAGAGCGTGATGCTCGGCCGCGCGTCGTGGATGCGCCTGCCGGAAAGCGTCGGCGTCGAACTGACCGGCAAGCTGCAACCGGGCATCACCGCCACCGACATGGTGCTGGCGTTGACCGAGTACCTGCGCAAACAAAAAGTGGTCGGCGCGTGGCTGGAGTTCTTCGGCGAAGGCGCTTCCGCGCTGACCCTCGGCGACCGTGCGACCATCTCCAACATGGCCCCGGAATACGGCGCCACGGCGGCGATGTTTTACATCGACCAGCAGACCATCGACTACCTGAAACTCACTGGTCGCGAAGACCAGCAAGTGCAGCTCGTCGAGCAATACGCCAAGCAGATCGGTCTGTGGGCTGACAGCCTGAAAGGCGCGCAATACGAGCGCGGCCTGACCTTCGATCTGTCCTCGGTCGTGCGCAACATGGCCGGCCCGAGCAACCCGCACGCCCGTGTGGCGGTGTCGGATCTGGCGGCCAAAGGCATCTCCGGAAAATGGGAAGACGTACCCGGCCAAATGCCCGACGGCGCGGTAATCATCGCCGCCATCACCAGCTGCACCAACACCAGCAACCCGCGCAACGTGATCGCCGCCGGCCTGCTGGCGCGCAACGCCAACCAGCTCGGGCTGACCCGCAAACCCTGGGTCAAGTCGTCGCTGGCGCCGGGCTCGAAAACCGTGGCGCTGTACCTCGATGAAGCGGGGCTGACCACGGAGCTGGAGCAACTCGGTTTCGGCGTCGTCGCCTTTGCCTGCACCACCTGCAACGGCATGTCCGGCGCGCTGGATCCGGTGATTCAGCAAGAAATCATCGACCGTGATCTGTACGCCACCGCTGTGCTGTCCGGTAACCGCAACTTCGACGGCCGGATTCACCCGTACGCCAAGCAGGCGTTCCTCGCTTCGCCGCCGCTGGTGGTGGCCTACGCGATTGCCGGCACCATCCGTTTCGACATTGAAAAAGACGTGCTCGGCGTGGTCGACGGCAAGGAAATCCTCCTGAAGGACATCTGGCCGAGCGACGAAGAAATCGACGCGGTGGTGAAGTCCTCGGTGAAGCCGGAGCAGTTCCGTCAGGTCTACATCCCGATGTTCGCCATCCATGAAGACACCGGCCCGAAAGTCACGCCGCTGTACGACTGGCGCGAAATGAGCACCTACATCCGCCGTCCGCCGTACTGGGAAGGCGCGCTGGCCGGGGCACGTCCGCTCAAAGGCATGCGCCCGCTGGCGGTGCTGCCGGACAACATCACCACCGATCACCTGTCGCCGTCGAACGCAATCATGCTCGACAGCGCCGCCGGCGAATACCTGGCGAAAATGGGCCTGCCGGAAGAGGACTTCAACTCTTACGCGACCCACCGTGGCGACCACTTGACCGCGCAGCGCGCGACGTTTGCCAACCCGAAACTGTTCAACGAAATGGTCGTGGAAAACGGCAAGGTCAAACAGGGTTCGCTGGCGCGTGTGGAGCCGGAAGGCAAAGTGATGCGCATGTGGGAAGCCATCGAAACCTACATGGAGCGCAAGCAGCCGCTGATCATCATCGCCGGCGCCGACTACGGTCAGGGTTCGTCCCGTGACTGGGCAGCCAAAGGCGTGCGTCTGGCGGGAGTGGAAGCGATTGCCGCCGAAGGTTTCGAGCGCATTCACCGCACCAACCTGGTGGGCATGGGCGTGTTGCCGCTTGAGTTCAAACCGGGCACCGACCGCAAGACCTTGGGCATCGACGGCAGCGAAACCTACGACGTGATCGGCGACCGCAAGCCACGCGCTGACCTGACGCTGGTGATCCATCGCAAGAACGGCGAACGCGTCGAAGTGCCGGTGACCTGCCGCCTCGACACCGCCGAAGAAGTGTCGATCTACGAGGCCGGCGGCGTGCTGCAACGCTTCGCCCAGGACTTCCTCGAAGAGTCGGCGGTTGCCGTTTAAATCAATCGATGTGGGCATGGGACTTCAAGTCCCATGCTTTCGTTAAGGAGCACCATGGCTCACGCACCGCAAATAAAGATCCCCGCCACCTACATGCGCGGCGGCACCAGCAAAGGCGTGTTTTTCAGTCTCAAGGATCTGCCCGAAGCGGCGCAGATTCCCGGCCCGACCCGCGATGCGCTGTTGCTGCGGGTAATCGGCAGCCCCGACCCGTACGACAAACAGATCGACGGCATGGGCGGCGCCACGTCGAGCACCAGCAAAACCGTGATCCTGTCGAAAAGCATCAAGGCCGATCACGACGTCGATTACCTGTTCGGTCAGGTGTCCATCGACAAGCCATTTGTGGACTGGAGCGGCAACTGCGGCAACCTGTCGGCAGCGGTCGGTTCGTTCGCCATCAGCAACGGCCTGGTGGACGCCAGCCGCATTCCGCACAACGGCGTGGCGGTGGTTCGCGTGTGGCAGGCCAATATCGGCAAAACGATCATTGCCCACGTGCCGATCACCAATGGCGAAGTCCAGGAAACCGGTGATTTCGAACTCGACGGCGTGACCTTTCCGGCCGCCGAAGTACAGGTCGAATTCATGGACCCGGCGGCGGAAGAAGAGGGCGGCGGTGGCTCGATGTTCCCCACCGGCAACCTGATCGATGAGCTGGAAGTGCCGGGCGTCGGTACGTTCAAGGCGACCATGATCAACGCGGGTATCCCGACGATCTTCGTCAATGCCGAAGACATCGGTTACACCGGCACCGAACTGCAGAGCGCGATCAACAGCGATCCGAAAGCCTTGCAGATGTTCGAGACCATTCGTGCCTACGGTGCGTTGCGCATGGGGCTGATTTCCAATCTGGATGAAGCGGCCAAGCGTCAGCACACGCCGAAAGTGGCCTTCGTCGCCAAACCTGCGGATTACGTGGCGTCCAGTGGCAAGGCGATTGCCGCCGGGGATGTGGATCTGTTGGTGCGGGCGTTGTCGATGGGCAAGTTGCACCACGCGATGATGGGAACCGCCGCAGTGGCGATCGGCACCGCCGCAGCCATCTCCGGCACCTTGGTGAACCTGGCGGCCGGCGGCGTAGAGCGCAATGCCGTGCGGTTCGGGCATCCCTCCGGAACCCTGCGCGTGGGGGCTGAGGCCAGCCTTGAAAGCGGCGAATGGGTTGTGAAGAAAGCGATCATGAGCCGTAGTGCGCGGGTACTGATGGAAGGTTTCGTCCGCGTGCCTGGAGATTCGTTCTAACGCACAGTCGCTGAGAGCGAACCTGATCGCTCTCAGCGCTTTACGCATTTCAATAACAAGAAAAATTAGCCCTGAACCGAGGTCCCATCAACGAACCACTTTCAAGAGTGAATCGAACATGAGCGCCAACGTCGACCTGAACAACCGCCCCGACTACGACCGTGTCCTGCAGGACATCGCCGATTATGTCCTCACCTACAAGATCGAATCTGCCGAAGCCCTCGACACCGCCCGCAACTGCCTGATGGACACGCTGGGCTGCGGCCTGCTGGCTCTGCGTTTCCCCGAATGCACCAAACACCTTGGCCCCATCGTTGAAGGCACTGTCGTGCCGTTCGGCGCGCGAGTCCCCGGCACCTCCTATCGCCTCGACCCGGTAAAAGCCGCGTGGGACATCGGCTGCATCGTGCGCTGGCTGGATTACAACGACACCTGGCTCGCCGCCGAATGGGGGCATCCGTCGGACAACCTCGGCGGGATTCTTGCGGTGGCCGATCACTTGTCGCAAAAGCGTCTGGCCAATGGCGAGGCGCCGCTGACGGTGCGCGATGTGCTTGAAGCAATGATCATGGCCCACGAGATTCAGGGCGTGATCGCGCTGGAAAACTCCTTCAACCGTGTAGGCCTCGACCACGTGATTCTGGTGAAAGTGGCTTCAACGGCGGTTGTCGCCAAACTCATGGGCGCCAATCGCGAGCAACTGTTGTCGGCGTTGTCCCATGCGTTTGCTGACGGTCAGGCGTTGCGCACTTACCGCCATGCGCCGAATGCCGGTTCACGTAAATCCTGGGCGGCGGGGGATGCGTCCAGTCGTGGCGTGCGTCTGGCGGATATCGCGATGCGCGGCGAAATGGGGATTCCCGGTGTGCTGACGGCAAAACAGTGGGGTTTCTACGACGTGTTGTTCAGCCACACCAACAACGATCTGGCGCTCAAGCCTGAAGACAAGCGTGCCTTCAGCTTCTCGCGACCCTTCGGCAGTTACGTGATGGAAAACGTGCTGTTCAAGATCAGCTTCCCCGCCGAATTCCACGCGCAAACCGCCTGCGAAGCCGCCGTGATCCTGCATCCGCAGGTGCGCAATCGTCTGCATGAAATCGATCGGATCGTCATCACCACCCACGAATCGGCGATCCGCATCATTTCCAAGGTCGGGCCGCTGGCCAACGCCGCCGACCGCGACCACTGCATCCAGTACATGACCGCCGTGCCGCTGGCGTTCGGCAATCTGGTGGCGGAGCAGTACGAAGACGATTTCCATGCGGCCCATCCGGTCATCGATGTGCTGCGCGAAAAAATGGTTATCGTCGAAGAGCCGCGTTTCACCCGCGAATACCTCGAAGCCGACAAACGCTCGATTGCCAACGCGGTGCAGGTGTTTTTCAAGGACGGTTCCAGCACCGAAAACGTGGTGGTGGAATACCCGATCGGTCACCGTCGGCGCCGGGCCGAGGGCATTCCGTTGCTGGAGGACAAGTTCAGGGCGAACCTGGCCACGCGTTTCACCGGCCAGCGCAGCGCCGAGATCCTTGCGCTGTGCAAGGATCAGGCGCGGCTTGAGGCGACGCCGGTGAACCGTTTTGTTGACTTGTTCGTGATCTGAATCGCCGGGATGGTCGAGGGCTACAGGCTGCCCTCGACGTCCTCCAGGCTGAATGTCTCCGTATGGTCGTCGTAAGAGAAAATCTCCGCGTAACGGCCCCAGGCAATCACGATCTCCAGGTTTTTCTCGACGAAGGCTTCGGTCAGCGAATCTTCCAGCTCCTGCTCGAAACGCACCCGTGGCGCCCGGTGGCCATTGCGTTCCAGCAACACCTGGCGGATGCGTGCGGCCAGCGGTATGTAACGGATCAGATGTTCAGCAAACAGGGTCTTGCGTTCCTGGGTGCCGTAGTCCGCAAACAGTTTGCCGGCGTCGGTCAGGGTGATGTCGGCGCCCTTGAGTTCGGCGAAGCCCAGGTATTCGAGCATCTCGGCCACCGGAAACAGGTCGTCCACTTCCAGCAAGCGCCGCTCGGCCACGGTGGGCAGGCCGGCGTGGCCGTTGTAGGGTTCGGCCGCGAGGGTTTCGATCAGGCCGGCCATCAGGTTGGTGGACACTTCCTGCAACGGGCTGCTGATCTTCAGCTCGGGTTTGCCGCTGCTGGCGTCGGCGCTGCGGCGGTCGGTCATCTGCGCGTAAATGTCATCGACCATCTGCCGGAAGGCCGGGTCCAGACGATTGCGCGGATGGGCGAAGGGCACCTTGATTTCCGCCACCAGCCGCCCGGGGTTGGACGACAGCACCAGAATGCGGTCGCACATCAGCACCGCTTCTTCGATGTTGTGGGTCACGATCAGGATCGATTTGATCGGCAGTTGCTTGCCGCTCCACAGGTCCAGCAGGTCGTTTCTCAGGGTTTCGGCGGTCAACACGTCCAGTGCCGAGAAGGGCTCGTCCATCAACAGCAGTGTCGGGTTGACCACCAGCCCGCGAGCGAACCCCACGCGCTGGCGCATGCCGCCGGACAATTCGCGAGGGTAGGCGTTTTCGAAACCGTCCAGGCCGATCAGGTCGATGGCGGCCAAGGCACGCTTGCGCGCTTCCTTGCGTTCGACTTGCAGGGCTTGCAGGCCGGCTTCGACGTTTTCCAGCACGGTCAGCCACGGGAACAGCGCAAAGGTCTGGAACACCATGGCCACGCCTTCGGCCGGGCCGTCCAGCGGTTTGCCGTGATACAGGACTTCGCCGGACGAAGGCTCGATCAGGCCCGCGATGATCCGCAGCAGGGTCGATTTGCCCGAGCCGGAGCGGCCGAGCATGCCGACGATCTCGCCTTCGTGCAGGGCCAGGTCGACCCCGCTGAGCACTTGCAGCTCGTCCTTGCCCTTGCCAAACACCCGGTTGACGTTGGTGAGCGAGTAGATTTCGGGTGTGGCGCCAGCGTGTTCGGTAAAGGTATTCATCACATCGAATCCCGTCAGTTCAGGCGAAGTTTGTTTTCGGCCATGGCGTACATCGGCCGCCAGACCAAGCGATTGAAGGCCACGACAAAGAACGACATCACCACCACGCCGAGGGTGATTTTCGGGAAGTCACCGGCAGCCGTGGTTTGCGCGATGTAGGCGCCGAGGCCGTGGGCGACGACCTTGTCCTGCCCCCAGGACACGAATTCGGAAACGATGCTGGCGTTCCACGCACCGCCCGAGGCGGTGATGGCGCCGGTCACGTAATACGGGAAGATCCCCGGCAGCATGACCTTGCGCCACCACAGCCAGCCGCGAATGCGGAAGTTGGCGGCGGCTTCCTTGAAATCATTGGGGAAGGCGCTGGCCCCGGCGATCACGTTGAACAGGATGTACCACTGGGTGCCGAGCACGATCAGCGGACTGAGCCAGATGTCCGGGTTCAACTGGTAACGCAGGATCACAATGACGAACACCGGGAACAGCAGGTTCGCCGGGAACGCCGCGAGGAACTGCGCCAGCGGCTGGATCTTTTCTGCCAATGCCGGTCGCAGGCCGATCATCACGCCCAGCGGCACCCAGATCAGCGAGGCGATGAAGATCAACCCGGCCACTCGCAGCAGGGTAAACAACCCCATCAACAACACATGCCCGACCTCGGCCAACGTTACTTCGGTGCCGACGTACAGCGCGATGTGGTAGAGCGCATAGGCGGTCAGCAACCCGATAAACGAGCCCCAGATCCAGTCAATCGCCTTGGTGGTGGCGGGGCTTTCCGAGGCCATGGCCTTGCGCGCCGAACGCGGCAAGCTCAGGCGCATGTTGCCGAGCCGGCTGATGACGCGGGTGACGGGGCGCAAAATGCGCTGGATCAACCGGGTGCGCTGGATCAGATTCAGTACCCAGGACTCCGGCGCGGCGGTCTGCGATGCGGTGTTTTCCATGCGGAACTTGTCGGCCCACGCCACCAGCGGGCGGAACAGGAACTGGTCATAGATCAGGATGACCACGACCATCGTCAGGATGACGTAGCCCACCGCGTGCATGTCTTTTTGCGCGATGGCCATGGCCAGGAACGAACCGATCCCCGGCAGGGTGATGGTCTGGTCGCCGACGGTGATCGCTTCGGACGCCACCACGAAAAACCAGCCGCCGGACATGCTCATCATCATGTTCCAGACCAGTCCGGGCATGGCGAAGGGCACGTCGAGCTTCCAGAATTTCTGCCAGCCGGACAGTTGCAGGTTGGTCGATACCTCCACCAGATCCCGCGGCAGCATGCGCAGCGACTGGTAGAAGCTGAAGGTCATGTTCCATGCCTGGCTGGTGAAAATGGCAAAGATCGCGGCGAGTTCCGCGCCTAGCACCCGTCCTGGAAACAACAATAGAAAGAAGGTCACGGTGAAAGAGATGTAACCCAGCACGGGCACCGATTGCAGGATGTCCAGCACCGGCACCAACAGTTTTTCGGCCCGACGGCTTTTCGCCGCCAAGGTGCCGTAGAGCAGGGTGAACACCAGTGCCGCGACCATCGCCGCGAGCATGCGCAGGGTGGTGCGCATGGCATATTCGGGCAGGTTGCTTGGGTCCAGGGACACCACTTCACTTTGCAGGGAGCCGATCGGGGCCCAGGTTTCCCGGGCACCGATGGAGAAAAACAGCAAAAAGCCGATCACCAGCGGCAGGGCGATCAAGTCCCAGCGATTGGGCAGCAGGCGCCGTGTCGTGGCCGGGATGTAGTGACGGAACACTTTATTCATAAGCAGTGAGTCCTGCAGCGTTCTGAATGGAGGCGCGGCTGTCTGAGCGTAGCTTCTGTCTGCATTGCGCACCCGGGAACGAGCGGGCGCTCAATCCATGACTTCAAGCAGGAAGTGGATGCTGCGGACCCGGTGAATTCGCCGGGTCGAGAGGGTTGGCGCATCCGGTTTCGGGCCGGATACGCAACTTGCGCGGATTGTATATTTCGGAATGTTACAGGGGCGTAAAAAACACCGCCCGCGAGGACTTTGCGTTAGTTCATTCAGCGTGCGTACAGGTTGAGGAGCCTGGGGGTTACTTGAACCGCCGCTCCACACCTTTTTCCACCAGGATCTTCGCCGAAATCTCTTCCACCGAAAAATGCGTGGAGTTGATGTGCGGGATGTTCTCGCGGCGGAACAGGTTCTCCACTTCGCGGACTTCGAATTCGCACTGGGCGTAGCTCGAATAGCGGCTGTTGGGCTTGCGCTCGTTGCGGATCGCGGTGAGGCGGTCCGGGTCGATAGTCAGGCCGAACAGCTTGTGCTGGTGGGCGCGCAGGGCAGCCGGCAGTTGCAGGCGTTCCATGTCGTCTTCGGTCAGCGGATAGTTGGCCGCGCGGATGCCGAACTGCATCGCCATGTACAGACACGTCGGCGTCTTACCACAACGCGACACGCCCACTAGTATCAGGTCGGCCTTGTCGTAATAGTGGGTGCGGGCGCCGTCGTCGTTGTCGAGGGCGAAGTTCACCGCCTCGATCCGCTCCATGTAATTGGAGTTATGACCGATCGAATGGGATTTGCCGACGGTGTAGGAAGAATGCTCGGTCAGTTCCTGCTCGAGCGGGGCGAGGAAGGTCGAGAAGATGTCGATCATGAAACCATTGGAGGTTGCGAGAATCTCACGAATGTCCTGATTGACGATGGTGTCGAAGATGATCGGCCGGAAACCGTCGGTTTCAGCGGCTTTGTCGATTTGTTGTACCATGGCCCGCGCTTTTTCCACGCTGTCGATGTAGGGCCGCGTGAATTTGCTGAAGGTAATGTTTTCGAACTGCGCCAGAAGGCTTTGACCCAGGGTTTCGGCGGTGATGCCGGTGCCATCGGAGATAAAGAAAGCAGATCGTTTCATTTGCACCTTGGGCCTTAAGCTAGTGACGAATCTTGGATATGATAGGCGCGATTTGCCGGCCGCCATTGGCCCGCATTCTCACTTATTTTCCAGGTCCAGGCCATACAGCCGGCCAACGCTCCCCCGAGCCGCCGGTTTCTGAGCTTTTCCAACACAGTTAGTGGAGAGATCACCTTGGTAGAGTACGTAGTTTCCCTCGATAAGCTCGGCAAACACGATGTTGAGCATGTGGGGGGCAAGAACGCATCCCTGGGCGAGATGATCAGTAACCTGGCCGGTGCCGGTGTTTCGGTCCCCGGCGGCTTCGCCACGACGGCGCAGGCCTATCGCGACTTCCTGGAACTGAGCGGTCTGAACGATCAGATCCACAAGGCCCTCGATGCCCTGGACGTCGATGACGTCAATGCCCTGGCCAAGACCGGCGCCCAGATCCGCCAATGGATCATGGAAGCCGAATTCCCTGAAAAACTGAATGCCGAGATCCGCACCGCGTTCGCCGCGCTGTCGGCCGGCAATCCTGACGTGGCCGTGGCCGTGCGTTCCTCCGCCACCGCCGAAGACTTGCCGGACGCTTCGTTCGCCGGTCAGCAGGAAACCTTCCTGAACATCCGTGGCGTTGAGAACGTCATTCGCGCGGCCAAGGAAGTGTTCGCTTCCCTGTTCAACGACCGTGCCATTTCCTACCGCGTGCACCAGGGCTTCGACCACAAACTGGTCGCCCTGTCGGCCGGCGTGCAGCGCATGGTGCGTTCGGAAACCGGCACCGCCGGCGTGATGTTCACCCTCGATACCGAATCCGGCTTCCGTGACGTGGTGTTCATCACCGGCGCCTACGGCCTGGGCGAAACCGTCGTACAAGGCGCGGTGAACCCGGACGAGTTCTATGTCCACAAGGGCACGCTGGAGGCCGGTCGTCCGGCGATTCTGCGCCGCAACCTGGGCAGCAAGGCCATCAAGATGATCTACGGCGACGAGGCCAAGGCCGGTCGTTCCGTGAAAACCGTTGATGTCGACAAGGCCGAGCGTGCGCGTTTCTGCCTGACCGACGCTGAAGTCAGCGAACTGGCCAAGCAGGCGATGATCATCGAGAAGCACTACGGCTGCCCGATGGACATCGAGTGGGCCAAGGACGGTGACGACGGCAAGCTGTACATCGTGCAGGCCCGTCCGGAAACCGTGAAGAGCCGCACTCAGGCCAACGTCATGGAACGTTACCTGTTGAAAGAAACCGGCACCGTGCTGGTGGAAGGCCGTGCCATCGGCCAGCGCATCGGCGCCGGCAAGGTGCGGATCATCCGCGACGTGTCCGAGATGGACAAAGTCCAGCCGGGCGACGTGCTGGTCTCCGACATGACCGACCCGGACTGGGAACCGGTCATGAAGCGCGCCAGCGCCATCGTTACCAACCGCGGCGGCCGTACCTGCCACGCGGCGATCATCGCCCGTGAACTGGGGATTCCAGCCGTTGTAGGTTGCGGCAACGCCACCCAGCTATTGAAAGATGGCCAGGGCGTGACCGTGTCCTGCGCCGAAGGCGACACCGGTTACATCTTCGAAGGCGAACTGGGCTTCGACATCAAGAAGAACTCCGTCGACGCCATGCCGGAGCTGCCGTTCAAGATCATGATGAACGTCGGCAACCCGGACCGCGCCTTCGATTTCGCGCAACTGCCGAACGCCGGTGTGGGCCTGGCCCGTCTGGAATTCATCATCAACCGCATGATCGGCGTCCACCCGAAAGCGCTGTTGAACTACGACGGCCTGCCGCAGGAAATCAAGGACAGCGTCGACAAGCGCATCGCCGGTTACGACGATCCGGTCGGCTTCTATGTCGAAAAACTGGTTGAAGGCATCAGCACCCTGGCGGCGGCGTTCGCACCGAAGAAGGTCATCGTGCGTCTGTCGGACTTCAAGTCCAACGAATACGCCAACCTGATCGGCGGCAAACTGTACGAGCCGGAAGAAGAGAACCCGATGCTGGGCTTCCGTGGCGCGTCGCGTTACATCAGCGAATCGTTCCGTGACTGCTTCGAACTCGAGTGCCGTGCGCTGAAACGCGTGCGCAACGAGATGGGCCTGACCAACGTCGAAATCATGGTGCCGTTCGTGCGTACCCTGGGCGAAGCCAGCCAGGTGGTCGATCTGCTCGCCGAAAACGGCCTGGCCCGTGGCGACAACGGCCTGCGCGTGATCATGATGTGCGAACTGCCGTCCAACGCGATCCTGGCCGAAGAATTCCTCGAATTCTTCGACGGTTTCTCGATCGGTTCCAACGACCTGACTCAGCTGACACTGGGTCTGGACCGTGACTCCGGGATCATCGCGCACCTGTTCGACGAGCGTAATCCGGCGGTCAAGAAGCTGCTGGCCAACGCGATTGCCGCGTGCAACAAGGCCGGCAAATACATCGGCATCTGCGGTCAGGGTCCTTCGGACCACCCGGACCTCGCCAAGTGGCTGATGGAACAAGGCATCGAAAGCGTTTCGCTGAACCCGGACTCCGTGCTGGAAACCTGGTTCTTCCTGGCTGAGGGTCAGGCGCAGGCCTGATCGGTGAGTGAAGAGGTCGGTCCCTGACCGGCCTCTTTAGGATTCAAGTAGGGCGAGCTCTCCGGATGCCGCCCTTTTTTGTGCAAGAGCATTATGCAAAGCAGCAGTGACCTATTTCCTGTCGCCCTGATCAGCGCCGAACGACGCGGTGATCTGAGCGAAGACGTATACCGCTTGAAACCGGGCAACAGCCCTGACTGGTCCGTGGAAATCGCGGTGACCCGTCTCGGCATGGCCGATGAACCGGCGACACGCGGCGTACCGGTGATTTTGCTGCATGGCAGCTTTTCCAATCGGCGCTTCTGGTTCTCCCCGAAAGGGCTGGGGCTGGGCGCCTACCTGACGCGTCTGGGTTTCGATGTGTGGATCCCGGAAATGCGCGGCCACGGCCTGTCCCAGCGTAACGAGGACTACCGCCGCAACCGCGTCGCCGACTACGCCCGTTACGATCTGCCGGCCATCGCCGCGTTCGTGCGTGAGCAGAGCGGGCAGGTTCCGCACTGGATCGGTCATTCGCTGGGCGGCATCACCCTGGCGGCAGCGCTGGGCGGCGAATACCTCGGTGAACCGGCCGTGGCGTCGGCGGCGTTTTTCGGCACGCAGGTCAGCCGTACGTACTGGCCGTTGAAAATTCCGCCGGTGGAGTGGAGCGGACGCTTCATTCTCAAGCGTTTTGCCCAGTTGTCTGGCTCGCGGCTCAAGCGTGGCCCCGAAGATGAGCCGATCGGCCTGGCGCTGGAAAGCATGCGCTGGTACGGCCTGTTCGGGCGTTTTGGCGACAAGGACAAGGATTGGTGGGCGGGGCTCGCTGATGTTCAGGTGCCTGTCTTGGCGGTGACGGCGGCTGGCGATCATCAGGATCCGGCGTGGGCCTGTCGCAAACTGTTCGATCAGATCGGTTCCGAGCACAAGCAATTCATCAATCTGGGACGCGAGCAGGGCTTCAACGACAATTTCGGCCATGTCGAGATGTTGGTGAGCAAGGCTGCCCAGGCTGAAGTCTGGCCGCTGGTGGCGCGCTGGCTGGCGGATCAGCACTCGCCGTTGCTGGGCGAAAAGCCCGATCTGGCAGCGGCGGTGTGATCGGAACACGCTGAAAAGGGCATTTCGTTCGAGTCGGCTTGCGGCTAAGATATGACGCATTGGGCGGTTCTGGTCATATTTAGTGACTGTTTCGCTATTACGTTTCAGCCTTTGTTCAGGTTCGGTCAGCGACCATTGCATGGACTAAGGTAAACAGCGACCGCCGGGACTCGTTTCAATAGAGTGCGACATCCTTGATCGTCTTCCTTGTTACAGGAGTTTTTCGATGAACCATTACCTTACGCCTGACCTGTGCGACGCCTATCCGGAGCTGGTGCAGGTGCTGGAACCGATGTTCAGCAATTTCGGCGGCCGTGATTCCTTCGGCGGCGAAATCGTGACCATCAAGTGCTTCGAAGACAACTCGCTGGTCAAGGAACAAGCCGAACTCAAGGGCAACGGCAAGGTGCTGGTGGTCGATGGCGGTGGTTCCCTGCGCTGCGCGCTGCTGGGTGACATGATCGCCGAGAAAGCCGCGAAAAACGGTTGGGAAGGGCTGGTGATCTACGGTTGCATCCGCGATGTGGACGTCATCGCCCAGACCGATCTCGGTGTCCAGGCGCTGGCCAGCCACCCGAAGAAGACCGACAAGCGCGGTCTCGGCGACCTCAACGTGCCGGTGACGTTTGCGGGTGTCACGTTTCATCCGGGCCAATACATCTATGCGGACAACAACGGCGTGATCATCTCGCCGAGCCCGCTGAAGATGCCTGAATAAAATCGCGGTAAGCACTGGGGTGAGGATGTTCGAGGAAGAAAACGCGCAATGGGGGCTGGTGCATGCCCTGGTGCTGGACGGTAAAGGCGGTGCGCGTTCGATAGCCCGGACTGATCTCGACAGTTTGCAGCTGCAGGCACACGAAAGCCTGTGGCTGCACTGGGATCGCAGTCACCCGCAGACCCAGACCTGGCTGCGCAAATCCAGCGGACTCAACGAATTCACCTGCGACCTGCTGCTGGAAGAGAATACTCGCCCACGGCTGTTGCCGCTGCCCGATTCCGAATTGCTGCTGTTTTTGCGCGGGGTCAATCTCAATCCGGGTGCCGAGCCGGAAGACATGGTGTCGGTACGGATTTTCGCTTCAGCCCAGCGTGTGATTTCCCTGCGTTTGCGCCCATTGCGCGCCACCGATGAACTGTTGGCGATGCTGGGGGAGGGCAAAGGCCCGAAAACCTCGTCCGAACTCATTCTCTATCTCGCTCAATACCTCACCAACAAGGTGCAGGATCTGGTCACTTGCCTCTCGGAAGTGGTGGATGAAGAGGAAGAAAAACTGGATGCCGACGAACGGTATACTCCCGAGCACGGTGCCATTTTGCACATCCGTCGCCGGGCGGCCGGACTGAAGCGTTTTCTTGCGCCGCAGCGGGACATTTTCGGACAGCTGACGCGGATAAAACTGCCCTGGTTCGTCGATGACGACGCCGACTACTGGAACGAATTGAACAACAGCCTGACCCGCTATCTCGAAGAGCTCGAATTGACCCGAGAGCGCGTGGGGCTTGTGCTGGACACCGAAGACCGGCGTTTGAGCGTGCGCATGAATCGCACCATGTACCGCTTCGGAATCATCACCGGGATCTTTTTGCCGATGAGTTTTCTCACCGGCCTGCTGGGGATCAATGTCGGCGGAATTCCGCTTTCCGGGAGCCCCTACGGATTCCTTGTGGCGTGCCTGCTGATGGTCTCGGTGGCGCTCGGACAATGGTGGTTGTTCCGCCGTTTGCGCTGGGTATGACGATGCGCCATGTGACCCGACCAAATTTGCCCGCGTCTTTCACAGACATCACGAGAGGTGCGTATGCACGATCCGTTTGAACAGTCTTTGCGCGACATGCTCAACGCCTCGCCGTCCAGCCGCGACGACGATGCCTGTCTGGGCCGCGTACTCAAAACCGCCAACCGCCAGGTCGGCGCCGGCGATCTGTTCAGCCTGCTGGGCCGTTGGCTGCCCGCGCTGATGATCGCCCTGAACAACGGCTCGGCCCATGTCGCGCCGGTTTCCCGTCTTCGTAAACCTACCGCTCGCACTGCTGATAAGGCTGATTGAATATGGAACTTGATCTCTGGACTCAGAGCCTCGTCACGGCAATGACTGCGTTGTGGACCAAAGTCGCTAATTTCATCCCGAACCTGTTCGGCGCACTGGTGGTGCTGCTGTTGGGCTTCGTGGTGGCCAAGCTGCTGGACACCCTGTTGTCCAAACTGCTGGCCAAGCTCGGTCTGGATCGCCTGATGGGCGGCACCGGGCTGACCAAATTGATGTCCCGTGCGGGACTGCAAGTGCCGATCTCGACCCTGATCGGAAAAATCGTGTATTGGTTCGTTCTGCTGATTTTCCTGGTTTCTGCAGCAGAATCCCTTGGGCTTGAGCGGGTTTCAGCTACGCTGGACATGCTGGCGCTGTATGTACCGAAAGTTTTCGGCGCAGCCCTGGTGCTGCTGGTCGGTGTATTGCTGGCGCAGCTGGCCAACGGTCTGGTGCGCGGTGCGGCAGAAGGCGTGGGTCTGGACTACGCTTCAGGGCTTGGGCGAATTGCCCAAGGCTTGGTGATCATCATCAGTATCTCGGTCGCGATCAGTCAGCTCGAGGTCAAGACCGACCTGCTGAACCATGTGATCGTCATCGTATTGATTACCGTTGGTCTGGCGGTTGCGCTGGCCATGGGCCTGGGAAGCCGGGAAATTGCCGGTCAGATTCTTGCGGGAATCTATGTGCGTGAGTTGTATCAGGTTGGGCAACAAGTGCGTGTTGGCGAGGTCGAAGGCCAGATCGAAGAGATCGGCACGGTTAAGACTACATTGCTGACCGATGAGGGTGAGCTAGTCTCACTCTCCAATCGGATCCTGCTGGAACAGCATGTGAGTAGCCGCTAACCCGGCAAACCCTGCTAATGTATGCCGCCGCAAAATGCCAGCTGATGCTGGCAGCGGTGGACATTGACCTGACTGTCGGCACGACTTGTTTTGAATAAAGCCCAAACGCTATCCACGCGCTACGACCCCCGCGAGCTCTCTGATGAGGAGTTGGTCGCGCGCTCGCATACCGAGCTGTTTCACGTGACGCGCGCCTATGAAGAACTGATGCGGCGTTACCAGCGAACATTATTTAACGTTTGTGCGCGGTATCTTGGGAACGATCGCGACGCAGACGATGTCTGTCAGGAAGTGATGTTGAAGGTGCTGTACGGCCTGAAGAACTTCGAGGGGAAATCGAAGTTCAAGACATGGCTATATAGCATCACTTACAACGAATGCATCACGCAGTATCGGAAGGAACGGCGAAAGCGTCGCTTGATGGACGCACTGAGTCTTGACCCCCTCGAGGAAGCGTCTGAAGAAAAGGCGCCGAAACCCGAGGAGAAGGGCGGACTCGATCGCTGGCTGGTGTATGTGAACCCGATTGACCGTGAAATTCTGGTGCTTCGATTTGTCGCAGAGCTGGAATTTCAGGAGATCGCAGACATCATGCACATGGGTTTGAGTGCTACAAAAATGCGGTACAAACGTGCTCTAGATAAATTGCGTGAGAAATTTGCAGGCATTGCTGAAACTTAGTTCAGCGCAAATATCTCTTACGTGTAGGCAAGTTCTGATAGACTTGCCGCCGAGTTGTCCCCCGGTTTGCGGGACTGCTTCACAATCACCAGATGGGGATTTAACGGATGAAACTGAAAAACACCTTGGGCTTGGCCATTGGTTCTTTGATTGCCGCTACTTCGTTCGGCGCACTGGCACAAGGCCAAGGCGCAGTTGAAGGCGAACTGTTCTACAAGAAGCAGTACAACGACAGCGTTAACCATGTCGAAGACGGCTTCAACCCAGGCGCCTCTATCGGTTACTTCTTGACCGACGACGTATCGTTGAACTTGACCTACGACAAGAACAACCACACCCGTTCGAACGACGGCACCGGCAGCCAGAAGCTGGGTGGCGACAACTTCGGTCTGAACGCTCAGTACCACTTCAACAACGCTGGTGACGCTCTGCGTCCTTACGTTGCTGGCGGTGTGAAGCACGGCAGCCTGACCAACGTAGCTGCTGACGGCCACACCGGTCGCGATCAGTCGACCTACCTGACTGCTGGCGCTGGCGTTAAGTACTACTTCGCTGAAAACTTCTACGCCCGTGCTGGTGTAGACGCTGACTACAAACTGGACAACGGTCGCTGGAACTACGCTCCAGTAATCGGTCTGGGTGTGAACTTCGGTGGCGGCAACAAGCCTGCTGCTGCTCCAGTTCCAGCACCAGCTGAAGTCTGCTCCGACAGCGACAACGATGGCGTTTGCGACAACGTTGACAAGTGCCCAGACACCCCAGCCAACGTAACTGTTGACGCTGATGGCTGCCCGGCAGTTGCTGAAGTTGTTCGTGTTGAGCTGGACGTGAAATTCGACTTCGACAAGTCGGTCGTCAAGCCAAACAGCTACGGCGATATCAAAAACCTGGCTGACTTCATGAAGCAGTACCCATCGACTCGCACCACTGTTGAAGGTCACACTGACAACGTCGGTCCTGACGCTTACAACCAGAAACTGTCCGAGCGTCGTGCAAACGCCGTTAAACAAGTTCTGGTTAACCAGTACGGTGTTGAATCGTCCCGCGTTGGTTCGGTTGGCTACGGCGAATCCCGCCCAGTTGCTGACAACAAAACCGAAGCTGGTCGTGCTGTTAACCGTCGCGTAGAAGCGCAGGTTGAAGCTCAAGCTAAGTAATTAGCTCGCCGCTTTGAGAAAAGCCCGGCTTATGCCGGGCTTTTCTTTGTCTGCGATTTGGTGAAAACCAGATGATCAGGCCGACTGGTCGGCTGGCCAGGCGAGTAAATCGGCTCGGGCCGCAGAAGCTGCCACCGCACCAATCACCAGAATGGCAGGGCTCTTGAGCTCAAACCTGCAGGCGTCTCCCTCCATTCTCGTCAGATCGCTCCGGCATTCCCGTTGTTGTGGCAGGGATGCGTTCTCGATCATCGCCACGGGCGTATTCATCGCCATCCCGCCGGCCAATAACTGCTCACGAATCTCGCTGAGCTTGGCCACTCCCATATAGATCACCAACGTCGTGCCGCTTTGCGCCAGCGCCTGCCAGTTCAATTGGCTGTCGTCCTGAGTGTGCGCAGTGACCAGCGTTACCCCCCGCGCCACGCCGCGCAGAGTCAGCGGAATGTCACACTGCGTCGCCCCGGCCAGCCCGGCGGTGATGCCATTGACCAGCTCCACTTCAACCCCGCGCTCACGCAACCACTGCGCTTCCTCGCCGCCACGGCCGAAGATGCAGGGATCGCCGCCCTTGAGACGAACCACGCATTTGCCCTGGCGCGCATAACGCAGCATCAGCCGATGAATGAATGCCTGTGGTGTCGAACGACAGCCGCCGCGCTTGCCGACCGGAATGATCCGCGCAGCCGGGCAGTGCTCCAGCATCGCGTCGTTGACCAGATCGTCGATCAGCACCACATCCGCTTCGCGCAAGGCCCGCACGGCTTTGAGCGTCAGCAATTCAGGATCGCCGGGACCCGCCCCTACCAGCCAGACTTTTGCATTCATGGTGTTTTCCTCTTCAGATGACGGCGACCGGCCGCGCTTCGGCGACCAGCAAACGCTTGATTTCCGGGACGCAGGAACCGCATTGCGTGCCGCAGCCCAGTGTGTTTTTCAAACCCTGCAAATCCAGACCTTCTCGAATGCCGGCGCAGACCGCGCTGTGGCTGACGTTTTTGCAATTGCACAGGGTCTTGTCGGCAACGCTCTGCACACCGGCATTACCCGGCGGCGCACTCATCGGCGCCAACAGCCAGCGCCGCAGTTGTTCGTCTGCGCGGCCCTCCAGCCACAAGCCTTGCAGCCAATGCTGGGCGAGGGTTTCGCCGGCGAGGCGGATCGCCGTGATTCGCCCGTTCTCGATGCGTACCCGTTTGCCGATGGCCCTGCGCGGATCGTCATAGGCCAGTACCGGACCGTCGATCAGAGCCAGGCACTGGTCGATTTCGCGCAGCAATTGCGGATCGGGTGCGGCGGCGCTGGCGGCGCGTATCAGCAGCGCCGGGCGCTCGCGACCGACGACGCTGAGGCTGGCGTAGGAAAACGCCTCACACAGCGGTCGAAGCGCCTCAAAGTGCCGTTGAACATCGCCCTCGATCAGTGCGAAAAGCTGCCAGGGCAGATTCACCGGTTCCAGACGTACCCCGCTGTGCTTGAGTTCCGGTTGCTTCGACAAGGGATCGAAGGCGGGCAGGGTCAGGCAGTTCACGCCGCCCTTGAGAAAACGATCGCCCCAGTGCATCGGCAGAAAGGCCTGGCCCGGACGCACACTGTCATCGCTTCCGACCGCCACGATCACCGCGCCCCGGCGGCTCTTCAGATTCACCAGATCCCTCGGCTGCAAACGGTGCCGACGCAATTCGTCCGGGTGCAGGCTCAGTACCGCTTCGCTGACATGCCCGAACAACTGCGCCGCCGTGCCAGTGCGGCTCATACCGTGCCATTGATCACGCAGGCGACCGGTGATCAGGGTCAGTGGAAAACGCGCGTCCCGTTGCTCTTTTGCAGCGCGATAGGGATCGGCAACAAACTGCGCGCGACCGCTGGCCGTAGGAAATATGCCGTCGCAGTACAGTCGCGGAGTGCCTTGTCGGGCGCCCTCAGGAAACGGCCATTGCTGCGGACCAATTTCATCGATCAACTCGTGGCTGATGCCGGACAAGTCCAGATCGCGGCCACGGGTCAGCGCTTTGAATTCATCGAACAACTGCGCGGGGCGCTCAAACGCAAACAGGCTCGGCTGTTGCGGGCGCAGGCGTTTCTCCAGGCGTTGTGCGAAATCCACCGTGATCGCCCAGTCCGGTCGCGCTTCACCCGGTGCGACTATGGCTTTGCGCACGTGGGAAATCCGTCGCTCGGAGTTGGTCACCGAACCTTCCTTCTCGCCCCAACTGGCCGCCGGCAGCAGCAGATCGGCAAACGCTGCGGTTTCGGTGGTGCGAAACGCCTCCTGCAACACCACGAACGGACAAGCCTCCAGCGCCGCGCGTACGGCGTTCTGATCCGGCATCGATTGCGCCGGGTTGGTGCAGGCAATCCACAGCGCCTTGATCTTGCCGCTGCGCACTTGCTCGAACAGTTCGATGGCGCTGAGACCGGTGTTTTCCGGCAGTGACTCCACACCCCAATACGCCGCCACTTCTGCGCGGTGCTCCGGGTTGGCAGCCTCACGATGACCGGGCAACAGGTTGGAGAGGCTGCCGGTTTCCCGCCCGCCCATGGCATTCGGCTGACCGGTCAGGGAGAAAGGTCCTGCACCGGGCCGGCCGATTTGCCCGGTGGCCAGGTGCAGGTTGATCAGCGCACTGTTCTTCGCGCTGCCGGCGGTGGACTGGTTCAGGCCCATGCACCACAGCGACAGAAAACTCGGCGCAGTGCCGATCCATTCGGCGCATTGCTGCAACTGCTCGACGCTGATCCCGCACAACTGCGAAATCATGGCTGGCGTGTAATCACGCACCAGGCTTTTCAGCTCGGCGAGGCCTTCGGTGTGGGCCTTGATGAAGTCACGGTCGATCCAGTCTTCCCACAACAGCAGATGCAAAATCCCATGGAACAAAGCGACATCGGTGCCCGGCAGAATTGCCAGATGCAAGTCGGCGAGGTCGCAAGTGTCGGTGCGCCGTGGGTCGATGACGATGACTTTCATCTGCGGGCGACGGGATTTGGCTTCTTCGAGCCGACGAAACAGTACCGGATGGGCGTAGGCCATGTTGCTGCCGACGATCATCACGCAATCGCTCAGCTCCAGGTCTTCATAGCTGCACGGTGGCGCGTCGGCGCCGAGGCTGCGCTTGTAGCCGACCACTGCCGAAGACATGCAAAGCCGCGAGTTGCTGTCGATGTTATTGGTGCCGACCAGCGCCCGCGCCAGTTTGTTGAAGGCGTAGTAGTCCTCGGTCAGCAACTGCCCGGAGATGTAGAACGCCACGCTGTCCGGGCCATGTTCGGCGATGGTTTCGGCGAACACGTTGGCGGCGTGCTCCAGCGCGGTGTCCCAGTCGCAACGACTGCGCGCCAAACCTTTGCCCAAGCGCAATTCCGGATACAGCGCGCGCGCTGTCAGGTCACCGGTCAGGTGCAGGGTCGAGCCTTTGCTGCACAGTTTGCCGAAGTTGGCCGGGTGCGCCGGATCACCGCTGACGCCGAGGATGCGCTCGCCGTCATGCTCGATCAGTACGCCGCAGCCGACCCCGCAATAGCAGCAGGTCGAGGCGGTCGTCTGGCGGTTCATCAGACGGCGTCCCGCAAGGCCAGTTGCACGCGGCCGTTTTCGACCCGGGCCGGGTGATGGTGCGCGCAGCCGACGTCCGGCGCCTGGGCTTCTCCTGATTGCAGGTCGATCTGCCAGTTGTGCAGCGGGCAGGCCACGCGCTTGCCGTAGATCAGGCCTTGGGACAACGGGCCACCCTTGTGCGGGCAGCGGTCATCGAGTGCGAAAACCTCATCGTCACTTGTGCGAAAGATCGCAATGTCACCCTTGGGCCCGGCGATGATCCGCGAACCGAGGGCGTTGATCTCTTCCAGGGCACAGATATCGAGCCAGTTCATGCCGGCACCTCCAGGTTTTTCACGGGGATCACGTCAAATTCTTTCTTCAGTTGCGGCTGGGCGAGGCGTTCTTTCCACGGGTCCTGTTCGAACGACAGGGAGAATTGCAGGCGCTCGTTCAGGGCCTTGCGGCGCTCGGGGTCTTCCAGCACGGCTTTCTTGATGTGCTCCATGCCGACCCGTTGCAGGTAGTGCACGGTGCGTTCGAGGTAGAAGGCTTCTTCGCGGTACAGCTGCAGGAACGCGCCGTTGTATTCGCGCACTTCCTCGGCGGTCTTGAGCTTGACGAAGAACTCGGCGACTTCGGTCTTGATCCCGCCGTTGCCACCGATGTACATCTCCCAGCCGGAATCGACGCCGATGATTCCTACGTCCTTGATCCCTGCTTCCGAACAGTTTCGCGGGCATCCGGAGACCGCCAGCTTCACTTTGTGCGGCGACCACATGTTGAACAGGTCATGTTCGAGGTCGATGCCCAACTGGGTCGAATTCTGCGTGCCGAAGCGGCAGAACTCGCTGCCGACGCAGGTCTTCACGGTGCGGATCGATTTGCCGTAGGCATGGCCGGACGGCATGTCGAGGTCTTTCCACACACCGGGCAGGTCCTGCTTCTTGATCCCCAGCAAGTCGATGCGCTGGCCGCCGGTGACCTTGACCATTGGCACCTGATATTTGTCCGCCACGTCGGCGATTCGCCGCAGTTCCGACGGGTTGGTCACGCCACCCCACATCCGTGGCACCACCGAGTAGGTTCCGTCCTTCTGAATGTTGGCGTGGGCCCGCTCGTTGATCAGGCGCGACTGCGGATCGTCCTTGGCTTCGCCGGGCCAGGTGGAAATCAGGTAGTAGTTGAGGGCCGGGCGGCAAGTGGCGCAGCCATTCGGGGTGCGCCAATTGAGGTAGCTCATGGTGCCGGCGATGGTCAGCAGGTGCTGCTCGCGAATGGCCTGGCGGATCTGGCCGTGATTGAGGTCGCTGCAGCCGCAGATGGCTTTTTCGCTTTTCGGTTTGACGTCCGCCGCGCCGCCGACGGTGTTGATCAGGATCTGCTCGACCAGACCGGCGCAGGAGCCGCAGGAACTGGCCGCCTTGGTGTGTTTCTTCACTTCGTCGACGCTGAACAGGCCGTGTTCCTGAATCGCCTTGACGATGGTGCCCTTGCACACGCCGTTGCAGCCGCAGACCTCGGCGTTGTCGGCCATGCTCATGGCTTTGTCCTGGCCCTGATGTCCTACGTCGCCGAGGGCGTTTTCACCAAACATCAGATGATCGCGGATCTCGCCGATGGCGTGATTCTCACGAATTTGTCGGAAATACCAACCGCCATCTGCCGTATCGCCGTACAGACAGGCGCCGACCAGCACGTCATCCTTGATCACCAGTTTTTTGTACACCCCGCCGATCGGGTCGGAGAGGGTGATGGTCTCGGTGCCTTCGCCGCCCATGAAATCGCCAGCGGAAAACAGGTCGATGCCGGTGACTTTCAATTTGGTCGAAGTCACCGAACCCTGATAACGGGCGAAACCCAGTTGCGCCAGGTGGTTGGCGCAGACCTTGGCCTGTTCGAACAGTGGCGCCACCAGGCCGTAGGCAATGCCGCGGTGGCTGGCGCATTCGCCAATGGCATAGATGCGCGGGTCGTAGGTCTGCAAAGTGTCGTTGACCAGAATCCCGCGGTTGCACGGGATGCCGGCCTTTTCTGCCAGTTCGGTATTGGGGCGGATGCCGGCGGCCATCACCACCAGATCGGCGGGGATGATGTCGCCGTTCTTGAATTGCACCGAGCCGACGCGACCATTGCCGGCGTCGTGCAGGGCCTGGGTCTGTTCGCACAGGCGAAAGTGCAGGCCACGGGATTCGAGGGCGGTTTGCAGGAGCTGGCCGCTGGTCTTGTCCAGTTGCCGCTCCAGCAGCCATTCACCGAGGTGCACCACGGTGACGTGCATGCCGCGCAGCATCAGGCCGTTGGCCGCTTCGAGGCCGAGCAGGCCGCCGCCGATCACCACGGCGTGCTTGTGGGTCTTGGCGGTGTCGATCATGGCCTGGGTGTCGGCGATGTCGCGGTAACCGATCACGCCCTGCAAAGTGTTGCCGGGGATTGGCAGGATGAACGGGGTCGAGCCGGTGGCGATCAGCAGGCGATCATATTCGGCCTCGGTGCCGTCTTCGGCGATCACCCGGCGCTTGGCCCGGTCGATCTCCACCACTTTGCGGTTGAGCAGCAGTTTGATGTTGTTGTGCAGATACCAGTCGAGATCGTTGAGCACGATCTCTTCGAACGTCTGTTCGCCGGCCAGCACCGGCGACAGCAGGATGCGGTTGTAGTTGGTGTGCGGTTCGGCGCCGAAGACCGTGATGTCATACAGCTCGTTGCTCAGCTTGAGCAATTCTTCCAGGGTACGGACCCCGGCCATGCCATTGCCGATCATCACCAGTTTGAGTTTTTTCATCAGGTTCTCCGCAAGCTTCGGGTTTGCCTCTTGTGGGCAGTCAGGCCTTGCTCGACAAAAATGGCGCAAACAAAAAAGGCGTCCCGCCAGTTACCTAGCGAGGACGCCTTTGTCCTTGTCCCGTTCTCTCGGGAAGCCTGGCCTTCGTCGTTGAAGGTCGGGCTTTATGTCAGTTGAAAACGTTAATGCAGTGGTTGTGCCAAGTCGCGGTGAGCCCCGAATTCACTGGGGTAGTGCTGGAATTGGCCAGATGTTCATTGTGGTTTTTGCACTGAATGGAAGCGGCACGCCCGTTAATGGAGCGCTGGATTAGCCATGAAACAACAGAAACATCAGCACCAGATTGCCCAGCAGCGCCAGCAACGCCAAGGTTCGCCAGACCTTCAGCGGTTCCCGTTCGAGCAAGGGGCGAGGACGTACATTCAGGCTGCGGCGTTCACCCTGTTCCAGCGTCAGCAGCCATTCTTCGGCGGTTTCATAACGTTGCAGAGGATCGGCCGAGACGCCACGTTCCAGACACTGCGCCAGCCATTCCGGCAGATCCGGCCGATAACGAGCCGCGCTCACCGGCACCCCGAAACGCGGCCGCTGGAAGGCTTCGATCTCCCCGTAGGGAAAATGCCCGGTAAGCAGGAAATACAACGTCACGCCCACCGCATACAGATCCTGACGAGCCTCGGGCGCATCACCCCGAAAGGACTCCGGAGCGATGAAGCTCGGGGTTCCCGGTAGCGTCGACGATGTGTCCTGCGAAAGACCGGGGCAATACGCCAGACCGAAATCCAGCAGACGCAACTCGCCGTCGTCCCCCAGCAGCAGGTTTTCCGGCTTGATGTCGCGGTGCAGAATCTGCCGCCGATGCAGCAAACCGACGGCCCGCAAAAGACGTTCGGCCACATCCTGCCACTGAGCCAGTGGCAGCGGACCGCTTTGCTCGAACAGACGCGCCAGTGTGATCCCCGAATATTCACGCATCACGTAGTACAAATGCTGACGCTGACTGGCGCTATGGACTTCAGGGAAATGTCGCCCGGCCACGCGTTTGAGAAACCATTCTTCCGCCAGTAAGGCCTGACCTGCGTGGGCATCGTCCGCCAGCCGTGTGGGCAAGGTTTTCAACAGCCACGCCTGGCCTTGGCTATCGAGGACGCGATACAGCAACGATTGCTGGCTCTGGCCGACGATGCCTTGCACCTGCCAGCCTTCGAAGGTCTGGCCCGGTTTGAGCAACGGGGGCAGCGGCCATTGCTGCAACTGGATCAGCGCATCGCCGATGCTCGCTTCCCCCACGGCATCCACCCGCACCAGCAAGGCACTGGCGTTGTCCTGGCTGCCGGCCAGATGCGCGGCGTTGACCAGTGTTTGTGCCGCACTGTGCAGATCCGGTTGATCACGCAGGATCCCGGCGATGGTCGTGTCGCCGAGCGCGGCCCAGACACCGTCGCTGAGCAGCACGAAGCTTTCGCCTTCACGCAGTTCGCCGTCGAGAAAATCCAGCACCAGATGCTGGTCCAGGCCTAGTGCGCGTTTGAGCACGTGCTGCATGCCCGGTTGCTCCCAGACGTGATCCTCGGTGATGCGCTGCAGGGTGTCGGCGTGCCAGCGATAGGCCCGGCAATCCCCCACATGCGCCAGCGTGAAGCGTCTGCCGCGCAGGACCAGCGCGCTGACGGTGGTGAGCAACGGCTGGCCGCCGCCATTGGCCTGCAACCAGCGGTTTTGCGCGAGCAACAGGCGATCCAGCGCCTGAGCCACGCTCCAGGTCTGCGGGGTGGCGTAGTAGTCCAGCGCCAGCGCCTGCAAGGTCGAGCGCGCAGCCAGACCGCCATCGGCGCACTGGCTGACGCCGTCGGCGATGGCGAACAGAAACCCTTTGCTGGCGGCCAGCGCCGGGGCCGGAGTGACCAGGCGCAAGGCGTCCTGATTCTCCGCGCGGGGGCCGGTGGCGCTGGCTTCAGCGAAGCTCAGTTGCAGGGCCATGCGGGCCTCAGACCCGGGCAGCGGTCACGGCCGCCGAGCCCCAGGTGGTTCTCCAGCGACGCTTGACCCCGTGCAGGCCGAACCACGCCAACACGCCAAGACTGGCGAACAACCACAGCGCCAGTTGATAGCTGCCAGTGCTCTGCTTGATCGCGCCCATACCGGCCGCCAAGGCAAAACCGCCGATGCCGCCGGCCATGCCGATCAGCCCGGTCATCACGCCGATCTCCCGGCGAAAGCGTTGTGGCACCAGTTGGAACACCGCCCCGTTACCGGCGCCGAGACCGAGCATGGTGCAGACGAACAGTGCCAGTGCCGCGTAGGAACTCGGCAGGTTGAAGCCGACCGCTGCGATACAAACTGCGGCCACCGTGTACATCGCCAACAGCGTGCGAATTCCACCGAAACGGTCAGCCAGCGCGCCGCCTAGCGGTCGCATCAGGCTGCCGCCGAACACGCAGGCGGCGGTGTAGTAGCCGGCGGTGACCGGGCTCAAACCGTATTGATCGTTGAAGTAGCCGGGCAGGGCGCTGGCCAGGCCGATGAAACCGCCGAAGGTGACGCTGTAGAAAAACATGAACCACCAACTGTCGCGGTCGCCCAGGGCCTTGAAGTAGTCGGCCATGGATTTGGCTTTTGGTCGCTCCGGCGCGTTTTTCGCCAGCCACGCAAACAGCACCAGGGTCAGGATCAGCGGAATCAGGGCGAAACCGAACACGTTGCTCCAGCCGAACGACGCGGCCAGTACCGGGGCGATCAACGCAGCGAACACGGTGCCGGAGTTACCGGCGCCGGCGATGCCCATCGCCTTGCCCTGATGCTGCGGCGGATACCACTGCGAGGCCAGCGGCAGCGCCACGGCGAACGAAGCGCCGGCCATGCCGAGGAACAGGCCAAGCAGCAGGGCCTGTTCGTAACTGTGAATGCCGAGTTTCCAGGCGCCGAACAGCGCGCAGATCACGATCACTTGACCGATCAGACCGGCGGTTTTCGGCGACAGGCGATCGGCAAGCATGCCCATCGCAAAGCGCAGTACCGCACCAGCGAGAATCGGCGTGGCCACCACGAGGCCGCGTTGTTGGGTGGTCAGGTGCAGGTCGGCGGCGATCTGCACCGCCAGTGGGCCGAGCAGGTACCAGACCATGAAGCTCAGGTCGAAATACAGGAAGGCCGCGAACAGGGTCGGGGTGTGGCCGGATTTCCAGAAGCTTTTATTCATCGCGCACCTCAGCGGTAGAGAATCTCGAGAAGGAGTCAGAACCAGCACAGTGGGGCGCCGCCACGGCCGCACCACCGGCCCCGGTCAATGGGGCCAAAACGCAAAAACGCCGCTACCCGGATCGCCGAAAGGGCGAGGAAGGTGAGCGACGTCTTTGTCGTGGGTGGGGCAACCGCCGTTGGTTACCTGTAGGGATTGCTTAGCGAGATCTGTGCCAGCTCAGCCAAGCAACTCGCTCATGGCAATGATCTGCTCCGCCACCTGAATCAGTTTCTGCTGGCGGCTCATGGCCTGGCGGCGCATCAGGGTGTAGGCCTCTTCTTCGTTGCAGTCCTTCATTTTCATCAACAGACCCTTGGCCAGTTCGATGCGCTTGCGCTCGGCCAACTGCTGGTCGCGAGCCTGTAGCTGGGCGCGCAGGGCCTGGTCGCTTTCGAAGCGGGCCATGGCCACATCGAGAATCGGCTGCAAGCGTTGTGCGTGAATGCCTTCGACGATGTAGGCACTGACCCCGGACTTGATCGCCTGACGCATCACGCCGGGGTCGTGCTCGTCGGTGAACATCACGATCGGCCGGGGCTGGTCGCGGCTGACCAGCACCACTTGTTCCATTACATCGCGGCCCGGTGACTCGGTATCGATCAGGATCACGTCCGGGCGCACCGTTTCGACGCGCGCCGGCAGGTCGATGGTCAGGCCGGACTCGTCGATGACCTCGAAACCGGCCTCGGTCAGCGCAGCTTTCAGGCGCCCGACTTTTTTCGCCGTGTCGTTGATCAGCAGAATGCGCAGCATGTTCGCGGTCTCCTGTCAGCGGCGGGCGAGAAGGGGGGCGTTGTTGCTCAACGCATGCAGCTTGAAACTCTGCGCGTAAGCGGCCGGGTCGCTGCCGTCCCAGACCTTGCCGTCGATCAACTGGCTGCTGCGCATGTCCTCGGTACCGACCGGCACACCGACAGCGCTGGCCGCGTCGCGGTACAGCGCCAGTTGCTGCACCTGACGGGCGACGGCGAGGTAGTCCGGGTCGTCGCGCAGCAACCCCCAGCGGCGGAACTGGGTCATGAACCACATGCCGTCCGACAGGTACGGCAGGTTCACCGCGCCATCGCCGTGAAAGCGCAGGGCGTGCGGGTCCTGCCAGCGATTGCCCAGACCGTCGTCGTAATCGCCGAGAAAACGCGGTTCGATGCAGGACACCGGGGCGTCCAGATACTCGGCGGCGCTGAGCAGCTGCGCGGTGCTGCGGCGGTTTTCCGGGCTCTCTTCGATGAAACGGCTGGCTTCGAGGATCGCCATCACCAACGCCCGGGCAGTGTTGGGGTACTGCTCGACGAAGGCGCGGGTGCAGCCGAGGACTTTTTCCGGATGGTCGGGCCAGATGGTCTGGCTGGTCGCCATTGTGAAGCCGAGATTCTGCTGCACCGCGCTGGCGGCCCACGGCTCGCCCACGCAGAAACCGTCGATGCGACCGGCTTGCAGGTGCGCGACCATTTGCGGCGGCGGTACGACCACGCTGTCGACATCCTGCAACGGATGGATGCCCTGACTGGCGAGCCAGTAATAAAGCCACATGGCGTGGGTGCCGGTGGGGAAGGTCTGGGCAAAGGTCAGTCTTGCGCGGGTTTGGTGCACGTGGCGGTCCAGCGCCTCAGGACCGGTCACGCCCAGGCCCTGCAAACCGTGGGACAGGTTGAGGCTCTGGCCGTTCTGGTTCAGACCCATCAGCACCGCCATGTCGGTGGACGCAACGCCACCGATGCCCAGATGCACCGCGTAGATCAGTCCGTAGAGACTGTGGGCGGCATCGAGTTCGCCGCTGACCAGATTGTCGCGCAGGTTGGCCCAGGAACTCTGGCGCTTGAGGTTCAGGGTCAAGCCGTAAGGCTGCGCAAAGCCCTGAGTGGCGGCGACCACCACCGAAGCGCAGTCGCTCAGGGCCATGAAGCCGAGGTTGATCGCGCTTTTTTCCGGGGCATCGCTGCCATTGACCCAGGCCAGTGGCCCGACGGAGGTTTGAGTCATGAAAGCCACCCTCAAAAAAAAACGTCGTCCCAGGCTTTGCCCGCGCAAAACCGAGAGACGACGCCATTGTTCTTGCCTGCACACCACCATTGGCCTGCGGGCTGATGCAGGGGAAGGTGCAAGGCATATGCCAGTGCAGGGGATTTGCGTGTGCGCCTCGCGCGGCGGGGCGATGCCCGGCTATAATCGCCGCCTCTTTTCGCCGCCTCGAGTCATAGCCGCCCATGTACACCCTGGCCCGTCAGCTGTTGTTCAAACTTTCCCCGGAAACCTCCCACGATCTGTCGCTGGATCTGATCGGCGCGGGCGGGCGTTTGGGCCTCAACGGCTTGCTGTGCAAGGCCCCGGCGTCGCTGCCGGTGAACGTCATGGGCCTGGACTTCCCGAACCCGGTCGGTCTGGCGGCCGGTCTGGACAAGAACGGCGCGGCCATCGACGGCTTCGCGCAGCTGGGTTTCGGTTTTGTCGAAATCGGCACCGTGACCCCGCGTCCACAGCCGGGCAACCCGAAACCACGGATTTTCCGCCTGCCGGAAGCCGAGGCGATCATCAACCGCATGGGTTTCAACAACCTCGGTGTGGATAACCTGCTGGCGCGGGTCGCGGCGGCCAAATACAAAGGCGTGCTGGGGATCAATATCGGCAAGAACTTCGACACGCCGGTCGAGCGTGCGGTCGATGACTACCTGATCTGCCTGGACAAGGTTTACGCCCACGCCAGCTATATCACGGTCAACGTCAGTTCGCCGAACACCCCGGGCCTGCGCAGCCTGCAATTCGGCGATTCGCTCAAGCAATTGCTGGCGGACCTGGCCACGCGCCGCGCCGAACTGGCCCTGCGCCACGGCAAGCATGTACCGCTGGCGATCAAGATCGCGCCGGACATGACCGACGAAGAAACCGCACAAGTCGCGCAAGCGCTGATCGAAACCGGGATGGACGCGGTGATCGCCACCAACACCACCCTCAGCCGCGTGGGCGTCGAAGGTATGGAGCACGGCGACGAGGCGGGCGGTCTGTCCGGCGCGCCGGTTCGCGAGAAGAGCACCCACACGGTCAAAGTGCTGGCGTCCGAGCTGGGTGGCAAACTGCCGATCATTGCGGCGGGCGGTATCACCGAAGGCAAGCATGCGGCCGAGAAGATCGCTGCCGGCGCGAGCCTGGTGCAGATCTACTCCGGCTTCATCTATAAGGGCCCGGCGCTGATCCGTGAATCCGTGGACGCGATCGCCGCCAAGCGCTGATCTTCGGACATAAAAAGGCAGGCATAAAAAAGGGCTCCTCGAAGGAGCCCCTGGGCCGTAGCCCGCCGTCCGGGAAGGACGTGCATGGTGATCAGGGTGTTGCGAAATCAGATTGTCGTGTCGGAATAAGTGCCCTGTGTCAGCCGACGGCGTGAAGTTCGTTGAGTCTGTGGATTCCCGCAGTGCCGGTCATACCGTCCCAGTTGTCGCCGCGTCCTTCTCGCCAGCCGTTGATCCAGGCTTGACGTACCGACGGTAGAGTAAATGGGCAAAGCTCACGGGATTTGCCACCAACGCCATATTGATATCCGCGCAAAAATGCTCTTTCCAACGGATCACGCTTAAGTCTTCTCATAGGGTGTTTCCCTCACTTGTTGACTGTTTTTGTCGCGTCGACCTCAATTGAGGTCTGGCAGAAAAACTCTGCCGTTGGCGGCTCGCTGCCGGCGTGGCGAGCCAAGGTGTTGACGCCGTTGCGACGTCAACCTGTGTCCAGTTCTAACCAATGAGTCACATCGAGGGAATGACCGTTTTGTCATAAGGACGTAACGAAAAGGATGCTATGGCGATAAGTAACGCCAGGTTTCATGAATGTTTATTCACCAAACCCCGGTATGATCGGCCCTGCACTGTATGACAGGTTTAATTCCTTAGTGAGAATGACCCACGTTTACCGTCGGGTACTTTTCGACGAAGGGTTGCTTTGAGTCATTTTGTTGCATCAACTTTTTTATCTGTCCCGGCATCTAAGCTCTTTTAACCCGAGCAGCGGGGATGGAACGGCACACCTTCGTGCCACGCGGGCGCTCTTGTAGAAAAGCGCCTGATTGAAAACCGGATCGGCAATGCGTTGTCGGTTCATTAGCCAAAGGCTCTGGAAAAACCATGTCCGACCGTTTCGAACTCTTCCTCACTTGCCCCAAAGGCCTTGAAGGCCTGCTCATCGAGGAAGCCGTCGGGCTTGGCCTTGAAGAAGCCCGCGAGCACACCTCCGCCGTGCGTGGCATGGCGACCATGGAAACCGCCTATCGCCTGTGCCTCTGGTCGCGTCTGGCCAACCGCGTGTTGCTGGTGCTCAAGCGCTTCCCGATGAAAGATGCCGAGGACCTGTATCACGGCGTGCTCGACGTCGAGTGGCAGGATCACATGCTGGCCGACGGCACCCTGGCCGTTGAATTCAGCGGCCACGGCTCGGGCATCGACAACACCCACTTCGGCGCCTTGAAGGTCAAGGACGCCATCGTCGACAAACTGCGCACCCCGCAGGGTGACCGCCCAAGCATCGACAAGCTCAACCCGGACCTGCGCATTCACCTGCGTCTGGATCGCGGCGAAGCGATCCTGTCCCTCGACCTCTCCGGCCACAGCCTGCACCAGCGCGGCTACCGCTTGCAGCAGGGCGCTGCGCCGCTGAAGGAAAACCTCGCGGCGGCGATCCTGATCCGTTCCGGCTGGCCGCGCATTGCCGCCGAAGGTGGCGCGCTGGCTGACCCGATGTGCGGTGTCGGCACGTTCCTGGTCGAAGCCGGCATGATCGCCGCCGACATGGCGCCGAACCTGCGTCGCGAGCAGTGGGGCTTCACCGCCTGGCTCGGTCACGTACCGGCGCTGTGGAAGAAACTGCATGAAGAAGCTGCCGAGCGTGCTGCTGCCGGTCTGGCCAAGCCACCGCTGTGGATCCGTGGTTATGAAGCCGACCCACGGCTGATCCAGCCGGGCCGCAACAACGTCGAGCGTGCAGGCCTGAGCGAATGGATCAAAATCTATCAGGGCGAAGTGGCAACCTTCGAACCGCGTCCGGACCAGAACCAGAAAGGTCTGGTGATTTGCAACCCGCCGTACGGCGAGCGTCTGGGTGACGAAGCCAGCCTGTTGTACCTCTATCAGAACCTTGGCGAGCGTCTGCGTCAGGCCTGCCTGAACTGGGAAGCGGCGGTGTTCACCGGCGCGCCGGACCTGGGCAAGCGCATGGGCATCCGCAGCCACAAACAGTATTCGTTCTGGAACGGCGCGCTGCCGTGCAAGCTGCTGTTGATCAAAGTGCTGCCGGATCAGTTCGTCACCGGCGAGCGTCGTACTCCTGAGCAACGCCAGGCAGAGCGCGAGCAAGCCGCTTACGATCAGACTCCGGACGAGCCGCAAGAGCGCAAGTACAACAAGAACGGTAATCCGATCAAACCGACGCCGGCCCCGGCTCCGGTGATCGAGCAGCCGCGCCTGAGCGAAGGCGGGCAGATGTTTGCCAACCGCCTGCAGAAGAACCTCAAGGCGATGGGCAAGTGGGTCAAGCGCGAAGGCATCGACTGCTACCGCGTCTACGATGCGGACATGCCGGAATACGCCATGGCCATCGACCTGTACCACGACTGGGTGCACGTTCAGGAATATGCCGCACCTAAATCGATCGACCCGGAAAAGGCCTCGATCCGCATGTTCGACGCCCTGGCGGCCATCCCGCAGGCGCTGAACATCGACAAGAGCCGCGTGGTGGTCAAGCGCCGCGAGCGTCAGAGCGGCACCAAGCAGTACGAACGTCAGGCGGCTCAGGGCAAATTCAACGAAGTCACCGAAGGCGGCGTGAAGCTGCTGGTGAACCTCACCGACTACCTCGACACCGGGTTGTTCCTCGATCACCGGCCAATGCGCATGCGGATCCAGAAAGAGGCGGCCGGCAAGCGCTTCCTCAACCTGTTCTGCTACACCGCGACCGCCAGTGTGCACGCCGCCAAGGGCGGCGCGCGCAGCACCACCAGCGTCGACCTGTCGAAAACCTACCTCGACTGGGCACGCCGCAACCTGTCGCTCAACGGCTTCTCCGACAAGAACCGTCTGGAGCAGGGCGATGTGATGGCGTGGCTGGAAAGCTGCCGGGAAGAGTACGACCTGATCTTCATCGACCCGCCGACCTTCTCCAACTCCAAACGCATGGAAGGGATCTTCGACGTGCAGCGTGATCAGGTGCAGTTGATCGACCTGGCCATGGCCCGACTGGCACCGGGCGGGGTGTTGTACTTCTCCAACAACTTCCGCAAGTTCCAGCTGGAAGACAACCTGGCCGAGCGTTATGCGGTCGAGGAAATCACCGCCAGCACCATCGATCCGGATTTCGCCCGCAACGGCAAGATCCACCGCGCCTGGAAAATCACGGCCCGTTGACACTCTGATCAGTTGGATCCACAGAGCCTTGATTTTTAAGGCTCTTGGATCCGATCAGAGCTAGCCAAATTAGTGGCTAATAGCTATAACTCACTCACGGCCAATGGGGTTATCCCGCAAGTACTGGCGTAGTGAGTGGCCCTTATGTCGTTGCACCCCGTGCGCCCAAAGATCCTGGGTTTTATCAGCGAAGAAGTCTCGGCCTGGCTGGTCGCGCTGCTGGTATTGCTCGCCGGCGGGATTCTCACGGGGCTGCTCGCCTGGGCCACCCTCAATCAGTTTCACAGCCAGTTGCGCCAGCGTTTTCAACTGCTGGCCAATGAGCGCTACAGCCGCATCGAAGAACGTTTTCAGGATCAGGAGCAACGCCTCGATGGCCTGCGCCGGTTCTTCGCCAACTCCGAATCGGTGTCCCGCGCCGAATTCGACGGCTACACCCAACCTTTATTACTGCGCACCCAGGCCTATTCATTCGCCTTGCGGGTGAGCGGTTCCGAGCGCGCCGCGTTCGAGCAGCGGGTGCGTGACGAAGGCCTGCCCACCTTCAGCGTGCGTGAACTCAATGCCCGCGGCGAGCTGCAACTGGCGGCGGCCCGAGATGAATACGTCGTCGTGGTGTACAGCCAGACCCAGAGCCGGCTCGGTTCACCGCTGGGTTATGACTTGCTGGCCCAGCCGTTGCGTCGCTCGACGCTGGAACGCGCCGATCAGCTCGGCGGCCTGGCGGTGTCGCAGCCGATGCATCTGGTCAGCATCGAGCCGGCCTATGCGCGGGGCGTGCTGCTGGTGGCGCCGGTACAGCGCGAAGGCGAGCCCAAGTCGTTCGGCTATGTGATGGCGGTGATCAGCATGCGCCAGTTGCTCGCCGATGGCCTGCCGGACGCGCTGCATGATTACCTGTCGGTACGGATCCTCGATCTGTCGACCAACGATCAGCACGAGGTGTTGTTCGAATCGACCAATGAACCGGCGCCGAGTGATCTGTCAGCCACGCGGCTGGTGCGCATGGCCGACCACGACTATCAGGTCGATATCTCGCCCAGCGAGTCCTTCCTGCAGGCCAACCATTCGTCGGTTGGCAGCGTGGTGGTTCTCGGCGGTTTGCTCAGCCTGCTGCTCAGCGCGCTGCTGTACGTGCTGGTCAGTCAGCGTCAGCGGGCCTTGCGCATGGTCGAACTGCGCACCCAGGAACTGCATGAGCGTGAACAGGAACTGCGGGGCACCCACGGCCAGTTGCGCGGGGTGCTCAACGCGGCGACTCAAGTGGCGATCATCGCCACCGACCTGCGCGGCGTGATCAACACCTTCAACCCCGGCGCGGAGCAGATGCTCGGTTACCGCAGCGCCGAGGTGGTCGGCCACATGACCCTGGAAAACCTGCATTTTCCTCGGGAGCTGATCACCCGTGCGGCGGAACTGAGCGCCCGCTATGGCAAGGCCATCCCGACCTGCCAGGCGATGCTGGTGGAGGGCGGCGAAGTCGGCGGGCATGAGGCACGCGAGTGGACGCTGGTGCGCAAGGACGGGAGTCATCTGCCGGTAAACATGCTCGCCACCCCGGTGCTCGATGAGCAGGGGCTGTGGGTCGGGCACCTGGCGATCTGCATCGATATCACCGAACGCAAGCGCGTCCACGAAGCGTTGGCGGCGCGGGATGTGCTGTTGAAGAAACTCAGCGCCCACGTTCCGGGTGGGATCTATCAGTTCAAGATGGAGTTCGACGGGCGCTTCAGCGTGATCTACGCCAGCGACGGCATCCGCGAAATCTACGAGCTGGAACCCGATGTGTTGCTGCTCAATGCCGAATCAATCTTCACTCGGATTCATCCGCAGGACGTCAGCCGCGTACGCAAATCGATCCGCGCCTCGGCGGACAACCTCAGCCCGTGGCGCGAGGAATACCGCGTGCAATTGCCCGAGCGCGGCCTGCGCTGGGTGCGCGGCGAAGCGACTCCCGAGGAACTGCCGGGCGGCGGCGTGCTGTGGCATGGCTACATCTCGGACATTTCCGACCTGAAACGGGTGGAAGAAGAGTTGCGCGCACTGTCGGTGACCGACGCGCTGACCGGCATCCACAATCGGCGTTATTTCCAGGAGCGCCTGACCACTGAAATGGCCCGGGTCGAGCGCGGAGGCGGCGAACTGTCGGTGATCATGCTCGATATCGATCACTTCAAACGGATCAACGATCAGTACGGCCATGCGGTCGGCGACCGGGTGTTGCAGGCGGTGTGCGAGCGCATCGGCCATCGCCTGCGGCGTACGGATGTGTTCTGTCGCCTGGGCGGCGAGGAGTTCATGGTGCTGTGCCCGGACATCGACGGTGATCACGCGTACATGCTGGCCGTGGAGCTATGGCAAGGCCTGCGCGGTGCGCCGGTGGATGTGGTGGGCGTGGTGACGGCCAGTTTCGGGATTGCCAGTTGGCGGCCGGGAGAGGGCGCGGATGCGCTGTTGCTGCGGGCGGATTCGGGGGTTTACGCGGCGAAGCAGGGTGGGCGGGATCGGGTCGAGCGGCAGATGAACTGATCCGGTTTGCCCTGTGATCGTTCCCACGCACTGCGTGGGAACGATCTTGCCGGGGCGGCTTACAGAACGGAAGCCGTCTGCGGCGCTCGCGGCTGTTTGTAGAGATCCAGCAGCACCTGATCCAGCACCGACGATGCACCGAACGGCGCCTTGTCGTTGAGGATCGCCACCACCGCCCAGGTGTTGCCGTTGACGTCGCGGCTGAAGCCGGCGATGGCGCGCACGGTGTTCAGGGTGCCGGTCTTGACGTGGGCTTCACCGCGCATCGCGGTGGTCTTCAGGCGTTTGCGCATGGTGCCGTCGGTGCCTGCAATCGGCAGCGAGCTGATGTACTCGGCGGCGTACGGGCTATGCCACGCGGCTTGCAGCATGGCGGCCATTTCCCGGGCGCTGACGCGCTCGGCTCGTGACAGGCCGGAGCCGTTCTCCATCACCAGGTGCGGCGCGGTGATGCCTTTCTTCGCCAGCCACTGACGTACCACGCGCTGCGCCGCCTTGGCGTCATCGCCGTCGGCGTCGTTGCGGAATTTCTGGCCCAGGCTCAGGAACAGCTGCTGAGCCATGGTGTTGTTACTGTATTTGTTGATGTCGCGGATGATTTCCGCCAGGTCCGGCGAGAACGCACGGGCCAGCACTTTGGCGTTGCTCGGGGTCGGGGCCAGACGATCCTTGCCCTGGATGCTGCCGCCCAGTTCCTTCCAGATCGCCCGCACGGCGCCGGCGGTGTAGGTCGCGTGGTCGAGCAGCGACAGATAAGTCTGCGAGCTGCAGCCTTCGCCCAACTGGCCGGCAACGGTCACGGTGACGCTGCCATCGGCCTGCGGCACCGGGTTGTAGCGCACGCCGCCGGTGCACTGTTTGGAGTTGAGCGCTTTGACGGTGTTTTCGATGTTGATGCTGGCAATCGGCGGTTCGACCGAAATCAATACCCGGCCATTGTCATTGCGGGCCACGAAACGCAGGGCCTTGAGGTTGACCAGCAGCGAGTCCGGCTTGACCAGGAACGGCTTGTTCTCGTCGTTGCCGTCATCGTTGAATTCCGGCAGTTGCGGCTGCACGAAGAAGCTGCGGTCCAGTACCAGGTCGCCGGTGATCTGGGTCACGCCGTTGGCGCGCAGGTCGCGCATCAGCAGCCAGAGTTTTTCCATGTTGAGCTTCGGATCGCCGCCGCCCTTGAGGTAGAGGTTGCCGTTGAGGATGCCGCTGTTCAGGTCGCCGTCGGTATAGAACTCGGTTTTCCACTGATGGTTGGGGCCGAGCATTTCCAGCGCCGCGTAGGTGGTGACCAGTTTCATGGTCGAGGCCGGGTTGACCGACACATCGGCGTTGTACACGGTCGGCGTGCCCGGGCCGTCCAGCGGCACCATCACCAGCGACAGGGCGCTGGGTTGCAGCTTGCTGGCCTTGAGGGCTTTTTCGACGTTGGGTGTCAGGGCGGTGTTGATGGTGGCAGCGGAAACAGGCAAGGCCAGGGGCAGAAGAAGGCCGGCCAGGAGCAGAGGACGCAACGATTTGATCATATGAAATAAAACCCTACAGCCGAGGGGAAAAAGACGAGGACATGGATGAAAAGGTCCTCAGTGGTCATGAAAGTGTCGGCATTATGCCCCAAGGTGTAACAGCTTGTGCCTTTCGCAAGGGTGCCAATTCGTTATTTTTTTACGGGCGGTCGCACGCTCGTCCCGGATAGGCGGGCAATCGCCGCCTTAAACTGGTAAAGTGCCGGCCGTTATTACTTAAGAGGATTGTTCCAATGGCGACTAACCGTTCCCAGCGTCTGCGCAAAAAACTGTGCGTCGATGAATTTCAAGAGCTGGGTTTCGAACTGAACCTGGGCTTCAAAGAAGACCTGTCCGAAGAAGCCATTGACGCTTTCCTCGAAGCATTCATCAAAGAAGCCATGGAAGCCAACGGTCTGGGCTATGTCGGCGGCGACGACTTCGGTCTGGTTTGCCTGCAGAAGCGTGGCTCGGTCTCCGAAGAGCAGCGCGCTGCTGTCGAAGCCTGGCTGAAAACCCGCTCCGAGCTGACCACCACTGAAATCAGCCCGCTGCTGGACGTTTGGTATCCGGAAAAGCCGATCAACGCGGCCAAGTGATACTGAAAAAAACGGCGACCCGAGGGTCGCCGTTTTTTTATGCCTGCTTTTTAACAAATCATGCCTTGCGCCAGTTGAGGATCAGCAAGGTCAGCACCCCCGCGACAATTCCCCAGAAGGCCGAACCGATGGAAAACAGCGTCAGCCCCGACGCCGTGACCATGAAGGTGATCAGCGCCGCTTCCCGTTCCTTCACCTCGGTCATGGCAATGCTCAAACCGTTGATGATCGAACCGAACAGCGCCAGCGCGGCAATCGACAGCACCAGTTCCTTGGGCAGCGCGGCAAACAGCGCCGCCAGCGTGGCGCCGAACACCCCGGCAATCCCGTAGAAAATCCCGCACCACACTGCCGCGGTGTAGCGTTTGTTGCGATCCTCGTGGGCATGGGGCCCGGTGCAGATCGCGGCGCTGATCGCTGCCAGGTTGATGCCGTGGGAGCCGAACGGCGCCAGCAGCAGCGACGCAATGCCGGTGGTGGTGATCAGCGGAGAGGCCGGTACGTTGTAGCCGTCGGCCCGAAGGACAGCGACGCCGGGCATGTTCTGCGAGGTCATCGCCACCACGAACAGCGGAATGCCGATGCTGATGGTCGCCGCGAGAGAAAAGTGCGGCGTGGTCCAGACCGGTGTCGCCACTTCCAGGTGAAAACCGCTGAAATCCAGCAGCCCCATGAAGCCCGACAGCGCGGTGCCGATCAGCAGCGCGGCCAGCACCGCATAACGCGGCGTCAGGCGTTTGACCAGCAGATACGTGAAGAACATCCCCAGTACCAGCCCGGTGCGGTGCTGCGCGGCGACGAAGATTTCGCTGCCGATCTTGAACAGAATCCCCGCCAGCAAAGCTGCGGCGAGGGAGGCCGGGATCTTTTTCACCAGCCGTTCGAAGCTGCCGGTCAGGCCGCAGATCGTCACCAGAACCGCACAGGTAATGTAGGCGCCAATGGCTTCGCCGTAGGTGACGCCGCCGAGGCTGGTGATCAGCAAGGCTGCGCCGGGCGTCGACCAGGCAATCGTGATTGGCGTGCGGTAACGCAGCGAAAGGCCGATCGAACACACCGCCATGCCGATGGAAATCGCCCAGATCCACGAGGAAATCTGCCCGCTGCTCAGGCCCGCCGCCTGCCCGGCCTGGAACATCAGCACCAGCGAACTGGTGTAGCCGGTCATCATCGCGATGAATCCGGCGACGATGGCGGAGGGCGATGTGTCCGCAAAGGGGCGCAGTCGGGTGTGGGTGATTTCGTTCATGACAGCGGCGTTCCTTGTTCAAGCCACGGATTTCGGGTTTAAGCCTAAACTCAAACGTAACGATGCGTTGCAATACAGCGGAAGTCACAAACAGCCGTACAGTCGTGTTGCCACCTTCCATTGTGTACAATCGCGCTGTTTTTTACGCGATACTTGCCAGCGACCCACTGTGCCGTATTACAGTCACGGTCAATTCGCCGCCGTTCTTCCCGACTCGAGTGCCCATGAACGAACAGTTGCAACCCCTCAAGAAACAACCGCGAGCAGGCAAAGCCGGCCGCAGCGGAACCCAGGACGATATTGTCTATGCGCATATCTTCGAGGCCATCCTCGAACAGCGCCTGGCGCCCGGTACAAAGTTGAGCGAAGAAGCGCTGGGGGAAATTTTCGGGGTCAGCCGCACCATCATTCGCCGCGCACTCTCGCGCCTGGCCCATGAAGGCGTGGTGCTGTTGCGGCCGAACCGTGGCGCGGTGGTGGCGAGCCCGAGCGTTGAAGAGGCGCGTCAGGTGTTCCTCGCTCGCCGTCTGGTTGAGCGCGCGATCACTGAACTGGCGGTGCAGCACGCGACGGCCGAGCAAATCGCCGAATTGCGCCAGATGGTCAACGACGAACGTGACAGCTTCTCCCGTGGCGATCGCGGTGCCGGCATCCGTCTCTCGGGCGAATTCCACCTGAAACTGGCCGAAGCGGCGAAGAACGCGCCATTGATCAGCTTCCAGCGCAGCCTGGTTTCGCAGACTTCGCTGATCATTGCCCAATATGAAAGCGGCAACCGTTCGCACTGTTCCTACGACGAACACACCCAGTTGATCGACGCCATCGAAGCGCGTAACGGCGAGCTGGCGGTGGACCTGATGATGCATCACATGGATCACATCGACAGCAAGCTCAACCTCGACGAGGAAAGCGCTTCGGACGATCTGCATGCGGTGTTCTCGCACCTGTTGCAGACCAAGAAGCCGGGGCGTCCGGCGGCCAAGCTCTAAAGCGAATCGACAGGCAATAAAAATCCCCCGGACTGCAAAGTACCGGGGGATTTTTTTGTCCGCAGAAAACTAGCGCTGATGCACCAGCGCACCCGCCGCATAGGTCTGGGCCACGGTGCGGTCATCGCCCAGCGTCATCAGTACAAACAACGTCTCGGCAATGTTGTTGGCCTGCTTCAGGCGGTAGCTCAGCAGCGGCGTGGCGTTGTAGTCGAGCACCAGGAAGTCGGCGTCGGAGCCCGGTTGCAGGTTGCCGATCTTGTCTTCCAGACGCAGCGCCCGCGCACCGCCGAGGGTGGCGAGGTACAGCGACTTGAACGGGCTCAGGCGCGCACCTTGCAACTGCATCACCTTGTAGGCTTCGTTCAGGGTTTGCAGCAGCGAGAAACTGGTGCCGCCGCCGACGTCAGTGCCGAGGCCGACGTTCAGTTTGTGCTTCTCGGCCATCGGCAGGTTGAACAGGCCGCTGCCGAGGAAGAAGTTCGACGTCGGACAGAACGCGACCGCCGAACCGGTCTCCGCCAGGCGCGCGCATTCGTCGTCGCACAGGTGCACGCCGTGGGCGAACACCGAACGCTCACCGAGCAATTGGTAATGGTCGTAGACGTCGAGGTAGCCCTTGCGCTCCGGGAACAGCGCCTTGACCCACTCGACTTCCTTGAGGTTTTCGCTGATGTGGGTCTGCATGTACAGATCCGGGTATTCACCGAGCAACTGGCCGGCGAGGGTCAGCTGTTCCGGGGTGCTGGTCGGGGCGAAGCGCGGAGTCACGGCGTAGTGCAGACGACCCTTGCCGTGCCAGCGCTCGATCAGCGCCTTGCTGTCGACGTAGCTCGATTCCGGGGTGTCGGTCAGGTAGTCCGGCGCGTTGCGGTCCATCATCACCTTGCCGGCGATCATCCGCAGATCCAGCTTCTCGGCGGCTTCGAAGAACGAGTTCACCGATTGCGGATGCACGCTGCCGAACACCAGCGCGGTGGTGGTGCCGTTGCGCAGCAGTTCCTTGATGAAAATGTCCGCGACTTCATCGGCGTGGGCCTTGTCGGCGAACTGGCTTTCGCACGGGAAGGTGTAGGTGTTCAGCCAGTCCAGCAGTTGCTCGCCGTAGGCGCCGACCATGCCGGTCTGCGGCAGGTGGATGTGGGTGTCGATGAAGCCCGGGGTGATCAGCGCATCCTTGTGATGCGTGATCTCGATGTCCGCCGGCAGGGTCGGCAGCAGTTCGCTGGCGTGGCCAAGGGCGCTGATCTTGCCGCCATCGACCACCAGCAGGCCGTCCTCGAAATACTCGTAGGAGGCTTCGATGCCGACCTCGGCAGGGTCGGCGATGCTGTGCAGGATGGCGGCGCGGTAGGCTTTGCGAGTCAGAGGCATGAGGGTTCTCTAATCAGTTTGAGGCTTTGAGTGTGGCGGCCTGACTGCGGCGGGAAACCGGCAGCAGTTTGGCAATCGGTTCGGCGCTGGCGGTGTGCTGGCCGAAATTGGCGTTATAGGTGGCGATGATTTCGCCGGCGATGGAGATGGCGATTTCCACAGGCAACTTGCCTTTGACTTCGCCGATGCCCATCGGGCAGCGCATGCGTTGCACGACACTGGCGTCGAAACCACGGTCACGCAAGCGGTGTTCGAACTTGGCGCGTTTGGTCTTCGAGCCGATCAGGCCGAACCAGGTGAAGTCGTTGCGCTTGAGGATCGCGGCAGTGAGTTCCAGGTCCAGCTGATGATTGTGGGTCATGACGATGCAGTAGCTGCCGGCGGGCAGGTCGTCGATTTCATCCACAGGCTCCTCGGCGACGATTTTGCGCACGCCGTGGGGAATCTGTTCGGGAAATTCCTCTTCCCGGGAGTCGATCCAGCGTACCCGGCACGGCAGGCTGGCGAGCAAGGGTACCAGTGCGCGGCCCACATGACCGGCGCCGAACACGGCAATCTGCGCCTGCACCTGGCCCATCGGTTCGAACAACAGCACCGTGGCGCCGCCGCAGCACTGGCCGAGACTGGCACCGAGGCTGAAGCGCTCCAGATGGGTGTCCTGCTTGCCGCTGGCGAGCATCTCGCGGGCGATCTGCATGGCTTTGTATTCCAGGTGCCCGCCACCGATGGTGTCGAACGTCTGGCGGGCGCTGACGACCATCTTCGAACCGGCATTGCGCGGCGTCGAGCCGAGCTCTTCGATGATCGTCACCAGAACGCAGGGTTCGCCCTGGTTCTGCAGGTCGGCGAGGGCGTCGATCCAGTTGTACATGTTCACCTCGACATTTGTCGTTGTCTGTTCGGGCCTCATCGCTGGCAAGCCAGCGATGGCCGCGCCTCGGTCCTTACAGTGGGGCCAACTCGGTTTCAGCCTCGACGGCTTTCACCGCTTTGAGCTGACGCATCTGCTCGCAACCCCACAACACCCGCTCCGGGGTCGCCGGCGCGTCGATCTTCGGCTGATGCTTGTAGTCGCCGAGGCTGGCCACCGCATCCTTGATCGCACACCACGCGGCGATGCCGAGCATGAACGGCGGCTCACCCACAGCCTTGGAATGGAACACCGTGTCTTCCGGGTTCTTGCGGTTTTCCACCAGCTTCACCCGCAGGTCCAGCGGCATGTCCGCCACGGCCGGGATCTTGTAGCTGGCCGGGCCGTTGGTCATCAGCTTGCCCTTGTTGTTCCACACCAGTTCTTCCATGGTCAGCCAGCCCATGCCCTGGACGAAACCGCCCTCGACCTGACCGATGTCGATGGCCGGGTTCAGCGAGGCGCCGACGTCGTGGAGGATGTCGGTACGCAGCATCTTGTACTCGCCGGTCAGGGTGTCGACGATCACCTCGCAACACGCCGCGCCGAAGGCGAAGTAGTAGAACGGCCGGCCACGGGCCTGGCTGCGGTCGTAGTAGATTTTCGGGGTCTTGTAGAACCCGGTGCTCGACAGCGACACCTGATTGAAATACGCCAGATGGATCAGCGCTTCGAAGGTCAGGATGTGGTCACGAACCCGCACGTGGCCGTTGTGGAATTCCACGTCTTCTTCGCTGACTTTGTAGTGCCGCGCGGCGAATTCGACCAGGCGTTGCTTGATGATTTCTGCTGCATTCTGTGCGGCTTTACCGTTGAGGTCGGCACCGCTGGAGGCCGCCGTCGGCGAAGTGTTCGGCACCTTGTCGGTGTTGGTCGCGGTGATCTGCACGCGGTCCATTTCGACTTGGAACACTTCGGCCACGACCTGCGCGACTTTGGTGTTCAGACCCTGGCCCATTTCCGTGCCGCCGTGGTTCAGGTGGATGCTGCCGTCGGTGTAGACGTGCACCAGGGCACCTGCCTGGTTGAGGAAACTGGCGGTGAAGGAAATGCCGAATTTCACCGGGGTCAGCGCCAGGCCTTTCTTCAGGATCGGGCTGTTGGCGTTGTAGCGACGGATCGCTTCGCGGCGCTCGGCGTACTGGCTGCTTTCTTCCAGCTCGGCGGTCATTTCCTTGAGCATGTTGTGCTCGACGGTCTGGTAGTAATGGGTGACGTTGCGTTCGGTCTTGCCGTAGTAGTTGGCCTTGCGCACGGCCAGCGGATCGAGGTTCAGGTGACGGGCGATGGCGTCCATCACTTCTTCGATCGCGACCATCCCTTGCGGGCCGCCGAAACCACGGTACGCGGTGTTCGACGCGGTGTTGGTCTTGCAGCGGTGACCGTTGATGGTCGCGTCGCCCAGGTAGTACGAGTTGTCCGAGTGGAACATCGCCCGGTCGACAATCGAGGCCGACAGGTCAGGCGAGCAGCCGCAGTTGCCGGCCAGATCCATCGCGATCCCGTGCAGGCGTCCGGAGCTGTCGAAGCCGACGTCGTACTCGACGTAGAACGGGTGGCGCTTGCCGGTCATCAGCATGTCTTCGACGCGCGGCAGGCGCATCTTGGTCGGCTGGCCGGTGAGGTGCGCGATCACCGCACACAGACACGCCGGGCTCGCGGCCTGAGTCTCCTTGCCGCCGAAACCACCGCCCATGCGGCGCATGTCGACGACGATTTTGTTCATCGAAACGTCGAGGACTTCGGCCACCAGTTTCTGCACTTCGGTGGGGTTCTGCGTCGAGCAGTAGACGATCATGCCGCCGTCTTCGGTCGGCATCACCGAGGAGATCTGGGTCTCCAGATAAAAGTGTTCCTGGCCGCCAATGTGCAGCGTGCCTTGAATGCGATGTTCAGCCGTGGCCAGTGCGGTGGTCGAATCGCCGCGCTGATGGGTGTGGCTGTCGAGCACGAAGTGGCGTTTGCGAAGGGCTTCGACCACGTCCAGCACCGGCTCCAGATCTTCGTATTCGATGATCGCGGCCATGGCTGCTTTGCGTGCGGTTTCCAGATCCTTGGCGGCCACGGCTAGCACCGGTTGACCGACGAACTGCACGTCATCGATGGCCAGCAGCGGATCGCCCGGCAGCAGCGGGCCGATATCTTTCAGGCCCGGCACGTCTTCGTGGGTGATGGCGATGCGCACGCCTTCGAAGGCGTAGCAGGGTTTGGTGTCGATGCTGATGATTTTCGCGTGGGCGCGATCCGACAGCCGCGCGTAAACGTGCAACTGGTTCGGGAATTCGAGCCGGTCATCGATGTACTGCGCTTCACCGGACACATGCTTGGCGGCGCTGTCGTGCTTGACGCTGCGGCCAACACCGGTGGTCAGGTCTTTGGCGAACAGTTCAGCCAGTTCAGCTTGAGTTTTCTCTACGCCGTGATGGTTAGACATAAGCGGTCACCCGAGTCTCGATGTGCGGTGTTTGCAGTTCGATGAAGTATTTGCGCAGCAGGTTCTGCGCGCTGAGCAGGCGGTATTCCTTGCTGGCGCGGAAGTCCGAGAGCGGGGTGAAATCCTCGCCCAGCGCGGTGCAGGCACGTTCGACCACAGCGTTGTTGAACGGCTGGCCGAGCAGCACGGCTTCGCAGTGAGCGGCGCGTTTCGGGATCGCGGCCATGCCGCCGAAGGCGACACGGGCGTCGGTGATCACACCGTTTTCGACGCGCAGGTTGAACGCGGCGCAGACGGCAGAGATGTCGTCGTCCAGGCGCTTGGAGACTTTGTAGGCGCGGAAGCGCTGCTCGGCCGTGGCGCGAGGGACGATGATTTTTTCGATGAACTCGCTTTCCTGACGCGCGGTGACCCGGTAATCGATGAAGTAATCTTCCAGGTTCAGCGTGCGCCGGGTCTCGCCCTTGCACAGCACGATCTGCGCGCCGAGGGCGATCAGCAGCGGTGGCGAATCACCAATCGGCGAAGCGTTGCCGATGTTGCCGCCGAGGGTGCCCTGGTTGCGGATCTGCAGAGAGGCGAAACGGTGCAGCAGTTCGCCGAAGTCCGGGTATTCGGCGTTCAACGCTTCGTAGCAGTCGGAGAGGGCAGTGGCGGCGCCGATTTCGATGCGGTCTTCGAAGGTCTCGATGCGCTTCATTTCAGCGACGTTGCCGACGTAGATCATCACCGGCAGGGTGCGGTGGAACTGCGTGACTTCCAGCGCCAGATCGGTGCCGCCGGCCAATAGCCGGGCCTGTGGATAAGCGTCGTAGAGATCGGCCAGATCGGCTACGGTCAGCGGCACCAGGCAGCGTTTGTCACCGCTGTTGAGTTCGCCGATGGATGTCGGGGCAATGGCTTTGAGGCGAGCGATGGTTTCCGCTTCCCGGGCGTCGAACTGGTCCGGTTGCTTGCCGCAGCAGGATTGTTCGGCAGCGGCCAGGATCGGCCGGTAGCCGGTGCAGCGGCAAAGGTTGCCGGCCAGCGCTTCGTGGGCCTTGGCATGGTCCGGTGCATCGCTGTTCTTTTGCAGGGCGAACAGCGACATCACGAAGCCGGGGGTGCAGAAACCGCACTGCGAACCGTGGCACTCGACCATGGCTTTCTGCACGCTGTGCAGTTCGCCCTTGTGCTTGAGGTCTTCGACGCTGATCAATTGTTTGCCGTGCAGCGACGAAACGAACGTCAGGCACGAGTTGAGGCTGCGATAGCGAATGTGTTCGCGGCCATCGTCATCCGTCTGCAACTCGCCGACCACCACCGTGCACGCGCCGCAGTCACCGCTGGCGCAGCCTTCTTTGGTGCCGGATTTGCCCACGTGTTCGCGCAGGTAGTTGAGCACAGTCAGGTTCGGGTCCAGGGCGTGCTCGCTACGGAGTTCCTGGTTGAGTAAAAACTGGATCACGGAAGGCCTCGCAGACTCATTATTGTTGTTAAGCGACTTGAGCCGAATTTAGCAGGTCTGACTTTTCGGTCAATGGTTTTCTGACTTAAAGGTCAGGAAAAACCATTTTGTCGCTCGACAACGTGTCTATTCAGTATTGACCCTCATTGGATCAAGCGCTTTTTTGCGGGATTCGTGCCAAAAACCGCTGTGCGGGCACTCCGCCATGAACGCGCATTGCGCTACACTGCGCCGCTTGTGCAGATCGAAGAGTTTGAAGGACAACCATGACGTTCAAGGCGCCGGACAGCCTCGCCGAGCAAATCGCTCACCACCTCGCCGAACGGATCATTCGCGGCGAAATGAAGCCGGGAGAGCGTATCCAGGAACAGAAGGTCACGCTGGCGCTGAACGTCAGCCGCGGCTCGGTCCGCGAAGCCTTGCTGATCCTCGAGCGCCGTCACCTGATCGCGATCCTGCCGCGTCGCGGCGCCCACGTCACCGAGCTTACGGCGCACAAGGTGCAGAGCCTGTGCACGTTGATGAGCGAGCTGTACATCCTGCTCGGCAACGCAGTGGCCAACGGCTGGCAAGTCCAGGCCGACATGGCGCCGTTCGTGCAGATCCAGCAGCGTCTGAGCGCCAGCTACGAGCGTCAGGACATCCGTACCTTCGTCGACGACAGCTTCAACGTGATGCGTGCCGCGTATCCGTTTGCCAACAACCCGTACCTGCAGGAAACCGTCGAGAACCTGCAGCCGGCCATGAGCCGTGCGTACTTCCTCGCGCTGGAACAGCGCAAGGCCGAGATGAGCGAGTTCCTCGAACTGTTCGAGCGCTTGCTGGCCGCCGTCCTCGCCCGTGACCTGCCGCAGATCCGCATCGTGCTGACGGCTTACGCCCAGCGCAGCTGCGATCTGGTGGTGTCCGCCCTGACGGTTGCCTGACCTTGCGGCTCAAGTGCATCAAACTGGCGGGGTTCAAATCCTTCGTCGACCCGACCACGGTGAACTTCCCCAGCAACATGGCGGCGGTCGTCGGGCCGAACGGTTGCGGCAAGTCGAACATCATCGACGCCGTGCGCTGGGTGATGGGCGAAAGCTCGGCCAAGAACCTGCGCGGCGAGTCGATGACCGACGTCATCTTCAACGGCTCGACCAGCCGCAAACCGGTGAGCCAGGCGAGCATCGAACTGGTGTTCGACAACTCCGACGGCACGCTGCTGGGCGAGTGGGCTGCTTATGCGGAAATTTCGATCCGCCGCAAAGTGACCCGCGACAGCCAGACGACTTATTACCTCAACGGCGCCAAATGCCGTCGTCGTGACATCACCGACATCTTCCTCGGCACCGGCCTCGGCCCGCGCAGCTACTCGATCATCGAGCAGGGGATGATCTCCAAGCTGATCGAGTCCAAGCCCGAAGACCTGCGCAACTTCATCGAAGAAGCCGCCGGCATCTCCAAGTACAAAGAGCGCCGGCGTGAGACCGAAAACCGCATCCGCCGCACCCACGAAAACCTTGCCCGTCTGACCGACCTGCGCGAAGAACTCGAGCGCCAACTCGAACGCTTGCACCGCCAGGCCGAGGCCGCCAAGAAGTATCAGGAATTCAAGGCTGAAGAGCGCCAGCTCAAGGCGCAACTGTCGGCCCTGCGCTGGCAGGATCTGAACGATCAGGTCGGCCAGCGCGAGTCGATCATCGGCAACCAGGAAATCAGCTTTGAAGCGCTGGTCGCCGAGCAACGCAACGCCGACGCCGCCATTGAACGCCTGCGCGACGGTCACCATGACTTGTCCGAGCGCTTCAATCTGGTGCAAGGGCGCTTCTATTCGGTCGGCGGCGACATCGCCCGGGTCGAGCAGAGCATCCAGCACGGTCAGCAACGCTTGCGCCAATTGCAGGACGATCTGAAAGAAGCCGAGCGCGCGCGCCTCGAAACCGAATCGCACCTGGGCCACGACCGTACCTTGCTGCTGACCCTCGGCGAAGAGCTCGATCAACTGACCCCTGAGCAGGAAATCACCAACGCCGCCGCTGAAGAAGCCGCCGCTGCGCTGGAAGATTCCGAAACCGTGATGCACGGCTGGCAGGAGCAGTGGGACACCTTCAACCTGACCGCCGCCGAACCGCGCCGTCAGGCCGAAGTGCAGCAGTCGCGGATCCAGCAGCTGGAAACCAGCATGGAGCGCCTGGCCGATCGGCAAAAGCGTCTGGGCGAAGAGCGGGCGTTGCTCTCGGCAGACCCTGAGGACGCGGCGATCATGGAACTCAGCGAACAGCTCGCCGAGTCCGAAGCCACCCTTGAAGATTTGCAGACCAGCGAAGAAGCCCAGGTCGAAAAACTCGAGCAACTGCGCCAGGAATTGCAACAGGCGTTGACCGCGCAGCAGCAGGCGCAGGGCGATTTGCAGCGCCTCAACGGTCGCCTCGCCTCCCTCGAAGCCTTGCAGCAGGCCGCGCTCGATCCGGGCACCGGCACCGCCGAATGGCTGAAAGAACACAACCTCGCCGAGCGTCCGCGTCTGGCCGAAGGCCTGAAGGTCGAGGCCGGTTGGGAGCTGGCGGTGGAAACCGTGCTCGGTGCCGACCTGCAAGCGGTGCTGGTGGATGATTTCGACGGCTTCGATTTGTCCGGTTTCGCCCAGGGCGATCTGCGTTTGCTCAGCCCCGGCAGTGACGGCGTGCGCGTGCCCGGCAGCCTGCTGGACAAGGTCGAGGCGCAGGTTGATTTGTCGCCATGGCTCGCTCAGGTCAAACCGGTCGACAGCCTTGAACAGGCGCTGGCCTTGCGCGGCCAACTGGCTACCGGGCAGAGCCTGATCAGCCGCGACGGTTACTGGGTCGGCCGGCATTTTCTGCGGGTACGCCGCGCCAGCGAAGCCGAAAGCGGCATGCTCGCACGCGGGCAGGAAATCGAATCGCTGCATCTGGAACGCGAAGAGCGTGAAGCCACGGTCGAGGCCATGGAAACCCGTTTACAGACCCTGCGCGCGCAACAGCGTCAGCAGGAAAACGGTCGCGAACATCTGCGTCGTTTGCTGCAGGACGAAGCCCGTCAGCAAGGTGAATTGAAAGCTCAACTGTCCGCCGGCAAAGCCAAGGCCGAACAGTTGACCCTGCGTCGTACCCGTCTCGATGACGAGTTGGTCGAGCTCGCCGAGCAGCGCGAGCTGGAACACGAAAATATCGGCGAAGCGCGGATCCAGTTGCAGGACGCCCTCGACGCCATGGCCCTCGACACCGAGCAGCGCGAGTTGCTGCTGGCCCAGCGCGACAGCCTGCGCGAACGCCTCGACCGGGTGCGTCAGGAAGCGCGTCAGCACAAGGATCACGCGCATCAATTGGCCGTGCGCCTTGGCTCATTGCGCGCACAACACGACTCGACCCGCCAGGCCCTCGAGCGTCTGGAAATGCAGGCCGAGCGCCTCACCGAAAAACGTGAACAGCTCAGTCTGAATCTGGAGGAGGGCGAGGCGCCGCTGGAAGAGCTGCGCCTCAAGCTTGAAGAATTGCTCGACAAGCGCATGAGCGTTGACGATGAACTCAAGACCGCCCAGATCGCCCTGGAAGACGCCGACCGTGAACTGCGCGATGCGGAAAAACGCCGGACCCAGGCCGAACAGCAATCGCAATTGATCCGTGGCCAGCTCGAACAGCAACGCATGGAATGGCAAGCCCTGACCGTGCGCCGCAAGGCCCTGCAGGATCAACTGCTGGAAGACGGCTACGATCTGCACGGCGTGCTCAATACCCTGACCGCCGAGTCCAGCGAGAAAGAGGCCGAAGAGGAACTTGAACGCATCGCCGCGCGCATTCAGCGTCTGGGTGCGATCAACCTCGCGGCGATCGACGAATACACGCAACAATCCGAGCGTAAACGTTATCTGGATGCACAGGACGCCGATCTGGTCGAAGCCCTGGAGACCCTGGAAAACGTCATCCGCAAGATCGACAAGGAAACCCGTAACCGTTTCAAAGATACCTTTGATCAGATCAATGGCGGTTTACAGGCGCTTTTCCCGAAAGTTTTCGGTGGCGGGCGCGCGTATTTGGAACTGACGGGCGAAGATCTACTCGATACAGGGGTGACGATCATGGCGCAGCCGCCCGGGAAGAAGAACAGCACCATCCATTTGCTGTCCGGCGGCGAAAAAGCCCTGACCGCACTGGCACTGGTTTTTGCGATCTTCAAGTTGAACCCGGCGCCGTTCTGCATGCTCGATGAGGTTGACGCGCCACTGGATGACGCTAACGTTGGACGCTACGCACGATTGGTCAAAGAGATGTCGCAGACCGTGCAGTTCATCTATATCACCCACAACAAGATCGCCATGGAAATGGCCGAGCAGTTGATGGGTGTAACGATGCACGAGCCGGGTTGTTCGCGACTGGTAGCCGTGGATGTCGAGGAGGCGATGGCGATGGTGGATGCCTGAGCCGGCGCAGTGTCGGAAAGGTATTTGAAGGTTGTAGGACTTTTTTACCAGCTCCGACTTGCTGGCCAATCGACATATTCGCGCAAGCCAATGAGACAGACGGTGTAAAGTTGTCTTTGGTCGTGCTAGTTTAATGTCAATTTTTCGTATACGTGGGCAAAACGCCTGTCAGAACATAGAGTTGGCGCCACGTTTTAAAGCGGTTTGCACAGTGTAAACCCCTTATTTTTCAGCATTTTTTATAGAGGCACGGGATTACATGGAAATCGGTCTGCGCGAGTGGCTGATCGTCATCGGCATCATTGTGATAGCCGGTATTCTTTTCGATGGCTGGCGCCGTATGCGCGGCGGCAAGGGAAAACTGAAATTCCGTCTTGACCGAAGTCTGTCCAACCTGCCGGACGAGGACACCAGCGCTGAGCTGTTGGGCCCGGCCCGCGTACTGGACAACCATAAAGAGCCGCAACTGGACGAGCACGACCTGCCATCGGTGAGCATGCCGGCCCGCGAAGCACGCGAGCCTCGCGAATCCGCTTCCAAGCGCGGCAAGCGCGGCAGCAACGGTCCGGCCCAGGGCGACCTGAACCTCGATCTGGACCTGGACGGCGGTCCGAGCTTCAGCAGCCGTGACGATGATTTCATCGAGCCGGTCGCCAAGGCGTCGCCGGCAGTTGCCGATAAAGATCAGCCGCAAGCCGAAGAAGTATTGGTCATCAGCGTGATCTGCCGCGACCCGGCCGGCTTCAAAGGCCCGGCACTGTTGCAGAACATTCTGGAAAGCGGTCTGCGTTTCGGCGAGATGGATATCTTCCACCGTCACGAAAGCATGGCCGGCAACGGCGAAGTGCTGTTCTCCATGGCCAACGCGGTCAAGCCGGGCATCTTCGATCTGGACGACATCGACCATTTCAGCACCCCGGCGGTGAGCTTCTTCCTCGGCCTGCCAGGCCCGCGTCATCCGAAGCAGGCCTTCGACGTGATGGTCGCGGCAGCACGCAAGCTGTCCCAGGAACTGAACGGCGAATTGAAAGATGACCAGCGCAGCGTCCTGACCGCGCAAACCATCGAGCACTACCGTCAGCGCATCGTCGAATTCGAACGTCGCGCCCTGACCCAGAAGCGTTGATTGAAAAGGTTGCCTCGCGATAAAGAGGCAATCGGCAAATAGATTGAGCAGCCTCGGCTGCTCTTTTGCTTTATGAGAGAACACCCATGACTGCCGCCGAAACCCGCATTCTAGAGCTGCGTGCTGAACTCGATCAGCACAACTACCGTTACCACGTCCTCGATGAGCCGAGTATTCCGGATGCCGAGTACGACCGGTTGTTCCACGAGCTCAAGGCGCTGGAAGCGGCCAACCCGGAACTGATCACCAGCGACTCGCCGACCCAGCGCGTCGGCAGCGTGGCGCTGACCGCGTTCACCCAGGTGCGTCACGAAGTGCCGATGCTCAGCCTCGGCAACGCCTTCGAAGAAACCGACATGCGCGAGTTTGACCGTCGGGTGACCGAAGGTCTGGACCTGCCGGCCGGCGATCTGTTCGGTGGTGGTGCGGCGGTGGAATACAGCTGCGAGCCGAAACTCGATGGCCTGGCGGTCAGCCTGCTGTATCAGGACGGCGTGCTGGTACGCGGCGCCACGCGCGGCGACGGTACCACCGGCGAAGACATCAGCGTCAACGTGCGCACCGTGCGCAACATCCCGCTGAAGCTTCACGGCGAAGGCTGGCCGGCGACGTTGGAAGTGCGCGGTGAAGTGTTCATGTCCAAGGCCGGTTTCGAACGCCTGAACGCCTCGCAACTGGAAGTCGGCGGCAAGACCTTCGCCAACCCGCGCAACGCCGCCGCCGGTAGCCTGCGTCAGCTGGATTCGAAGATCACCGCCAACCGTCCGCTGGAATTCTGCTGCTACGGCATCGGTCAGGTGTCCAACGACATCGCCGACACCCACATCGGCAACCTCAAGCAACTGCAAGCCTGGGGCATGCCGATCAGCCACGAATTGAAACTGGCCAAGGGCATCGGCGAATGCCTGGATTACTACCGCGATATCGGTGAGCGCCGTAACTCGCTGGCCTATGAAATCGACGGCGTGGTGTTCAAGGTCAACAGCATTGCCGACCAGCGCGAACTGGGCTTCCGCGCCCGCGAGCCGCGCTGGGCCATCGCCCACAAATTCCCGGCCATGGAAGAACTCACCGAGCTGCTCGATGTGGAATTCCAGGTTGGCCGCACTGGCGCGGTCACGCCTGTGGCGCGGTTGAAACCGGTCAAGGTTGCCGGCGTCACCGTGGCCAACGCCACGTTGCACAACATGGACGAAGTCGCCCGGCTGGGCCTGATGATCGGCGATACGGTGATCATTCGCCGCGCCGGTGATGTGATTCCGCAAGTGGTGCAAGTGGTCATCGAGCGCCGCCCGGAAGATGCGCGCCCCGTGCATATCCCTGAGAGCTGCCCGGTCTGTGGCTCCCACGTCGAGCGCACGCAACTGGTCAAACGCAGCAAAGGCAAGGAGACCATCAGCGAAGGTGCGGTGTACCGCTGCGTCGGCCGACTGGCCTGCGGTGCGCAACTGAAGCAGGCGATCATCCACTTCGTATCGCGCCGCGCGATGGACATCGAAGGCCTCGGCGACAAGAGCGTCGAGCAGTTGGTGGACGAAGGTCTGGTCAGTTCGCCGGCCGATCTCTACGCGCTGAAGTTCGACGACATCGTCGATCTGGAAGGCTTTGCCGAGGTGTCGAGCAACAAGTTGCTGGCCGCCATCGAAGACAGCAAGAAGCCGGGTCTCGCGCGGTTCATTTATGCGCTGGGTATCCCGGATGTCGGCGAGGAGACGGCCAAGGTGCTGGCGCGCTCGCTGGGGTCGCTGGAGCGCGTCCAGCAAGCCTTGCCACAAGTGCTGACGTACCTGCCGGACATCGGCCTGGAAGTGGCGCACGAGATTCACAGCTTCTTTGAAGATGCGCACAACCAGCAAGTAATCACCGAGCTGCTGGGTCACGGTTTGCAGATTCAGGATCAGGGTGAGCTGGGCGCCGAGTTTGCCGCGAGTACAACGCTGGGCGGTTTCCTCGATAAGTTGCACATTCCTTCGGTCGGGCCGGGCGGGGCGCAGAAGCTGGCGGACAAGTTCGAATCGCTGGAAGGGGTGATGAACGCTGACTGGCTGGACATGCGCCAGGCATTGCCGGAGAAACAGGCCAATTCGGTGCGTGAGTTTTTTGAATCGCCTGAACATCGGCAACTGGCTGAAAGTGCCGAGAAACAATTGCGCGATTTCGGCATGCACTGGAAGAGCGAGAAGAAAGTCGTCGAAGGCCTGCCTCTGGCCGGGGAGACCTGGGTGCTGACCGGCAAGGTCGAGCTGATGAGCCGCGACGTCGCCAAGGAACACCTGGAAAGCCTCGGCGCCAAGGTCGCCGGTTCGGTGTCGGCCAAGACCCATTGTGTGGTTGCCGGGCCGGGCGCAGGGTCGAAACTCACCAAGGCCAACGAGCTGGGCGTGAAGGTCATGGACGAAGAGGCGTTTATCGCGTTCCTGAAAGGGCACGGTATTTCCGCCTGACGAAACGCGTGGGAACGATCAACTCGCGGGAATGATCTAGTCTTGGCAAGCCCCAGGGAGAGATCGCCATGTACCGCTTTTTCGAGCAGCTCAGTTCCCGCATCGTCGCGCCGTTCATGGGCGAATCTTCACGCAACAGCAAAGTCTGGCCGTGCCGTTGCGGCCAGTCGTTGTTCTTTCGCAACAGTCAGTGCCTGGCTTGCAACGCGGCGCTGGGTTATCAACCGGAACACGGTCGGCTGACGTCGCTGCAACCGGGGCCGTTTGAGGGCACCTGGACGCTGGATGCCGATCCCGAGGCCGGCCTGTTCCGGCGCTGCGCCAACCTCGATACCCCGGCGGCCTGCAACTGGCTGCTGCCCGCCAGCGATCACGACACCCTGTGCGCGGCTTGCGATCTGAATCGCACCATCCCCGATCTGTCCGTCCCGGAAAACCCCGAACGCTGGCGCAAGGTGGAAATCGCCAAGCGCCGACTGGTCGCACAACTGATCAGCCTCGGCCTGCCGGTCATCCCGAAAACCGTCGACGAAGACACCGGCCTGGCGTTCGATTTCATCGGTGTCGATCTGGAAGGCAACGCGCCGATGACCGGCCACGCCAACGGCCTGATCACCCTCGATATCGCAGAGGCCGACGACGCCCACCGCGAGCAGGTTCGGGCGCAGATGCACGAACCCTATCGCACGCTGCTCGGGCATTTTCGCCATGAGGTCGGGCATTACTACTGGGATCGGCTGATCGACAACGGCCCTTGGCTGGGTTCGTTCCGCAACCTGTTCGGCGACGAGCGCGCCAGTTATGCCGAGGCGCTGGAGCGGCATTATCAACAGGGCGCGTCGGCGGACTGGTCGCAGCATTACGTCAGTGCCTACGCCACCATGCACCCGTGGGAAGACTGGGCGGAAACGTGGGCGCATTACCTGCACATGATGGACGCGGTGGACACGGCGCTGGGTTTCGGCATGAGCGCCCGGGAAATGGACCTCGATTACCAGCCGTTTCCGTCGAGCACGCTGTACGACCCCGAACATCCCGGCGGCGCAGCGTTCCTGTCATTCGTCAACGCGTGGATCGAACTGGCCGGCATGCTCAACGAACTGTCGCGCAGCATGGGCCAGCCGGATTTCTATCCCTTTGTGCTGCCGCCTGCGGCGATCGCCAAGCTGCACTTCATTCATCTGGTGATCCAGCAAGAGGGCGGCCGGGCCGACGAGGTGCTTCAGGCGCAATAGCAAGTGCTTGAAGCCCTTCATATTTTTTATCTACAACCAGCGGTTGTAACTTCGTCTCAGATAGGTACAATGGCGCGGCTCGCCGACAGGTGAGCGTCGTTATGGTGACCCTATCGGTCCCCCCGCAACGATTACCCGTGAACCTGGTCAGAGCCGGAAGGCAGCAGCCACAGCGGGAACATTGTGTGCCGGGGTGTGGCTGGTAGGGTTACCACCTTAACGAACATCGAACGATTCAACACCGAACTGCATGGGTTTCGCCCACTGCGGTTTTTTTTATGCCTGCGATTTGGCGGTTCGTACCCAAACCCCCTGCTCGCGAGGGCGCCGACACGGGGTAATCATTTGCTCTTCAATCCCGCATACTCGCAGCCACCGAAATAAATGAAGAGTCTGGCCGGGATCGACCTTGTAAGGTCTGCACCCTGGCCGCGAGGTTTTATGCTCCCGGAACATTCCGATTTATCCAGCCCCGTGTTTTTGCCCGTCACGGATGAAACCTGCGCGAACCTGCTGCAGGCGAGTGGCGCCAAAGCCCTCGAAGCCCTGAGCGATCCCGAATTGGCGGCAGTGCTGGTCATCCAGAATCTGGTGCAAACGACAGAGCAGGATCTCGGCGCCGTGGCGGCAGAGAAAATTCTGGCCAAGCTCTTGTCTTGGGCTGCCGAAAAGCGGCAGTCAACAACGGCGGGCCTGCTGTCGGAAGCACAGCGACTGTTCGATCCGCGCAAACTGTATTTCGGCCTGAAAGTTCTCAAACCACTGAACCTGCGTTTTCTGCTGGCCGAAGAAGTGTCCGCACGCGACTATTTGTTGCCCGATGGTCAGTGGGATTTCGAATACAAAGTCCGGCGCCACCGCAGCCATGACCCGTTCAGTCAACAGATCGTGACGCCCCGGCAGCGCGAGCGCTGGTTGAGCCCGGCGCAGGACAAACTGGTCAGGACCTTCCGCGCCAACCTGGATGAAGACCTCCACGTTCAAGGTTACGCGGGGATCGGCAAGAGCCATCTGCTGGTGGCCTTGCTGGAGCATCTACGCCCGGAAAAAACCCTGTTGCTGGCGCGCACCCCGGCCAAGCTCGAAGTCCTTCGCCAGCGCATGGTGGGGCCGAGCGAGAAGAAGGCCGGCAAGACCTTCCTGGCGTTTGCCCAGTCGCTGATGCTCGGTCGCAGGCCTGCGGCGGAGGGGGCTCGAATCCCGAGTCGACAGGCGCTGGCGCAGGAACTGAACATCTTCGGTTTCCGCCACCACGACGGGCAGGCGACCCTTGAGCTCTGCCTCAAAGTGATCGAGCGCTACTGCCGTTTCCGTGATCACACTTTTTCGGCGAAGCATCTACCGCATTTCAACCATCCGCTCTCCAGCGTGGACGCGCAGGTTTTACTGGAGTATTCGAGCCGGGTGTGGGGCTACCTTGAGCTCAACCCGGCGTGGGGCAGTCAGACCGGGTTCGAAGCGCTACTGATGATCAAGCGGGCCTGCATTGCCGGTTGCGTGGTGCCGGCGCGCTACACCCACGTGCTGATCGACGAGAGTCAGGACATTCCCGGCTCGCTGTTGCAGATCATCGAACGTGGCCGCCAGGTGTTGATCACCCTCGGCGACGAGTACCAGCAGGCCAGCGGCGTGCCGGTCAAGCGCCACCGCGAGGTCCGCCAGAGCGATATCAGCTATTCCGTGCGCTCGGGCCGCAACGTCGAACGGCTGGTCAACCCGCTGATCGCCCGGCACTCGCAGAAGGGCAAGATTCCGTTCGAAGGCGCCAGTGATGCTGATGTCGTCATCAAGGAGTACCCGGAAGGTTTCGTACCGTCCGAAGGTTGCGTGGTGCTGACGGCATCGCCGTGGGACACCATGATCTGGGCCATCCACCTGCACGATTCCAACTGCAAGTTCAGATTCCCGGACAAGCGAACTCAGGATGATCTGAAGCATTTCATGGCTACGGCCATCGAACTGTTCAAACCGGATTTCTATCGCTCCGAATACAGCGAAAACGGCGTGCATCCTTACTTCAGCGACTTGCCCGACTGGCAGGCCGTGTGCGACGCCAATCAGTTCGACGAGTCGTTTTTGCGGGTCAGGGCCAAGCTGGAAAACGGCTTCATGATTGCCGACCTGACACGCCTGAACCGAATGATCGACAACACAGGCAACGGCTGCATGTTGATGCTGGCGGAAGAGGCGGGGGGCATGGAGTTCGACAAGGTGCTGCTGACCCCCGGCCTGCTGACCAACGAGAAATTCAAGGATGCCTATGCGTTCGATCAGCGGATCTGCGCCGTGTACATCGCCATTTCCCGCGCCAGGCTGAAGCTTTACGTGCCGTACGATGTGGTTGCCTGGGTCGAGTATCACGAGTACCAGAAATTCCGCGATACGGCGGGGCATTGAATATTCGGCTCACTGCGCAGGGTTATGGGGCGCCTTCCGAACCACCGGTATACAACCGGATAATGTCATCAATCTCCCCCGACATTTTCATCTGCAGCAACGTCCTCAATATCCGCTGCACCGGCACTTTCGGATCGTTGCGGACGTAGCAGCCGACCTGCTGCTCCTGCAACACTGCCGCCCCTCGCAGTTGCTGCCCCGGCAGCAGGCGCTGGTTGAACCAGTCCAGCGTCCATTGATTGCTCACGGCGTAGCGGTAACGACCGGCCAGGAGTTTGTCGAGCACCTGCTCCTGATTGCGCGCGTCTTCGCGCCATAACCGGTCGGCGTCGAACAGCGGCTGCAGCGTGGGGTAGCTGTAGCCGAGCACGGTGCCGATCGATTGGCGGGGCAGGTGGGCCGGATCGACGCTGGAGGGTTGATCCTGGCGGCCGATCAGCAGGTCGCGCTGGAAGAACAGCGGGATGCTCCAGATGTAATTCCCGGACAGGTTCGGCAGCCACGATTGCGAGGCATAACAGCGCACGTCGACTTCGCCGTGTTCCATGGTGTTTTGCACGCGGGTGCGGGGCAGGACGTGAAACTCCGCCGGCACGCCGACCTGGGTCGCCAGGCTGAGCATCATGTCGTAAAGGATGCCCTGGGTCGGGCGGCCGCGTTCGTATTGCGCCAGCGGCATCGCCCAGCTGTCGGCCATGGCGAAGCGCAGCGGCGGCTGCGCGGCCATCGCGTTCAGGCTGATTCCCAGTATTGCCCCCACGGCCCACCGCATAAATGCTCCGGTAATTCCCGTTCCCGTGCCGACAAAAGCCTCCGCCCATGCAGCTTAGCCAGAATAGAAGAGCGCACCGGATGCAATTTTGCCCTTGCTCCGCTAGCATTAGCCGCTTCTGCTTCCTTTGCCGCGACGGTTTTCGATGAGTTATCAGGTTCTTGCACGTAAATGGCGTCCGCGCTCGTTCCGCGAAATGGTCGGCCAGACCCATGTGCTCAAGGCTCTGATCAATGCCTTGGACAGCCAACGCCTGCACCACGCCTACCTGTTCACCGGGACGCGGGGCGTCGGCAAGACGACGATTGCGCGGATCATCGCCAAATGTCTGAACTGTGAAACAGGTATCACTTCAAGCCCGTGCGGCGAGTGTTCGGTGTGCCGCGAGATCGATGAAGGGCGCTTCGTCGACCTGATCGAGATCGACGCCGCGAGCCGGACCAAGGTCGAGGACACTCGCGAGCTGCTCGATAACGTGCAGTACGCCCCGAGCCGCGGGCGCTTCAAGGTCTACCTGATCGACGAAGTGCACATGCTCTCCAGCCATTCCTTCAATGCGCTGCTGAAAACCCTCGAAGAGCCGCCGCCCTACGTCAAGTTCATCCTGGCGACCACCGACCCGCAGAAACTTCCGGCAACGATTTTGTCGCGATGCCTGCAATTCTCGCTGAAGAACATGACCCCCGAGCGGGTAGTCGAGCATTTGACCCACGTTCTCGGCGCGGAAAACGTGCCGTTCGAAGACGACGCCCTGTGGCTGCTCGGTCGCGCGGCCGACGGTTCGATGCGCGACGCCATGAGCCTGACCGATCAGGCCATCGCCTTCGGTGAGGGCAAGGTGTTGGCCGCCGATGTGCGGGCAATGCTCGGTACGCTGGATCACGGCCAGGTCTATGACGTGTTGCATGCGCTGATCGAAGGTGACGCCAAGGCGTTGCTCGAAGCCGTGCGTCACCTGGCCGAGCAAGGGCCGGACTGGAACGGCGTGCTCTCGGAAATTCTCAACGTGCTGCACCGCGTCGCCATCGCCCAGGCCTTGCCGGAAGGCGTCGACAACGGCCACGGCGACCGTGACCGGGTGCTGGCACTGGCCCAGGCCTTGCCGGCCGAAGACGTGCAGTTCTATTACCAGATGGGCCTGATCGGCCGCCGCGACTTGCCACTGGCGCCAGACCCGCGTGGCGGATTCGAAATGGTCCTGCTGCGGATGCTGGCCTTCCGGCCGGCGGACACGGCGGACGCCCCGAGGCAACCGCTAAAGCCAGTGGGGATCAGCCAGGCCACAGTTGATTCCGCAAACTCAGTGGCTGCCGCGCCGAAACCTGCGCCGGTAGTTGCTGCGGCTGTTGCGCCGGCTCCGGTGGTTGCACCTGCGCCAGCGCCTGTTCCCGAGCCCGCACCGGTTGCCCCGGTGATTGCGCCTGAACCCGTGCCTGAGCCGGAACCAGAACCGGTCGCCGTCGAGGAAATCGTCGATCTGCCGTGGAATGACCCGGTAGAACCGGCTCCTGTGCAACAGCCAGCGGTAGAGCCGGTTCTGGAAACCACCGCCGAGCAGCCTGACCTGCCGCCGATGCCGCTGCCGACCCCGGACAGCGTCGTGCCGGATGCGCCGGAGTGGGCCGCCGCGCCGATCCCCGAGCCGTCGGTGGCCGAGGTCGATGCCGCCACGCCGGGCATGGATATGGACGACGAGCCGCCGCTCGACGAAGACTACATCGAGCCGGACATGGATTCGGCCTACAGTTACCTCGACGATCTGGCCAGCGAACACGCGGCCGATCCGGTCCCGGAGCCCGAGCCGGAACCCGCCGCCGCGCCGGCCACCGGTCTGGCCCTGCAATGGCTGGAGCTGTTCCCGAAACTGCCGATTTCCGGCATGACCGGCAGTATCGCCGCCAACTGCACGCTGATCGCGGTCGATGGCGACAACTGGCTGATGCACCTGGACCCGGCTCATAGCGCCTTGTTCAACGCCACCCAGCAGCGTCGGCTGAACGATGCATTGAACCAGTACCACGGCCGCACGCTGAACCTGAGCATGGAGCTGATCAAGCCCGAGCAGGAAACCCCGGCCCAGGCTGCGTCCCGGCGCCGTGCCAACCGTCAGCGCGAGGCGGAGGAGTCGATCCATGGCGATCCGTTCATCCAGCAGATGGTCCAGCAGTTCGGCGCGGTCGTGCGACACGATACTATTGAACCTGTCGACGCCCTGGTCAGTCAGGGCTAATAACTGAAGGCGTTCGGCGCAAATCGCCGGACGCTGTATTGATCCAAGTACTTTTGAGGTGATTACCATGATGAAAGGTGGCATGGCCGGCCTGATGAAGCAGGCGCAGCAGATGCAGGAAAAAATGGCCAAGATGCAGGAAGAGCTGGCCAACGCAGAAGTCACCGGTAAGGCCGGTGGCGATCTGGTCACCGTGGTGATGACCGGTCGTCACGACGTGAAAAAAGTCAGCATCGACCCAAGCGTTCTGCCGGGCCTGGACGAAGACGACCGTGAAGTGGTCGAAGATCTGGTGGCCGCTGCCGTCAACGCTGCCGTGCGTCAGATCGAAGCCAACAGCCAGGCCAAGATGGGCAGCATGACCGCTGGCATGAACCTGCCGGCCGGTATGAAACTGCCGTTCTGATTCGCCTTTGCGGATTGGATGAGCTACAAAAAATGCCAGGCATCGCGCCTGGCATTTTTGTTTCTGGCTGAAGAAGCATCGAACGCGCCACAGCCACCAAGGTCTGCTCCCTATACCCCGAATTCATTATTCAAAGGAGACGCTGACATGTCCGACCCCCTGACCCTCAATCAACGCATCGTGCTGGCCTCGCGTCCGGTGGGCGCGCCAACACCCGAGAATTTCCGTCTGGAGCGCGAAGCGCTGCCGGCGCTTGAAGACGGCCAGTTGCTGCTCAAGACCCTTCACCTGTCACTCGATCCCTACATGCGCGGGCGCATGAGTGACGCACCGTCCTACGCGGCGCCGGTACAAATCGGCGAGGTGATGACCGGTGGGGCTGTCAGCCGGGTCGAGCAGTCGCGTCATCCAAAATTCCAGGTCGGCGATCTGGTGGTCGGCGCCACGGGTTGGCAAAGCCACAGCATCAGCGACGGGCGCAACATCATCCCGATCCCGTCGGGGCTGCCGAGCCCGTCGATGGCCCTCGGCGTGCTGGGCATGCCGGGCTTGACCGCTTACATGGGGCTGATGGACATCGGCCAGCCGAAGGCAGGGGAGACCCTGGTGGTCGCCGCCGCTTCTGGCGCAGTAGGTTCGGTGGTCGGGCAGGTGGCGAAGATCAAAGGCCTGCGCGCCGTCGGCGTGGCCGGCGGTGCAGAGAAGTGCAAATACGTGGTCGAGGAGCTGGGTTTCGACGCCTGTATCGATCACAAGGCGTCTGACTTCGCCGAGCAACTGGCCAAGGCCTGCCCGAAAGGCATCGACGTCTATTACGAAAACGTCGGCGGCCATGTCTTCGATGCGGTCGTCCCGCTGCTCAATCCCAAGGCACGGATCCCGCTGTGTGGCCTGATTGCCGGCTACAACGCCACTGAAGTACCGAAAGGTCCGGATCGCTTGCCGATGTTGCAGCGTACCCTGCTGACCAAACGCGTACGCATTCAGGGCTTCATCGTGTTCGACGACTATGGCGACCGTCAGCCGGAATTCATCAGCGCCATGGTGCCGTGGGTGCGCGAGGGCAAGGTGAAATTCCGCGAAGACGTGGTCGATGGCCTGGAGCAAGCGCCGCAAGCGTTTATCGGGCTGCTGGAGGGGCGCAACTTCGGCAAACTGGTGGTGCGGGTCGCCCAGGACTGAGGATTTGACGCTGGCCGGAGGCGCGGGTATAAACCGCGTCTCGTTGTTTTGTCGGACTTTTTCCCCATGAGCTTCAGCCCTTTGATTCGCCAACTGATCGACGCCCTGCGAGTTCTGCCGGGCGTGGGTCAGAAAACTGCCCAGCGTATGGCGTTGCAGTTGCTCGAACGTGACCGCAGCGGCGGCACGCGCCTGGCCCAGGCCTTGAGCCAGGCCATGGAAGGGGTCGGACACTGCCGCCAGTGCCGCACGCTGACCGAAGACGATCTGTGCCCGCAATGCGCCGACACACGCCGTGACGACACGCTGCTGTGCGTGGTGGAAGGTCCGATGGACGTGTACGCGGTCGAGCAGACCGGGTTCCGGGGTCGCTATTTCGTGCTCAAGGGGCATCTGTCGCCGCTGGACGGGCTCGGCCCGGAGGCCATCGGCATTCCGCAGTTGATGACGCGAATCGAAGAGGCGGGCACCTTCACCGAGGTCATCCTTGCCACCAACCCGACCGTGGAAGGTGAAGCGACGGCTCACTACATCGCGCAATTGCTCAACAACAAAGGCCTGATCGCCTCGCGCATCGCTCACGGTGTGCCGTTGGGTGGCGAGCTGGAACTGGTGGACGGCGGCACGCTGGCTCACTCGTTTGCCGGGCGCAAGCCGATTTCCCTCTGAACCACACAATCCTGTTGAAAACCAAGCAAGCGCTCGGTTAAGTTCGGCGAACCCTTCCATGGAGTTCGCCGATGCCCGCCTTCCAGGAATACTTCGACCCCAGCCACCAAATGGTCCGCGACAGCGTCAGACGTTTCGTCGAACGCGAGATCCTGCCGGACATCGATGCGTGGGAAGAAGCCGAAAGCTTCCCTCGTGAGCTGTACCTGAAGGCCGGTGCGGCCGGCATCCTCGGCATCGGTTATCCCGAAGCGCTGGGTGGCAGTCACGAAGGTGATCTGTTCGCCAAGATCGCCGCCAGTGAAGAACTGATGCGCTGTGGCTCCGGCGGGTTGGTGGCCGGGCTCGGTTCGCTCGATATCGGTCTACCGCCAGTCGTCAAATGGGCCCGGCCCGAAGTGCGTGATTGCGTCGTGCCTCAAGTGCTCAGTGGCGAGAAAATCAGCGCATTGGCCGTCACCGAGCCGGGCGGCGGTTCTGACGTCGCCAACCTGCAGACCCGCGCCATCCGCGACGGCGATCATTACCGGGTCAGCGGCAGCAAAACCTTTATCACCAGTGGCGTACGCGCGGATTACTACACCGTCGCGGTGCGTACCGGTGCGCCCGGGTTTGGCGGCATCAGCCTGCTGTTGATCGAGAAGGGCACGCCGGGTTTTACCGTCGGTCGGCAGCTGAAGAAAATGGGTTGGTGGGCGTCGGACACGGCTGAATTGTTCTTCGATGATTGCCGGGTGCCTGTGGGAAACCTGATCGGCGCGGAGAACATGGGGTTCGCCTGCATCATGGGCAACTTTCAGAGCGAGCGTCTGGCGTTGGCGTTGATGGCCAACATGACCGCGCAACTGGCGCTGGAAGAAAGCCTGAAGTGGGCGCGGGAGCGTGAAGCGTTCGGCAAACCCATCGGCAAGTTCCAGGTGATCAAGCATCGCCTCGCGGAAATGGCCACGGCGCTGGAAGTCTCGCGGGAGTTCACCTACCGGCAGGCGGCGAAGATGGCGGCGGGGCAGAGCGTGATCAGGGAAATCTCCATGGCCAAGAACTTCGCCACGGACACCTCGGACCGCATCACCACGGAAGCGGTGCAGATACTCGGCGGGCTGGGTTATATGCGCGAAAGCCTGGTGGAGCGGCTGTATCGGGATAACCGCATCTTGTCGATTGGCGGCGGGACGCGGGAAGTGATGAACGAGATCATCAGCAAACAGATGGGGCTTTAGATTTTGTGACTGATCGTTCCCACGCTCTGCGTGGGAATGCAGTCCGGGACGCTCCGCGTCCCTTCCAAAGCCGAACGCGGAGCGTCCGTTGAGGCATTCCCACGCGGAGCGTGGGAACGATCGGGAGTCGCGGAGCGGGGTTGCTTACTTGTCGGTCAGCGCAAACTGCGTCAGGCAGAACGTAGGAATGCCCATGTCCTCAAGACGCTGCGAACCACCCAGTTCCGGCAGGTCGATGATCGCCGCTGCTTCGTGAACGCGGGCGCCCATGCGGCGGATCAGGTTGGCCGCTGCGATCAGCGTGCCGCCGGTGGCGATCAGGTCATCGAACATCACCACCGAGTCGCCTTCACACAGGCTGTCGGCGTGCACTTCGAGGAACGCTTCGCCGTATTCGGTCGCGTAGCCTTCAGCCAGTACGTCCGCCGGCAGTTTGCCTTGCTTGCGGAACAGCACCAGCGGCTTGTTCAACTGATACGCCAGCACCGAACCGATCAGAAAGCCCCGCGCATCCATCGCGCCGATGTGGGTGAAGTCGGCTTCCACATAGCGGTGGGCGAAGCTGTCCATCACCAGGCGCAGGGCCTTGGGCGACTGGAACAGCGGGGTGATGTCGCGAAAAATCACGCCCGGTTTCGGGAAATCGATCACAGGGCGGATCAGGGATTTGATGTCGAAGGAGTCGAAGACCATCGTCGAGGTGTCCTGGCAGGGCTGCAAACGGCGCAGTATACCCGCGGCTGAAACGATACGCTCGGCCGCGGGTCGAGATCAGACTTCGAGCGAGCCACCGGCCAGGGCGCAGAGCTGGATCGGGTCGAGGATATGGATTTCCTTGCCCTCGGCGGCGATCAGTTCGTTTTGCTGGAAGCGGGTGAAGACCCGGGACACGGTTTCCACCGCCAGCCCCAGGTAGTTGCCGATTTCATTGCGCGACATGCTCAAACGGAACTGGTTGGCCGAGAACCCGCGAGCGCGGAAGCGGGCCGACAGGTTGACCAGGAACGTGGCGATGCGCTCGTCGGCGGTTTTCTTCGACAGCAGCAACATCATTTGCTGGTCGTCGCGAATTTCGCGGCTCATCACGCGCATCAACTGACGGCGCAGCTGCGGCAGTTGCAGGGCCAGTTCGTCGAGGCGTTCGAACGGAATCTCGCAGACCGAGGTGGTTTCCAGAGCCTGGGCGGAGACCGGGTGTTTCTCGGTGTCCATGCCGGACAGCCCGACCAGTTCGCTCGGCAGGTGGAAACCCGTGAGTTGTTCTTCGCCGGTATCGCTCAGGCTGAAGGTCTTCAGGGCGCCGGAGCGTACTGCATAAACGGAATCGAAGGTGTCGCCCTGGCGGAACAGGAACTCACCCTTTTTCAACGGGCGGCCACGTTTAACGATTTCGTCCAGCGCATCCATGTCTTCCAGATTCAGCGAAAGTGGCAGGCAGAGAGGGGCCAGGCTGCAATCCTTGCAATTAGCCTGGTTGTGAGCGCGCAGTTTAACTGGCTCGGACATTTCTTAAATCCTTGTGGGAAAACACACATAAGGCGTAAGGGTAACCCAGGGGAGGACATTCAGGCCAGCCTGTGGCGAGATTGCTCCCACGGCATAAAGCCGCAGGGATGACGGCCGATAAACAGGTATCTGACGGCATGCAAGGAACCGCTTCGATGACTGCTATTGGCACGCTGACCCCCGGTAACAGTGGCGTTGCGTCGTTGCTGGAAAGTGCTGAAACCTCCGTTGACGATGAGTCCGGCACAGACGCGGCATTGTTGGGAACCCCGACCTTGGTCGAGGGCGTCAAAGTGTCGCTGTCCGGTGCCGCCATTGCAAAATCCGCCGGTGTCGGCGGGAAAAACAGCGATATCGATGAAAGCGGCTTGCCGGAAAACGTCCAGCAATTGCTGAAGATGATTCGCAAGTTGCGCCAGCAGATCGCCGAAAAGAACGCCCAGATCAACGCGCTGATGGCCAACAAGACCCTCTCCAACGAAGAGCGATTCGCCAAGATCGCTGCCCTCAAAGGCGCCATTTCTGCCCTCAACAACGGTCTCATTACCGCCAATCTGTCCTTGGCCAAGGTCATCGATCAATCGGGCCTGACCGCGGACCAGAACCTGAAAACCAATACCTTGCTGATGAAAAGCTAGATCACCCGCGAGAAACGCTGGCGGTTCTGCTGTTCCAGATAAGCGTCGAACACCATGCACACCGAACGCACCAGCAGGCGCCCGGCCGGCAGCACGCTGATTCGTTCGCGATCCAGTTCGATCAACCCGTCCTTTGCCATGCCTTGCAACTGCGGCCAGAGCGCGCCGAAGTAGCCCTGGAAATCGATGTTGAAACTGCGCTCGATCTCGGCGAAATCCAGGCTGAAATTGCAGATCAGTTGCTGAATCACTGCGCGACGCAGGCGATCGTCAGCGTTGCACACCAGGCCACGGCTGGTGGCCAGTTGCGCGCCAGCCAGGGTGTTCTGGTATTGATTGAGGTCGCTGCTGTTCTGGCAGTACAGGTCGCCGATCTGGCTGATGGCCGATACGCCCAGACCGATCAGGTCGCAATGACCATGGGTGGTGTAGCCCTGGAAGTTGCGTTGCAGGGTCGATTCTTCCTGGGCAATCGCCAGTTCATCGTCGGGCAGGGCGAAGTGGTCCATGCCGATGTAGCGATAGCCGGCGGCAGTCAGTTGTTCGATGGTGCGTTGCAGCATTTCCAGTTTCTGCGTCGGGCTCGGCAGTTCGTTGCCGTTGATCCGTCGCTGCGGCATGAAGCGTTCCGGCAGGTGCGCGTAGTTGAATACTGACAGCCGATCCGGTTGCAGACTGATGACTTCCTCGACGGTACGGGCGAAGTTGTCCGGGGTCTGCTTGGGCAAACCGTAGATCAGGTCGATGTTGATCGAGCGAAATTGCAGGGTGCGTGCCGCGTCGATCACCGCGCGGGTTTCTTCCAGGCTTTGCAGGCGATTGACCGCCCGTTGCACCGCCGGGTCGAGATCCTGCAGACCGATGCTGACCCGGTTGAAGCCCAGCTCACGCAGCAGGCCCATGGTCGACCAGTCGGCTTCGCGCGGGTCGATCTCAATGCCGTAATCGCCAGAATCGTCATCCAGAAGATTGAAATGTTTGCGCAGGTGCGCCATCAACTGCCGCAATTCGTCGTGGCTGAGAAAGGTCGGGGTGCCGCCGCCGAAGTGCAGTTGTTCGACTTTCTGCGCCGGGTCGAGGTGGCAGGCGATCAGCTGGATTTCCTGTTCGAGCCGTTGCAGGTACGGTAGGGCGCGGCCGCGATCCTTGGTGATGACCTTGTTGCAGGCGCAGTAGTAGCAAATGTTCGCGCAGAACGGCACGTGCACGTACAGCGACAACGGGCGCAGGGCCTTGCGGCTGTCGCGCAGGGCATGGAACAGGTCGAAGGTGCCGACCTGACTGTTGAATTGCACGGCCGTCGGGTACGAGGTGTAGCGCGGCCCCGCCAGGTCGTAGCGGCGGATCAAATCGGTGTCCCAACGAATGGCGTCGAGCATGCGGGCATTCCCCCGGATAGGCTGGCAGTGTGAGCGAGTCTAGGGGAGGGCGCGGAGGGGCATCTTGATTTGCATCAAGCCTGGATCAGTGGCCCATCAGCCAGTGCTGGTGCGGCCCCGGCAGGGTCCAGATGCCGAACAGGATCACCAGCAATCCACCAGCCATGCGCACGCTGCGTTTGCGCAACAGCGCTGTGACCCGCTCGGCCGCGAGGCCGGTCGCCAGCAATACCGGCCAGGTGCCGAGCCCGAAGGCGAGCATCAGCAAGGCACTGTCCAGTGCATTGCCCTGGCTGGCCGACCACAGCAACGTGCTGTAAACCAGCCCGCACGGCAGCCAGCCCCACAGCGCGCCGAGCAGCAGCGCCCGGGGCAGACTCGACACCGGCAGCAGACGATTGGCGACAGGTTGAATGTAACGCCACAGTCCGCGACCCAGGCTTTCGATGCGGGTCAGGCCGCTCCACCAGCCCGCCAGGTACAAGCCCATGGCGATCAGCAGCAACCCGGCGAGCACGCGCATGAACAACGCCGCAGGACTGTTGGCGACGGCCCAGCCGGCCAGCCCGATCAGCAGTCCCGCAGTGGCATAGCTGAGGATTCGTCCGAGGTTGTAGGCCAGCAGCAATCGAAAGCGTCGGCTGCGTTGTTCCTTGGGAATCGCCAGGGTCAGCGCGCCCATCAGGCCGCCGCACATGCCCAGGCAATGCCCGCCACCGAGCAGGCCGAGAATCAACGCAGACACCAACAGCGGCGCCAGTTCAAGCATGGGGCGGCGCCTTGTCGTCCGGTTTGGCCGGGTTGGCTTCGTCCACCGCAGCGGTGTGGTTCGGGTCCTGGTCGTCGAACAGGATGCTGTGGGCGGGGCCGTCGAGGTCGTCGTACTGGCCGCTGTCCACCGCCCAGAAGAAGATGTAGACGGCGATGGCCACGATCAGCAGCGCGGCCGGGATCATCACGTAGAGAGCTGGCATCTGTACTCCATGCCCGCGCGGCTCAGGCCGGCAGCGGGCGGGTTTCTGACGAGGCGCTGACGGCCGGCGCACTCGGCAGGCGAGTCAGGCGCAGGGCGTTGAGCACCACGGTCAGCGAACTGATCGACATGCCGACGGCGGCCCACACCGGAGTGATCCAGCCGAGGGCGGCGAACGGCAACATGAGGCCATTGTACAGCGCGGCCCACAACAGGTTCTCGATGATCACCCGCCGTGTGCGACGGGCGAGCGAGAAGGCTTGTACGAGGGCGTCGAGACGGTTGGACAGCAACACCGCATCGGCACTGGTTTTCGCAAGATCAGTGGCCGAGCCCATCGCCACGCTGATGTCGGCGGCAGCCAATACCGGCACGTCGTTGACCCCGTCGCCAAGCATCAACACCTTGCGGCCGTCCTTGTGCAGTTGTTGCAGCACTTGCAGCTTGTCGTCCGGACGCAGACCGCCCCGGGCCTCGTCGATGCCCAGTTCGGCAGCGACACTGGCGACCATCGGCGAACTGTCGCCCGACAGCAGCAGCGTGTGCCAGCCGCGCGCCTTGCACGCGGCGAGCAGGGCCGGGGCGTCGGCGCGCAGGCGATCATCAAGGACGAACCAGGCCAGCGGCCCCTGAGCGTCACCGAGCAACAACCATTGGCCCGGTTCATCGGGCATCGACGGTACAGGCGCGCCGCTCAGGTCGCAGACAAAATCGGCCTGACCGATACGCAAGCGCTGTGCTCCGACCAATCCTTCAAGCCCCAGCCCCGGAGTGCTGTGAACCTCTTCAGCGGCCAGCGGCGCCCGACCAAAGGCCCGGGCAATCGGGTGTTCCGAGCGGTTTTCCAGCGCGGCGGCCAGGCTCAGGCACTGATCGCTGTCGAGTGCGCCGAGCGGGCGTATCGAACGCAGCACCAGACGCCCCTCGGTGAGGGTGCCGGTCTTGTCGAAGATCACGGTGTCGATCTGGTTCAGGCCTTCCAGCACATGACCGCGCGTGAGCAGCAGGCCGAGTTTGTGCAGGGTGCCGGTGGCGGCGGTGAGGGCGGTCGGCGTCGCCAGCGACAGCGCGCACGGGCAGGTGGCGACCAGCATTGCGAGGACGATCCAGAACGCCCGCGACGAATCCAGCTCCCACCACAACAGGCCGATGGCGGCCGCGGCGATCAACGACAGCAACAGGAACCACTGCGCGGCGCGGTCGGCGATTTCCGCCAGCCGAGGTTTTTCCGCCTGGGCGCGATCCAGCAGGCGGACGATGGCCGACAACCGCGTGTCCTGACCCAGCGCCTGCACTTCGACGGTCAGCGCACCTTCCACATTCAGCGTGCCGGCGGTGACTGCATCGCCCAATGTGCGCGGCTGTGGCAGGTATTCGCCGGTCAGCAGCGACTCATCAATACTCGACTGGCCGTCGAGGATCTTGCCGTCCGCCGGCAGCACAGAACCCGGTTGAACCAGCACCCGGTCACCAAGGCGCAGTTCGCTGAGCAGGATGCGTTCGCTCTGGCCGGCGTCGTCGAGGCGCAGGCACGAAGCCGGCAATAGATTGACCAGTTGCGCGGTGGCAGCGGCGGTGCGTTCCCGGGCGCGGCGTTCCAGATAGCGCCCGGCCAACAGGAACAGGGCGAACATGCCCACCGCGTCGAAATACAGCTCGCCGACCCCGGTGATCGAGGTCCAGATCCCGGCGACATAAGCCGCACCGATCGCCAGCGAGACCGAGACGTCCATGGTCAGGTGGCGAGTGCGTAAATCGCGCATGGCGCCTTTGAAAAACGGTGCGCAGCTGTAGAACACGATCGGTGTGGTGAGGAACAGCGCGACCCAGCGCAGGATGGTGTGCAACTCGGGGCTGAGGTCGATGTTGAATTCCGGCCATGTCGCCATGGTCGCCATCATCGCCTGGAACCACAGCAGCCCGGCGACCCCGAGTTGGCGCAGGGCGAGGCGGTTTTCGCTGGCCAGTTGTTCGCTGGCGCGGTCGGCCTGATACGGGTGCGCGGCGTAGCCGATGTGGCGCAGTTCGCCGAGGATCTGGCTCAGCGGCAATTGGGCGTCAGCCCAGCGCACGTGCAAGCGATGGTTGGACAGGTTCAACCGCGCCTCGGCCACGGCGGGCAGCGTGCGCAGGTGTTTCTCGATCAGCCAGCCGCACGCGGCGCAACTGATGCCTTCCATCAACAGGGTGGTTTCGGCCAGTTCGCCTTCGTGGCGAACGAAAGGTTGTTGCACGTCGGCGCGGTCGTACAGCGCCAGCTCATCCACCAGTTGCACCGGCAATGCTTCGGGGTTGGCCGAGGCTTCGCTGCGGTGCTGGTAATAACTTTCCAGCCCGCCAGCGACGATGGCTTCGGCCACGGCCTGACAGCCGGGGCAGCAGAACTCGCGGGACTCCCCGAGGACGACGGCGGTGAAGCGGCTGCCCGTCGGAACGGGCAGGGCACAGTGGTAGCAGGGGAGTGGGGTGGTCATCAGGAACAGGCTTATTTCTTCAGGTCTTCAGCACCTTGCAGCGGTTCATCACCCAACAACAAATCCTTGTCATGGCTGACTACTTCTTCTTCAAACATCCGCCACACGTGATCGTCCTGCGAACCCAGCAGTTCCACAAAGCGCCGGCCTTCGATCTTGTCGCTCAACTGGCCAATATAGCGGCCGGTTTCGGTTTCACTGCGGGTCAGGACAATCTTGCGATCCTTGTCCGGCTGGGTCGGCGAGATCAGGTTCAGCTCAAGGGTCTTCGGCTGGCTGTTGCCGCTCAACCGCAGATCGACTTCACCGGTGACGTCATCCAGATGCACGGCAGCGCGCATCTTCAGGTTCTGCGCCAGCAGTTCGCGATCCAGCGAACGGTTGATGCCTTTGCCGGCCTCGTAGTAGTTGTCGTTGACCAGGTTGTCCGGGTTGTTTACCGCAATGGTCACCATGGACAGCGTCAGGGTCACCGAGCAGGCCAGAATCCCGATGATGATCCATGGCCAGAGATGCTTGTACCAAGGGCTTGCGGCGTTTGCTGCGGGCATGTTCAGTTCTCTCAACGATTTTGTGGGCCGATGAACCGGCTCTTGGCTTCTACGTGGACGCTGTCGTCATCGGCATCCTTGAGGATGAATTTCACCTCGTTGGTGCTCGACGGCAGTTGTTCGGGCGCGCTCGACAGCTCGACCGGCATGCTGAAGATTTCCCCGGCCGGCACCTTGATCTCGCGCTTGCCTTGCAGGCGCAGATCCGGCAATCCGGCGGCTTCCAGCACGTAAGTGTGGTCGCGCTGATCCTTGTTCATGATCTTCAGGCTGTAGACGTTTTCGATCCGGCCTTCCGCGTTTTCACGGTACAGCACACGATCCTTGCTGACGTCGAAGCCTACCAGCGAACGCATGAAGAAGGCCGTCACCAGCAGACTGATCATCGCCAGCAGCACCACGGCATAACCGATCAGGCGTGGACGCAGTTTATGGGTCTTCTGGCCGGACAGGTTGTGTTCGGTGGTGTAGCTGATCAGCCCGCGCGGGTAATCCATTTTGTCCATGATGCTGTCACAGGCGTCGATGCACGCGGCGCAGCCGATGCACTCGATCTGCAGGCCGTCGCGGATGTCGATGCCGGTCGGGCAAACCTGGACGCACATGGTGCAGTCGATGCAGTCGCCCAGGCCCTGAGCCTTGTAGTCGACGCCTTTCTTGCGCGGGCCACGGCTTTCGCCGCGACGCGGGTCGTAGGAAACGATCAGGGTGTCCTTGTCGAACATCACGCTCTGGAAGCGCGCATACGGACACATGTAGATGCACACCTGCTCACGCAGCCAACCGGCGTTGCCGTACGTGGCGAGGGTGAAGAAACCGACCCAGAAATACGACCAGCCATCGGCCTGGCCGGTGAAGAACTCGAACACCAGTTCGCGGATCGGCGAGAAGTAGCCGACAAAGGTCATGCCGGTGACGAAACCGATCAGCAGCCACAGTGCGTGCTTGGAGAATTTGCGCAGGAATTTGTTGGCGCTCATCGGCGCCTTGTCGAGCTTGATGCGCTGGTTGCGGTCGCCTTCGGTGACCTTCTCGCACCACATGAAAATCCATGTCCACACGCTTTGCGGACAGGTATAGCCGCACCAGACCCGGCCGGCATACACCGTGATGAAGAACAGGCCGAACGCGGCAATGATCAGCAGGCCCGAGAGCAGAATGAAATCCTGCGGCCAGAAGGTCGCGCCGAAGATGAAGAACTTGCGTTCCGGCAGGTTCCACCACACCGCCTGATGGCCGCCCCAGTTCAGCCAGACCGTTCCGAAATACAACAGGAACAAGGCAGCGCCGCCCATCATCCGCAGATTGCGGAACAGGCCGGTGAAAGCACGGGTGTAGATTTTTTCTCGAGAGGCGTAAAGGTCGACGCTGTTGTTCGCGTTCTTGTTGGGGGGCGTGACGTCGTGTACCGGAATCTGATTACTCATCATTGCATCCCACGGCAGTGGAAAAATGCCTCGGTCGATACGTGCCGGCCGGGGTCAAAAAGGGGTGTTGCGGTGGCGCAATGATACGCCTGTCATGCCGACGAACGGGTGCGACCTTTGGTCGCGTTGGGGAAAAATCTTGAATGGTGTAGCGAATGTAACAAAGCATGATGCAGATCAATTGACTATAGACGATCCTTGCTCCCGTTCTCGCGAACGAGCCCCCGGAATGCGCTGACATGACTGTCTGGAGCGGCATCAAACCAGTTTTCCACCTCCGAGACTGTCCAGTCCGCTGCCGTTACTCTTCTTGGCGCGTTCGACTGTTTTTGTTTTGTCGTTGGCAGGGGGCTCTGTAGGTGTGGTTTGAACTTCCGGATAGATGTAAAGGAAATCGTCATGGAGTTGAACGCAGTCGTGATCAGATTCTCGCATTGGTTTTCTTCCTTGAGGTCCGTGTGTCGAACGACAAGCTACAGGGCACCTCATTAAGCGTCCATTGAGCATTCGTCTCAAATCATGAAAGGCCAGAATGCAAACGGCCCCGCCAATTCTCATTGGCGGGGCCGTTCTTTTGCTTCAAGCGTTGGCCTTACTGAGCCTCGGCTTCCGGTGCTTTTTCACCATGGGACAGGCTGTAAACATAAGCCGCCAGCAGGTGAACCTTGTCGTTGCCTTGCAGTTGTTCCTGGGCAGGCATCTGGCCCTGACGGCCGTAACGGATGGTCTGCTGCAGTTGCGCGAAGCTCGAACCGTAGATGAACGCGGCCGGGTGAGTCAGGTTGGGTGCGCCCATTGCTGGCGTGCCTTTGCCTTCCGGACCGTGGCAGGCCACGCAGTTGGTCGCGAACAGTTTCTGGCCGGCAACCGGGTCAGCCTTGGTGCCTTCCGGCAGCTTGCGGCCATCGAGGTTGGTCAGCACGAATGCCGCCACGTCGGCTACGCCTTGCTCACCAATGACTTCAGCCCAGGCTGGCATCACGGCGTGACGACCGCCCATGATGGTGGTCTTGATGGTTTCCGGCTCGCCGCCCCAGCGCCAGTCGGCGTCGGTCAGGTTAGGGAAACCATAAGCGCCCTTGGCGTCGGAACCGTGGCAGACCGAGCAGTTGGAGGCGAACAGACGGCCGCCCATCTTCAGGGCTTGCGGATCCTTCGCTACTTCTTCGATCGGCATGGCGGCGAACTTGGCGAAGATCGGACCAAACTTGGCGTCCGAACGAGCCATTTCCTTTTCCCACTCGTGAACGCCGGTCCAGCCGGTCTGGCCGTTGGCGAACGCGGTCTGCTTGTCGTTATCGAGGTAGTTGTAGCCCGGCAGCAGACCTTTCCAGTTGCCCAGGCCCGGGTACAGCACCAGATAACCCAGAGCGAAGACGATGGTGCCCACGAACAGCATGAACCACCATTTCGGCAGCGGGTTGTCGTACTCCTCGATCCCGTCGAAGGAGTGGCCGACCGTCTCGTCGGTCTGCTCGGCGCGCTGACCCTTGCGGGTCGACAGCAACAGCCAGGTCAGGGAAAAGATCGTACCGAGACTGAGGACTGTGACGTACAGACTCCAGAATGTAGTCATTCTTTGTTACTCCTAGAAGCTTGCTCGACGTGCTTGATGGCTTCGGGATCATCCGCGAAGGGCAGCAAGGTCGCGTCTTCAAACTCCGACTTGCGCTTGGGGCTGAACACCCACAACGCCAGACCGATGAAGGCAACCATCACGACAACGGTGCCCAGGCCTCGAATCATCCCGATATCCATCCAGATCACCGTTTGCTTTTGATGATGGTGCCCAGGCCTTGCAGATAGGCCACCAGCGCGTCCATTTCGGTTTTACCCTTCACAGCGTCTTTTGCACCGGCAATGTCTTCGTCGGTGTAAGGGACGCCGAGCGTGCGCAACACTTCCATTTTCTTGGCCGTGTCTTTGCCGTCGAGCTTGTTTTCCACGAGGAACGGGTAAGCCGGCATTTTCGACTCAGGCACAACGTTGCGCGGGTTGTACAAGTGCGCACGCTGCCAGTCATCGGAGTAACGACCGCCGACACGGGCCAGGTCCGGGCCGGTACGTTTGGAACCCCACAGGAACGGGTGATCCCAGACGCTTTCACCGGCGACCGAGTAGTGGCCGTAGCGTTCGGTTTCGGCACGGAACGGACGGATCATCTGCGAGTGGCAGCCGACACAGCCGTTGGCGATGTAAACGTCGCGGCCTTCCAGTTCAAGGGCGGTGCGCGGCTTCATGCCTTCGACCGGCTTGTTGGTGACGTCCTGGAAAAACAGCGGAACGATTTGGGTCAGGCCACCGACGCTGACGGCGATGACCATGAAGAAGGCCAGCAGGCCAATATTCTTCTCGACAGCTTCATGCTTCATCAGTGAGCTCCAACTACGGCGATCTTGGCGGCGGCTTCAGCTTCAGCCGGGTCCGAGGCGCGAACGGTGCGCCACACGTTGTAGGCCATCAGGAACATGCCGCTGGCGAAGAACGCACCGCCCAGGGCACGAACGATGTAGCCAGGGTGGCTGGCCTGCAGCGCTTCAACGAACGAGTAGGTGAGGGTGCCGTCGTCGTTGATTGCACGCCACATCAGGCCTTGAGTGATGCCGTTGACCCACATCGAAGCGATGTACAGCACGGTACCGATGGTCGCGAGCCAGAAGTGCGCGTTGATCAGACCGACGCTGTGCATCTGCGCACGGCCGAACAGTTTCGGGATCATGTGGTAGATCGCGCCGATCGAGATCATCGCTACCCAGCCGAGCGCGCCGGCGTGTACGTGGCCGATGGTCCAGTCGGTGTAGTGCGAGAGCGAGTTGACGGTCTTGATCGCCATCATCGGACCTTCGAAGGTCGACATGCCGTAGAACGCCAAGGAGACCACGAGGAAACGCAGGATCGGGTCGGTGCGCAGCTTATGCCAGGCGCCCGACAGGGTCATCATGCCGTTGATCATGCCGCCCCAGCTTGGTGCCAGCAGGATGATCGACATCGCCATGCCCAGCGATTGCGCCCAGTCCGGCAGCGCGGTGTAGTGCAGGTGGTGCGGGCCGGCCCAGATGTACAGGGTGATCAGCGCCCAGAAGTGCACGATCGACAGGCGATAGGAGTAGATCGGACGTTCGGCCTGTTTCGGCACGAAGTAGTACATCATCCCCAGGAAGCCGGTGGTCAGGAAGAAACCCACGGCGTTGTGGCCGTACCACCACTGGATCATCGCGTCGGTCGCACCGGCATAGGCCGAGTAGGACTTGAAGAAGCTGACCGGCAGCGAGGCGTGGTTGACGATGTGCAGCATCGCGGTCACGACGATGAACGCGCCGTAGAACCAGTTACCCACGTAGATGTGTTTGGTCTTGCGCTTGGTGATGGTGCCGAAGAACACCAGACCGTAGGTGACCCAGACAATGGCCAGCAGAATGGCGAGGGGCCATTCCAGTTCCGCGTATTCCTTGGTGGTGGTGTAACCCAGCGGCAGGGTAATGATCGCGCCGACGATGACCGCTTGCCATCCCCAGAAGGTGAAGGCCGCGAGGCTGTCGGAAATCAGTCGCGTCTGGCAGGTTCGCTGCACGACATAGTAGGAAGTGGCAAACAGTGCACAACCACCGAAGGCGAAAATCACCAGGTTTGTGTGCAACGGGCGCAGGCGTCCAAAGCTCGTCCACGGCAGACCGAAGTTCAACTCCGGCCAGACCAGTTGCGAGGCAATGAAGACACCGAGCCCCATGCCAAGGATCCCCCAGACCACCGTCATGATGGCGAACTGGCGGACTACCTTATAGTTATAAGCAGTCGGACTGATTGCTGTGCTCATTCTAAGGTTCCACGGTTTGGGTGTTTTATTAGGATTAAAATCGGCCGCAAGTATGTAGAAAGCAGGGGGTCAATGCAACGCGCCATGACCTGGGTCAATGCTTTCCAACGCTGATTCTGCGGCCTTTCCATGCGCCGCGTAAGGACAAAATTGCCCTCGGGCAAAATGTCGCAGCGGACGAAAAAAGCGAGGGGTCCCGGTCGGATGTAACGGGGTGTGTTCGAACGCTCGGTTCGGGTGACGGACGGTAATCGGCACGACAGCCGGTATCTACCGGCCTTTGCGGCCATGTCAGTCAGCCGATTCGTTCAACGCCTCGCTCAGGGTCGACCTGGAACCGGCACGGGCCAGTCCGCATCGAGCAAGCGTAGACCCGAATCCGGGTAACCGAAAGGAGAGGGGGTGATGGGGTGCGACAATGCGTCGCAAAGAGGCTGGAAACTGCCGCACTGGAAACGTGCGGCAGTGTTGTACTCAATGACTACTATTTATTGTCTTCAGTAATCAGTTTTTCTGTATTCAATCCATGGCTAAGGCTGTACACATAAGCCGCCAGCAATTGCACTTTATCGTTACCCAGCAGCTCGTTCTGAGCCGGCATGTGGCCCTGACGACCATGGCGAATGGTCTGTTCAAGCTGGGTCAGGCTGGTGCCATAGATGAAACCGGCCGGGTGCGTCAGATTCGGCGCACCCATGGCTTCAGTGCCCTGGCCGGTTGCCCCATGACAGGCTACGCACATGGTGCTGAACGTTTGCTGTCCTGCTTGCAGGTCGGCCTTGTTGTCCGCCGGCAGTGGCAGTCCGGCCAGCTCGTGACGCACGTACGCCGCGACGTTTTTCACACCCGCCTCACCGAGCGACTCGCCCCAGGCCGGCATCGCCGCGATCCGGCCACCCATGATGGTGGTCTTGATCGTCTCGGCACTGCCGCCCCAGCGCCAGTCCTGGTCGGCGAGGTTAGGGAAGCCGAAGGCACCCTTGGCGTCCGAGCCGTGGCACACCGAGCAGTTGGACGCGAACAGACGGCCGCCCATTTTCAGCGCCTGCGGATCCTTCGCCACTTCTTCCACCGGCATCGCGGCGAATTTGGCGAAGATCGGCCCGAACTTGGCGTCAGCCTTGCTCATTTCCTTTTCCCACTCGTGGACGCCGGTCCAGCCGTCCTCGTAGCCGGGCAGGATGCCTTTCCAGTTACCGAGACCCGGGTAAAGGATCAGATAGCCCACGGAAAACACCAGCGTGCCGGCGAACAGCATGAACCACCACTGCGGCAGCGGGTTGTCGTACTCCTCGATGCCGTCGAAGCTGTGGCCCATGGTCTGGTCGACGCTGCCCTTGGTCTCGCCCCGACGGGTGCCGACCAGCAGCCAGGTCAGGCCGATCAGGCTGCCGATGGTCAGTACGCAGATCCACGTACTCCAGAAGGTGGTCATGGCCGGGTACTCCTTGTTTCAGATGCTTGGGTTGGGTCGGGTTGCGGCTCGTCGGCAAACGGCAGCAGGCGCGCTTCGGCGAATTCCGGCGTGCGCTTGCGGTTGAACACCCACAGGGTCAGGCCGACGAAGGCCACGAACACCACGACCGTGCCGAGGCCGCGTATCAGCCCCGCGCTCATTTCAATGACCATCGGGCTCACCTCTTGCTCTTGATCGCAGTGCCAAGCACCTGCAGGTAGGAGACGAGGGCGTCCATTTCGGTCTTGCCCTTGAGGCTGGCCACCGCGCCGCTGATGTCGTCATCGGTGTACGGCACGCCGAGGGTGCGCATGACCTTGAGCTTGGTTTCGGTGTGGCTGCTGTCGACCGGTTGGGTGACCAGCCATGGGTAGGCCGGCATTTTCGATTCCGGCACAACGTTGCGCGGGTTGTACAAGTGCGCACGGTGCCAGTCATCCGAGTAGCGCGCGCCAACCCGGGCCAGGTCCGGACCGGTACGTTTCGAGCCCCACAGGAACGGGTGATCCCACACGCTTTCACCGGCCACCGAGTAGTGGCCGTAGCGTTCGGTTTCGGCGCGGAACGGACGGATCATCTGCGAGTGGCAGCCGACGCAGCCTTCGCGGATGTAGATGTCACGGCCTTCCAGTTGCAGCGCGGTGTAGGGCTTCATGCCTTCCACCGGTTTGTTGGTCACGTCCTGGAAGAACAGCGGGACGATCTGGGTCAGGCCGCCGATGCTCACGGCGAACACCATCAGCAGCATCAGCAGGCCGACGTTCTTTTCAATCGTTTCGTGTTTCATGGCGGACTCCTCAGGCCATCTGCGCGGCAGCAACGACGTCAGCAGGCTGCGAGGCCCGCACGGTGCGCCAGGTGTTGTAAGCCATCAGGAACATGCCGCTGAGGAAGATCGCCCCGCCAATCAGCCGCACGACGAAGCCAGGGTGGCTGGCCACCAGGGTTTCGACGAAGGAGTAGGTCAGCGTGCCGTCCTCGTTCACTGCGCGCCACATCAGGCCTTGTGCAATGCCGTTGACCCACATCGAAGCGATGTAGAGCACGGTGCCGATGGTCGCGAGCCAGAAGTGCGCATTGATCAGGCCGATGCTGTGCATCTGCTCTTTGCCGAAGATTTTCGGGATCATGTGGTACAGCGCGCCGATGGAAATCATCGCCACCCAGCCGAGCGCGCCGGCGTGTACGTGGCCGATGGTCCAGTCGGTGTAGTGGGAGAGGGCGTTGACGGTCTTGATCGCCATCATCGGACCTTCGAAGGTCGACATGCCGTAGAACGCCAGCGACACCACGAGGAAGCGCAGGATCGGGTCGCTGCGCAACTTATGCCAGGCGCCCGACAGGGTCATCATGCCGTTGATCATGCCGCCCCAGCTCGGTGCCAGCAGTACCAGCGACATCACCATGCCCAGCGACTGCGCCCAGTCCGGCAGCGCGGTGTAGTGCAAGTGGTGCGGGCCGGCCCAGATGTACAGAGTGATCAGCGCCCAGAAGTGCACGATCGACAGGCGATACGAATACACCGGACGTTCGGCCTGTTTCGGCACGAAGTAGTACATCATCCCGAGGAAACCGGCGGTGAGGAAAAAGCCTACGGCGTTGTGGCCGTACCACCATTGCACCATCGCGTCGGTCGCGCCGGCGTACACCGAGTAGGACTTGGTGAAGCTCACCGGCAACTCAAGGTTGTTGACGATGTGCAGGATCGCCACGGTGATGATGAACGCGCCGAAGAACCAGTTGCCCACATAAATGTGCTTGGTCTTGCGCTGCATGATCGTGCCGAAGAACACGATGGCGTAGGCGACCCAGACGATGGTGATCAGGATGTCGATCGGCCATTCCAGCTCGGCGTATTCCTTGGAACTGGTGTAACCCAGCGGCAGGCTGATGGCCGCCAGCAGGATCACCAGTTGCCAGCCCCAGAAGCAGAAGGCGGCAATTTTCGGCGCAAACAGTTGGGTCTGGCAGGTGCGCTGCACCGAGTAGAACGAACTGGCGAACAAGGCACAGCCGCCGAACGCGAAGATCACCGCGTTGGTGTGCAGCGGGCGCAGGCGTCCGAAGCTGGTCCACGGCAGGTTGAAGTTGAGTTCGGGCCAGACCAATTGAGCCGCGAGAAAAACCCCGAGCCCCATGCCGACGATGCCCCACACCACCGTCATAATGGCGAATTGGCGGACCACCTTGTAGTTGTAGGCGGTACTGATAGAAGTGTTCATGGTTCCCCATCCACGGTTCAGCCGAAGTGAGCGCGCGCAGAAAACGCCGCGAATCCTTCGCCTGGAGTTATAGGCAGACTAAAAGCGAGGCAAGCATGGACAAACAGCACAAGGCCAGTATTGACGGGGATCAATGGGCGCAGTGCCTGCGGGATCGTGGGTGGCTTTGGGATGCCGCTGTTGGGGAGGCTTCGGCGACGCTGATCCTGGCGCATGGGGCGGGGGCGCCGATGGATAGCGCCTGGATGAACGATATGGCTGGGCGCCTTGCTGGGCTGGGGGTGAACGTGTTGCGGTTTGAGTTTCCTTATATGGCGCAGCGGCGGGTTGATGGGGTCAAGCGGCCGCCGAATCCTGCGGGGAAATTGCAGGAGTGCTGGCGTGAGGTTTTCGCTGAAGTGCGACGTCATGTCGCTGGGGTTTTGGCGGTTGGCGGGAAGTCGATGGGGGGGCGGATGGCGAGTCTGCTTGCCGATGAGCTTGGCGCGGATGCGTTGGTTTGCCTGGGTTATCCGTTTTATGCAGTGGGTAAGCCTGAGAAACCACGGGTTGAGCATCTGGCTGGGTTAAAGACTCGGACGTTGATTGTGCAAGGCGAGCGCGATGCTCTTGGCAATCGGGACGCTGTCGGGGCTTACGATCTATCGCCGAGTATTGAGGTGTTTTGGTTGGCTTCTGGGGATCATGACTTGAAGCCGCTGAAGGTTTCCGGATTTACGCATGAGCAGCATTTGGCTACCGCCGCGCAGAAAGTTGCTGCGTTTCTCAAGCGCTGATCGAGATTTTGAACCGCATGAAGATCGGCTCCCTTTCCCCCTCGCCCCCTTGGGGGAGAGGGCTGGGGTGAGGGGGTAGATCTTGAACGTTGCACACTTTTCGATCTATGTGCATATCCATTGCTGCGGTTAATTCCACCTAGGGTTTCGCCCTTACGGCGACTCACTTTTTTTACAAACGCCTAAAAAAAGTAAGCAAAAAAACGCTTGCTCCTACGTTCGGCCCGCTCGCTAAGGCTCGGGGTTCCTTCGCTCCGGGATTCATCCGGGGGGCATCGCCTACGGTTTGCTTCGCTGCACCTCCTCTCGATGTGTTTGGCTTCGCCAAACGGTCGCTGCGCTCCCACCCCCGGATAAATCCCTCCACTCAGCCTTCCGACGTCGCCCGTGGATCAAGATCAAAAGCGGTACTCGAGCTAACGCTCATCGTTTTGAGTGGTTAAGGGCCGATTGAAGTGCTGTTCAAAACCTGAGTTCAACTCGGTATCCCACGTCGGCGTACCTCGCCCAAACACCTCGGTCAGTCCCTCTCCCTTAGGTGAGAGGCAGATTGAGGTGCTTTCAAAAACCTGAGTTCACCTCGGTATCCCACGTCGGCGTACCTCGTCCAAACACCTCGGTCAGTCCCCTCTCCCTCGGGGAGAGGGCTAGGGTGAGGGGGAAGGTTTCACTGACAAGCCACCAAAACTGAAAGCTCCCACAACCCGGCATTTCCAGCGAATAAACAAGATCGCGTGACCACGTTTAAAGTACACGAACCGTTACGCCACAAGGGCTACAACACCTTGCGTCATTGCCTACGCGTACGCCAGAATCCGCCGGCTTACGCGGCTATGGGGCGGGCTATATCGTTTCCCTGTCACTGAAAAACAGTGATGGGGTTTGGTAGCCCGTCTCAAATTGTCGTTGTAGCGACACCCTAAATGCCGTCTCTTTTTTGGGTATGGCTTTGTATGGTGGGCATGCGTGGGGCTCCTCTGTGAGCGCCGGGTTTCCCGATTTGACCGGTCTACCAACCCGCGCATGGCCGCCACCCGCCGTTTGGTAGCGAGGGTGATGGCTCCTATTTTTCAAATTGGAGTTCTATCTATGTTCAAAGCCACACCAAACCCACCAGAAACTGATCCAACCCCTCACGATCCCGAGCTCGAATCCCAAAAGACAAAAGAAGCCGCCGACCGCGCACTCGACTTTTACCTCGGCCCCGAAATCCCGAAATACTTCCCACCCAAGTCCCGCCCCATCTACATGGTCGATCCCACGCTCGATGACGAAACACTGCTCGTCGAAGCCAGTGAATCACTGTCGTCAGCCAACGCCATGGCCGGCAATATCGCCAACTCGGTGAAAGGCCCGGAGCGCAAACCGCTGCTGGCGCTGCAACAGCTGATCATGTTGAACGAACTGCTGGTGAATCGGTTGCTGGACAGGCTCCGTTTACCGCAGTAACACCAGCTCTGACAGCTAGGTAACTAAAAGCCCGGATGCTTACACGTTCCGGGCTTTCAACATTACGAGATTGATCCTCCCCGATAATCGGGAGGCAGCCTGCCAGTGATCAAAAATTTATCGAATGCTTTTTGCCCATCACGCGCCGCTCGCCGCACATCAAGGAATGTCAGTTCACCCCGGACTTCCTTTCTCACAGGTTTGTCCGTCGTGCCCATCGGATTCTGCGTAGGTGATGCATTCATGCTGGCTAACCCGTGTGAATAAGTTTGAACGACAAAGTAGAGCCGGGCTTCATCGCGTGCCAGTCAGTTGGGTCTGATTCAGTTGTAGGCATTGTCCGCGTTTTTCGAATGAGATTTTCGCTAGCAAGCCGGGCCTCTTCGCGGGCAAGCCCGCTCCCACAATGATGGTGGTGTTGCGAGATTTTGTGGCCAATGCGAAACCCTGTGGGAGTGGGCTTGCCCACGAAGAGGGCGGTGCTGGCTACGTCCATTTCAGACAGGCAATAAAAACCCCGGAAGCTTTCGCTGCCCGGGGTTTCTTTATTGCCACAGCAATCAGCGGTTAAACCGCTCCACCAACGAATACTGCGTATTAGCCGTCTTCGTCAGCTCTTCACTCAACAGCGCCGAGTTATGCGCCTGTTCCGAGGTCTGATCCGCCAGTTCCGAGATGTTGCTGATGTTGCGGCTGATTTCTTCAGCCACCGCACTTTGCTCTTCGGTCGCGGCGGCGATCTGGGTGGTCATGTCGGTGATGTTGGCCACTGCTTCGCTGATGCCGACCAATGCCTGATCCGCTTCCAGTACCCGCGCTACACCTTCTTCCGCCTGGCGATGGCCGGCTTCCATGGTTTGTACGGCGCTGGATGCAGTCTGTTGCAGCTTGGCGATCAGGGCGTGGATCTGGCCGGTGGATTCGCTGGTGCGTTGCGCCAGTTGGCGAACTTCGTCGGCGACCACGGCAAAACCACGGCCCATCTCGCCGGCACGCGCTGCTTCAATCGCAGCGTTGAGCGCGAGCAGGTTGGTCTGGTCGGCGATGCCTTTGATCACGTCGACCACGCCGCCGATTTCGTCGCTGTCCTTGGCCAGTTGAGTGACGGTCAGGCCGGTTTCACCGACAACGACCGACAAGCGCTGGATGGCTTCGCGGGTTTCGCCGGCGATGTCGCGGCCGCGACCGGTCAGGCGATTGGCTTCCTGGGTGGCGTCTGCGGTGCGTTGTACGTGGCTCGCCACTTCTTGCGTGGTGGCGGCCATCTGGTTGACGGCGGTGGCGACCTGTTCGGTTTCCACGCGCTGGCGTTCCAGGCCGATGGAGCTGTTGTGCGCCAGACTGTCGGACTGTTTGGCCTGATCGGTCAGGTGCTCGGCGGTGTCCTGCAGACGGGTCAGGCAGGTTTTCAGGCGGGCTTCCTGGCTGAGGATCGACATTTCCAGACGCGCCTGGGCGCCACGGCTGTCGGTGTACATCTGCGCGATCAACGGGTCGGAGGTGGTCTGCTCGGCCAGACGCAGCAGGCGCTTGAGCCCGCGTTGTTGCCATTGCAGGCCCAACAGACCCAGCGGCACCGACAGACCGGCGGCGAGGGCGAAGCCCCACTGCGAGTTCAGGGTGGCGCCGATCATGAAGCTCAACTGGCTGACCAGAATGAACGGCAGCCAGTCCTGCACGATCGGCAGCCATTTGTCGCTCGAAGGAATCGCCGACTTGCCCTGGTTGATGCGTTGGTAGAGCGCTTCGGCACGGCGGATCTGTTCGGCGGACGGCTTGACCCGTACCGACTCGTAACCGACCACCTGACTGCCATCGAACACCGGCGTTACATAGGCGTTAACCCAGTAATGATCACCGGTCTTGCAGCGATTCTTGACAATGCCCATCCATGGCAAGCCTTGTTTCAGTGTGCCCCACATGTGCGAAAACACCGCAGCCGGGACGTCGGGGTGACGAACCAGGTTGTGCGGCGCACGGATCAGCTCCTCACGCGAAAACCCGCTGATTTCGACGAAAGCGTCGTTGCAGTAGGTGATCACGCCTTTGGCGTCGGTTGTGGAAATCAACCGTTGCTGAGCCGGGAAAGTCCGTTCGCGTTGTGTAATGGGCTGGTTATTACGCATGGTTTTTCAATCCGCAAGGCTTTGAAAGGTTGTCGGCGGGGTCGGCGATTTGTTGAAGTTTTTTTTCATTTATAAGTACGGCGTCGCAAAACGGGGCTTGCTTCAACCCGCGAGCATCGGATAGGTGAACAGGCCGAAGTGCAGCAGGTTCAGACCAAAGTGCGTCATGATCGCCGCGCCGAGCCCGCCAAAACGGTAGGCCAGACCATAGCCGACACCTGCCAGGCTCGCCAGCAACACCCATTGCCAGCCGGCGCCCACATGCACCAGGCCGAACAGCAGGGACGCGAGCAGCAGCGCGAGGTTTTCGCCGTAGGGCAAGTGTTTGAAATGCCGGCTGAGGCCGCCCTGTATATAGCCGCGAAACAGCGCTTCTTCGACCAGCGTCACCAGCAGCAGGTTGTTCAGCACCCACAGCCACGCCTGATCCGGCCATTTCGGCGCCCAGGTGATCATGCCCAGCAACACCGCGCCGCCCAGCGCCAGGATCACGCTCAACGTCAGTGCCAGTGCGGTGGCGTAAACGGTCAGGCGCAACGACCGCCGCGCGACGATCCACGGGCAGACCAGCAGCAGCCAGAAGCCGATCAGCGGTTTGTCGAGATTCACGAACATCGAGAACGGCACGGCGTTGTCGGTGAAGCGTTGCGCCGGGATCGCTCGGCCGTTGTAGAAGCCCGGCAGCCAGTGCATGGCCAGCGCCACGGCCAGCACGATAAACAGGCCATGGCCGAGAAAACGCCCGACCGGCACGGTTTGCTGGCGCACGGCGTAACCGGCGAAAACCAGCAGTGCAATGGAGATCAGCGCCAGCCAGCCGAGCTGGCCAAAGCTCAGCGCCAATCCGTAACCAAGGCTGAGAAGCCCGAGATAGAGCCATGGCAGAGCTGTCATGGAAAGTCCTTGTGCACGATTTGTGGACAGGCTTTCTACACGGGTGGGGGCGAGGGGACAAGTGAAGGTGTAGGGGAAAACCGGGACGCAGGCCCTGTGGGTTGGTCCTCACAGGGCCTGTGCTGCGCACGAATCAGCGCAGATTGAGCTTCGCCGCCGCGCGCTCAGTGATTTCAGTGCGCAGTTTCAGCGAAGGCGCCGCACGTTTGCGCGCCTCATCGACAACAGCACTCGGCGCCGTCTCCGGGCTGCCCGAATCAAACGGCGGCGCCGGCGCATATTCCAGCTGCAACTGCACCAGTTGCGCCGTGTCGACGCCGACCAGTTCTTGCGCCAGCGTCAACGCAAAATCGATCCCGGCCGTGATGCCGCCCCCGGTAAACAGATTGCCGTCACGCACCACCCGATCCTTCACCGCAATTGCGCCCAGTGCCGGCAGCAGATCGTGATAAGCCCAGTGCGTGGTCGCCCGTTTGCCCTGCAACAGACCCGCCGCCCCAAGTACCAGCGAACCCGTACACACCGATGTCACGTACCGCGCCTGCGCAGCTTGCGTCTTGATGAACGACAGCGTCTGCTCATCTTCCATCAACGGCCCGACGCCTGCGCCGCCGGGAACGCAAATCACATCCAGATCCGGGCAATCCTCGAAGGTGGTGGTCGGTTTCAGCACCAGCCCGGTGCTGGCGGTGACCGGCACCAGATCCTTCCAGACCAGATGCACTTGCACGTCCGGCAACGAGGCCAGCACGTCATACGGGCCGGTCAGGTCGAGTTGCTGCACCTGGGGAAACAACAGAAAACCGATCTGCAACGCCATGATTCATCTCCGTGAAAAGGGGTGGACGGCTTCACTGTAGGCGCGTAGGTTTTGGCGCATACGCCAATCAGCCCACGAATTACGCCAAATGCCGAAAACCATCCACGTCCTCGCGTTCGCCAATGTGCAACTGCTCGATGTCACCGGGCCGTTGCAGGTCTTCGCCTCGGCCAACGACATCGCCCGCCAGCAGGGTCTGCCTGCGCCGTACGCGCCAACGGTGATTGCCAGCGGCGGCGGGGCGGTGAACTCTTCGGCCGGGTTGGCGATGTTGGCTGAACCGCTGCCGGAGCAGCCCAGCGATACGCTGATCATCGCCGGAGGCTGGGGCGTGTATGCGGCCTCTGAAGATGCCGAGTTAGTGAGTTGGGTGCGTGAACATGCGAACGGATGCCGACGCGTGGCTTCGGTGTGTACCGGTGCATTTCTGCTGGCCGCCAGCGGCTGGCTCGACGGTCGCCGGGTCGTCACCCACTGGACCCGTTGCGAACAACTGGCGCAGCAACACCCGCGCTTGCAGGTCGAGCCCAATCCGATCTTCATCAACGACGGCCCGGTCTGGACCTCGGCGGGCGTCACCGCCGGCATCGACCTGGCGCTGGCCATGGTCGAAGACGACCTCGGTCGCGACATGGCCCTGGACGTCGCCCGGCAACTGGTGGTGTTCCTCAAGCGCCCGGGCGGGCAGTCGCAATTCAGCGTGACGCTGTCGCTGCAAAAACAGGGCAACCGCTTCGATGATTTGCACGCGTGGATTGCCGAACACCTGACTTGCGATCTGGGCATCCCGACCCTCGCCGAACAGGCCGGCATGAGCGAACGCAGCTTCGTGCGCCACTATCGCGCCGACACCGGCCAGACCCCGGCCCGCGCCATCGAACTGATCCGCGTCGAAACCGCCCGCCGGTTGTTGAGCGATACGGGATTGCCGATCAAACGGGTCGCGGCCAATTGTGGATTTGGCAGTGAAGAGACGTTACGCCGCAGTTTCCTGCGGGCCATGGGGGTGACGCCGCAGGCTTATCGGGAGCGGTTTTCGGTTAGTGCTGCAACAGATCCAGCAATGCCTTGAGCGTTTCACCCGGCGCTTCCTCGGGAATGTTGTGCCCGACGCCCCCCAGAACTCGCCGCTCATAAGGCCCGGTGAAGTGATGGGCATCTTCATCCTCCGCCGGCGCAGGGCCTACACCATCATCGGCACCGCACAACGAAATCGTCGGAACGCTGATCGCCGGTTGTTTTTCCAGTGCCTGCTCCATCCCTTCCAGCGCCGGATCGCCCGGTGCATACATGAAGCGATGGCGATAAGAATGAATCACCACCTCGACGAAATCCGGGTTGTCGAACGCCGGTGCGCTCAGCGGATAACGCTCGGCGTTCCGCGCCCAGGTCGGCGACCACAACTGCCACAGCAACTCGCACAGCGCCCGACGATTCTGCGTCAGCCCTTCAACGCCACGGGGCGTGTGGAAGTAATACTGATACCAGTAGCGATGCTCGCTCTGCGGATCCAGCGGCTGGACCGAGTTCGGTATGTCTTGCAGGTTGTAGCCATCGCCCGTCACCAACCCACGCACGCGTTCGGGAAACAGCGCCGCAACGATGCACGCCGCCCGACCGCCCCAGTCATAACCGCACAACGTCGCTTGCTCGATACCCAGCGCATCCATCAGATCCAGCAGATCCTGCGCCAGCGCCGCTTGCTGGCCGGAGCGCAGCGTGTCCGGGCTGTTGAAACGGGTCGGTCCGTAACCACGCAGGTACGGAACGATTACCCGGTGGCCCTTGGCAGCTAGGGGCGAGGCTATTTCGTCGTAGGCGCGGGGAGAGTAAGGGAAGCCGTGGAGGAGGATGACCGGCGTGCCGTTTTCCGGGCCGTGATGCTCATAGGCGATGGTCAGACTTTCAGTCTTGCAAAGTTGCATCACGGCTTGGGTCATCCGAGATTCCTCAAGTTTCAGCTTCCGCCACCTGATTGAAATACTTGCTGCGATCCGGCGTAAACGTCACCACCATTTTCGTCCGCGAACAGGTCATGACTCGCTCGGCACCCAGATCAATATCCAGATCCTCCCCACGCAACCCCTGCCACTGCGCAAGGTATTTCAGCGATCCGTATTTTTCATTCTTCTTCAGGCTACGGCTGACGCCACCTTTCCAGCCCAGCACCGGCAATTCATCGGCACTGCAGCGTTGTGCGAGGTCGGGGAAGCGGGCGGCGCGCTGGCGGCCGATTTCCCAGCATTTGATCAGGCCCTTGTCGGCGGCTTCCCACAGTTCGTCGCGCTTCAGGCCGGTGCGCAGTGGGGTGTCGATCTGGCGGTGGATGCGTTGGCTCATTCTGGTTCCTTGAATCGGGTTTTTATTGGACAGCTCCGCTGTGCCCGTTGCGGTGGATGGTAGGGGGGGATGTAACAGCTGGCAACAAGGTATTTCGGGGTGTAAGTGCGAAGGATGGGGGAGGCGTGAAGGGGTGATGATGAGTGTTTATCGATTGTTAAACACACGTGACCGCAGCCAGATTGCTGCTGATAGCCCGCATGGCCAAGGTGCAACAGGATTCAGTGTTTGATGACTGAAGCGGGTATCAGGATGTTGAAGTGTGGGAGCAAACCTGTTGAGTCAGTCTTTTCCTACAAATGTTGAAGAGAAAGAGCATTTTTCTGACTGTATCTGGCGCTATTTCAGTTGGGAAGATCGGTAAATGGATGACGGGAAACGACCAGACATGACGAAGTCGCATCGCGAATCGGTCATGTCCAGTCGCACAATTGCAGTGTTGATCACGCCACGAAAGGCGATTCCTGGATCTTTTTCAGGTAGGAAGCCAGCAGTTTTGCATCGAACTCCGGTTCCTGTATGCCACTGCCTTCAAGAAAGTGCTGGACGTTGGAACAGCCCCAAAGATAGGTGTTCTGGTAAAGCTCCACGGTGGACTGGTTGTCGACGATCTTGTCCCGAAACAGGCTCGACAGTGGGTAAAGCGGTGCCTGCGGGTTGGTTTTCCAGAGATCGAACCAGTCGTTGAACGGCAGACGGTCGAATCTCAGGCTGCAATGGGTTTCCAGCCGGGCGAAAAAATCCTCGAGAGTCAGATTCTTCTCGGGCGAGGGGATGAGATTGAATTTTTTGCCGAGGGCCAACGGATTGCGGGAAATACAGCCGATCGCGTCGCACATGTAATCGACGGTCGTCAGACCTTCGCGCAGGTTGGTCAGTGCAGGTATGGCTTTGAATGCCAGACAGGTCTGGATCAGGCGGCTCCACCATTGATAACCGGCGAACTCGCCAGTGCGGCTGTCGCAAGTGGCGTAACCCAAGCGGAAGGTCATCAGTGGCAGGCCTTTTTCCTGGGCCAGGTCGGCGATTTTTTCCATGACCCACTTGCTGCGCACATAGCCCAGGTCAGACACGACGGCGGGCAGGTTCTGATCGATGTCGTCGTGCTCATGCATCGTGGTTTTACCCGTGTGCAGATGACCCCAGCTGTACACCGAGATGGTTGACAGCAGAATCAGCGGTTTGAGTCGGCTGTGGGCGGCAAAGTCGATGATCTGTTTGAGTCCCTCCACATTGTCTTTCTTCATGTAGGAGTAAGGCTGAATGAAATTGACGGCGCTGGCGGAGTGATAAACGACGTCAATCAGATCGTACAGCCGTGCATACAGCGTTTGCCCAAGCCCGAGTTTCGGCTCGGACAGATCGGCTGGGAAGGTGACAATGCGCACCGCATCATTTGATTCGAGCTGGATCCTGTAGCGTTCAAGTGTGGCTGTCACACGTTGTCGCGCCAGTGCCGGACTGGCGGCTCTGACCGGGCAATGAATCTTCGCGTCGGTAGTCCTCAACAGTGTTTCAAGCAGGTGAGCACCAATGAAGCCCGTTGCCCCAGTGAGCATGATGTGTTTCGGCGCTGTCAGTTGCTGCTCTCTGAAACGGTCGGGGGGAGCGAAAGTCGACGGCAGGGTTATATCGTCTTGCAGCGTGCGCACCGGCTCGCTTTGCGGTACTGGAGCATCGGCGCTCTTCCTTCGGCTCAGCTCTGTGGCCAACGCTTTGACTGAGCAGAACTCATAGAAGTCCCGAATGTACGCAGGGACCTGAAGTTGTTCCGAAATGTCGCGCAGGACAGCCGCGGCCATCAATGAATGGCCTCCGATCTCAAAGAAGTTGTCGCCAGTGGTGAAGTCGGCTTGGCCCAGGTACTTCTGCCAGATGGCGGCGATACGAGCTTCTGTTTCATTGGCGATATCGATTGTCGGCGCATCGCTGGATGCGGCGGCGAAGCGTGCCTGAAGTGCCTGTTTGTCCGTTTTGCCATTGAGGGTGCAGGGGATGTTTTTCAGCAGTAAGTAGCGGGCCGGCAACATGTAGTCCGGCACTTCTTTTTTCATGCCGATTTTCAAGTCACTGATCAGATCGCGTGTCTGTGCATCTGCAGTGGGCACCACGAACGCAATCAGGCGTTTGCCGGCCGGCCCTTCGTTCGCGTCCACCCAGACGACTGCCGTTTTCACACCGGGCTGACGCAAAAGAGCTGCCTCCACATCGCCCAGTTCAATCCGATAGCCGCGAATCTTCAGTTGGTCGTCGTTACGCCCCAGGTACTGAACGCTGCCGTCCGGCAGGAAGCGTGCGAGGTCGCCGGTGCGATAAGCCCGCAGGTTGCAGAACGGCAATGTGATGAAGCGCCGCGCGGTCAGTTCCGGGCTGGACAGGTAACCGCGCGCCAGGGATGGGCCGCTGATGAACAGCTCGCCAGTCTCTCCCGCCGAAACCGGCTTGAGTGTTTCATCCAGAATGAACACTCTCGTGTCAGCGACGGGAAACCCTATCGATGACACGCCGTGATCACCGGCCTGATCGTAAACCCGACACGTTGCATAGATCGTCACTTCCGTGGGACCGTAGTAATCCACCACTTTGTAGTGCAGGTGTTGAGTATCGATGGACGGCAGTTTTTCACCCGCTGTAAACAGATACTGCAAAACCAGATTCGAGGTGTGGGGACGCCGGACCAGTTCACTGACCAGAACCGTCGGAACATAGGCATGAGTGATCAAGTGTTCGCAGTAGAAATCGTACAAATCAGGAGCGCTGCTGCGTATTTCGTCCGGCAGGATGTACAGCTTGGCGCCTGCGCACAGCGCTGCCCAGATCTCCCATTGCGACACGTCAAAGCCAACGCCGACCATTAATGTCGTACGGCAATCGCGGCTCATCGCAAAGCGGTCGTTATGCCATTCGATAAGATTCAGCAACGAATGGTGTTCAATCTCGACCCCTTTGGGCTGGCCCGTCGTGCCAGACGTGAAAATCACGTAAACGACATCCTCGGCCTTGGGTATGAGCGATAGAGGGGCAGCGGATGACGGGGCCTCCATAATTGCCTTGATGGAACACTTGGGTACTGCGCAATCCGTGGCATCGTCGCTGTCAGTCACCAGTACGATGTCAGCCGCGCATTGATCAATGATGCTGCGCTTGCGGTTATCCGGTAGACGCGCATCGATCGGTACATGACAGGCAGTGGACTTGATGACCCCAAGCTGAGCGACGATCAGCTCGATGGAGCGATGCCCGATAATGGGCACCCGTTGGCCCTGTTTGACGGCGTTCTGATTCAGAAAACAGGCGACTTTGTCACTTTCGCAATCGAGTTCAGCGTAAGTGACCTGTCGTTCAGGACTGCGGATGGCAATGTGATGGGGAAACTGTTTAACGTTTTGTTTGAAAAGCTCCAGGACAGTTTGAGGTTGCATGATGACGCTCCGGTCAGCGCCCCGTCCAAACCGCATTTTGTTCTGTGTAGCCAAAAAATTGTGGGGCAGCCCTCATTTTAGAAACCTGTGGGCGATCACGATTCTTCCTCCCTAGAGCATGTTTTCATAGGGGATAGCCGGGTGAGGAATATAAGGAAACCTTCATTCACGGCTGCCAGTAATTCTTCTCCCCACTCAACTTGCGATCGAGAAAACTCGCCGCGCTGATCAACGCCAGATGGGTCAATGCCTGGGGCGTGTTGCCCAGATGCCGTCCACGGTTGTCGAATTCCTCCGCATATAGTCCCAACGGATTGGCATAACGCAGCAGTTGCTCGAATTCCAGGTGGGCCTTTTCCACCTGTCCAGCGCGGGCCAGGCATTCGACGTACCAGAACGAGCAGGCGGCGAAAGCGCCTTCGGTGCCCGATAATCCATCGATCCCCGTATCGTCATTGCGATAGCGGTAAACCATGCCGTCGCGCACCAAGTGTTTTTCGATGGCTTCAAGCGTCGCGAGCCAGCGCGGATCCTTTGCGCTGACGAAGCGCACCAGCGGCATCAGCAGCATCGAGCCATCCAGTGCGGTGCCGCCCTGGTACTGCACGAAATGCCCGTGTTCTTCATTCCAGAAGTTGTCCCAGATGTCGGCATGAATCGCCTGACGGGTCTGGTCCCAACGAGCGAAAGGTGCCGGCAGCGAACGTTTCGAGGCCAGGCGGATCGCCCGGTCCAGCGCCACCCAGCACATCAGTCGCGAGTGCAGAAAGTGATGTTGCTCACCGCGCATTTCCCAGATGCCTACGTCTTTGGTCTGCCAGGTCTCACACACCTGATCGACCACTTCCATCACATGTTTCCAGCCTTCGTGGGAAATCGCGTCGCCGTACTTGTTGACCAGATAAACGGCGTCCATCAGTTCGCCGAAGATATCCAGTTGAATCTGATCGTACGCGCCATTGCCGATGCGCACTGGTTTCGCGCCGCCATGCCCGGACAAATGCGTGAGTTCGGTTTCCGGCAGTTCCTGGCGGCCGTCGATGGCGTAGAGGGTGTTCAACTTCATCGACTGGCCGCTGCAATCGCTGACCCGCCCGCGCAGCCAGCGCATGTAGCCGTTGGCTTCGTCGACAAAGCCCAGGCGCATGAAGGCGTAGACGGTGAAAGAGGCGTCGCGGATCCAGGTGTAGCGATAGTCCCAGTTGCGTTCGCCGCCGGGTGTTTCTGGCAGGCCGAACGTGGCGGCGGCGAGGATTGCGCCGTGTTGGCGCGAGGTCAGCAGCTTCAGGGCCAGGGCCGAGCGGTTGACCATTTCCCGCCAGCGACCTCGATAGTTGGACTGACCGATCCAGTCACGCCAGAACTTCAGCGTGCGCTCGATGCACAGCTTGGCGGCCCCTTCGGCGAAGCGCGGATCGTCGCTGGCGCCGAGCATGAACGCGGCGGTCTGATCTTGTTTGAGGGTGAATTGCGCGACTGCTGCTTCCTGATCGACGCTCAAGGTTTGATCCGAGGCCAGCCGCAGTGTCGGCTGCCCGCTGGCGCTGAACAGCACATCCTTTTTATCGACGACTGCGCGAGTTTCAGCACGGGCGTAGTCATGTCGAACGGCGCAGCGCAGGTGAAACGTTGCCTGCCCGCTGACCACCCGAACCCGGCGGATCAAAACCGGTAACGCCTCATCGTTGTCGCCAATGGGCAGCAGATCGGTGATTTCCACCACGGCGTGATCGCTGAGCCAGCGGGTTTGCAGGACGTTGGTGTCCGGCAGGTAAATCTGCTCGCGCCGGGCATCGGGCAGGTCCGGGGCCAACTGGAAAATCCCCGCGTCGGGCGTATCCAGCAGCGAACAGAAGATCGACGGGCTGTCGAACTCCGGCCAGCAGAAGAAATCCACGCTGCCCTTGTCATTGACCAGCGCCGCACTGCGCATGTCGCCAATGATGCCGTGGGCGTCGATGGGGCTTTGTCGTTCAGGGTGATGCTCGGCCATGGTCGTCTGGCTCCGAGGCGAAGGCTTACCTAGCTGACTGATGGCCGGCGGCGAGAGTTCATCCGCGTACATGAAATGATCGACAGCTTTGCGCGGCAGCGATTGGCCTTGCACGCCACAGGGACTTCACATTCCACCAACAATTCCTCGCTTTCCCGCCCGTCAGGCTTTGTGGCAAGTTGGCCGCCCCTGATGAGGCTGTATCCGATGGCAAACCCTTACCGCGAACTGTTCAACGCCCCCGGCGCCCGGGCCTTTGTGATGGCCGGGATGATCGCGCGCATGCCGATTTCCATGACTGGCATCGGCGTGATCACCATGCTCTCGCAATTGACCGGCGGCTATGCGCTGGCAGGCGGGGTGGCGGCGACCTTTGCCTTGGCCACGGCGTTCTGCGCACCGCAGGTGTCGCGGCTGGTGGACCGTTACGGTCAGGGGCGGATTCTGCCGGTGTCGGCGCTGATCGGTGGCGGGGCGTTGCTGATGTTGCTGCTGTGCACCCGTTTGCAGGCGCCGACCTGGACGCTGTTCATCTGCGCTGCTTTGGCCGGTTGCATGCCGAGCATGTCGGCGATGGTGCGGGCGCGCTGGACGGAAATCTATCGCGGTCAGCCGCAATTGCAGACGGCGTATGCGCTGGAATCGGTGCTCGACGAAGTCTGCTTTATCGTCGGGCCGCCGCTGTCGGTGGGGCTGTGCGTCGGCGTGTTTCCCGAGGCCGGGCCGCTGGCGGCGCTGTTGATGCTGGCGATCGGTGTGACGGCGTTTGTCGCCCAGCGCAGCACCGAGCCGCCGGTGCATCCCCACGAATCAGAGCATCAAGGCTCGATCATTCGTTCGACCGACGTGCAATGGCTGCTGCTGTTGATGGTCGCCATGGGCATGATCGTCGGCGTGGTCGATGTGGTCAGCGTTGCGTTCGCCCAGCAACAAGGGCAACCGGCAGCGGCGAGCATCGTGTTGTCGGTGTACGCCATCGGTTCCTGTCTGGCGGGCATCGCGTTTGGTGCGATGCGCTCGAAACTGCCGTTGCCGCGCCTGTTTCTGTATGGCGGCCTGGCGACGGCGGTGACCACGCTGCCGTTGCTGCTGGCGACCAATATTTTCGGGTTGTCCGTGGCGGTGTTCATCGCCGGGCTGTTCTTCTCGCCAACCCTGATCGTGGCGATGGCGCTGATCGAACGCATCGTGCCGCCGGCCAAACTCACCGAAGGCCTGACCTGGTTGGTGACCGGCCTGAGCATCGGCGTGGCCATCGGCGCCGCCGGTTCCGGTGCATTGGTGGATGCATTCGGTGCTCGCAGCGGCTTCTGGCTGGCGATTGCAGCGGGTGCGGTGGTGTTGTGTTCGGCGGTGCAGAGCTTCCGCCACCTGAAATGAAATGTGCCCGTGGGCGTGAGCCGGGTGGGGAAATTTAACGCCACCGACTAATTTGCCCGGCCGGTGATCCGTACCCTTTGAAGAGACATTTTTCCGAGGGATGCGTGGTGACCAAGTTGACCCTGCTGTGCCTGCCGTATTCCGGCGCCAGTGCCATGGTCTACAGCCGCTGGCGGCCGAAGCTGCCGCAGTGGCTGCAATTGCAACCGGTGGAATTGCCGGGGCGTGGCGCCCGGTTCGGCGAACCGCTGCACACCGACATGCGGGCGCTGGCCATGCAACTGGCCAGGGAACTGCGCCCGACACTCAAGGCCCCTTACGCACTGTTCGGCCATAGCCTGGGTGCCTTGCTGGCCTGCGAAATCGCTCACGCCTTGCGCGCATTGGGTTGCCCGGAACCGGTGGCGCTGTTCGCCTCGGGCACTGCGGCGCCGACGTTGCGCGCCGACTACGACCGCGGCTTTGCCGAGCCGAAGACGGATGCGGAACTGATCGATCAACTGCGCACGCTCAACGGCACCAGCGAGGAAGTGCTGGCCAATCAGGAGCTGATGAGCCTGACGCTGCCGATCCTGCGCGCCGATTTCCTGCTCTGCGGCAAATTCCAGCCGTTGCAGCGGCCGCTGCTCAACTGCCCGGTGCATGTGCTGGGCGGCAAGGCCGACAAAGCGACTACGGAGCAGTTGATCGGCTGGAGCAAGGAAACCCGTGGCAGCTTCTCGGTGGACATGCTGGCCGGCGGGCACTTCTTCATTCATGAACACGAAGCCAAGGTGCTGCGGGTGATCAAGGATCAACTCGATGTGCATCATCGTCGGCACGGCTTGATGGCCGCCGTTTAACCCGAATTCATTGCTGTCCGGAACCCTGTGAGGGGCGAGCAGGCTTGCTCCCGCAGGGTTTTTTATCGCCCGCAAATCCCCGCTTCACCTCCCTTCTGATAGTTCTTCTCAATCGCTAATTTTTCCGCTTTGCATTCGTTTTATAGGGACGACGTGCCTTTGTGCTGCCAGCCTACTGATTCGGATACCAAGAAATGAATGCTGAAGACTCCTTGAAACTTGCTCGCCGGTTTATCGGGTTGCCCCTGGAAAAGCGCCAGATGTTCCTCGCGGCCCTGCACAAGGAGGGCGTGGATTTCGCCCGTTTTCCGATTCCCCAAGGGGTCGAGGCCGATGATCGGCAGGCGCTGTCCTACGCGCAGCAGCGCATGTGGTTTCTCTGGCAGCTGGACCCGCACAGCGGCGCCTACAACTTGCCGGGTGCGGTGCGCCTGACGGGGCGCCTGAGTCTGACTGCGCTCGAGGCGGCGTTTGCCAGCCTGATGGCGCGTCACGAAACCCTGCGCACGGTGTTCCAGCGACAGGCCGACGACAGTCTGCTGCAAGTGCCGGCCGAAGCGCCGCTGGTGATTGAGCACGTGGATTTCAGCGGTCTCGCCGCGCCCGAGCGCGAAGTCGCAGTGGCCGACGCCGCTCAGCAACAATCCTTGCAGCCATTCGATCTGGCCGTCGGCCCGCTGCTGCGGGTCAAGTTGCTCAAGCTCGACGAACAGGAGCACGTGCTGCTGCTGACCCTGCACCACATCGTTTCCGATGGCTGGTCGATGAACGTGCTGATCGACGAGTTCATCCGTTGCTATGACGCCCATGAAGCCGGGCAGTCGCCGCAACTGGTGCCGTTGCCGATCCAGTACAGCGACTACGCACTGTGGCAGCGCCGCTGGCTGGAAGCGGGCGAGCAGGCGCGGCAGCTGGAATACTGGCAGGCGCAACTGGGCAATGAGCACCCGGTGCTGGAGCTGCCAACCGATCACCCGCGCCCGGCAATGCCGAGCTATCGCGGCACGCGCTACGAATTCGCCATCGACGGCGCGCTGGCGGAACAACTGCGCAGCAGCGCCCAGCAGCACAACATCACCTTGTTCATGTTGCTGCTCGGCGCCTTCAACGTGTTGCTGCATCGCTACACCGGGCAATCGGACATTCGCGTCGGCGTGCCGATCGCCAACCGCAACCGGGGTGAAATCGAAGGCCTGATTGGCTTCTTCGTCAACACCCAGGTTCTGCGTACCGAACTGGACGGGCAGACGCGCGTCGGCGATCTGTTGCGCGTCGTCAAAGAGACCGCACTCGGTGCCCAGGCTCATCAGGACTTGCCGTTCGAGCGGCTGGTCGAAGCGCTGAAACTGGAACGCAGCCTCAGCCACACGCCGCTGTTTCAGGTGATGTACAACCATCAGCCGCAAGTCGCCGACATCAGCACGGTGAGCACCGCGTCCGGGCTGGAGCTGGGCGTCATCGAATGGCAGGGTCGCACCACCCAGTTCGATCTGACCCTGGACACTTACGAGAAGGGCGGCAGGCTGCACGCCGCGCTGACCTACGCCAACGATCTGTTCGACCCGCAGACCATCACGCGCATGGCGCAGCACTGGCTGAATCTGCTGCGCGGCATGGTGCAGAACAGCAATCAGCGCATTAGCGATCTGCCGCTGCTGGAAGCGGCCGAATACCAACGCATGGTGTTCGACTGGAACAGCGCGCAGGCCAGCACTGCCGAGGCGTCGAGCATCCATCGCTTGATCGAGCAACAAGTTACCGCCCAGCCGGACGCGCTGGCCGTGACCTTTGGCGAGCAAACCTTCACCTACGTCGAGGTCGATGCGCGGGCCAATGCGCTGGCGCACAAACTGATCGAATGCGGCGTTGGCCCGGAAGTGCGGGTCGGCGTCGCCATGCAGCGTTCCGACAGCTTGCTGGTGGCATTGCTGGCGGTGCTCAAGGCCGGCGGCGCCTACGTGCCGCTGGACCCGGATTACCCGGCCGACCGCGTCGCCTACATGCTTGAAGACAGTCGCGCGCTGGTGCTGCTGACCGAGCAGGCCGTGGCCGAGACGCTTTCCGTCAGCGCCGAAACCCAAGTCCTGTTGCTGGACCGGATCGCCGCCGAACTGGCGGCGTATCCGTCCAGTGCGCCCGTCACGGCGGTGACGCCGGACAACCTCGCTTACGTGATCTACACCTCCGGTTCCACCGGCAAACCAAAAGGCGTGGCCATCGCGCACCGCAACGTGCAGGCCTTGATCGACTGGTCGCGCACGGTCTACAGCCGTGATGACATCCAAGGTGTGCTGGCGTCGACGTCGGTGTGCTTCGACCTGTCGGTGTGGGAGCTGTTTGTCACCCTCGCCAACGGCGGTTCGGTGATCATCGCGCGCAATGCCCTGGAGTTGCCGCAACTGCCGGCACGCGATCAGGTGCGGTTGATCAACACCGTGCCTTCGGCGATCAATGCCTTGCAGCGCGACGGGGCGATCCCGTCGAGCGTGCGCATCATCAACCTCGCGGGCGAGCCGCTGAAGCAAAGCCTGGTGGAAGCGCTGTATCAGCAGGCCAGCGTCGAGCACGTCTATGACCTGTACGGCCCGTCGGAAGATACCACGTATTCGACCTGGACCCGTCGTTCGGCGGGCGGTACGCCGAGCATCGGTCGACCACTGACCGGCACCGCCAGCTACCTGCTGGACGCTGATCTGCAACCGGTGCCGCAGGGCGCGGCGGCCGAGCTGTATCTGGCGGGCGCCGGCATCACTCGTGGCTATCTGGGTCGTGCGGCGATGACCGCCGAGAAGTACGTGCCCAATCCATTCGCCAACAACGGCGAACGTCTGTACCGCACCGGCGACCTGACCCGTTATCAGGCCGATGGCGCGCTGCAATACGTCGGCCGGATCGACCATCAGGTGAAGGTCCGCGGTTTCCGCATCGAACTCGGCGAGATCGAAGCGCGGCTGTTGCAGCAGGACGCGGTGCGCGAGCTGGCAGTGCTGGCTCAGGAAGGCGCCAGCGGCCAACAATTGGTGGCCTACATCGTGCCGACCGACGCGGCCGTGCTGGCGGCGGATGCCGATGCCCAGGCGAGCCTGCGCGAAACCCTGAAAGCGGCGCTGCGCCAACACTTGCCGGACTACATGGTGCCGGCGTACCTGCTGTTCCTCGAACAATTGCCGCTGACGCCCAACGGCAAACTCGATCGCAAAGCGTTGCCGGCCGTCGATGGCAGCCAGCAACAACGCGAACACGTCGCGCCACGCAGCGCACTGGAAAAAGCCCTGGCGGCGATCTGGCAGGACGTGTTGTCGATTGAAAACGTCGGCCTCGAAGACAACTTCTTCGAACTCGGCGGCGACTCCATCGTGTCGATGCAAGTGGTCAGCCGCGCCCGTCAGGCCGGGATCGTGCTGAGCCCCAAAGAACTGTTCCAGCACCAGACCATCCGCAGCCTCGCGCAAGTCGCCCGTCAGGGTCAGCAGACCTTGATCGACCAAGGCCCGGCCGTGGGTGCCGTGGCACTGGCGCCGGTGCAGCAGTGGTTCTTCGAGCAAGACATTCCTCAGCGTCAGCACTGGAACCAGTCGCTGTTGCTGACGGCGCAGCAGCCTGTTGACGCTGGCGCGCTGGATCGCGCGCTGAGCCAGTTGCTCAACCATCACGATGCGCTGCGTCTGCGCTACGAGTCGAGCGCCGAAGGTTGGCAGCAGGCGTATGCCGCGCCAACCGGCGAGTCGGTGTTGTGGCAGCGCAACGCGCAATCGCTGGAAGACCTCAAGGCCTTGTGCGATGAAGCCCAGCGCAGCCTGGACCTGAGCAACGGTCCTTTGCTGCGCGCGATGCTGGTGAATCTGGCGGATGGCAGCCAGCGTTTGCTGCTGGTCGCGCATCACCTGGTGATCGACGGCGTGTCGTGGCGCGTTTTGCTGGAAGACCTGCAAGCTGCCTACACCCACGCCTTGCGCGGCGCGGTTGGCGCCTTGCCAGGCAAGACCAGTTCGTATCAGCAGTGGGTCGCACGCTTGCAAGGGCACCTGCCGACTTTCGCCGAAAGCCTCGATTACTGGCAGGCGCAACTGCGTGATGCACCGCATGCCGAACTGCCTTGCGAGCGTCCTGACGGCGCACTGGAAAACCGTTTCGAAGACAAGGTCGAGCTCAAGCTCAGCGCCGAACAGACCCGCAAGTTGCTGCAACAGGCCCCGGCGGCCTATCGCACCCAGGTCAACGACCTGCTGCTGACCGCGCTGGCCCGCGTGGTCTGCCGCTGGAGCGGCCAGGCCAGCACCCTGATTCAACTGGAAGGTCACGGTCGCGAAGACCTGTTCGATGACGTCGACCTGACCCGCACCCTTGGCTGGTTCACCAGCCTGTTCCCGGTCAATCTGCGCCCGGCGGACAACCTGGGCGCTTCGATCAAAGCCATCAAGGAACAACTGCGTGCCGTGCCGGACAAAGGCCTGAGCTACGGCGCACTGCGTTATCTGGCGGACGCGCAAACGGCGGCGTCACTGAACAGCGACGTCAAACCGCGTATCACCTTCAACTACCTCGGCCAGTTCGACCGTCAGTTCGATGAGGCGGCACTGTTTGTGCCGTCCGGTGAGGGTGGCGGTGCGGCGCAGGATCCTTCGGCGCCGCTGGCCAACTGGCTGACGGTCGAAGGCCAGGTGTACGGCGGCGAGCTGGCGCTGAACTGGGGCTTCAGCCGTGAGATGTTCGACGCGGCGACCGTGCAGCAACTGGCGGATCAATACGCCCTTGAACTCAACGCTTTGATCGACCATTGCTGTGCGCTCGAAGCGCCGCAAGCGACACCGTCGGACTTCCCGCTGGCGCGCGTGACGCAGGCGCAACTCGATGCGCTGCCGGTGCCGGCCGGTGAGCTGGACGATCTCTATCCGCTGTCGCCGATGCAGCAGGGTCTGCTGTTCCATACCCTGTACGAGCAAGCGGCGGGCGAATACATCAACCAGATGCGCGTCGACGTTCAAGGCATCGATCCACAGCGTTTCCGCGATGCGTGGCAAGCCACCGTCGATGCCCAGGACATCCTGCGCAGCGGGTTTGTCTGGCAGGGCGAGCTGGCCGAGCCGGTGCAAATCGTCCACAAGCAGGTGCAATTGCCGTTCACCGCGCTGGACTGGCGCTCCCGTGACGATCAGCCACAAGCCCTCGCGGCGCTGGCCGATGCCGAGCGCCAACAAGGCTTCGACCTGACCTGCGCGCCGCTGCTGCGTCTGGTGCTGGTGCAGACCGACGCCGAGCAGTGGCACCTGATCTACACCCATCACCACATCCTGATGGATGGCTGGAGCAACTCGCAGTTGCTCGGCGAAGTGTTGCAGCGCTACAGCGGGCAGATTCCGGCGAATGCCGGCGGACGCTATCGCGACTACATCGCCTGGCTGCAACGTCAGGACGCTCGACTCAGCGAAAACTTCTGGGGCGAGCAACTGGCCGCCCTGCAAGAGCCGACCCGTCTGGCCCGCGTGGCCTCGACCAGCGACAGCCAGAGCGGTCACGGCGATCACTTCCAGACTCTCGACGTGGCGCAAACCCGTGTGCTGGAAACCTTCGCCCGCCAGCAGAAAGTCACCGTCAACACCTTGATCCAGGCCGCGTGGCTGCTGTTGCTGCAACGCTACACCGGTCACGAAGCCGTGGCGTTCGGGGCCACGGTTGCCGGGCGTCCGGCGGATCTGCCGGGCATCGAGCAGCAAGTTGGACTGTTCATCAATACCTTGCCGGTGATTGGTGCGCCGCGTCCCGATCAACGCGTGGGCCACTGGCTGCAAGCCGTGCAGGGGCAAAACCTCGGCCTGCGCGATTTCGAGCACACGCCGCTGGCGGACATTCAGCGTTGGGCCGGGCAGGGCGGTGAAGTGCTGTTCGACAACATCCTGGTGTTCGAAAACTACCCGATTGCCCAGGCCCTGAAGCAAGGCGCCGACCAGGGCGTGGTGTTCGGCGAAGTCGCCAACCTGGAACAGACCCACTATGCGTTGAGCGTCGCCGTCACCCTCGGTGAGCAACTGGCGCTGCACTACAGCTTCGACCGTGGCCATTTCGCCCACGCCGCCATCGAAGGCATCAGCGCGCACCTGCTGCAATTGCTTGAGCAGTTTGCCGTGTCCGCCGAGCGCAGCCTCGGTGAAATCGCCCTGGCCGATGCCGGGGAACACGCCCGCCAACAAGCCGATAACCACCCGCAGCCGTACCCGGTGGACGTCGCTGTACATCAGCGGATCAGCGCCTTGGCCGCCGAGCGTCCGCAGCGCACTGCGGTGATTTTCAACGGTCAGCACTTCAGCTATGGCGAGATCGATCAGCGCGCCAATCAACTGGCCCACGCGCTGATGGCACGCGGTGTCGGTGCCGAAACCCGGGTCGGCGTGGCCTTGCCGCGCAGCGAATCGGTGATTGTTGCCTTGCTGGCCGTGCTCAAGGCGGGCGGTGCCTATGTGCCGCTGGACACCAGTTATCCGCGCGAGCGTCTGGCGTACCTGATCGAGGATTCGGGGCTGGCGTTGCTGATCAGCGATTCGTCGGTGTCGGCGCAATTGCCGGTCGCCGAATCGGTGCCGGTGCTGGAACTGGATCGCCTCGACTTGCGCGAGTGGCCGATCAAGGCACCGCAGGTGCAGCTCGATCCGGACAACCTCGCCTACGTGATCTACACCTCCGGTTCCACCGGTAATCCGAAGGGCGTCAGCGTTGCCCATGGCCCGTTGGCGATGCACTGCCAGGCCATCGGTCAGCGTTATGAAATGCGTGACAGCGACTGCGAATTCCACTTCATGTCGTTCGCCTTCGACGGTGCTCACGAGCGCTGGCTGACCAGCCTGACCCACGGCGCCTCGCTGCTGATCCGCGACGATACATTGTGGACGCCGGAGCAGACGTACAACGCAATGCGCGAACACGGTGTGACCGTGGTCGCGTTCCCGCCGGTGTACTTGCAACAACTGGCCGAACACGCCGAGCGCGAGGGCAATCCACCCAAGGTGCGCATCTACTGCTTCGGTGGTGACGCGGTGCCGAGCGCCAGTTTCGAACGGGTCAAACGCGCCCTCGATCCGGACTACATCATCAACGGTTACGGGCCGACCGAAACCGTGGTCACGCCGCTGATCTGGAAGGCCGGTCGCGAAGTGCCGTGCGGTGCGGCCTACGCGCCGATCGGCAGCCGTATCGGCGACCGCAGCGCCTATGTGCTCGACGCCGATCTGAACCTGTTGCCGCAAGGCATGGCTGGCGAGTTGTACCTCGGCGGCACGGGCCTGGCGCGTGGTTACCTCAACCGTCCGGGGCTGACGGCCGAGCGTTTCGTCGCGGATCCGTTCAGCCACACCGGCGGTTTGCTGTACCGCACCGGCGACCTGGTGCGCCAGCGTGCCGACGGCACTTTCGACTACCTGGATCGCATCGACAATCAGGTGAAGATCCGTGGATTCCGGATCGAACTGGGGGAAATCGAAGCCTGCCTGCAAGCCCTCGACGGCGTGCGCGAAGCGGTGGTCGTGGCGCAGGAAGGCAGCGCCGGCAGCGGCAAGCGTCTGGTGGCCTACGTGGTCGGTGATTCGGCGCGCGAAGATTTCGCTGAAGACCTGCGCGAGCAACTCAAAGCCACACTGCCGGCGCACATGGTGCCGGCCTATGTGCTGCGTCTGGAGCGCATGCCGCTGACACCGAACGGCAAACTTGATCGCAAGAACCTGCCGAAACCGGACGTCAGCCAATTGCAACAAGCCTACGTTGCGCCGCAAACCGTGCTGGAGCAGCAACTGGCGACGATCTGGCAGGACGTGCTGAAACTTCAGCAGGTGGGTGTCAGCGACAACTTCTTCGAACTGGGTGGCGATTCGATCATCTCGATCCAGGTGGTCAGCCGTGCGCGGCAGGCCGGGATCCGCTTCACTCCGAAAGACCTGTTCCAGCACCAGACCATCGCTGCACTGGCGGCGGTGGCCAAGGTGGGCGAGCAGGCGCAAGCCATCGATCAGGGCCCGGTGACCGGCGCGCTGCCGTTGCTGGCGGTGCAACAGGCCTTCTTCGAACAGGACATCCCTGAGCGTCAGCACTGGAACCAGGCGGTGATGCTCAAGCCGACTCAGCCGTTGCAGGCGGCGGCACTGGAGCAGGCACTGGGCGCGCTGGTCGCGCACCACGATGGCCTGCGCCTGAGTTTCGTCGAGCAGGCCGATGGCTGGCACGCCGAGTACCGCAGTCTCGACAGCCGCAACGACGCTCTGTTGTGGAGTGTTGATGTAGCCGATGCCGCTGCGCTGGAAGCGGTGGCCAACGAGGCGCAACGCAGCCTCGATCTGCAAGCCGGGCCGTTGCTGCGTGCAGTGCTGGCAAACCTCGACGACGGCAGCCAGCGGTTGCTGCTGGCGATCCATCACCTGGTGGTGGACGGCGTGTCGTGGCGGATTCTGTTCGATGATCTGCAAAGCGCTTACCGGCAGATCGCAGCGGGCGAGCCCCTGCAATTGCCGGCGAAAACCAGCGCCGCCAAGGCCTGGGCCGAGCACCTGCAAACCTACGCCCGCAGCAGCGAGCTGCGCTCCGAACTGGCGTACTGGCAGGAGCAGCTTCAAGGTGTCGATGTCGCGCTGCCGCTGGACAACGCCGACGGTGGCCTGCAAAACCGTCACGCGCTGACCGTGCGCACCCGTCTGGACAAGGCCCTGACCCGTCAGTTGCTGCAGGACGCTCCGGCGGCCTATCGCACCCAGGTCAATGACTTGCTGTTGACCGCACTGGCCCGCGTGATGGTGCGCTGGACCGGCGCCGACAGTGCGTTGATTCAACTCGAAGGCCATGGCCGTGAAGAGCTGTTCGACAGCATCGACCTGACCCGAACCGTGGGCTGGTTCACCACCGTGTACCCGGCCAAGCTGACGCCGGTTGCAGAGCTGGGCGCGTCGCTGAAACAGATCAAGGAACAACTGCGCGCGATCCCCAACAAGGGCATCGGTTTTGGAGCGCTGGCGTATCTGGGCGAGCAGGCCGATCGCGCCTCCCTCGCGCAACTGCCGGTTCCGCGCCTGACCTTCAACTACCTGGGCCAGTTCGATGGCAGCTTCGACGCCGCCGATGGCGCGCTGTTCGTGCCGTCCAGCGAAGCGGCGGGCGATGAACTGAATGCCAATGCGCCGCTGGCCAACCAGTTGGCGCTCAACGGCCAGGTGTATGGCGGCGAACTGAACCTGGGCTGGACGTTCAGCCATGAGATGTTCGATGAGGCAACGATTCAGCGTCTGGCCGATGATTACGCCCAGGAGCTGCAAGCGCTGATCGCGCATTGCTGCCAGGCCGATCATCACGGTGTCACGCCGTCGGACTTCCCGCTGGCACGTTTGAGCCAGGCTCAACTGGACGGCTTGCCGCTGGTGCCACAGCTGATCGAAGACGTTTATCCGCTGTCGCCGATGCAGCAGGGCATGCTGTTCCACGCGGTGTATGAAGAATCCACCGGCAACTACATCAACCAGATGCGCCTGGACGTCGAAGGCCTCGACCCCGAGCGTTTCCATCAGGCCTGGCAGGCCGCCGTCGATGCGCACGACATTCTGCGTACGCGGTTCGTCTGGCAGGGCGAGCTGGATGCGCCGGTGCAAGTGGTCAGCAAGCACGCGCAAATGCCTTACAGCCTGCACGACTGGCGCGCGCAGCCGCATCGGGAAGACGCGTTGCAGACCCTGGCCGACGCCGAGCGTCAAAGCCTGGACCTGAATGCGTCGACCCTGCTGCGTCTGGTGATCGTACGTATTGATGATCAGCGTCATCACTTGATCTACACCAACCACCACATCCTGATGGATGGCTGGAGCAACTCGCAGTTGCTCGGCGAAGTGCTGCAACGCTACAGCGGCAAGTTCAGTGCCGCGCACGCAGGTCGCTACGGCGATTACATCGGCTGGCTGCAGCGTCAGGACGCGGCGGCGAGCGAGGCGTTCTGGCTGCCGGCGTTGCGTACGCTGGACGAGCCGACGCGCCTGGCTCATGCCATCGCCCGGCCGAAAGATGCACCGGCGGTGCAAGGCTACGGCGACCATTATCGCGTGCTGGACAGCGAGCAGACCGCGCGTCTGGGTGAGTTCGCCCGTGCTTCCAAAGTCACCGTCAACACCTTCGTCCAGGCTGCATGGCTGCTGGTGCTGCAACGCTACACCGGCAAGGCCAGCATCGCGTTCGGCGCCACCGTGGCGGGGCGTCCGGCAGACTTGCCGGGGATCGAGCAACAGATTGGTCTGTTCATCAACACCTTGCCGGTGATCGCCAGTCCACGTCCCGAGCAATCGCTCGGCAGCTGGCTGCAAGCGGTGCAGGCGCAAAACCTCGCGTTGCGCGAGTTCGAACACACCGCGCTGTTCGATATCCAGCGTTGGGCCGGGCAGGGCGGTGAAGCGCTGTTCGACAACATTCTGGTGTTCGAAAACTACCCGATTGCCCAGGCGCTGGAGCAGGGCGCACCGCAAGGTCTGCGCTTCGGCCCGGTGGCCAACCACGAACAGACCAACTACCCGCTGACCCTGGGCGTAAGCCTGGAAGGCACGCTGGAAGTGCATTACAGCTTTGACCGCGAACACTTTGCCGATGCCACCGTCGAGCAACTGGGCGCTCAGTTGAACCACGTGCTGATGCAGATGGCCGGCGGTTCCGATCAACGTTGCCTGGGCGACCTGCAACTGCTCGACGCGGCTTCACGGGAGCTGGCGCTCAACGATTGGGGTTATTGCGCCGGGCACTACCCAACTGCGCTGCACGTGCATCAATTGTTCGAACAGCAAGTACAACGCGCGCCGGATCAGGTTGCGCTGTACTTTGCCGATCAGCGTCTGACGTACGCCGAACTCAACCAGCAGGCCAATCGTCTGGCGCATACCTTGCGTCAACGCGGCGTCGGTCCTGACGTGCTGGTGGGGATCGCCGTCGAGCGTTCGCTGGAGATGATCATCAGCCTGCTGGCGGTGCTCAAGGCCGGCGGCGCGTACGTGCCGCTGGACCCGCAATACCCGAGTGATCGCCTGACCTGCATGATCGAAGACAGTGGCCTGCTGCTGTTGCTGAGCCAGAGCCATTTGCTGGAGCGTCTGCCGCAGGTCGCAGGCGTCGAGGTGCTGTGTGTTGATCGTCAACCAGAGCAGCTCGAAAGCGCTGATCTGCCGAACCTGACCCTGGCCGATAACCTCGCGTACGTGATGTTCACCTCGGGCTCGACCGGACGTCCGAAAGGCGTGGGGATCAATCAGGCGTCGCTGACCAAGCACGCCTACGTGACCGTGGACCTGATGGCGTTGACCGCGCAGGACTGCGTGCTGCAATTCTCGACGTTCAACTTCGACGGTTTCGTCGAGCAGCTGTACCCGGCGCTGATCACCGGTGCTTCGGTCGTGCTGCGCGGCACCGAGATCTGGGACAGCGAAACCCTTTACACCGAGATGCTCGACAAGCGCATCAGCGTGATCGACCTGACCACCGCCTACTGGGGCATGCTGGCCAAGGACTTCGCCGAAGTCGGCCCGCGTGACTACGGCGTGTTGCGTCAGGTGCATGCTGGCGGTGAAGCGATGCCGCCCGAAGGCATGGCGGCCTGGAACAAGGCCGGTCTGGCCCACGTTCGTTTGCTCAACACCTACGGCCCGACCGAAGCCACCGTGACCGCCACATCGCTGGATTGCGGCGACTATGTGACCGGTGCCGAGCCGACGCCATCGACCTTGCCGATCGGTTCGGCGTTGCCGGGCCGTTCCATCTACCTGCTGGACATCGCCGGCCAACCGGTGCCGGTGGGCGCGGTGGGCGAGCTGATGATCGGCGGCGAATTGCTCGCTCGCGGTTATTTCAACCGTCCGGACCTGAGCGCCGAGCGCTTCATGCCGGATCCGTTCTCGGTGCAGCCGGGGGCACGTCTGTATCGCACCGGTGACCTGGCGCGGTTCCGTGCCGACGGGGTGATCGAGTACATCGGGCGTGTCGACCACCAGGTGAAGATTCGTGGTTTTCGTATCGAACTGGGTGAAATCGAAGCGCGTCTGCTGGATGCCCAGACCGTCCGCGAAACACTGGTGATGGCAGTGGCCGGGCCAAGCGGTCAGCAACTGGTGGCCTACGTGGTGCCGACCGACGCCGAACCGGTCATGGCCGACAACGATCTGCAAAGCGAACTGCGCCGAGCATTGCGCGAGCAGCTTCAGCAAACCTTGCCGGACTACATGGTGCCGACGCACCTGTTGTTCCTGGCGAAAATGCCGCTGTCGCCCAACGGCAAACTCGATCGTCATGCGTTGCCGAAACCCGATGCGGCGCAGGCGCAGCAGGATTACCTGGCCGCAACCAATACCGCCGAGCAAACGCTGGTGGACATCTGGCAAGCGGTGCTGGGCCTGGCGCAAATCGGTGTGACCGACAACTTCTTCGAACTGGGCGGTGACTCGATCGTCTCGATTCAAGTGGTCAGCCGCGCCCGTCAGGCGGGTATTCATTTCAGTCCGAAAGACCTGTTCCAGCACCAGACCATTCAAGGTCTGGCCAGTGTCGCGCGGGTTGGCGAGGGCGGTTTTGTCATCGACCAGTCGCCGGTCACCGGTGCGTCGCTGTTGCTGCCGGCGCAATTGCAGTTCTTCGAAGAAGGCGTGGCCGAGCCGCATCACTGGAACCAGTCGGTGCTGCTCAACACCTCGCAGACCCTGGACGCCGGGCATCTGAAGGCCGCCCTCGACGCGTTGATCGAACACCACGATGCACTGCGCTTGTCGTTTGCGTCTGTCGATGGCCAATGGACCGCGCAACACCGGGCGGTCGGCGAGCAGCCGGAGGATCTGCTGTGGCAAACCCAGGTCGCAGACGCCGCAGAACTCGAAGCGCTGGGCCTTGAAGCGCAACGCAGTCTCGCCCTCGGCGGGCCGTTGTTGCGCGCCGTACTGGCGACGCTGGCGGACGGCACTCAGCGGCTGTTGCTGGTGATTCATCACCTGGTGGTCGACGGCGTTTCGTGGCGTGTTCTGCTGGAAGACCTGCAAGGGCTTTACCAGCAAATCAGCAGCGCTCAGCCAGTGAAACTGCCGGCCCGGACCAGCGCGTTCAAAACCTGGGCCGAGCGCCTGCACGCTTATGCGAGCAGCGAAACGCTGCTGGCCGAGCAACCTTACTGGCTCGAACAGCTGCAAAACGTATCCAGCCAGTTGCCGGTGGATCACGCCGACGGCAGCTTGCAGAGCCGTCATGAACACACAGTGCAGACCCGACTCGGTGCGGACCTGACCCGGAAACTGCTGCAAGACGCGCCAGCGGCCTATCGCACCCAGGTCAACGACCTGTTGCTGACTGCACTGGCACGGGTGATCAGCCGTTGGACCGGTGAGGATTCGACGCTGATTCAGCTCGAAGGCCATGGCCGCGAAGACCTGTTCGCCGACATCGACCTGAGCCGCAGTGTCGGCTGGTTCACCAGCCTGTTCCCGGTCAAGCTGACTGCCAGCGCCGAGCTCGGCGCTTCGCTCAAAGCGGTCAAGGAACAACTGCGCGCCATCCCGAACAAAGGCATCGGCTTCGGTGTGTTGCGTTATCTGGGCAGCGACGCGGTCCGTGAAACCCTGCGTGCCTTGCCGCAACCGGCGATCACCTTCAACTACCTCGGGCAGTTCGACAGCAGCTTCGATGCTGGGCAGGCAGCCCTGTTTACGCCGTCCAGTGAAGCACGCGGTGCGGAGCAGAGCCTGGACGCCTTGCTCAGCAGCCCGTTGACCCTCAACGGCGGCATTTACGGTGGCGAATTCAGCCTCGGCTGGACCTTCAGTGAGCGCATGTTCGAGCGCGGTACCGTTCAAGCCCTGGCCGACGATTACGCGCAGGAACTGGCGGCACTGATCGAACATTGCTGCCGCGACGGCGTGCACGGTGTGACACCGTCGGACTTCCCGCTGGCACCGCTGAGCCAGACACAACTCGATGGGTTGCCGCTGCCGGCGTCGTTGATCGAAGACATCTACCCGCTGTCGCCGATGCAGCAAGGCATGCTGTTCCACACGCTGTACGAGGAAGAGGCGGGCGATTACATCAATCAGACCCGCGCCGATGTGCAGGGCCTGGATGTCGAGCGCTTCCGTGCCGCCTGGCAGGCAGCGTTGCAGGCGCATGACGTGCTGCGCAGCGGTTTCCTGTGGCAGGGCGAACGCCCGGTGCAGGTGGTGCACAAACAGGTCGAACTGCCGTTCAGCGTGCAGGACTGGCGTGGTCGCCGTGACTATCAGGCCGACCTCGACGCACTGGCTGCGCAGGAGCGCAAACAGGGCTTCGAGCTGACCGCCGCGCCGTTGCTGCGCCTGTGTCTGGTGCGCATCGACGATGACACCTATCACCTGATCTACACCAACCATCACATTCTGATGGATGGCTGGGGCAACTCGCAGTTGATGGGCGAAGTGCTGCACCGCTACAGCGGTCAGCCGCTGGCGCAATCGGTGGGGCGTTATCGCGACTACATCGCCTGGCTGCAACGTCAGGACGGCGGCGTCAGCGAGTCCTTCTGGAAAACCCAGTTGGCCGACCTGCAAGAGCCGACCCGCCTGACCCAGGCCATCGCCCGTCGTGATGACCTGATGGCCGTCGTGGGGTATGCCGATCATCAGCGCGTCATGAATGCCGCTGCGACCCGGCAACTGGCCGAGTTCGCCCGCGAGCAGAAAGTCACCCTCAACACCCTGGTGCAAGCGGCGTGGCTGCTGTTGCTGCAACGCTACAGCGGTCAGGACACGGTCGCGTTCGGTGCGACGGTGGCCGGGCGTCCGGCGGATCTCAAAGGCATCGAGCAGCAGATCGGGCTGTTCATCAACACCCTGCCGGTGATCGGCACCCCGCGCGCCGAGCAGAGTGTCGGCCAGTGGCTGCACACCGTGCAGACGCAAAACCTGAGCCTGCGCGAGCACGAACACACGCCGCTGTTCGAGATCCAGCGCTGGGCCGGCAAGGGCGGCGATGCCCTGTTCGACAGCATTTTGGTGTTCGAGAACTACCCGGTGTCCGAGGCCATGCAACAAGGTGCGCCGGCCGGATTGCGCTTCACCGACGTCACCAACCACGAGCAGACCAACTACCCGTTGACCCTCGCCGTGAGCATGGGCGACACCCTGTCGCTGCACTTCAGCTACGGCCGTGCGCATTTTGCCGAAGTCGACATTGCGCGACTGGGCGAACACTTGCACAACCTGCTGACGCAGATGATGCAGGGCGGCGCTCTGGCGTTGGGCCAACTGGAATTGCTCTCCAGCGAGGAGCAACAGCAGCAGGTCGAACAATGGAACGCGACGGCCACCGAGTACCCGCTGTCGCGCAGTGTGCATTCGCTGATTGAGGAACAGGTGCGCGCCACCCCGGACGCCTTGGCGCTGGTGTTTGGTGAACAACGTCTGACTTACGCCCAGCTCAACGCTCGCGCCAATCAGCTGGCAGCGGTGTTGATCGAACACGGTGTCGGCCCGGAAGTGCTGGTCGGTATTTCGGTTGAGCGTTCTCTGGAAATGGTTGTCGGGCTGCTGGCGATTCTCAAGGCCGGCGGTGCGTATCTGCCGCTGGATCCTGAGTACCCGCAGGATCGTCTGGCCTACATGTTCGAGGACAGCGGCATTGCCTTGCTGCTGACGCAAAGTCATCTGCTGGCGCAACTGCCGGTTCCGGCGGGGCTGCGCAGTCTGGTGCTGGATCAGGAAGGTGACTGGCTGGAAGGTCGCAGCGAGGCCAACCCGGAGCTGAACATCGATCCGGAAAACCTCGCTTACGTGATCTACACCTCCGGCTCGACCGGCAAACCGAAAGGTGCGGGCAACCGCCACTCGGCGCTGGTCAACCGCTTGTGCTGGATGCAGCAGGCGTATCAGCTGACCGCTGAAGACAGCGTGCTGCAAAAGACGCCGTTCAGCTTCGACGTGTCGGTGTGGGAATTCTTCTGGCCGTTGATGACCGGCTCCTCCTTGGTGGTGGCGGCTCCGGGCGTGCACCGTGATCCGGCGCAACTGATTCAGGTCATCACCGAACAGCGCATCACCACGCTGCACTTCGTGCCGTCGATGTTGCAGGCGTTCCTGCAGGATCCGGCAGTGGCCGAGTGCACCAGCCTGACGCGGATCGTGTGCAGCGGCGAAGCCCTGCAGGTTGACGCGCAGCAGCAAGTGTTCGCCAAGTTGCCGAACGCCGGGTTGTTCAACCTCTACGGCCCGACCGAAGCAGCGATCGACGTCACCCACTGGACTTGCCGCGACGAAGGGCGCGACAGCGTGCCGATCGGTCAGCCGATTGCCAACCTCAGCACTTACATCCTCGACAACAGCCTCGCCCCGTTGCCAGTCGGTGTGATCGGCGAGTTGTACCTGGGCGGCGAAGGCCTGGCCCGGGGTTACCACCGCCGTCCGGCGCTGACCGCCGAGCGTTTTGTCACCAGCCCGTTCGGTGACGGCCAGCGCCTGTACCGCACCGGCGACCTGGCACGCTATCGCGCCGACGGCGTGATCGAGTACGCCGGGCGTATGGACCATCAGGTGAAGATCCGTGGCCTGCGCATCGAACTGGGCGAAATCGAAGCGCGTCTGGCCGAACACGATGACGTGCGCGAGACCGTGGTCATCGCTCAGGACGGCTCGTTGCTGGTGGGTTATGTGGTGCCAAACGACGCCCGTCTGGTGGAAGCCGACGAGGCCAGCCGCAGCGAACTGTTCCAGCGCCTTAAAGAACACCTCGCCCGGAACGTTCCTGACTATATGGTTCCGCTGCGTTGGGTGCTGCTGGCGAAAATGCCGGTCAGCCCGAACGGCAAACTCGAACGCAAGGCACTGCCCAAGTTCGATGCCAGCCAGGCGCAGCAGGCCTTTGTCGCGCCGTCCACTGAACTGCAACAACAAGTGGCGGCCATCTGGCAGGACGTGCTGCAACTGGAGCGCATCGGCCTCAACGACAACTTCTTCGAACTGGGCGGCCACTCCTTGCTGGCCGTCACCGTGGTTTCGCGCCTGCAACTGGAACTGGGCCTGAAGCTGACACCGCAATTGATTTTCCAGCACCCCGCGCTTGGCGATTTCGTCAGCCAGCTGGACGCCGCCGATGAGCAAGTCGATATGTTGAAACTGAGCAAGCTGGAATCCCTGCTTGATGAAATGGAGGAGGCTTGATGGATAGGAATGTCGCACTGAAGATTGCCAGGCGGTTTATTTGTCTGCCCCTGGAAAAGCGCACGCTCTATCTTGAAAAGATGCTCCAGGAAGGGGTTTCTCCCGCGAACCTGCCGATCCCGCAGACCCGCGAGGAGTTCACCGCGATCCCGTTGTCGTTCGCTCAGGACCGGCAATGGTTTGTCTGGCAGATGGACCCGCACAGTGCGGCCTACAACATCCCGACGGCGCTGCAGTTGCGCGGCGCCCTCGACGTGCCGGCGCTGGAGCGTGCGTTCAACGCCGTGATCGCCCGTCACGACAGCCTGCGCACGACCTTCGGTCAGGACGACGAGGGCGCTGTGCAGGTGATTCACGCGCAGCTGCCGCTGACCATCGCGGTGGATGCGCTGGATAGCGCGGCGGACCCGGCGCAACGCGAGCAGCAGATTCAGGCCTACATCAACGAACAGTTACACCTTCCGTTCGATCTGCAGACCGGCCCGCTGATGCGCGCCAGCCTGCTGCGCCTGGCGGATGACGAGCATGTGCTGGCCGTCACCGTGCACCACATTGCGGCCGATGGCTGGTCGATGCGGGTCATGGTCGAAGAGCTGGTGCAGTTGTATTCCGGTTATGCTCAGGGGCGTGACGTCAGCCTCGCCGAATTGCCGATCCAGTACGCCGACTACGCCATCTGGCAGCGGCACTGGATGGAGGCGGGCGAGCGCGCGCGGCAACTGGCTTACTGGCAGGAACAACTGGGCACCGACCATTCAGTGCTGCAACTGGCGACCGATTTTCCTCGGCCGTCGGTGCAGAGTTTCCGTGGCCAGCGGCTCGACGTAACCCTCGACAATCAATTGGCTGCCGGTCTGAAAACCCTCGCCCAGCGCGAAGGCATGACTGTGTTCATGGTCTTGCTGGCCTCGTTCCAGGCCTTGTTGCACCGCTACAGCGGCCAGAACGAAATCAGCGTCGGCGTGCCCAATGCCAACCGCAACCGGGTCGAGACCGAGCGCCTGATCGGCTTCTTCGTCAACACCCAGGTGCTCAAGGCACGCATTGACCCGCAGGCGAGTTTTCGCAGCCTGTTGCAACAGGTCAAGCAATCGGCGATGGGCGCCCAGGCGCATCAGGAACTGCCGTTCGAACAGTTGGTGGAGGCCCTGCAACCGGAACGCAGCCTGAGCCACAGCCCGCTGTTCCAGGTGATGTTCAACCACCAGAACCTCGCGACCGGCGAGTCCCAGCAAGGCGCGCGTCTGCCGGGTCTGCAAATCGATCCGCTGAGCATGGCCAGCCAGACCGCTCAGTTCGACCTGAGCCTGGACACCTTCGAGACCCCGCAAGGTCTCGGCGCACAGCTGACTTTCGCCACCGACCTGTTCAGCGCCGCGACCATCGAACGGATGGCCGCGCATTGGCAGAACCTGCTGGCGGCGGTCGTGGCCGACGCGAGTTGCTCGCTGGCCGAACTGGTGTTGCTCGACGCCGCAGAACGCGACGTGATTGTCGAAGGCTGGAACGCCACCGCCACGGAATACCCGCTTTCACGCAGCGTGCATTCGTTGATCGAGGATCAGGTACGCACCACCCCGGACGCCTTGGCGCTGGTGTTTGGTGAACAGCGTCTGACTTACGCCCAGCTCAATGCCCGCGCCAATCAGCTGGCAGCGGTGTTGATCGAACACGGTGTCGGCCCGGAAGTATTGGTTGGCATCTCGGTCGAGCGCTCGCTGGAAATGGTCGTCGGCCTGCTGGCGATTCTCAAGGCCGGCGGTGCATACCTACCGCTGGATCCGGAGTACCCGCAGGATCGTCTGGCCTACATGTTCGAGGACAGCGGGATTGCGCTGTTGCTGACGCAAAGTCATCTGCTGGCGCAACTGCCGGTCCCGGCCGGGCTGCGCAGTCTGGTGCTGGATCAGGAAGGTGACTGGCTCGAAGGTCGCAGCGAGGCCAACCCGGAGCTGAATATCGATCCGGAAAACCTCGCCTATGTGATCTACACCTCGGGCTCCACCGGCAAACCGAAAGGCGCGGGCAACCGCCACTCGGCACTGGTCAACCGCTTGTGCTGGATGCAGCAGGCCTATCAGCTGACAGCCGATGACAGTGTGCTGCAAAAGACCCCGTTCAGTTTCGACGTGTCGGTGTGGGAGTTCTTCTGGCCGTTGATGACCGGTTCGTCGTTGGTGGTCGCGGCTCCGGGCGCGCACCGTGATCCGGCGCAACTGATTCAGGTGATCACCGAACAGCGCATCACCACGCTGCACTTCGTGCCGTCGATGTTGCAGGCGTTCCTGCAGGATCCAGCGGTGGCCGAGTGCACCAGCCTGACGCGGATCGTTTGCAGCGGTGAAGCGTTGCAGGTCGATGCGCAACAGCAAGTGTTCGCCAAACTGCCGAACGCCGGGTTGTTCAACCTGTACGGCCCGACCGAGGCGGCCATCGACGTCACTCACTGGACCTGTCGCGACGAAGGCCGCGACAGCGTGCCGATCGGTCAGCCCATCGCGAATCTGAGCACCTACATCCTCGACAACAGCCTGGCGCCGTTGCCGGTCGGTGTGATTGGCGAGTTGTACCTGGGCGGGGAAGGCCTGGCTCGGGGTTACCACCGTCGCCCAGCACTGACCGCCGAGCGTTTCGTCACCAGCCCGTTCGGTGACGGTCAGCGTCTGTACCGCACCGGTGACCTGGCGCGGTATCGCGCCGACGGCGTGATCGAGTACGCCGGGCGCATGGACCATCAGGTGAAGATCCGGGGTCTGCGTATCGAACTGGGCGAAATCGAAGCGCGCCTGGCCGAACACGATGACGTGCGCGAGACCGTGGTCATCGCTCAGGACGGCTCGTTGCTGGTGGCCTACGTGGTGCCCGACGATGAAACGCTGTTGAATGCGGATGACGCCACGCGCAGCGCGAAAAACCTCGAGCTCAAGGCGCATCTGGGGCAGAGTCTGCCGGAGTTCATGGTGCCGCAGCACTGGGTCTGGCTGGAGAAAATGCCGGTCAGCCCCAACGGCAAACTCGAACGCAAGGCGTTGCCGAAGTTTGATGCCAGCACCCTGCAAAACACCTTTGTCGCGCCGCAGACCGACCTGCAAAAACACGTCGCGGCGATCTGGCAGGACGTGCTCAAGCTTGAGCGCGTCGGCCTGACCGACAACTTCTTCGAACTGGGCGGGCATTCGCTGCTGGTGACCCAGGTGGTGTCGCGCATCCGCCGCACGCTGGATATTCAGGTGCCGCTGCGCACGCTGTTCGAACACAGCAGCCTGGAAGCGTTTGTCCGCGTCCTTGATGCCGATCAACAGACCACGCAAACCCCGATTCCACAGGTCGGCCGCGAGCAACCGCTGGCGCTGTCCTACGCACAGGAACGTCAATGGTTCCTGTGGCAGATGGACCCGCAAAGCGCCGCCTACAACATTCCCACCGCGCTGCGCCTGCGCGGTGAACTCGATCGTGCGGCACTGGAGCAAAGTTTCCAGGCGCTGATCCAGCGCCACGAAAGCCTGCGCACGGCGTTTGTCGATACAGACGGGCGCGTGCAGCAAGTGATCCGGCCGAGCGGGCAGGTGGCGTTGCACGAGCAGACGCTGGCCAACGCCACGGAAGAGCAGATCAAAACCTTCGTCGAACAACAGACCCAGCAGGCGTTCGATCTGTTGGCAGGCGAGTTGCTGCGGGTGGCCTTGCTGCGCATCAGCGACACCGACCATGTGTTGGTCCTGACCCTGCACCACATCGTCTCTGATGGCTGGTCGATGCAGGTGATGATCGAAGACCTGATCGCCTGCTACGCGGCGTTCAGTCAGGGCCGCGCGGCCGAGTTGCCGGCGCTGGCGGTGCAGTACGCCGATTACGCGGTGTGGCAGCGCGAGTGGATGGACAACGGCGAGCGCGAACGCCAACTGACGTACTGGAAGACCCAGTTGGGCAGCGAACAACCGCTGCTGGAAATGCCGGCCGACCATCCGCGTCCTGTCGTGCAGAGCTTTCGCGGTGCACGCCTGAACGTGACCCTCGAACCGGCGCTGGGTGACGCACTCAAGGCGCTGGCGCGGCGTGAAGGCGTGACCGTGTTCATGTTGCTGCTGGCCTCGTTCCAGACCCTGTTGCACCGTTACAGCGGTCAGTCGGATATCCGCGTCGGGGTGCCGATTGCCAACCGCAATCGTCTGGAAATCGAGCGACTGATCGGCTTCTTCGTCAACACCCAGGTGCTGCGGGCCGAGTTCGATCCGGCACTGGATTTTGCCCGGTTGCTGCAGCAGGTGAAGCACACCGCGATTGCCGCGCAAATGCATCAGGACCTGCCGTTCGAGCAACTGGTCGATGCCTTGCAGCCTGAACGCAATCTGAGCCACAGCCCGTTGTTCCAGGCGATGTTCAACCACCGCACAGAAGCCGAGTCCGATCTCGTCGCGCAATTGCCGGGGCTGAACCTGCAAAGCCTGAGCTGGGAACACCGGACCGCGCAGTTCGATCTGGCGCTGGACACCGGCGACAGCCCGGAAGGCCTGGATGCGTCCTTTACCTATGCCACCGATCTGTTCGAAGCGAGCAGCATCCAGCGCCTCGCCGGACATTGGCTGAACCTGCTCAAAGCCGTCGTGGCCGACCCGGCACGCCCGCTGGCCGAACTGGTGCTGCTCGACGGCGCAGAACGCGACGTGATTGTCGAAGGCTGGAACGCCACCGCCACGGAATACCCGCTGTCGCGCAGCGTGCATTCGCTGATCGAAGATCAGGTGCGCGCCACGCCAGACGCTTTGGCGCTGGTGTTCGGCGAGCAACGCCTGAGCTATGCCCAACTCAACGTCCGCGCTAATCAGCTGGCGGCGGTGTTGATCGAACACGGTGTCGGCCCGGAAGTGCTGGTTGGGATTTCGGTCGAGCGTTCGCTGGAAATGATCGTCGGCCTGTTGGCGATTCTCAAGGCGGGCGGTGCGTATCTGCCGCTGGACCCTGAATATCCGCAGGATCGTCTGGCCTACATGTTCGAGGACAGCGGCATTGCCTTGCTGCTGACCCAAAGCCATCTGCTGGCGCAACTGCCGGTTCCGGCCGGGCTGCGCAGTCTGGTGCTGGATCAGGAAGGTGATTGGCTGGAAGGTCGCAGCGAAGCCAACCCGGAGCTGAACATCGATCCGGAAAACCTCGCTTACGTGATCTACACCTCCGGCTCGACCGGCAAACCGAAAGGCGCGGGCAACCGCCATTCGGCACTGGTCAACCGCTTGTGCTGGATGCAGCAGGCCTATCAGTTGACCGCTGACGACAGCGTGCTGCAAAAGACCCCGTTCAGCTTCGACGTGTCGGTATGGGAGTTCTTCTGGCCGTTGATGACCGGTTCCTCCTTGGTGGTGGCGGCTCCGGGCGCGCACCGTGATCCGGCGCAACTGATTCAGGTCATCACCGAACAGCGCATCACCACGCTGCACTTCGTACCGTCGATGTTGCAGGCGTTCCTGCAAGACCCAGCGATGGTCGAATGCACCAGCCTGACGCGGATCGTGTGCAGCGGCGAAGCGTTGCAGGTCGATGCGCAACAGCAAGTGTTCGCCAAACTGCCGAACGCCGGGTTGTTCAACCTCTACGGCCCGACCGAAGCGGCCATCGACGTGACCCACTGGACGTGCCGCGACGAAGGTCGCGACAGCGTGCCGATCGGTCAGCCGATTGCCAACCTCAGCACCTACATCCTCGACAACAGCCTGGCACCGTTGCCTGTCGGTGTGATCGGCGAACTGTACCTGGGCGGTGAAGGCCTGGCCCGTGGATACCATCGTCGTCCGGCGTTGACCGCTGAGCGTTTCGTCACCAGTCCGTTCGGTGACGGCCAGCGCCTGTACCGCACCGGTGACCTGGCGCGCTATCGCGCCGACGGTGTGATCGAGTACGCCGGGCGCATGGACCATCAGGTGAAGATCCGTGGCCTACGCATCGAACTGGGCGAAATCGAAGCGCGTCTGGCCGAGCACGAAGATGTGCGCGAAACCGTGGTCATCGCTCAGGACGGTTCGTTGCTGGTGGGTTATGTGGTGCCGAACGATGAATCGCTGCTTGAGGCGGACGATGATCGTCGCCAGGCCTTCCAGCGCCGTCTCAAGGAGCACCTGAGCCAGAACCTGCCGGAGTACATGATCCCGCAACACTGGCTGTTGCTGGCGAAGATGCCGGTCAGCCCCAACGGCAAACTCGAACGCAAAGCCCTGCCGAAGGCCGATCTGAGCGTCAGCCAGAAAGCCTACAGCGCGCCGACCAGCGAGATCGAGCAAGCGCTGGTGGCGATCTGGCAGAATGTGCTGGGCCTGGAGCAGGTGGGCATTCACGACAACTTCTTCGAGCTGGGCGGGGATTCGATCATCTCGATTCAGGTGGTCAGCCGCGCGCGTCAGGCCGGGATTCATTTCAGTCCCAAGGATCTGTTTCTGCACCAGAACGTGCAGAGTCTGGCGGCCGTGGCCAAGGTCGGTGTGGCCGGCCCGAGCATTGATCAGGGCCCGGTGACGGGCGACAGTCCGTTGCTGCCGTTCCAGCAATTGTTCTTCGACAGCGCCATGGCCGAGCCACATCACTGGAACCAGTCGGTGTTGCTTAAACCGCGCGAAACGCTGGAGGCCGCCCACGTCGAACAAGCGTTGCAGGCGCTGCTGGTGCAGCACGATGCCTTGCGACTGGCGTTCAGCCAGAGTGACGGCCAGTGGTCTGCAACTCACCGTGCCCCGGGCGTCGAACCGCTGCTCTGGCAACACGCGGTGGCGGATGATGCCGCGCTGGAACAACTGGGCGAACAGGCGCAACGCAGCCTCGACCTGGCAAACGGCCCGTTGCTGCGGGCACTGTTGGCGACCCTGGCCGATGGCAGCCAGCGCTTGTTGTTGGTGATCCATCACCTGGCGGTCGACGGGGTGTCGTGGCGGATTCTGCTGGAAGACCTGCAACAGGCGTATCAGCAGTTGCAGGCCGGTCAGACACTCAAACTGCCGGCCAAGACCAGCGCTGCGAAAACCTGGGCGCAACGTCTGCAAACCTACGCCGCCAGCCCGGCACTGCAAACGGAATTGGGTTTCTGGCAGGCGCAGTTGCAAGGCGCGAAGGTTGAACTGCCGCTGGATCACGCGGATGGCGCGCTGCAAAACCGCTACGCCGCGAGCGTCGAAACCCGCCTCGACAAAGAGCAGACCCGCCAACTGCTGCAACAGGCACCGGCGGCGTATCGCACGCAGGTCAACGACCTGTTGCTGACCGCGCTGGCGCGGGTCATTTCCCGCTGGACCGCCAGCGAATCGACCCTGATTCAGCTCGAAGGCCACGGCCGTGAAGACCTGTTCGATGAACTGGATCTGAGCCGCACCGTGGGCTGGTTCACCAGCCTGTTCCCGGTCCGGTTGACCCCGACTGCCGACCTTGCCGGGTCGATCAAGGCAGTCAAGGAGCAACTGCGCGCGATTCCGGCCAAAGGCATCGGTTTCGGTGCGCTGCGTTATCTGGGCGACGACGCGGCGCGTCAGACCCTGCAAGCGTTGCCGATGCCGCGCATCACCTTCAACTACCTGGGTCAGTTCGATGCCGGTTTCACTGACGATGGCGGCGCGCTGTTCAGCCCGGCCAAGGAACCGGCCGGCGCCGAACAGAGCCCGTTGGCGGCGCTGGGTAACTGGCTGACGCTCAACGGTCAGGTGTATGGCGGTGAGTTGAGTGTCGGCTGGACGTTCAGTTCGCAGATGTTCGACACCGCGACCATTCAGGCGCTGGCCGATGCCTATGCGCAGGAACTGAAGGCGTTGCTGGAGCATTGCTGCCAGACCGACAGCCACGGCGTGACGCCATCGGACTTCCCGCTGGCGCACCTGACTCAGGTGCAGCTCGATTCGCTGGCACTGGCACCGCAACAGATCGAAGACATCTATCCACTGTCGCCGATGCAGCAGGGCATGTTGTTCCACACCCTGTACGAGCAACAGGCCGGCGATTACATCAATCAGATGTGCGTCGACGTTCAAGGCCTGGACATCGAACGCTTCCGTGCGGCGTGGCAAGACGCGCTGGATGCCCACGATGTGCTGCGCAGCAGCTTTGTCTGGGACGGTGAATTCCAGCGTCCGGTGCAAGTCATCCACAAGCACCTGACCGTGCCGTTCAGCGTGCTCGACTGGCGTGACCACGCGGACCTGCCGCAAGCCATCGACGCCCTGGCGCTGGCCGAACAGCAGCAAGGTTTCGAGCTGGGCGCCGCGCCATTGTTGCGTCTGGTGGTGGTGCGTACCGCTGCCGATGCCTGCCGCCTGATCTACACCAGCCATCACATCCTGATGGATGGCTGGAGCAATTCGCAGTTGCTCGGCGAAGTGCTGCAACGCTACAGCGGTCAGCCACCGGCAGGCGGCGCGGGTCGTTATCGCGATTACATTCAGTGGCTGTCGCGACAGGACGCGCACGTCAGCGAAGCGTTCTGGAACGCGCAACTGGCCGACCTGCAAGAGCCGACCCGACTGGCGCGCGCGTTTGCCGCAGTGCAACCGGTCAAGGGCCATGGCGAGCGTTTCCATGTGCTGGACGAGGTGCGCACGCGCCAGCTCAACGAGTTTGCCCGTGGCCACAAAGTCACCCTCAACACGCTGGTGCAAAGTGCCTGGCTGCTGCTGTTGCAACGCTTCACCGGGCTCGACACCGTCAGCTTCGGTGCGACGGTGTCCGGGCGTCCGGCGCAACTGGCCGGCGTCGAGCAGCAGATCGGCCTGTTCATCAACACCTTGCCGGTAATCGCCAGTCCGCGCGCCGAACAAACGCTGAGTGCCTGGTTGCAACAGGTACAGGCGCAGAACCTCGCACTGCGCGAGCAGGAACACACGCCGCTGTTCGAGATTCAGCGCTGGGCCGGGCAGGGCGGTGAAGCGCTGTTCGACAACATTCTGGTGTTCGAAAACTACCCGGTGTCCGAAGCGCTGCAACAAGGTGCGCCGCAGGATCTGCGCTTTGGCGAAGTAGCCAATCACGAACAGACCAACTACCCGCTGACCCTGGCGGTCAGCCTCGACGCACAGCTGTCGCTGCACCTGAGTTTCGACCGCGAGCAGTTCGACGGACGTTCGGTCGAGCAACTAGCGAGCCAGCTCGATCACCTGTTGCGGCAGATGGTGCAGGCACCGGCGTCGACCCGTCTCGGCGAACTGGCACTGGCGGTCGGGCCGATGCTTTCTGCCGTCGACGCGCCTGCCAGCGAGCATTGCGTGCATCAGTGGTTTGAACAGCAAGTGGCGCAAACCCCGGACGCCATTGCCCTGATATTCGAAGACCGGCAACTGACTTACGCCGAGCTCAATGCGGCTGCCAACCGCGTGGCCCACGGCTTGTTGCAACACAACGTCGGCAGCGATGTGCTGGTGGGGATTGCGGTTGATCGTTCGATGGACATGATCATCAGCCTGTTGGCCGTGCTCAAGGCGGGCGGCGCCTATGTGCCGCTGGACCCTGGCTACCCGGCCGACCGACTGCTGGCGATGATCGAAGACAGCGGTCTGCGCCTGATGCTCAGCCAGCAACACCTGCTGCAGCGGCTGCCTGCCGTGGCCGGTGTGCGCACGCTGACAGTGGACGGCGATGCATGGCCGTTGCTCGACAGCAACCCGTCACCCGTCGTGCACGGGCAGAGCTTGGCGTATGTGATGTTCACCTCCGGTTCGACCGGGCGCCCGAAAGGCGTGGGTATCAGTCACGAGACGCTGGCGCGACACACCCGTGTCTCCGAAGCCTACAAAGGCCTGTCGGCCAGTGATCGGGTGCTGCAATTTGCAACGTTCAACTTCGACAGTTTTGTGGAGCAGGTCTACCCGGCGCTGGTCTGCGGCGCGGCGGTGGTGTTGCGCGGCAACGAGGTGTGGGACAGCGAAACCCTGTATCAGCAAATTATCGACCGGGACATCAGCATCGCCGACCTGACCACGGCCTACTGGAACGTGGTGGTGCAGGACTTCGCCGACCACGGCCCGCGCGACTACGGTCGTCTGCGCCAGATGGTGGTGGGCGGTGAAGCCATGCCGCCGCAAGGCATCGCGGCGTATCAGCGAGCAGGGCTTGAGCAGGTGCAACTGATCAACGCCTATGGTCCGACCGAAGCGACGGTCACCAGCACCGTGCTCGACTGCGTCGACTACGTGCAGGGCGGCCAGCCGCTGCCGGCGGCATTGCCGATCGGTCACGGTCTGGCAGGGCGCACGATTCATATCCTCGACAGCGCCGGGCAGCCGGTGCCGCAAGGTGTGGTGGGCGAATTGCTGATCGGTGGCGAGCTGTTGGCGCGGGGTTATTTCCAGCGTCCTGACCTGACGGCCGATCGCTTCCTGCCTGACCCGTTCAGCACGGTGGGCGGGCGGCTGTATCGCACCGGCGATCTGGCGCGGGTCAATGCTGACGGTTTGATCGAATACGTCGGGCGTCTCGATCATCAGGTTAAGGTGCGTGGTTTCCGCATTGAACTGGGCGAGATCGAGACTTGCCTGCTGCGTCTGGACGGTGTGCGTCAGGCGCTGGTACTGGCGCAGCCGGGGGCAGGAGGTCAGCAACTGGTGGCTTACGTCGTGCCACACGACGAATCACTGGCCAGCAACGCTGATGCAGCGTTGCTTCAAACACTGCGCGACGGGCTGAGAAACAGCCTGCCGGACTACATGCAGCCAAGCCATGTCCTGCTGCTGGCGCAATTACCGATCGGTCCGAGCGGCAAGCTGGATCGCAAGGCCTTGCCACTGCCGGACAGTCAGGTATCGAGCGAAGATTTCGTCGCGCCACAGGGCCAACTGGAGCAACAGATCGCCCAGGTCTGGCAGGACGTGCTGGAGCGCGAGCAGATCGGGCGCAACGCGCATTTCTTCGAGGCCGGCGGTCATTCGTTGCTGGCGACCCAGGCCGTCTCGCGCTTGCGCAAGGTCACCGGTCTGACGCTGAGCCTGCGCGATCTGTTCGGTGCGCCGGTGCTCAAGGATCTGGCAGCGGTCATGCAGGCCAACGTCGGGGCCGAGCTGGGGGCGTTCGATTCACGTCAGGTCGAGCTCAAGGCGCACGGCGCCAAGAGCAGCGCGCCGTTGTCGCTGGTGCAGCGCCGCTTGTGGATCGCCGAGCAATTGTCCGGTGGCACGTCCGCCTATGGCATGCCGATGGCGTTGCGTTTGCGCGGTGACTTGTCGGTGCAGCGCCTGCTGGCGAGTTTTGCCGAGGTGGTGCGTCGCCATGAGGTGTTGCGCACGGCCTATGTGCAGGACGACGAAGGCGATCCGATTGCCGTGATCGTCGATGAGGTCGAGCTGGATTTCCCGCTGATCGATCTGTCCGCCTTGTCGCGCAGCGATCAGGAAGAACAGGTGGCGCAAGCCGTCCTCGACAACGCCAACACGCCGATCGACATGGAGCAGGCGCCGCTGTTGCGCGGCCGCATCCTGCACCTGAGCCCGGGCGAACATGTGTTGCTGTATTCGATGCACCACATCATTTCCGATGGTTGGTCGATGGGTGTTTTGATCAACGAACTGGTGGAAATCTACGACCGCGCCAGCATCGGCGAACCGCATACCTTGCCGGCACTCGCCGTGCAGTATTCGGACTTTGCCCTGTGGCAACAGGCGCTGGAACAGCAAGGCGTGCTCGGGCAGCAGGCGACGTTCTGGAAAGAGCAACTGGCCGGCTACAACGGCCAGCTCAGCCTGCCGCTGGACAACCCGCGCGGCTTGACGCCGTCCTACGCTGGCGACGCGGTGCAGTTTGCCCTCGGCGCTCAGTTGAGCCGCGACGTCCGGGCGCTGGCTTCACGGGCCGGTGTCACGCTGTACAGCACGTTGCTGGCGTCGTTCCAGGTATTGCTGCACCGGGTCAGTGAAGGCGCCGACGTGTTGGTCGGTGCCGACGTGGCCGGGCGTGAGCGGGCGGAGCTGGAGCGTCTGATCGGCTTCTTCGTCAACGTGTTGCCGCTGCGTTCGCGGTTTGCTGGCGAGGCCTCGTTCAGCGGCTTCCTGACGCAGACCCAGGACACGCTGCTGCAAGCGCTGGAGCACCAGGACCTGCCGTTCGACATGATCGTCGATGCGTCGGGCGTGCCGCGTCACAAGGGTATGAACCCGCTGGTACAGGTGCTGTTCGTGATGAACAACCTGCCGGGCCGCACCCAGGCCATGGGCGGTTTGAACGTCGAAGCGCTGCCGTCGCTGGAGACCCATTCTAAATTCGACATGGCATTGTTCGTTGACGAAGAAGAAGGGCAATTGCTGGGTAATTGGCAATTCGCCACAAGCTTGTTCGGACATGAGCGCATTCAGTACCTGGTCAAGGCCTGGATAGCCCTGTTGGAACAGATCGTCGCTGATCAGGACATTCAATTGGGAGCTATCAGCATGCCAGTCGACAATTTAGCAGCGGCCACCCGGCCGTCTGCCCCCGGACCCAAGGCCGACAAACTGGGCAAATTCCTCAAGCGCGGCAACGCCCCGGTAGCCAAGGCACGCCCGGCTCCGGTGCGTGAATCGTTGATGGCGGCGCCACAACCGTTCCCGCTGCTGGTGGAGCCGAACGAGCCGCAACTGGACCTGATCGAGTGGATCAAGAACAACCGGCCGCTGATCGAGGCGAAGCTCGCCACCCACGCCGGCATCCTGTTCCGCGGTTTTGAGCTCGATGGCATTCAGGGCTTTGAAGCCTTCGCCGAAGCGATCCAGCCCGGCTTGTACGGCCAGTACGGCGATCTGCCGAAGAAAGAGGGCGGCAAGAACACCTACCGCTCCACGCCGTACCCGGAACGCAAGATGATTCTGTTCCACAACGAGAGCTCCCATCAGGACCGCTGGCCGCGCAAGCAGATGTTCTATTGCGAAGTGGCGGCACCGATTGGCGGCGCGACGCCGGTGGTGGATTGCCGCTTGATGTACGAAAAACTGCCGGCGGATCTGCGCGACAAGTTCGAGGAAAAGGGTCTGCTGTATGTGCGCACCTTCACCGACAAACTGGACGTGTCGTGGCAGCACTTCTTCAAGACCGAAGACCGCGCCGAAGTCGAGGCCCGTTGCCGGGCCGGCGGTATCGAATGGCGCTGGCTGGACAACGACGAACTGCAAACCCGGACTCCGGGTCCGGCGATCATTCGCCACCCGGTGACCGGTGCGAAATCGTTCTTCAACCAGGTGCAACTGCACCACATCTACTGGCTGGAGCCGGATGTGCGTGAAGACCTGTTGTCGATGTTCGGTCTGGAGCGCATGCCGCGCCACGTTTACTACGGGGACGGCACGCCGATCGAAGACGAGGTGATGCAGCGCATCGGCGAACTCTACGAAGCGTGCGCCGTACGGTTCGACTGGCAGAAGGGCGACGCCATTCTGCTCGACAACATGCTGGTGGCGCATGCCCGCGATCCGTTCGAAGGCCCGCGCAAGATTGTCGTGGCCATGGGTGACATGTTCGACCACAGCGACCTGCAAGGCGCCCGTGGCGAGCCGGCCCGCGCAACCGAAGGAACAGAGGCATGAACGAGGTGGTGATGGAACAACAGGACGTGGGGCAAGCGTTGACCCCCGAGCAGCAGATGCTCTGCGATCAACTGCCGGGCGCTGCGTGCTGGGCTGACGCCGCACGTTTCTTGCGCATCGATATTGCCGGCGAGCTCGACGTGGCGCGCCTGCAAGCGGCCTTCGACCAGGTGCTGGCGCAGCAACCGATGTTGCTGGCCCGGTTGGCCAAGGCCCCGGGTTTTCATGGCCTGCGCCAGTTCACCGACATTGCCGGCGAGCGTTTCCCGCTGACCGTGCAAAGTGCTCCCGCCAGCGAAGCCGAGATTCAGGCGCAATTGACCGAATGGGCGCAGCGCGCCTTTGTGCCCGGCGAGTCGGCCGGCGTGCACGCGGTGTTGTACGCGCTGCCCGAACAGCGTTGGGCGCTGGTGCTGGGCGCGGCCCGTCACAGTCTGGATGACAACGCGCTGACGCTGGTCTATCAGCAGTTGCTGAGCGCGTATGAACAGCGTGAATGGCCTGAGGACGAAGAGGCGGGGGAGTTCGGTCAATACCTGGAATGGCGCAGCGAAGTGATCCTCGACGAGGATGCCGCGACCGCCCGTGCTTATTGGCAGGCACAACTCAATGGCATCGATGCGAGCCTGTCGACGCCTTGGCTGGCGGCGCGCGAATCCACGGTGTCGGGTACTGATTCGGCGACCCTCGACAAGCCACTGGACGCGGCATTGATCGCCGGGCTTGAACGTCTGGCGCAGACAGTTGCACAACCGGTGACGGTGCTGATGCAAAGCGCCTGGTGGCTGTTGCTGGCGCGTTTGAGCGGTCGCGACGAAGTGCTGATGGGTTGGCGCCACGATGGTCGTGAAGACTATGAGTATTTCTCTGGCGCAATCGGCGTGTTCGAGAAAACCCTGCCGCTGAATCTGCCCGTCGATACCGAACAGTCGTTCACGCAATGGCTGCCGACAGTCGCCGCGCGCCTGGAAGAACATCGTCTCTGGCAGGAATACTGGGCCCCTGAACTGCAACCGGCGGCTGCGCGCCCGGCCTATGGTTTTGCGTTGCATCGTCAGGCACAGCCGGTGGCGATCGGCGCGACCCGCTGCACAGCGCAACGGGTGGAAACCGGGCGTGGTGGCGTATTCGAGTTGCTGTTGCAAGTGCAGTTGAACGCGGAAAACGTGGCCAGCGCGGTGGCGCTGGAATATGCCGCGCAGCGCTACAGTGCGGCGTCGATGCAAGTGCTGCTGGATCAATACGTCACGCTGCTGGGCCAACTCGTGGCCGACGCACACGCGCCGCTGAATGCGATCAGCCTGCTGACCGAGGCCGAGCGTCAGCGCTTGCTGTCGATCAATCCGTCGGCGCATTCCTGGGCCGATACCCCGTTGCTGCCGCAACGCATCGCCGAATGGGCGCAGTCCACGCCAGAAGCGCTGGCACTGACCGATGAGACCGGCCGCCTGAATTACGCGCAGTTGCAGGCGCAGGTTGAACGGCTGGCGGCGGGCTTGCATGCCGAGGGCGTGGGCCGTGATTCGATCGTCGCGCTGGCCTTGCCGCGTTCGGTGGCGCTGGTGGTGGCGATGCTCGCGATCTGGCGAGTCGGCGCGGCGTATCTGCCGCTGGATCGCCAATGGCCGCTGGCACGTCAGCAATTGATGCTTGAACAAGCGCGTGCCGGCCTGTTGCTGACCGACGCCACGCAGATCGCTGAATGGCACGGCAGCGCGCTGCCGGTGCGTTCAATCGATCAATTGCTGGAAGCGGGTTCTGCAACGGCTCTGGCTCATGAAACCCAGGGCAGCGATCTCGCCTACGTGCTGTTCACTTCGGGTTCTACCGGCATGCCGAAAGGCGTGTTGATCGAACACCGTCATCTGCTCAACTACACCGCCAGTGTCAGCACGGCACTGGGGCTGGACGGTCACCGGCACTTCGGTCTGACCTCCACGGTGGCGGCGGATCTGGGCAACACCACGTTGTTCGGCGCGCTGTTCAACGGGGCGGCGTTGCACGTGGCCAGCGATGAACAGATGCAAGACGCACAGGCATTCGCCGGCTACCTGCAAGAGCATGCCGTCGATTGCCTGAAAATCGTTCCGTCGCATCTGGCTGCGCTGCTCGACAGCGACACGCCGCGTTTGCCGCGAACTCTGGTGCTGGGCGGAGAGGCGATTGCCGCACCGCTGATCCAGCGCATCGCGCAGGTGCGTGGCGATTGCCGGGTGTTCAACCACTACGGCCCGACCGAAACCACGGTCGGCGTGATGGTGCACAAGGTTGCGCCGGGGCAGGGCGCCGGTCTGCTGAGCCAGGTGCTCGACAACAATCAGGTGTATGTGCTCGACGCGCAGCTGCGATTGGCGCCGGTCGGTGTCGTCGGCGAGTTGTATGTCGGCGGTGCGCAACTGTTTCGCGGCTACGTCAATGTCGACGCCGAGGCGGGACTGTTGATCGACAACCCGTTCATCAACGGCGAACGCCTGTATCGCACCGGCGATCTTGCGCGCTACTCGCCTGAAGGCGCGATTGTCCTGCACGGGCGGCGCGATCATCAGATCAAGGTGCGCGGTTTCCGCATCGAGCTGACGGAAGTCGAGGCGCAATTGCTGCGCCTGCCATCCGTGCAGGAAGCGGTGGTGATTGCCGGGGACAGCCCTGAGCAAGGCTTGCAGGCGTTTGTCGTGGCGCGTGAATCGCTGGCGGCGGACAGCCTGCGTGAGCAACTGGCGCAGCAACTACCGGCGGTGATGGTGCCGCAGCAGATTCGCTTCATCGAGCGCTTGCCACGGCTGGCCAACGGCAAGATCGATCGCAAGGCCTTGCAGCAACTGGTCGATCAAGGTGTCGACGACGATTACGTCGCGCCGCGAGACGCCCTCGAAACCTTGCTGGCCGGGCGCATGGCGCAGTTGCTCGGGCAGGATCGCCTGAGCATCGAACGCGATTTTTTTGCCGCCGGTGGTCATTCGTTGCTGGTGATCAAACTGGTCGCGGGTATTCGCAAGCTGTTGCAGTGCGAAATCCACCCGGGCGTGGTCTTCGACCATCCGACCGTGGCCGGGCTTGCGCAAGCGTTGCGTGGCCAGGAAGCGAGTCCCGGGCAACTGGACAAACTGGCTCAGGCGCGGGTGCGTCTTGAGTCCATGAGCCCCGAGGAAAAAGCCCTGCTGACCGAAAAGGCCCGGCAGTTGCAAGCCGCCAAGGTGGCCCAGGACGTTTAACTGTCCGCCCAGGAAAAACCGTCGCCTCAGTGCGACGGTTTTTTTTAATTTATTTCACAAATGATAAACAAACGCATTCCGGTTTTTCCGGTCTGCTCCGTCTTACTAACGTAAGCGCGTGAAATGACTCGAAAAAGGGCCTTTTCAGTCAGGTTTTCACGCGGCAACAAACGGATTTCTTACGCAACCCATGACCGGCTCGCGCCACTGCGCGGGCGACTGCTGCCCGGGGAGGGGCCAGTCGATCGATTCACATGATTGAACGATCCCGGCACGCGGGTGTGCATTTCGAGGGGCGCTCGGCGGCCCGCAGGCTTTTCCACTTCGACCAATAATAGAGAGCACAATGTCCGCAATTCACGAATTGAAACCCCTGTTCAAGGCCCTGGTGATTTCCCGAACGTTGCGCTCGCGCTCTGTACTGGCGGGGATGGGCATGGCGTGCCTGCTGCCGCTCAGTGCTCAGGTCCAGGCCGAAGACAAAACCTTCAATATCGCGGCACAGTCCCTGCCACAGGCGCTGCAAGCGTTTGGCGAGCAGAGCAACATGCAGGTCATCTACAGCGCCGATGATCTGGCGGGCCTCAAGAGCTTTGCAGTCAAAGGCAACATGACCCCGGAGTCGGCCATCGGCCAGCTCCTGCGCGGCACCGATGTGCGTTTCACCGTGGAAGGCAACACCCTGATGCTGGTGCGCAGTGGCAGCGCCAAAGGTCTGGAACTGGGTGCCACCACGATCAACGCCACCGCGCTGGGCACCACCACCGAAGGCACCAATTCTTATACCACCGGTGCCGTGACCATCGGCAAGGGCCAGCAGAAACTCAAGGACATCCCGCAGTCGGTCAGCGTCCTGACTCGCAAGCGCATGGATGACCAGAACATCAGCAACCTGACCCAGGCCGTCGAAGCCACCACCGGCCTGACCGCGCTGAAGTCGCCAGGCCCGGGTATCTTCATTTACTCCCGTGGTTTCGACATCGAAGCGATCCAGTACGACGGCGTGCCGATCCCGCGCAACGTGTATGCGCTGGGCAGCTACATCACCGAAAACATGGCGATCTACGACCGCATGGAAGTGATCCGTGGCGCGGCCGGTCTGCTGCAAGGCGCGAACAGCCCGGGCGGCGCGATCAACATGGTGCGCAAACGCGGCCAGGCCGAACCGACCGTGACCCTCACCGCCAAGGCGGGCAGCTGGGATCGTTATGGCTCCCAGGCTGACGTCGGTGGCCCGTTGAACGATGCCGGCACCATCCGTGGTCGTGCAGTGGTCAACTATGAAAAAGACCACTCGTTCACCGACTACGCCTGGAACTGGGAACAGACCGTGTACGGCGCCCTGGATTTTGATCTGGACGAAGACACCGTGCTCGGCATCGGTTTCAGCAACAAGAAGAGCCACGGCCGTCCGTATCTGCTGGGCCTGCCGCGCTACGCCGACGCGAGCAACATCAACTTGCCGCGCTCGACCTACACCGGTGCAACCTGGAACCGTTCGATGAACGACCAGACCGCGGTGTACGCCGACCTTGAACACCACTTCAACGACAGCTGGAAAATCAAGGCCTCGGCCATCGCCATGAACGAGTCGAACGAGGCGACCTATCAGTTCGTTGCGGGCGTGGTTCCGGTGGGCGGCAGCACCGGCCCACGTTTCTCCGATTACTCGACTGACTTCGCCAACAAGAACCGTGCGTTCGACATCTACCTCGACGGTCAGTTTGAAGGCTTCGGCTTCAAGCAAGGCCTGACCGTGGGTGCCAACTACTCCAAGTTCACCAGCGATGACAAATACGCTCGCCAGTTCACGCCGGGCGTAGACATTTTCGACATCGATCACAACCGTCCGCAGCAGTCGTTCGACATGATCGCCGACAACGCCAACCTGGCCGTGAGCACTTACGATGTTCGCCAGAAAGGCCTCTACGGCAGTTACAGAATCAACCTGACCGATCCGCTGACCCTGATCCTCGGCGCGCGTACCAGCTGGTATGACTTCTCCTTCGACCAGGACAACTACTTCGCTCGCGAACTGCAGGAAGGCGGCGAGAAAAACTCGATCAAGAGCACCGGCCGTGTAACGCCTTACGTCGGCATGGTGTATGCGCTCAACGAACAGTGGTCGGCCTACGGCAGCGTTGCCGAAGTGTTCATTCCGCAAACCCAGCTGACCAAAGAGAAGACCGCGCTCAAGCCGATCGAAGGCACCAACTACGAGCTGGGTATCAAGGGCGAGCTGATGGATGGCCGCTTCAACACGTCCCTGGCGTTGTTCCGCTACATCCAGAAAAACCGCGCCGTGTCTGACCTGACCACTGACATCGAAGGGCCGGAGGCCTGCAACGGCTGGTACTGCTCGACGGCGTCGGGCAAGGTTCGCAGCCAGGGTCTGGAAGCGGAAATCGCCGGTGAACTGTTCGATGGCATGCAGATTTCCAGCGGCTATACCTACAACACCACCAAGTTCCTCGAAGACTCCGACCTCAAGGGCAAGCGCTTCGCCACCGGTACGCCGATGCACATGTTCCGCCTGTGGGGCGACTACACCCTGCCGGGTGATTTCCACAAGGTCAGCGTCGGTGCCGGTGTGAATGCCCAGAGCAGCACGGTCAGCTTCGACCGCAGCTTCGATCTGCCGGGCTTTGCCATCTGGGGTTCGCGCGTTGCCTACCAGGCTACCGACGAGGTCAACCTGGCCGTCAACCTGAACAACATGTTCGACAAGCGCTACATCATTCCGGCCTTCGCCCAGATCAACAGCAACAGCTACTACGGCGATCCGCGTAACGTGATGTTCAGCGTGACGTACAAACCGCAGTTCTGATCCATCGGTAATACCCGAACCCGGTCTGCCATTGCAGGCCGGGTTTTTTATTGCCCTGAATAAATCGGCGGCGCCTGGTTTCGGCGGCGGATGAACGAAAGGCTCCCCAAAGAAAAGCCCCGTCAATCAAGGGTTGACGGGGCTTTTGGGTCTTGCGCAGAGGGCTCAGCGCACTCGACTGTTACTCAGGAACGTATCGATCAGGGGTTCGAGCACTTCATCCTGGAAGATCATGCTGCGGTGTTCCAGCGGTGACAGCAGCGAGCAGTTCAGTTCGCCCGACTGGCTGTAGCGCTGGATCAACGCCTGGCTGAAAGCCAGTTCCTCTGCGGTTTTTTCCGGGACTGCCCACCAGCAACTCGGTTTGACCCGCAGTGGCTTGAAGGTGAAGGCGTCGAAGGCTTCCACCAGACGCTCATGCACCGAGAACGCCTGGGCGTTCATGACTTCACTCTTGATGTTCTGCACGGTGGCCAGCAAGTCGCCTTGCCCCGGCTCGACCTGACCGGCCGCCCAGTCATAGAAGTCTTTGACGCTGCCATGCGGCGACGTTTGCAGGTAGGCGGTGGTGCGCAGTGCCAGGGTCGGGAACAGCAGGTTGAAGTAGTGCACGGCGTCGAGCACTTCTTCCGAGGTGACGCCGAGCGCTTCGTCGTCCGGTCGCTGGAAGCGTGGCAGGTCGGCAGGGAAGGCCGAAGCCGGCACGGTACCGTCGACCAGCCCCAGAAACGCCACTTCATGACCCTGAGACTCCAGTGTCGCGGCCACGTCCATGGCCAGCGGGCCACCCAGCGACCAGCCCATCAGGTGATAAGGCCCCTGCGGCTGGGTGTCGACGATTTCACGGCTGTAGTCGGCGATCATCTCCGACCAGGTTTGCGCGTCGTTGTGTTGCTGCGAGAAGCCGCGATGCATCACGCCGTAGACTTTCGCCCGGTTGTTCAAGCGTTTGGCCAGCGGCTGATAGCAGAACACGATACCGCCGCTGGGGTGCAGGCAGAACAGTGCCGGTGCGTCGGCCGGTGCGTTGTTGAGTTCGACCACGCATTGCGCGGTTGCGAAATGCTGGCGGGCGACGAAAGCGGAAAGCTCAGCGATGGTCGGGTGGGCCAGCAACTCTTGCAGGCGCACTTCGATATCGAGTTGTGCCTTGAGCTGGGCGATCAACTGGATCGCGAGAATCGAATGGCCGCCCAACTCGAAAAAGTTGTCGGTGATCCCCACGCGCTCGATGTTCAACGATTGCTGCCAAAGACTGGCCAGCGCTTCTTCCAGCGGATTGCCCGGCGCCACGTAGGTTCGTTGCCAGAGGCTGGCATCCGGTTCCGGCAGGGCCTTGCGGTCGAGTTTGCCGTTGGCGTTCAGCGGGAAGCGCTCAAGGAACAACAGGTGCGCAGGCACCATGTAATCAGGCAATTGCGCACGCAGAGCGGCGATCAGGGTGTCGCGCAGCTCCGTCGAATCCGGTGCGATGACGTAGGCCACCAATTGCAGACCGCTCGGGCCGTCGTGGGTGAGCACCGCGCAATCCTGCACCTGCGGCTGATCGAGCAGACGCGCTTCGATCTCGCCCAGTTCGATGCGGAAACCACGGATTTTTACTTGATGGTCAATTCGCCCGACGTATTCGATGCTGCCGTCGTTGCAGTATTTCGCCAGGTCGCCGGTACGGTACAGACGCCCACCCGGAACGCTGTCGAACGGGTCGGGGATGAAGCGCGTGGCGGTCAGGTCGGTGCGGTTCAGGTAACCCCGGGCCAGCCCGGCACGACCGATGTACAGCTCGCCGGTGCAGCCTTTGGCGACCGGGTTGAGGCCTTCATCCAGCAGGTACCAGGACAGGTCGGCAATCGGCACGCCGATGGGGCTGGCGGACTCGATATTCAGGTCGCCCAGCGACAGCGGCCGGTAGGTGACGTGAACCGTGGTTTCGGTGATGCCGTACATGTTGATCAGTTGCGGGGCCTGATCGCCGAAGCGTTCGAACCAGGGGCGCAGGCTTTTCACCTCGATCGCCTCACCGCCGAAAATCACGTAGCGCAGTTGCTGGGTCAACGGCTGGTCGGCTTCGCAGGCGACTTTCATCAGCTGTTTGAACGCCGACGGCGTCTGGTTCAGCACGCTGACTTTTTCCTCGCAGAGCAGCGTGTAGACGTCTTGCGGCGAACGGCTGACGGCGTGGGGCACGATTACCAGGCGACCGCCGTACAGCAGCGCGCCAAAGATCTCCCAGACCGAGAAGTCGAAGGCATAGGAGTGGAACAGGCTCCAGACATCGTTCTGATCGAAGCCGAACCAACCGCTGGTGGCTTCGAACAGGCGCACTACGTTGTGATGCGCGAGCAGGGCGCCCTTGGGTTTGCCGGTCGAGCCGGAGGTGTAGATCACGTACGCCAGATTGTCCGGCTGCACGACCACGTCGGGGTTGTGCTCGGCGGCGTCGCTCAGGTTCGTGGCGTCGTCGAGCAGCACGCAGCGCACGTGGGCCGGCAATGGCAATTGTTCACGCAGATGGGACTGGGTCAGGACCCAGTCGATGCGGCTGTCCTCGATCATGTAAGCCAGACGATCAGCCGGGTAGGCCGGGTCCAGTGGCACATAGGCGCCGCCGGCCTTGAGAATCGCCAGCAGGCCGATCAGCATCTGCGGCGAGCGCTCGGCGGCGATGCCCACCAGCACGTCCGGGCCGACACCGTTGGCGATCAAACGGTGGGCCAGACGGTTGGCCAGGCGGTTGAGCTCGGCGTAACTGACCTGTTGTTCGCCGAAGGTCAGGGCGATGGCGGCGCCATTGCGGGCGACCTGCGCTTCGATCAACTGGTGCAGGCACAGCGACGGGGCGATTCGGGTCTGCTGCGGGTTCCATTCGGCGAGGGTCTGCCGATGCTCTTCGGCATCAAGCAATTGCAACTCGTCCAGGCGCAGGTCGGGGCGGGCGATCAGTTGCAGCAGCAATTGCTGCCAGTGCCGGGCCAAGCGCTCGATGGTGGCGGGGGTGTAGAGGTCGCGGCTGTATTCGAACGTGGCTTGCAGGTTCTGCGGGCTGAAGTCGACGTCCAGCGACAGGTCGAACTTGGCCTGGCTTTCGCCGGCATCGAGAAATTGCAGGTTCAGCCCGCCCCATTCCACGGCCGCCGGCTCGCCGCTGCCCGTGCGCCAGTTGAACAACACCTGGAAAAGCGGATTGAGCGAAGTCGCACTGCCGCGTTGCAGTTGATCGAACAACAACTCCAGCGGGTAATCGGCGTGCTCCAACGTTGCCAGCGAATGCGCGCGCAAGGCGTTCAGGAAGTCCCGCGCCGGTTGCTGGCCGTCGAGCGTCGCCTTGTACACCTGACTGCTGACAAAAAAGCCCACCAGTTCCTGGCTGTCACTGCGGTTGCGGCTGGCGTTGGGCACGCCGACGGTGAATTCGCGCTGCTGGCTGTAGCGGCCGAGCAGCAGTTGCCACGCGCCCATCGCCAGCACGAACGGGGTCAGACCCTCGTGCTGGCAGAAACGGTTGAGGGCTTGCAGCGCTGTGGGCGCAAGGCTCAGGGAATGACGCCCGGCCAGGTGTTGCTGGCCTTCGGCGCGGGCATGATCGACCGGCAGCTCAAGCACCGGCAGTTCTCGACCCAGGTACTGGCGCCAGTAATGGTCGGCGCGCTTGCAGGCCACGCCGTCGAGGTACTCGCTGCGTTGCCACTGCGCGTAGTCGCTGTACTGGATCGGCAACTCGCTCAGGGCCGGGCTGAGGCCGGCGCTGGCCTGCGCATAGGCGCGCGCCAGATCCTGCATGAGGATCGCGTTGGACCAGGCGTCGGACACGATGTGGTGCATGTTCAGCAGCAACAGGTGTTCACGCTCGGCGGTCTTGACCAGGGTGGTGCGGATCAGCGGTGCGCGGCTCAGGTCGAACGGTTGCAGGGCCTGGGTTTGCAGGCGTTGTTCCAGGTGCAGGCGACGGGTGTCCTCATCCAGCGAGGAAAGGTCCTGGCGTTTGAGGTTCAGGCGTGTCTGGCGCTCGACCACCTGGGTCGGCACGCCGTCGATTTCGCGAAAAGCAGTGCGCAGGATGTCGTGGCGATCGATCACCGCGTTGAGCGCGGTTTCCAGCGCCTGCGGATCGAGGTCACCGTCCAGGCGCAGGGCGCGCGGCAAGTTGTAGGCGGCATTCGCCGGTGCCTGTTGCTGCACCAGCCACAGGCGCTGCTGGGCGTACGACAGCGGCGCCCGATCGAGGCGTGCGCGGCGGGTGGCGACCGGGTCTGGCTCGACGGCGTCAGCATCGGCCAACAGCAGCGCCAGCAGGTCATCATCAAGAAGTTCGTTCATGGCTTTCTCTTAACACTCGACAGGGGCGGGCCGGTTCAGCAGACGGCTGCCGGGGCTTTTTCGCTGATGACCTGGCCGCCTTGCATGCGCACCAGTTGGTCGGCGACGTCGAAATAACGGTCGTCGTGGGAGATCACGATGATGGTCTTGCCCAGGTATTTGAGTTCCGGCAGCAGCTCGGTGTAGAAAATCCGCCGGAACACCGGGTCCTGATCCGCTGCCCATTCGTCGAACACCAGCACCGGACGTTCCTCCAGCCAGGCGTTGAGCAGGGCCAGACGCTTGCGCTGGCCGGTGGACAGGTCGGTAGTGCTGAACGCGCCATCGCGAATGCTGACCTTGTGCGAAATTTCCAGGCGTTCGAGGTAGCGGTTGGCGTCCTCGGGCACTTGTTGATCGCCTTGCACCAGTTCGTCGAACAGGTAGTAGTCGGCAAAAATCGTGGTGAACAACTGACGGTAATCGTCACGGTTCTCGGCCACCACGGGCGCACCGTTGAGCAGGATTTCCCCGCCCTTTGGCGCGTACAGCCCCAACAGCAATTTGATCAGGGTGGTTTTGCCGCCGCCGTTCTCGCCGACGATGAACACGATCTCACCCTGACGGATCGACAGGTTGACCGGGCCGAGGGTGAACGGTTTGTTCTCGTCCACGGCGGCGAATGCGTAGTGAACGTCACGCAGTTCCAGATGCTCGACCACCGGTTTGGCGCTGGCGGTGTCGCTCAGCAGCAGGTGGGGTTCCGGGGAGGAAAACTGCTCCGCCAGATCGGCAATGCGTTTGAAGGCGATGTTGGCGCGACTGACCACTGGCAGGGTGGTCACCAGGTATTCCAGCGGGCCTTTCATGTACAGCAGCACCAGCACGAAACCACTGAGCACCGCTTTGTCGGTGCCCAGCCAGAAGGATTGCAGGGCGAGTGCCAGGCCGATCACCACGAAGAACAGCATCGAGCCAAACGTCTTGGCGACCACGAAGGTGTTGATCGACCGGATGTGGGTGTTGCAGATGTAATCGGCGGTGCCTTCGATGCGCTGGCTGAACATGCGCTGACGGCGTGGGCGATGGATGCGCAGTTCCTTGGCGCCGGCCGCGATGGCGCTGTAGTGCTTTTGCAGTTCGTCTTCGGCTTCACGGGCGGCTTCGAAACCTTTGATGCCTTTGGCCCGGGCGACGTACTGCACGACGGTGCCGATGATGATCGCCACCAGCAGCAGCGCGAACATCGGCACCGAGAGGTAGGCCAGGTAACCCAGGCAACCGAGGGTGACGGTGAAGGCGATGGCCAGCGGCGCGAAGGAAAACGCGAAGTCGCTGACGGTGTCGACGTCGTGGGTCAGCACCGGGATCAGGCGATGGCTACGGAAGCGTTCGATCTGTTCGATCGGCGCCAGCAGGACTTTTTCGCCAAGGGATTTTCGCAGTCCGGCAATGATGTGCTGGCCGACATGGTTGGTGCCGATGTCGGACAGGATCGAGCTCAACAGTGCCAGTGCACAGAGCCCGGCGAAACTGGCGAGCACGCCCAGCGACGGGCTGCCGTTGGCGTTCAGGGCGTCATTGATGGTCGCCAGCAACGCCGTGACGCTGAGGCCGCCGACCATGCCGAGCATGATCGAGATCATGACCACCAGCCAATAGGGCTTGAGCAGACTGAGAACTTCGCTGATGGCGCCACGGGATTTAGTGGTCATGGGGGGATTCCGCTTTAGGAGGCCGCTGGGGGCGATGATTCGAGAAAAACCGGGAGGGCGTCGACCCGATGGTCGACGCCGGGGTGGATCAGAGGTCGCGGGCTACACGAAAGCCCAGCCAGTCGCCCCGCACTTTGGGGTAGACCGCGTTGCGGTTGCCGGAGCGCGAGAACACCGGCGCTTCGCCCCAGTCATTGCCGCGGATGCGCTGGATGGTGCAGTCGCCGCTCCGCCACGCGCTGCCGTCACTTGGGGCACCGACGTAGTTTTCGTTGTAGCAGTCGGCCGTCCATTCGTAGACGTTGCCGTGCATGTCATAGACGCCGAAGGCGTTGGCCGGAAAGCTGCCGGCCGGTGCGGTGAAGTTGTAGCCATCGGCCGCGCCGTAGGTGTTGGCGTGTTTGGCGATGCTGTATTCCTTGCCCTCATCGAACGGGAACGGGAAGGGTCCGGTGCTGCCGGCACGCGCGGCGTATTCGCGCAGAGACTCACTGACCAGACGGTATTGTTTGCCGGTCTTTTTCGAGAGCCACGCCACGTACGCGTTGACCTCGGCGAAGTCCATGCACACGGCCGGATGCCTGTCGGTGTACTGCTTGCGCGGGTCGCTGCCCGCATAATCCGGAATCCCGGCCTTGCACGCGCGGCCCTCGCGATCATCACCGTCGGGCATCTGATAACCGGTGTCCTTGAGGTAGGCGTCCCACTGGCCCCGAAGGACCTGGAAGCGGCTGATGGCCAGCGGTTTGGCGAACGTCACCGGGTGCATCGGGCCTTCGTCCGGTTCGCGGCCGACTTCGTCTTCCGGGGTGCCCATGGTGAACGTACCGGTGGGCAGCACGACCATTTCCGGGCAGTCCTTGCAGTCTTTGAACATCTTGCCCGGCTGCAGCGGTTCAGCCGCCTGCGCCAGCCCCGGCAACAGGCTGGCGAGCAGGGCGGCCAGGGTCAGCGCGGGGAGCGACTTGATGGAAAAACTACGTAGCTCACTGTTCATCATTTCTCTCGATAACAGGTTTAAAGGAGTTCGCGGTGCTCAGATCTGGCTGACGAGCACGGTCATGAAGCGGTCGATTTCTTGTTCGTTGTTCAGCAGGCCCGGCGCGCTGCGAATGACCGGGCCGACGTCGCGGTCGACGGCATCGGCGATCACCTTGTTCTGCATCAGGTAGGCGGCGATCTTGTCGCAGTCCTTGCCCTTGACCCGGAAGAAGGTGAAGCCGGCGGACAGTTCGGGGCTCAGTGGCGTGACCAGTTCGATCTGCGGGTGTTCCTGCAGGCGTTTTTTCAGGTAGCTGTTCAAGGCGTGAATGCGCGCCTGGACCTCGGCCTTGCCCAATTGCAGGTGCAATTTGAACGCTTCGTTCAAGGCCCAGCGGTGCTCGAAGGCGTGGTAGCCGCCGGGGGTCATGGTGGTGGAAAACGCGGTGGCTTCGGAGAAGGTCGGAATGATCGGCGTGACGTACCTGACCTGATCGAAACGGCTGCAGACGATGCCGGTCCCGCGCGGGCCGAACATCCATTTGTGCGTACCGGCGATAAAGAAGTCGCAGTTCATCGCCGGGAAACTCAGATCGTCGACGCCGAAGCCGTGCACGCCGTCCACCAGATAAATGATCCGGTTATCGTCCGAACGGCCCTTGTTGTGCTTGTCGACCAGTGCGCCGATTTCAGCGATCGGCAGTTTCACGCCGCTGCCCGAATGCACCCAGCACATGCCCAGCACGCGGGTTTCGGGGCGGATGTTGCTGTCGATGGCCGCGAGGATTTCGGCCTTGGTCGCCGTGTGCGGATCCTTGAACAGACGGATCTTGCGCACCTTGGTGCCTTCACGCTGCGTGCGCAGCGCGAGGATGGTGTGGGTGGCGTAGTGTTCGTGCTGAGTGGTGAGGATTTCCTGATCGGTACGCACATGGGCGCCGCCGTAAATCATCGCCAGGCCCTCGGTGGTGCTGCCGGTCAGGGCGATCTGTCTGGCGTCGGCTTGCAGATAGCGTCCGGCCCAGACCCGCACCTCTTCTTCGCGCTGCTCGATCACGCCCAGGTCCCAGTCCATCGCCAGTCCCGGATTCTTGTCGAGGGCGGCGCGGTGCTGGGCGATGGCGTCACGCACCGGTTTGGGGTGCGAGGTGATCAGGAAGTTGGAGAAGTGCAGGCAGTCCGGGTCCTGCTCGAACAGCGTGCGCAACTGCGCCCATTTGTCCTGTGCCGGCGCTGCTGGCGCAACGTTTGCGGTGCTGGCGGGGCCGGCGCCCTGGACGATGCCCGAGGCCAGCGGCAGGCCGGCGGCGAGAATCCCCGCCTGCTTGAGAAACGTACGACGATCACTCATGGCTTGATCTTGTCCTGCTGTGAAATCAGCGCAGGTCGGGCGGCTTTCTGCACCTGATCCCAGACCCGCAGGAAGTTGCCCCCCCAGAGCTTGGCGATGTCGGCTTCGGAGTAGCCGCGCGAAATCAGTTCGGCGGTGACGTTGGGGATGTCGCCGACGTTCTCCCAGCCTTTGACGCCGCCGCCTTCGTTGAAGTCGGAGCTGATGCCGACATGGTCGATGCCGATCTTGCGCACGGTGTAATCGATGGCGTCGCCGTAGTCCTTGAGCGTGGCTTTGGGTTCTTCATCGAGGATCGCGTAGAGGCGGCTGGCGTACTGGCCGAACTTGGCCTCGGGCCACGCGGCGATGATCGGGTCGCCCGGCATCAGCGCCATCGCGAGGTTGGGCAGTGGCGGCAGGTCAAAGCTCTTGCGCAGTTCGTTGAGTTTGTCCTGGGTGGTCTGGGTCAGCGGGCGCAGATACTGCGAGAAACCCACCACCTGCACCACGCCGCCGCTGTTCTTGATCAGTTGCAGTTCTTTGTCGCTGAGGTTGCGGGGGATGTCGACCATCGCCCGAGGCGCCGAGTGCGAGGCCACCATTGGTGTACGGCTCAGTTGTGCGACTTGCTCCAGGGCTTTGGTCGACATCTGCGACACGTCGATGATCACGCCCAGGTCATTGAGGCGCTTGACCGCTTGCTTGCCGATGTCGGAGAGGCCGTCGAGTGCATCCGGCGAATCATTGAAGAACGGCAGTGGTCGGGACGAGTCGGCCCAGTCGTTGTTGCCGATGTAGCTGAAGCCGAACATGCGCATGCCGCGCGCGGTCCACAGGTCCAGCAGGTTCAGGTCGTGGCCCAGCGGGTAGGCGTTGAGCATGCTGATGAAAATCGCGAACTTGCCTTCGCCGTGCAGGCGCCGGAAATCATCGGGCGTGTAGGCGATCCCGACCTGATTGGGGAAGTCGCGGACCATGCCGGAGATGATCTTGTAGCGGATCTCCTGCTGGTTGCGCGCCTCTTCAACGAAACCCGCCGTCGGCTTGTGCGGCGCATTGGCGCCGTTCCACAGCTCTGGCCAGCCGAAAATCGTCAGCGCCGCACCGGACAGTTGCCCGCGATTGGCCTTGATCAGGTCGAACTGCCCCGGGCCGTCCTTGTCGGCTTCATTGCCGTGGGTGCCGAAGTCCTGGAGGACGGTGATGTGGCTGTCGAACGACAGCAGGTGCTGGTGCATCTCGCGGGCCTGGTCCATCACCTTGGCCGGATAGCCGGGGTTGTCGTTGAGCCAGTAATCCCAGGCTGCGAAGCCTGCTGCGGCACTGATCGCCAGGGCCAGTGGCAGGCCAATGAAAAGAGCCTTTTTCGAACGTGGTTTTGTCATTGCCATCTCAGTCAGGTTCGCCGTCGAGGTGCTGGCGCAGGGGCCATTGCTATCTGGAAAGAACGAGTGATTGGCAACGAAATTTAGTCGCATCGCCCCGTGGCGAGGACGCCCTTAAATTTGTCGGGGCAGCGTACGTTCTAGCTTGGATAAGGCCTGCTTCATGGCTGACACAGGTAGGGCAATGAAGATTTCTCGACGATGGTTCATGGCAGGCCTGGCGCTGACCGGCGCTGCGGTGCCTGCGGCTTATTTTGGTCATCGTGAATGGACCAGACCGGACCCCACGATCACCCCCGGCGAGGCGTCGTTCGACGTGGCCGACATGGCCGGTCAGCGTCTGGCGAACAAATTGCGCGGGGTCTGGGACATCCGTTTCGAGGGCCGCGACGCCGGCGTCGAAGGGCTGCCGGCAAGCGGTCTGCAAGTGTTCCTCGACATCGGCCAGAAGGGGCGCGGTGTCTGCGGTTTTCTGGATACGCCCGAGCGTCTGCGCTCTGGCGAAACACCGCGTTACCGAATAATCGGAGATCTGGCCGAGGGCGACGCGGCGAAGCTGAGCTGGCGGCTGATCAGTGCCAACGGTCATATCGACTACGAACTGCAAATGATCCTCGACGAAGTCTGGGCCGATTTCGGCAACGCCGGCAGCGGCAGCCTCAGCGGTCGGGTGTCGCGTCTGGATCGGCCGTTGGCGCTGCCGATGCAGGACAACCGCTTCATTGCTGTCAAACATCTGTTCCCCGAAGCCCGGCAGCGCACGCCGCTGAATCCGACGCTGCTGGCGTGGCTGATCTCTCCCGAGCATCGGTTGTTTCACCAGGTCTGGCATGCGACGCGGGACAAGTGGCACACCCTGGCCGAAGACAAGCGCAACGCGTTGCGCGGTCTCGGCTGGCAGCCCGGCCCGCGCGACAACGAGCGCGATGCCCGTGGCGACCGCAAGGATCGCAACGGTTCGGGCGTCGACTTTTTCTTCATGCACCGGCACATGCTGGGCACAGCGCGTTCGATGCAGGATCTGCCGTCGTGGGAGTATTTCCCGCTGCCGCAGCCCGAACTGATCCGCGACCGCATCGGTTTCGCCCGCTACTTCGACAACCACGACGGCACGGCACTGCCGCCGACGTGGCTGGCCGATGGCGACAATGAGTACAGCCAATGGGTCAGCGACCTGAAAACCGCCGAGACCTATGAAAGCAACTTTCAGGTCTGGGAGTCGCAGTACCGCGATCCGGCCTATCTGGCCAAGCTCACGTTGGGCCAGTTCGGTTCAGAAGTGGAGCTGGGGCTGCACGACTGGCTGCACATGCGCTGGGCCTCGGTGCCGCGCGATCCGTCCAACGGTCAGCCGGTGCCGTTTGCCCGGGATCCGGCGGATTTCGCCGCACGCTGGTTTGCGGCGGAAAACGACTTCCTCGGCGATCCGTTTTCATCCCATGTCAACCCGGTGTTCTGGCATTTCCACGGCTGGATCGATGACCGCATCGAGGACTGGTTCCGCGCTCACGAGCGTTTCCATCCGGGCGAAGTCACCCGGCAAGTGGTCAACGGTGTGCAGTGGTTTGCGCCGGGGCGCTGGAACGAGGTCGCGGATCCGTGGCTGGGGCCGACCACCCACGGTTGCAGCACCACGCCGGGTTTGCAGGTGGGCAAGTCAGTGGAGATGGACCCCGAGACCATGAAGCTGGCGCTGCGCATCACCTTCATCGGCGACGAGAAGAAACTCGCCGCGCTGTTCCGCCGCGTGCCGCAACGGCCGTGGTATGCGCGTCATTTGAAAGCCAAGGTTTGAAGCAAAAGATCGCAGCTTGCGATCTTTTGTTTTTCAGCGCGTCTCCCAACCCCCACCCAACGCTTTGTACAACGCAATGCTCGCCTGCATCCGCGCCAGTCGCAGTTGCACGTTGAGATCCTGCGCGGCGTACAGCGTGCGCTGGGTTTCCAGCACGGTCAGCAGGTCTTCGGCGCCGGCCTGGTAGCGGCTTTGGGAAAGGTTGAACGCAGTCTGTGCCTGGTTCAGTTCTTCGGTCTGCCATTGCCGCTGCTGATCCAGACCCTGAATGCTGTTCAGGGCTTTTTCCACGTCGGCAAAGCCATTGATGATCGCGCCGCGATAGGTTTCCAGCAGTTCTTCCTGGCGGGCGGTTGCCTTGTCGCGTTCTGCGGACAGACGACCGTTATTGAAGATCGGCGCGATCAACCCGGCGGTGAAGTTGTAGAACGGGCTGCGCATTACATCGTCGAAGCGGTTGGCGCCGGAACCCAGCTGCGCGCTCAGGGTGATCTTGGGCAGCATGGCGGCGCGGGCGACTTTGACGTCCGCCTGGGCGGCTGCCAGTTGCGCTTCGGCGCGGGCGATGTCCGGGCGGCGGGTCAGCAGGTCGCTGGGCAATCCGGCAGCGATTTGTGGCCATTGCAGTTGATCGAACGATTCGAGGCTCGGTGGCAATTCCTGCACCGGTCGCCCGAGCAGTGCCGCGAGACCGATTCGCGCGTCCTCGGCCTGTTGCTGCACCGTGGGCAGTTGTCGCTGTTGCGCGGCCACCAGACTTTTCTGCTGGGCCAGTTCCAGCGCGGTGGCAGAGCCGGCATTGAAACGGGTCTGCACCAGTTGCAGAACACTCTGCGCGTTGGCCAGGTTCAGTGCGGCAATGCGACTTTGTTCCTGCAATGACAGCGCCTGGGTGTAACGGTTGGCGACGTCGCTGAGCAGGGTCAGTTCCACGGTGGCCTGATCGAACTCACTGGCGCGCAAGCCCTGGCGGGCGCTTTCGCGGGTGGCGGCCTGACCGCCCCAGAAGTCGATTTCATAACTGGCGCTGAGGTTGGCGTCGAAGTAGTCCACAGCCTTGTTGCTGCTGTCGGCATCCAGTTGGCTGTAGCCGTTGCCGCGCAGCAGTTTCTGGCGGTTGGCATTCAGGCCTGCGGTTATTTCCGGCAATTGCGAACCGCCGGCGATCACCGTGCTGGCGCGGGCCTGACGCACGCGGGCAATGGCGGCGGCCAGGTCGTGGCTGCCGCTTTGCGCCTGTCCGATCAACTGGTTCAGGTGCGGGCTGGCGAAATGCGTCCACCATTGCTGGTTGGTCTGCGCCACCGATTGCCCGGTCGGCGACTGCCACGCGGCGGGCGCGGTCACGCCGCTCTCCGGGCGGGGTGCGGGGCTGCCGCAGGCGCTCAGCATCAGGCAAAGGGTCAACAGGCTCAGTTGCGGTTTCATAGATCGATCATTCACTGGTGAGGGCCGTGACCGGGTCGAGCCGGGCAGCTTTGCGGGCGGGCATGAAGCCGAAAACGACCCCGGTGATCAGTGCGCAGGCGAAGGCGCCGGCGATGGCCACCAGGGAAAATGCGACGGCGACTTCGCTGAGTATCAACACGCCGCCCACGAGCAGCGCCAGGCCAATACCGGCAATGCCGCCGACCACCGAGAGCATCACCGCTTCGGTCAGGAACTGACGCAGGATGTCGCGCTGACGGGCACCGGTGGCCATACGGATACCGATTTCGCGAGTACGTTCGCGCACGGTCATGAGCATGATGTTCATCACCCCGATGCCGCCGACCAGCAGCGAAATCGCGGCAATCGAACCGAGCATCAGTGACAGGGTGTTTTGCGTGCGCGCTTCGGCCTGAATCATCGCGGCATTGTTGGTCAGCTCGAAATCCTTCTTGCCGTTGTGCAACTGCAACATCAATTGCTCGATGGCCATTTCGGTTTCATGGACCTTGCGCGCATCGGCGGCAGCGATCACCACGTACTCCGGGTTGTGCGTGCCGAACAGTCGAACGCTGGCCGCGGAGTAGGGGATGGCGATGCGATTGTCGCTGTCCTGGTCACCGGAGCTGGCGCCCTTGCCGGCCAGTACGCCGACCACCTGGAACGGCACGTTCTCGATCAGGATGTATTGGCCGATGGGATTGCTCACGTTCTTGAGCAACTTGTCGCGGACTTTCTTGCCGATCACCGCGACGGCCGCACCGTTGCGCTCATCGGCCTCGGTGAAGTAGCTGCCTTCGACCACTGGCCAGTTGAAGATGTCCGGGAAATTGGTGTCGTTGCCGCCGATGTAACTCATGTGATCGAGATTGCCGAAGCGCACCCCGGCTTCGGCACCGTTGACCGGCATGATGCGAGTGATCTGCGGCAGGCTGGCCAGTGCGGCGACTTCATCCAGGGTGACGATGCCCGGCGGCGTGCGCGGGTTCGGCGCGGCGCCGCTGAGGTAAATGATGTTGGAACCGAAGGCACCCATCTGCGCCATGACCTGGCGTTTGCTGCCTTCACCGACGGCGAGCATGACCACCACCGACGCCACGCCGATGATGATGCCCAGCAGCGTCAGCGCGGTCCGGAAGCGGTTGATCCACATGACGCGCCACGCCGCTTGCACTGCATCGACCAGTTCGCCTTTCCAGGCGCCGCTCGCTTCGCTGCCCTCGCTCAGGCGCTTGCGCAGATCCACGGCCTGCAAGGCGCCGGGGTTGGCGCTGGCCTGCACGGTGGGGTCTTCCGTGGCGCTGTCGCGAATGATCAGGCCGTCGCTGATTTCAATGATGCGCTTGGCCCGGGCTGCCACTTCACGGTCGTGGGTGATGAGGATGACCACATGACCCTGGCTCGCCAGCTCGTCGAGCAGCGCCATGACTTCCTTGCCGCTGTGGCTGTCGAGGGCGCCGGTCGGTTCGTCCGCAAGGATGATGTGACCGCCGTTCATCAAGGCGCGGGCGATCGACACCCGTTGTTGCTGACCACCGGACAGTTGATGGGGACGGTTGCCGGTGCGCGAGGCCAGACCGAGGCGCTCGAGCAGGGCGGCGGCCCGTGCATGGCGCTCGGCGGCGGGAATGCCGGCATAGATGGCCGGCATCTCGACGTTTTCCTGGGCGGAGCCGGACGGAATCAGGTGGTATCCCTGAAACACAAAACCGAAGGCTTCGCGACGCAGCCAGGCCAGTTCATCGGTGTCCAGGCCGGCGACGTTTTCCCCGGCAAAGCGGTATTCGCCGGACGTGGGCCGGTCGAGGCAGCCGAGGATGTTCATCAGCGTCGATTTGCCGGAGCCGGACGCGCCGACGATCGCCACGAACTCGCCGGCATGGATCGACAGGTCGATGCCGCGCAGCACGTGAACTTCGGGTGCGTCACCGCCGCCGTAGGATTTGCGGATGTCCTGCAGGTCGATCAGGGGCGTTTGCATTCAGCCTCCGTTGCCGTCGGCCGGGCCGATCAACAGATGATCGCCTTCGCTGAGGCCGTCGAGGATCTGCACTTTCAAGCGATCGCTGATGCCGGTGCGCACGGTGCGTTGCTCGATGTCGCCGTTCTGTGCCACGACCCGGGCAATCTGGCTGTCGGGTTTGGTGCTGCCATGCAGGGCAGCAATCGGTGCGGTGAGGACGTCTTTCGCCTGATTCGAGACAAAGAACACTTGCGTGGTCATCTCTGCCATCAGCGCGTTGTCGGCGTTGTCGACATCCAGCAACACGGTGTACAGCACCACGCGACCGGCCCCGCTTTTACTGGTGCTGGTCGGGCTGCCGCCGCCCTGGCTGGTCTGGTCCAGCGGTTTGGGTGGCACCGGCAGGATCTGCCGCACGGTGCTGCTCCAGCGCCGGTTGCCACCGCTGAGGGTGGTGAAATAAGCGCTCATGCCCGGTTTGACGTGGCCGATGTCGGCCTCGGAGACTTCCGCCCAGACCGTCATTGGCGACAGTTTGGCGATCCGCAGGATCAGCGGTGTCTGTTGTTGCGCGTTGAGTGTCTGGCCTTCGCGAGCGTCCAGCGCAACCACGGTGCCGGCCATCGGCGCGAAGATCCGGGTGTAGCCGAGTTCGGCCTGATCGCTGCGCAGGCTTGCCTGTGCCTGGCGGATCTGCGCCTGGAACATGTCGATGCGCGCCTGTGTGGCTTTGAGTTCGGCGCGGGCGGTTTGCACGTCTTCTTCGCGGGTGGCGCCGCCGGCGGCCAGGTTCTGCTGGCGTTGGTACTTCTGGCGCGCCAGTTCGTGTTGAGCCTGTTGTTCCTGCAACTGCGCCTTGAGGTTTTCGATGGAAAACTGGCTGGCGTCGAGTTTGGCCTTTTGCGTGGCCGGGTCGATTTCCACCAGCAGTTGGCCTTCCTTGACCACGTCGCCGACTTCCACGTGGATCTTGCGAATCTGCCCCGAGGCCTGGGCGCCGACATCTACGTAACGGCGAGGCTGGAGGGTGCCGAGTGCGGTCACGCTGCTTTCTATATCGCCACGGGAGACTTGTACGGTGGCGAATTTGTCCCGACCGGGCGGCAAGACTTGCCAGGCGGCAACAGCAATAACGGGAATCAGACAAAGGGCGATGAGCAGGGCGCGTCGGGCGGGGCGGGGACGTTTCATGCAGGGTTCCGGCCAGTGGAAATCGGCCCGTCGTTCAGCAGGCACCGCGAACGGGCCACGGTCGAACGCTGTCGCAGGGCGCGACAGACACGGGGGGCTGTCCTTTAAACGAGAGACGGGGTGGGGAATTTAAGCGCTGAAAAACGCGGTAACAGGTATAGCTGGCAACAATTTGTCGGGCAAATGGAAACAGCGCTTTAAATCTATATGAGAATTACTATAAATTACGCGTCTGAATTTGCCACCATCGTGCCATTGCCTGTTTTGGCAGATCGCCGGTCTGGCTCAAGGATCGAAACCGCACCCTGCGGCCGGGAGTCATGTTGGAAAACTACTATCGCGAGCTGGTGTGTTTCCTGAACGCCAAGCTAGGCAACCGCCAGGTGGCCGAAGATGTGGTGCATGACGCTTATCTGCGGGTACTGGAACGTTCCAGCGACACGCCAATCGAGCAGCCCCGCGCATTTCTCTACCGCACGGCGCTCAACCTGGTGATCGATGACCACCGGCGCAATGCTTCGCGCCAGGTCGAATCCCTTGATGTGCTCGACAGCGAAGAGCGCTATTTCAGTCCTTCTCCTCATCACAGTCTCGATCATGGCCAGCGCCTGGCGCTGTTGCAGCGTGCACTGGCCGAGCTGCCGGCGTTGTGCCGCGAGAGCTTTTTGCTGCGCAAGATCGAAGGGCTGTCGCACCCGGAGATCGCCGAGTGCCTGGGTATTTCCAAGGCCTTGGTCGAAAAACACATCGTCAACGCCATGAAACATTGCCGGGTGCGCATCAAGCAATGGGATGGACATTGATCGTTCCCGGTTAAATTTTTTTTCACCGTCCTCGTTCCTACTCAACAGACGATCTGCTGTCCTGCACAAGGCCGGTCAGGTCACCCAGGCTTCATCCCCGCTGTTGAGGGGTACATCCAGAGGACACTGGAAATGACACAGGCAATTGCATCGCCCATCGTTCACGACCTGATCGGCGTCGGTTTCGGCCCTTCGAACTTGGCGCTGGCCATCGCTCTGCAAGAGCGCGGCCCGACCCAGGGTGAACTGGATGTGCTGTTTCTCGACAAGCAACCGACCTACAGCTGGCACGGCAACACGCTCTCGACCCAGAGCGAGTTGCAGATTTCCTTCCTCAAGGATCTGGTGACCCTGCGCAATCCGACGAGCCCGTACTCGTTCGTCAATTACCTCAAGCAGCACGGTCGTCTGGTGGACTTCATCAACCTCGGCACCTTCTATCCGTGCCGCATGGAGTACAACGACTACCTGCGCTGGGTGGCCGCGCAGTTCACCGAACAGAGCCGCTACGGCGAAGAAGTGCTGACCATCGAACCGGTGCTGCACAACCATCAGGTTGAAGCGCTGCGGGTGATTTCCCGTGGTGTGGACGGCCAGCAATTCGTTCGCACCGCACGTTCGGTAGTGGTCAGCGCCGGCGGCACACCGCGCATTCCCGAAGCCTTCAAGGCACTGAAGGGCGATGCGCGAGTATTCCACCACTCGCAGTACCTGGCGGAGATGGCCAAGCAGCCGTGCGTCAATAATCAGCCAATGAGCATCGCGATCATCGGTGGCGGCCAGAGCGCGGCGGAAGCGTTCATCGATCTGAACGATTCGTTCCCGTCGGTGCAGGTCGACATGATCCTGCGCGGCTCGGCGCTGAAACCGGCGGACGACAGCCCGTTCGTCAACGAAGTGTTCTCGCCGGAGTTCACCGACCTGATCTTCCAGCAGAAGAGCAGCGAGCGTGAGCGTCTGGTCAACGAGTACCACAACACCAACTACTCGGTGGTCGACATTGACCTGATCGAGCGCATCTACGGCATTTTCTATCGGCAGAAAGTCTCGGGCGTGGCGCGCCATGCGTTCCGCACCCTGACCACTGTCGAGAAAGCCACCGCCACCGAACACGGTATCGAACTGACCGTGCGCAACAACGCTACCGGCGAAGTCACCGTGCGTGCCTACGACGCAGTGGTGCTGGCCACCGGTTACGAGCGTCAGATGCATCGCAAACTGCTGGCGCCGCTGGAAGAGTACCTGGGCGACTTCGAGGTCGATCGCAACTACAAGCTGATCACCGACGAGCGCTGCAAGGCCGGTCTGTACATGCAGGGCTTCTGCCAGGCCAGCCACGGCCTGAGCGATACGCTGCTGTCGATCCTGCCGATTCGTGCGGACGAGATTGCCGGCTCGCTGTATGAGCATGGCAAGCACCGCGGGCACAGCCGTTCGGTGATGGACTTGTTGTTGGCCACGGCCAGCTGATGACGTCCTGACGACTCCTGCGCCGAGCGCGGGAGTCGTTTCGAGGTCAATCCTGAACCCTTCCTGAATGACCTCCACATCTCCCGACCTCATTCCCTTTACGGGTTTACTCTCCAGGCATCGGGGCGTAAGCTTCGCGCGTTTTCATCAATAGCGGAGACCCACAGTGGGTACTTGTTCGAGTGACAGTTGTCGGCCGGTCCTTGTAACCGGCAGATTCTCGGCAAGATAACGCGCATTCCTTTGTGCCGTTGTCTCGCCGAACAGCGAGCAGCGGCATCCCGATCATGGTCAGTTGAGACCATGTCCCGACGTCCTTCTCATCGACGCTGAAAAGAGCGTGGTTTCGACTTTTTCGTCGCAATCGCAGCCCTATCGACACGCCTGTCTTTTTTGACCGGCGCGCCAACCCTTGCCGTGCCGAATTTTTCGGTGCAAGAGGGCTGGACGTATCTGCTTGACGGTTTCCCGGCTGACCATAGGGGCAACAGCCATGAAACTTACGCTCAAGGAATTTTTCGCAGGCTTCCTGCGGACCCGTCACATCGCCCGGCACTTCCGTCGTCTGGCCGTGCTGGAAAGTCTTCGCGACACCACGGTCAGCCGTGAAGTGCCGCCCACCCTGGCCAATACGTTGGTGGACGCCGCCCATTGCGACAGCGGCGTGTTGCTGTCGAACCTCGGTACCCACACCGACGGCCTCACCGATTTCGAAGTCGATGTGCTGCGTGCGCAGCATGGCCTCAACGAAGTCGAGCATGAGCAACCGCTGCCGTGGTGGACCCACCTGTGGCACTGCTACAAAAACCCGTTCAACCTGCTGCTGACCCTGTTGGCGGTGATCTCGTGGCTGACGGACGACCTCAAGGCCGCCACCGTGATTTTCTCGATGGTGGTGCTCTCGACCCTGCTGCGCTTCTGGCAGGAAAGCAAATCCAACCGGGCGGCCGACGCGCTCAAGGCGATGGTCAGCAACACCGCCACCGTGCTGCGCCGGGATGCGCCTCGCACTGAACTGCCGATCAAGCAACTGGTGCCCGGCGATCTGATCGTGCTCTCGGCCGGTGACATGATTCCTGCCGATTGCCGGGTGCTCAGCGCCAAGGATCTGTTCGTCAGCCAGGCCGCGATGACCGGCGAATCGATGCCGGTGGAGAAATTCCCCCGTCAGGCGGATCGCGATACGCGTAACCCGCTGGAGCTCGACAACATCCTGTTCATGGGCACCAACGTGGTGTCCGGGACAGCGGTGGCGGTGATTCTCACTACCGGCAACAGCACCTATTTCGGTGCGCTGGCGCTGCGGGTCGGGGCAACCGATCGCGGGGTGACGTCGTTCCAGCAAGGCGTGAACAAAGTCAGTTGGCTGTTGATCCGCTTCATGTTCGTCATGGCGCCGCTGGTGCTGTTCATCAACGGTTTCACCAAGGGTGACTGGACCGAAGCCCTGCTGTTCGCGCTGTCGATCGCCGTGGGCCTGACCCCGGAAATGCTGCCGATGATCGTCACCTCGACCCTGGCCAAGGGCGCGGTGTTCCTGTCGCGCAAGAAGGTCATCGTCAAACGCCTGGATGCGATCCAGAACTTCGGCGCCATGGACGTGCTGTGCACCGACAAGACCGGCACCCTGACTCAGGACAAGATCTTCCTGGCGCGCAATGTCGATGTCTGGGGTGAAGACTCCGACGATGTGCTGGAAATGGCTTATCTGAACAGCTACTACCAGACCGGCCTGAAAAACCTGCTCGACGTGGCGGTGCTGGAACACGTGGAAGTCCACCGTGAACTGAAGGTCGGCACGGCGTTTCGCAAGGTCGACGAGATCCCGTTCGACTTCAATCGCCGGCGCATGTCGGTGGTGGTCGAAGGGCACGGCCAACCGCATCAGTTGATCTGCAAAGGCGCGGTTGAAGAAGTGTTGTCGGTGTGCACCCGGGTTCGTCACGGTGAAGTCGACGAAGCCTTGAGCGATGAATTGCTGGCGAGAATTCGTCAGGTAACAGCAGCATTCAACGCTGAAGGCTTGCGCGTGGTAGCGGTGGCGGCACGGTCGATGCCTGAAGGTCGCGACACTTACAGCCTGGGCGACGAGCAGGAACTGACGCTGATCGGTTACGTGGCATTCCTCGATCCGCCGAAGGAAAGCACCGCACCGGCACTCAAGGCTCTGGCCGAACACGGCGTGGCCGTGAAAGTGCTCACCGGCGACAACGAGCTGGTGACCGCCAAGATCTGCCGCGAAGTGGGCCTCGCGCAACAAGGCCTGTTGATGGGTAACGACATCGAACGCATGAGCGACGCGGAACTGGCGGTGGCGGTAGAGACCACCAACGTGTTCGCCAAGCTGACGCCATCGCACAAGGAGCGCATCGTGCGCATCCTCAAGGGCAACGGCCACGTGGTCGGATTCATGGGCGACGGTATCAACGACGCACCGGCGCTGCGCACCGCAGACATCGGTATTTCCGTGGACAGCGCGGTGGATATCGCCAAGGAAGCGGCCGACATCATCCTGCTGGAAAAGAGCCTGATGGTGCTGGAGGAGGGCGTGCTGGAAGGGCGCCGGACCTTCGCCAACATGCTCAAGTACATCAAGATGACCGCCAGCTCGAACTTCGGCAACGTGTTCTCGGTGTTGGTGGCCAGTGCGTTCATTCCGTTCCTGCCGATGCTGCCTATGCACCTGTTGGTGCAGAACCTGCTGTATGACATTTCGCAGATCGCGATCCCGTTCGACAACGTCGACGACGAAATGCTGAAACAGCCGCAACGCTGGCAGCCTGGGGATGTCGGGCGCTTCATGCTGTTCTTCGGCCCGATCAGTTCGATCTTCGACATCACAACGTTCGCCTTGATGTGGTACGTGTTTGATGCCAACACCCCGGATCACCAGACGTTGTTCCAGTCTGGCTGGTTTGTGGTGGGATTGCTGACCCAGACGCTGATCGTGCACATGATCCGCACGCCGAAGATTCCGTTCCTGCAAAGCCGCGCGGCCATGCCGCTGCTGGTGATGACCGGAATCATCATGGCCGTGGGCATCTTCCTGCCGATGGGACCGCTGGCGCACTACTTCAAATTGCAGGCGCTGCCGTCGATGTACTTCGTGTTCCTGCCGGTGATCCTGCTGGCGTACATGGCACTGACCCAGGCCGTAAAAGGCTTCTACATCCGCCGGTTCGGCTGGCAGTAACAGGAAAGATTCCCCCCTTGTGGGAGCAAGGGGGGCGGTTTCAAGGAGTTCAACATGCAAGCCATCAACAACATCAACCTCGATTCGCTGCTCGACACCCTGGTCAGCCTCAGCGCGGCCTTCATCCTCGGTGGCCTGATCGGCTTCGAACGTCAGTACCGGCAACGTACGGCGGGCTTGCGCACCAACGTGCTGGTGGCGGTCGGCGCGGCGATTTTCGTTGACATGGCCAATCGGCTCGGCGGGGCCGAAGGCGCGGTCCGGGTGGTCGCCTACGTGGTATCCGGGATCGGCTTTCTCGGTGCCGGTGTGATCATGCGCGAAGAGGGTAATGTGCGCGGTCTCAATACCGCCGCCACACTCTGGACTTCGGCGGCGGTGGGCGCCTGTGCCGGTGCCGACCTGCTGGCCGAGGCGGTGCTCGGCACCTTGTTCGTGCTCGCCGCGAATACGTTGCTGCGACCGATCGTCAACAACATCAACCGCCAGCCACTGGATGTGGTCTCGGCGGAAGTCACCAACATCGTCTACGTCATCGCCCGGCGCTCGCAGCAGACGGCTGTGTTCGCCTTGCTTGAAGCCGAGCTCGAACGCAGCAACTACCCGGCCAGTGACGTCGATGTGCACGCCTTCGGTGCCGATGAAATCGAGATCGAAGCCACGCTCGCAACCACGTCGGTGGACGGCGATGAGCTGGACGCCCTGGTGAAGCGGATTTCAACGTCGAACCTGGTGGTGCAGGCGTTCTGGAGCCCGAGCACTACGGAGTAAAGCGTTCAATCCGGATGAGTGACGGTGTTTTTCGGAAAAGTCCTACAGAGCTCGTCCCGATGCTTGGGTAGTCTTTGCCGCCACTTGAAGCGACTACCGGGACTCCCACATTGACCGACAAAACCCTGCGCATCCTGATCGCCGACTTACAGCATTTTCACCGGATGAAAATCGAGCGGATGTTCAATAGCCTCGATTACTACCGCATCGCACCGGTGCAGAACCTTGCCGAACTGCTGACGCTGGTCGATTACGGCTGCCAGCCGTTCGATGTGCTGGTGATCAATGCCGAACTGGCGGCCGGGATGTCGGATCTGCGCGGTTTTCTGTTCGATCATCCGCAAGTCCGGCATGCGCTGGTCTATGGCGAGCCGGCGAACTCATCGGCTGTTTCCGGGCTTTTTCAGGCGAAAATCACTTCCAGCCACGCCGCGTTGCCATCAATGAATGCAATCACGCAGTTGATGGCGTCGGTCGAGGTTTCCCTAGAGCGCTCGTCGCGCAGTGGCCAGACAAAATCACCGGCGCCAATGCGCGCCTGATCACAGATCGGTCGATGGCGCAACTGTCAGGTCTGACAGGTGCTTCGCCACGCGTCCCGTGTAACAGTCGTAGCGAAGCTACCAATAGTCCCGTTCATGCAAGATCGGTGGCGCCATCGTGATGTATTCGCCCCGGGAGTGGTCATGGATTCAGCATTGATCGTCGACGATCACCCGGTGGTCGTCGGTGCCGTCAGAATGGTTCTGGAATCACTGGGCTATAAACCGGTTCATGTCGCTTCGAGCGGCGTCGACGTGGTGCCGATGATCCGTGCACACGCGCCGAAACTGATCGTGCTCGACTTGAAGCTCACGGGCTTCGGCGGTCTGGAGGTGTTGGAGCGCATCAGGACCATCGGGCTGGACTGCAAGGTGGTGATTTTCACTTCGGCCGACCCAGAGCACTATCTGATGCGTTGCCGGCGTGCGGGTGCGATGGCGTTTGTCACCAAATCCGCCGCAATGCAGCAGTTGCAGAGTGCAATCAAGGCTGTCCGTTCGGGTTATAGCTTCTTCCCCGAATTGCCTGTGAACAATGCAGGTCAATCCGACGCGAGCCGTGATGAGCGAGAGTCGATAGCAAGCCTGTCCACTCGCGAAATGGAGATCATGATAAAGCTCGCCCAAGGCGACTCCAACAAGCGAATTGCGCAAGCGATGAGCCTCAGTCACAAAACCATCAGCACCTACAAGACCCGCTTGATGCTGAAACTCGGGGTAAGCTCACTGGTAGTGTTGCGAGAGTTTGCCAAACGCAACGGCCTGTTCTGAGCGGCTGCGCATGATGAGGCCGCTACGTTTCGTCTTCCTCTTTCTGGTGATGCTCGCCAGCGGAGTGCAGGCAGGCGAGGCCGCACAAAGACTGGAAATTGTCTCTCGCACCCGGTTGGAGGGCGTGCAGCTTCGCCTCGATGAACAGGATCGGCAGTGGCTCAGTGCACATCCGGTGCTGCGTATCGGTGCCTCCTGGCCGGATTACCCACCCTTTGAATTGACTCGCAAACGATACGAACTGGAAGGCCTCACAGCCGATTACGCCGACGCGATCGCCCAGTTGCTGAGCATCGGTGTCGAGGTCTGGTGCTACCCCGATCGCGAAGCCGCCATGGCGGCACTCAAGGCCGGGGAGGTGGACCTGCTGGGCACGTCGAACAACTTCGAAATCGCTGATCCCGACCTGATGTTGTCTCGCGCCTACGCCGAGGATCAGCCGATGTGGGTGACTCGGCTTGACGAGCCATTGCCGGAAGATCTGGCAGGAAAGAGCATCGCCATGGTGGACGACTACCTGCCAGCCGCGGTGATCGAGAAGACTTACCCGCAAGCCTCCCTGCAGCGTTACCGCTCGATTCTCGATGCCCTCGGCGCCGTGGCGTTCGGTCGGGATGCTCTGTACCTCGGTGACTTCATCAGCGCCAGTTATCTGATCAACACCAATTTTCACAACGACCTGCAACTGGCCGGGCCTTCCGGCCTTGACGCCAACCCGTTCGGCTTCGCCCTGACTCGCAGCAACACGCGTTTGAAACGTCTGGTCGACAAGGCGTTGCTGGCCATTCCCATGGAGCAGCGTCTGGCCATTGAACTGCGCTGGAGCGCCGGTCGCGCCGACATGGCGGCCCAATCGCGAGTGAGCCTGAGCGCCAGCGAGCAGCAATGGCTGGATCAACATCCGGTGGTGCGGGTCGGCGCTGTCGAGGACTTTGCGCCGTTGACGTTCTTTAACGCTGACGGCCGTTTCAGTGGGCTGGTTGCTCAACTGCTCAACCTGATCAGTCAGCGCAGCGGCCTGAGGTTCGAAGTGGTACGCGGGCAGTCCCTGGATCGCCAGGTCGAGCAATTGAAGACCGGGGAGCTGGACCTGTTGCCGGTGCTGACCCCGAGCCGCGAGCGCGAACTTGAAATGCTGTTCACCCGGGCGTACGCCAACAGCCCCTTTGTGCTGATCGCCGATTCAAAGGCGCCCGGGCCTCGCAGCCTGGACGAGATGGCGGGCAAGCGTCTGGCGCTGTATCGCGGCAATCCATTGCGCACTTATCTGTTGGAACATGTGCCGCAGATCCGCCTGGTCGAATTGCCAAGCCCCGCAGCGGGCACGCAGGCACTGCTCGACGGTCAGGCCGACGCGACATTGAGTTCGTTGCTGGTGGCGCGTTATCAGATCGATCACCAGTACCGCGATCGCCTGCGTATTGTATCGACACTGGGCGATCAGCCGGCCCGGATTGCGATGGCCACGGCGCTTGAGGCTCCGCAGCTGCAATCAATTCTGAACAAGGCACTGCTGAGCATCGCTCCGCAGGAAATGGACGACCTGGTCGCGCGCTGGAGTCGCAACGTGGTGCTGCAGGACAGTTACTGGCAGCGTCATCGGGAGCAAATCCTGCGCGGGTTTGCCGTTGCGGCGGGGTTGTTGTTGCTGGCATTGGGCTGGATCGGTTTTCAACGCCGGCAGATTCGCCAGCGTCAGCAATGGCTGCGTCAATTGCAGGAAGCCAAGGAGGCGGCCGATGACGCCAACCGTGCCAAAAGCACGTTTCTCGCGGTCATGAGCCATGAAATCCGCACGCCCATGAGCGCGTTGCTGGGCATGCTCGAGCTGGCACTCAAGCGTGCCGACGAAGGCGTAACCGATCGCTCGGCGATTGAAGTGGCGTCCCATGCGGGGCAGCAGTTATTGGCATTGATTGGCGATATTCTCGACATCGCGCGGATCGAGTCCGGGCATCTGTCACTGGCTCCCGAGCGTGCCAATCTGCGCGAGGTGGTGGCGTCGGTGTGTCGGGTGTTCGAAGGCCTGGCACGACAGAAGTCATTGTCCTGGCGGGTGGAGCTGGATGAGCGTAGCGACGTCGACGTGATGCTCGACCCCGTTCGCTTCAAACAGGTGCTGTCGAACCTGTTGAGCAACGCGATCAAGTTCACCGACGAAGGTGAGGTCAGCCTGCGCTTGCAAGTGTTCACCGAACAGGACGGGCAGCTGGAAACCGGTGTGATCATCGAAGACAGTGGCCGGGGGATCAGCGCCCAGGATCAGCAACGATTGTTCAGCCCGTTTGTGCAGGTTGGCAGCCATCAGCCGTCGGCGCGCAGCGGTTCCGGTCTGGGGCTGGTGATCAGCCGCAATCTGTGTCGACTGATGGGCGGCGACTTGTGGATCAGCAGCGAGCCGGGACGTGGCACGCAAGTCATGCTGCGACTGGAGTTGCCTGTGCTGGAGCCGCTCGTGCAGGAGGCCGCAACGACGTCAGCGGTGACGGCGGTAAAGTCGCTGAAGGTGCTGGTGGTGGATGATCATCCGGTCAATCGCTTGTTGCTGTGCCGGCAGTTGAGCGAACTCGGGCATCACACCGTCGACGTCGAGGACGGTGAGCGCGGACTGGTGGTGTGGCGCGAGCAACCTTTCGATGCGCTGATCACCGATATCAACATGCCCGGGATCGACGGTTATGAACTGGCGCGGGCGATTCGTGCAGAAGAGACGGCAACGGGCAGGGCGCGTTGCCTGATTCTGGGGTTTACCGCCAATGCGCAGGTCGAAGAAATACAGCGATGCCTGGCGGCCGGCATGGACTATTGCCTGTTCAAGCCGATTCTGCTGCGCGAACTGAGCCAGGCCTTGCTGGCCGCAGAGGCCGACGAAACGCAGGTAGAGAGTGTGGATGATCAGGGGGCGACTGAATTCGACCTGAGTGCGCTGTTGCAGGTGGCGGGTGCGGACAACCCGCTCATCGGCCAATTGCGTGAAGAGGTACTGAGCAGTCTGCACGCCGACCTTGAACGGCTTGACGTGTCAGGCCGCAAAGGGGACCGCGCAGGCTTGCGTGACCTGGCGCATCACGTCACGGGTGGGGCACACATGATCGGTGCCGAGCGCGTGGTCTCGGCCTGCCGGGTACTTGAACAGGCGTGCCGCGACGACGAGCCCGAGGCGGCACTGACGGCCGCCATCAATTCGCTGCGCGAGGCCATGCACGACCTCGCGCAGCATCTTCAGGCCTGATCGATCAGTCCCACTGCGGCGCGACGCCTTTGGGGCTGGTCAGGCGATGGCCGCGCTCCAGTGTGGCGATCAGTGCCATGTCGGCGTCGCTCAGGGTCAGCGCGGCGGCGCCGAGATTGCCTTGCAGGTTGGCGCGCTTGGTTGAGGACGGAATCACTGCGTAACCCGACTGCATCGCCCACGCCAGCGTGACTTGCGCCGGGGTGGCTTGCAGACGTTCGGCGATCTGCACGATCAGCGGATCCTTCAGCACTTCGCCATAGGCCAGGGTCATATACGACGTGATCTGGATGCCCTGGCTCTGTGCGAACTCGACGACCTGGCGGTTTTGCAGGTACGGGTGCAGCTCGATCTGGTTGGTGGCGATGTTTTCTGCGCCAACGGCGGCAATCGCCTGTTTCATCAGGTCGATGGTGAAGTTGGACACACCGATCTGCCGGGTCAGGCCCAGGCGCTTGGCCTCCAGCAGGGCGCCCATGAATTCCTCCATCGGCACCTGATCTTCCGGCGATGGCCAGTGGATCAGTGTCAGGTCGAGGTAGTCGGTCTGCAGCTTTTGCAGGCTCTCCTTGAGGCTCTCGATCAGCCGGTCGCCGGCGAAGTTGGCGATCCAGATCTTGCTGGTGATGAACAGTTCGTCACGAGGGATGCCGCTGGCGGCGATGGCCTGGCCGACCTCGGCTTCGTTTTCATAGATTTGTGCGGTGTCGATGACCCGGTAACCGAGTTCAAGGGCGGTGCTCACCGAATCGATGACCACCTGACCTTGCAGGCGAAACGTACCAAGACCGAAAGCGGGAACAGACATGCAGGACTCCAGGGTTGCAGTGGGAATGGGCGGGAGTATCCGCGTCTGATTCCTCTGGAAAAACCGCTGTCGGGGCAAAGTACTGTTGACCAGAAGTCACGAATCAATCGCAGGTCTCAAGCGATGTCGCTGTGGGCAAATTCCTCACCCAGAAAATCGATCAACGTGCGCACCGACGGCAACAAACCCCGGCGCGACGGAAAGATCGCATGCACGATCCCGCATTTCGGCGCCCAGCCCGGAATCAACTCCACCACGCGTCCTGCGGCGATGTCTTCGCGCACGACCACGCTCGGCAGATGCGCGACGCCGACTCCGGCAATCACCGCCTGACGCAGGGCGATCAGGTCATCGGTGACCAGCCTTGGCGTGTGCCGGATCTGCGCCGAAGCGCCGTTCGGCCCGAGCAGCTCCCATTGATACTCACGTTGCGCCGCGCCCCAATGCAGGCTCGGCAAACCATTGAGATCGGCCGGCGAGGGCGGTGATGACAGGCGCTCGGCAAACATCGGGCTGCCGACCACCGATTGGGTGCTGTTGCCCAGCACCTTCATCACCATGTCGGTGTTTTCCAATGGCGGAAAGCGCACGCGCAGCGCAATGTCGAAACCTTCGTGCAGCAGGTCGACCCGGCGGTTGGTGCTCTCGATGAACACTTCCACCAGCGGGTACTTGAGCATGTAGCGGGTGAGCATCGGCCCGACCCAGGAATTGAGCAGCGCCGTCGGGCAGCTCAGGCGTACCAGCCCCTGAGGCTCGGAGCGATTGCGCTCGATCAGCTCGGCGGCACTCTCGGCCTCGACCCGCATCGCCAGGCAACGCTGGTAGTAGGCCTGGCCGATCTCGGTCAGTGAACAATGCCGGCTGGTGCGGTGCAGCAGGCGTACGCCAAGGCGTTCTTCGAGCTGCGAGATGCGTCGGCTGAGTTTCGACTTGGGGATGTCCAGCGCACGACCAGCGGCGGCAAAGCCGTGATGCTCCACCACTTGAGTGAAGTAATAGAGGGTGTTGAGGTCTTCCACCATCGTTCTCCATATAGAACGCTAAAGCTGATTTTTGCAGTCTAGTCCATCAATGGTCATGGATTTAAGCTTAATCCATCGCGTCATTCACCCGATTGGAGGCAACCATGAAAAACATCATCGGTATCTACACCAGCCCTCGCGGCCATTGGGTCGGCGATGGTTTCCCGGTTCGCACGCTGTTTTCCTACGACAACCTGGGCAAGCACATCAGCCCGTTCCTGTTGCTGGATCACGCCGGGCCTGCGCAATTCACCCCGACTACCGAACGACGTGGCGTTGGTCAGCATCCACACCGTGGGTTCGAAACCGTGACTATCGTTTACGAGGGCGAAGTGCAGCACCGCGATTCCACCGGCGCGGGCGGCACCATCGGCCCGGGCGATGTGCAATGGATGACCGCTGCGTCCGGGATCCTGCATGAGGAGTTTCACTCGGACAACTTCGCCAGAACCGGCGGCAATCTGGAAATGGTGCAACTGTGGGTCAACCTGCCAGCCAAGGACAAAATGGCGGCGCCCGGTTACCAGACCATTCTGGACGGCGACATCCCGAGCATCCCGCTCAAGGACGGCGCGGGCAGCCTGCGCCTGATCGCCGGTGAGTTCGACGGCCACAAAGGCCCGTCCCGCACCTTCACGCCGATCGACGTGTGGGATCTGCGCCTGAACGCCGGCAAGTTGCTGACGCTGGATCTGCACGAGGGCCGCAACACCGCGTTGGTGCTGTTGCGCGGTTCGGTGCAGGTCAACGGTCTGGAATCGGTGCGCCAGGGCCAGTTGGCGCTGTTCGAGCGTGACGGCCGGCAACTGACGCTTGAGGCCAGCGAGGATGCGGTGGTGTTGCTGCTCAGCGGCGAGCCGATCGACGAACCCATCGTCGGCCACGGTCCGTTCGTGATGAACACCGAGCAGGAAATCCACCAGGCATTCGCCGACTTCCAGTCCGGCCGCTTCGGCCGCATGCACGGCTGACACGCCGCGCTTCCACACCCCGCTCTACACAGGACGCGTAGGCCGGTTCGAAGGCCAGGGATGGCTGCTGCCCAAAAGAAAGAGGAAACGCACATGAACACTGTCAATGCGGCCAACTTCAATGGCCAAAAACCGACTATCGACCCAAACGACAGCGCCATGCTGTTGATCGATCATCAAAGCGGTCTGTTCCAGATCGTCAAGGACATGGATGTACCGCAACTGCGCGCCAACGCCATCGCGCTGGCCAAGGCTGCGACGCTGTTGAAGATGCCGGTCATTACCACGGCCTCTGTGCCGCAGGGGCCGAACGGGCCGTTGATTCCCGAGATTCACGAAGCCGCGCCCCATGCGCAGTACGTGGCGCGCAAAGGTGAAATCAATGCCTGGGACAACCCGCAGTTTCACGCGGCTGTCAAAGCCACCGGCAAGAAAACCCTGGTGATCGCCGGGACCCTGACCAGCGTGTGCCTGGCATTCCCGTCCATCGCCGCAGTGCAAGAAGGCTACAAGGTCTTCGCGGTGGTCGATGCCTCCGGCAATCACTCGAAACTGGCCACTGATCTGACCATCGCCCGCCTGGCCCAGGCCGGGGTGGTGCCGATCGACATCATGGCCACGCTTTCCGAGCTGCAGGGTTCGTGGAACCGTCCCGATGCCGAGCAATGGGCAGCCGTCTACGCCCAGGCCATGCCGCATTACCAACTGCTGATCGAGAGTTACCTCAAGGCCCAGCAAGTCGCGAACGAACACGAAACGCTGGATTCCCAGCGCTGACCCGAGACCTCGACATTCCGTCGAGGTCCACTACACGCGAGGATTACTGCAATGAGCACTCAATACAAACGTCTGGACAAGAACAACGCCGCCGTTCTGCTGGTCGACCATCAGGCCGGGCTGCTGTCGCTGGTGCGCGACATCGAGCCTGACCGGTTCAAGAATAACGTGCTGGCGCTGGCCGACCTGGCCAAGTACTTCAAGCTGCCGACGATCCTGACCACCAGTTTCGAAACCGGCCCCAACGGCCCGCTGGTGCCCGAGCTCAAGGCGTTGTTCCCCGAGGCTCCGTACATTGCCCGGCCCGGCCAGATCAACGCCTGGGACAACGAGGACTTCGTCAAGGCGATCAAGGCTACCGGCAAGAAACAGCTGATCATTGCCGGCGTGGTGACGGAGGTGTGTGTGGCATTTCCGGCGCTGTCGGCCCTGGAAGAAGGGTTTGATGTATTCGTGGTGACCGACGCCTCCGGCACGTTCAATGAACTGACCCGTGAATCGGCATGGAACCGCATGTCCAGCGCCGGCGCGCAATTGATGACCTGGTTCGGTCTGGCCTGCGAGTTGCACCGTGACTGGCGCAACGATATCGAAGGGTTGGGCACGTTGTTCTCCAACCACATCCCGGACTACCGCAACCTGATGACCAGTTACAGCACGCTGACCAGCGGCAAGTAACCAGCTCCATGAAAACCTGTGGGAACAAGGTGTCTCCCACAGGTTTTTTCGGCGCCTGCCAAATAGCACGCATCCCGCCAAATCAATTGCTCCTACACTAAGCCCAATCTGTGCGATCTTCTCGCGATTGACCTCTGTCGGAGTTGTTTGATGCTGTCTCTGCTGACTGAACATCCGTTGTTCTGCGCGTTGATCCTGATCCTGCTCGACCTGGGCCTGTGGCGCCTGATCAGCTCCCGGGGCAGCGAATGGAAGCTGCTGGTGCGGGTGCTGATTTTCAGCCTGTTCAGCGTGCTGCTGTTCAACGAAGGCCTCAATCCGATGGAGCCGGCGCCGTGGGCCGACAACGTGCCGCTGCACCTGGCGGCGACCGGGTTGCAGATCGGCTGGTGGCTGTTCGGGGCGCGCACGCTGACGGTGTTGATCGGCGCGGTGATGATGCAACGGGTCGGTCATACCGGACGGCTGTTGCAGGATCTGCTCGGCGCAGTGATTTTCCTGATCGCCATTATTGCGGCACTGGCCTATGTGCTGGATCTGCCGGTCAAAGGTGTGCTGGCCACGTCTGGAGCCTTGGCGATCATCGTCGGTCTGGCGCTGCAAAGCACCCTGAGCGATGTGTTCTCCGGCATCGTCTTGAACACCACCAAACCCTATCAACTCGATGACTGGATCTCCATCGACGGCACGGAAGGGCGGGTCACCGACATCGACTGGCGCGCCACGCGCCTGCAAACGTCCCAAGGCAGCATGGCGGTGATTCCCAACTCGCTGGCGGCCAAGGCCAAGATCATCAACTTCAGCCGGCCGAGCAATATGTTCGGGGTTGCCGTCAGCGTGCAGGTCAGCCCCCATGCGCGGCCGAATTCGGTGATCGACGCCCTGGAGCGGGCGATGCAAGGTTGTCGCCCGCTGCTGGACACCCCGGCGCCGAGCGTGGCGCTGAAGAGTTCCAGCAGTGCCGGTGCGGAATACGAAATCAGCGGGTTCGTGGCCTCGATGAACGAGAAGCGCGCAGTGCGCAATCAACTGTTCGATCTGGCTTACCGGCATCTGCAAGCGTCCGGGTTCAATCTGCTGTCGAGCGATGAGCCCGCGGCCCCGGCCCATCTCTCACGGCCACGGGCGCTGCTCGACAGCTCGCCGATTTTCTCCACCCTGCGTCAGGAAGAGAAAGAAACCTTCAGCCAGAACATGACCCTGCAAACCTTCCGTGCCGGCGAGATCATTCTGGCGGGCGGGGAGGTCAGCGATCATCTGTTCATCATTGAATCCGGTGTGGTCTCGGTGACCTTGAAACGCCACGGCACACCGTTCGAGTCTGGGCGCATGGGACCGGGTGAAGTGATCGGCGAGGCAGGGATTCTTTCCGATACCTCGCTGCCGGCGGACTTTTCCGCCAAGACCTTCTGTGCGCTGTATCGCATCGAAAAGTCGTATCTCAAGCCTTGCCTGGACGCCCGCCACGACATCAACGACGCGATGAAGGCATTGCTCGATTTCCGTCTGCTCAAGGCCCAATCCCTGACCCAGGAAGCACCGGTGGTTGCACCGAAAAAAGGCTTCCTGCAGTGGCTGCGCAATCGCGCCTGATGACCGTCAGCGTTGCTCGTACCCGGCGAGTTTGCGCTCAAGGTTCAGGCGCACCTGCGGCCATTCGTCATCGATGATGCTGAAGCGCACCGAGTTGCGCTTGCGGCCGTCCGGCATGATCCGCTCGTGACGCACGATGCCTTCCTGCTGTGCGCCCAGGCGCAGGATCGCGTTGCGTGATTTCTGGTTGTTTTCGTCGGTGGTGAACTGCACGCGCACGCAATCGAGCACTTCGAAGGCGTGCCGCAGCATCAGGTACTTGGCCTCGGTGTTGACGAAGGTTTTCTGAAAGCGTGCCGAAATCCAGCTGCTGCCGATTTCCAGCTTGCGATTGAGCGGGTCGATCTTCCAGAACCGGGTCGAGCCGATCACCTCGCCGGTCTCCTTCAACACGATCGCAAAGGGCATGACCGTGCCGGCCTCGCGGCCGTCGAGGGCCTTTTTCAGATAGCTGTCAACGGTAGTTGCCGAGGGCACCACGGTGACGGTGAGGTTCCACAACTCGCCGTCGGCAGCGGCATGGAGCAACGCATCGGCGTCGGTGTATTGGAGAGGGCGCAGGAGGATGCCCTGGCCTTGCAGCGTGGTTTGCATGAGGGGCGGCTCTTGTCGGTTCGGGCGAGCGTCCATTACGCCGCAACGGGCGGCGTCGTTGCAACTGCTCAGGGAGCCTGATTCAAATCAGTCGACAGAGCCGATTGGTGAAATCTATTGTCGATCCAATAGCCGGATCCCGTATACATGGCGACCATCGGCGGAGTGATCCGCGTCTCCCTGCAAAAGGACTGAGCAATGAGCGAGCCACGCCTGGCGAATCTGAAACAGTATCTGCAACGGCTGGGGTTCGACACGTCCCCGGCACCGACCCTTGAAACCCTGCGACTGTTGCAGTTGCGTCATACCGGTGCCTTTCCTTTCGAGAATCTGTCGACCCTCTCTGGCGAGCCCGTGCTGATCGATCTGCCATCGATCCAGCGCAAGGTCCTGGACGATGCCCGTGGCGGTTACTGCTACGAACTCAACAATCTGTTTCTGGCCTTGTTGCTGGAGTTGGGGTTCGATGCGCGGGGCATCAGCGGGCGAGTGGTCATGAATCAGCCCGAAGGCAGCTGGACGGCACGGACTCATCGCTTGAGTCTGGTGACCCTCGACGGCGTGCGCTACATCACCGATGTCGGCTTCGGCGGCATGGTACCGACCGCGCCGCTGATTCTGGATACCGAAGCCGAGCAGTCCACACCCCACGAACCCTATCGCATCGAAGTACAGATCGATGGCTACATGCTGCGGGCCAGGGTCGCTGGCGAATGGCGGCCGATGTACCTGTTCGACCTGCAACGCCAGGAAGACATCGATTACACCCTTGGCAACTGGTACGTCTCGACCCATCCGGATTCACCGTTCGCCCAGCGCCTGATGGTCGCGCGTACGGGCGACGGCTGGCGGCGTACATTGAACAACGGCAGTTTCGCGATCCATCGCATCGGTGCCGAGAGCGAGCGACGCGAGGTGACGGATGTCGATGAGCTCATCGAGTTGCTGGAGCGGGAATTCGGCCTGCGCTTGCCGCACCAGCCTGGTGCGCGTCTGGCGCTGGCGCGCTTGATCCAGCCGGCCTGAAACCTACGGTTTTACATCCGGCTCCAGTACCCGCCGGATTTCGTTCACGGCCGCTGACAGTTTTTTCTCAAGGCTCTTGAGGTCGGTGGCGGTGATGCCTTTCTTGAATTGCCCGCTGGCATGCTCGGGTTCATCGGCTGCACCCCGGCTGTCGAGCAGTGCATGGCGCAGGGTGTTATTGATTACCGTCTGATAGCCATACCCCTCGCTTTCAGCGACCCCCCGCGCGGCGTCGATGACCGCGTCGTCGAGCATGATGGTGATGCGAGTCTTGCCTTTGTTGGAGGCGACGGCGCCCCGCTTGCCCTGGGTGAAATCGTATTCATCCTTCATTGATCATGTCTCCAGAAAATATTCGCGACGTTCGCTCGGTGTAGCGACACGTGCGGAAATGATTCGAACCACATTCGGCTCCCGATAGCTGTACACGACAACCAGCAAACGTCCCTTGCCGTCGTTGCCGAGAGTGATCCAGCGTTGTTCGTCATGGTCGTTATCCTCAATCGTCAATGCTCGCTCATCGTGGAAGACCGGTTCGGCCTCGGCGAGGCTGATCCCTCTGTGCTTGAGTTTGTTGGCAGCATTCTTGCTTTTGTCGAACTGAATCTGGAATGACTTCATTATGCATACTTTATATGTATAAAAAAGAGCGCGACCGCGCCGTCGGTCGCCATGAACACTTCAGCCTAGGTGGATAGAGCGCAGGGGCAGTTAACGATGTGTTGCCGGATTTGTGAGGGATGGAAGCGGCGGGATAGAAGGTTGGGTGGCTACCTATCCATAATGTGACCGATAAGTTGTATACAACTCTATGGACATTTGTCACGAGTATTGAATACAGTGTGCGCATAACAAAAACCAGGGAACCCCCCACCATGAAAACGCCCCATGTTTCACACCAACGGCCCGAGGACGAAAACCTCGGGGTCGGCGCGAATATGGCTTACGGCCTGCAACATGTTCTGACCATGTATGGCGGTATCGTCGCGGTGCCGCTGATCATCGGTCAGGCCGCCGGGTTATCGCCGGCGGACATTGGTCTGTTGATTGCTGCTTCATTGTTTGCGGGGGGGCTGGCCACGTTGCTGCAAACCCTGGGTCTACCGTTTTTCGGATGTCAGTTGCCGCTGGTGCAGGGCGTGTCGTTCTCCGGTGTTGCGACCATGGTGGCGATTGTCAGCAGTGGCGGGGAGGGCGGCTTTCAGTCGGTACTCGGGGCGGTGATTGCCGCGTCGTTGATCGGTTTGCTGATCACGCCGGTGTTCTCGCGAATCACCAAGTTCTTTCCACCGCTGGTTACCGGCATCGTGATCACCACCATCGGCCTGACGCTGATGCCGGTGGCCGCGCGCTGGGCCATGGGCGGCAACAGCCACGCTCCGGACTTCGGCAGCATGCAGAACATCGGTCTGGCGGCGGTCACGCTGGTGCTGGTGCTGCTGCTGAGCAAGGTCGGCAGCTCGACCATCTCGCGTCTGTCGATCCTGTTGGCGATGGTGATCGGCACGGTGCTGGCGGTGTTCCTGGGCATGGCGGATTTCTCAAGCGTTACTCAAGGGCCGATGTTCGGCTTCCCGACACCGTTCCATTTCGGCATGCCGACCTTCCACTTCGCTGCGATCCTGTCGATGTGCATCGTGGTCATGGTGACCCTGGTGGAAACCTCGGCGGACATCCTGGCGGTCGGTGAAATCATCGGCACCAAGGTCGATTCCAAGCGTCTGGGCAACGGCCTGCGCGCGGACATGCTGTCGAGCATGTTTGCGCCGATCTTCGGTTCGTTCACCCAGAGCGCCTTCGCCCAGAACGTTGGCCTGGTGGCGGTGACCGGGATCAAGAGCCGCTATGTGGTGGCGACCGGCGGCATCTTCCTGGTGATCCTCGGCCTGCTGCCGTTCATGGGCCGGGTGATCGCAGCAGTGCCGACGTCGGTACTCGGTGGTGCCGGCATCGTGTTGTTCGGCACCGTGGCGGCGAGCGGCATCCGCACACTGTCCAAGGTCGATTACCGCAACAACGTCAACTTGATCATCGTCGCGACCTCGATCGGCTTCGGCATGATCCCGATTGCCGCGCCGAACTTCTACGATCACTTCCCGAGCTGGTTCGCGACCATTTTCCACTCGGGCATCAGTTCGTCGGCGATCATGGCGATCCTGCTGAACCTGGCGTTCAACCACTTCACGGCAGGTAACTCGGATCAGCAGTCGGTGTTTGCGGCGGCAGAAGAGCGAACCCTGCGTTATCGGGATCTGGCGGCGTTACGCGAAGGTGACTACTTCAGTGACGGCAAGCTGCATGACTGCGACGGCAATGAAGTGCCGGTGATCGAGGCGGATTCGGATCACGGACACGGCGCACCGAAGGCGCATGCCAAGAGTGGTGAGCACGTCTGACTGCTGTTTCTGAATGAGAAGGGCCGATCAGTTGCGAAACTGATCGGCCCTTTTTATTGCACTGCATTTTCCAGCGCCCACAAAAAAGCCCCTGAATCTTTCGATTCAGGGGCTCTGTATTTGGCTCCACAACCTGGACTCGAACCAGGGACCCAGTGATTAACAGTCACTTGCTCTACCAACTGAGCTATTGCGGAATTGGTGCGTATGTTACTGATTTAAAAAGACTAGTCAAGCGCCAGTTGTAATTTTTTTGGAAGGGTCAGGACGGACGGCGGCAAATCGGCGATTGGCGGTTACCAGAACCGCAGCAGAGGTCTACCATGGCCGCCCGGAAGTGGTCACACGCGCTGCCGGCCATTCGCCGAAAAGGTACGCGCCATGAATAGATCCATCCTGATCCCTCGTCCTGCCGAGGTGTTCGCATGAGCACCGTGCAAATCAGCCTGCCCAAAGGCGTCGGCCCGCACGCCGAAAAGCTTTTCGACGCGATCACCCAGGCCGCCACGGCTGAAGAACTGAACCGCGCAGGCGGCAAGGCCGAAGGTTTTGTCCTCGGTCTGGAAAGCACCAAGGCCATCAAGAGCCAGGTCGCCGAATCGCTCTACGTCGTTTATGACGATGCGGCGACTCAGCGTGCAACGGAACTGGCTTAACCGCCGAACGTGAAGGTGCCGAGCATCAGTTTGGCGTACAGCATCGTCGCGCCCAGTTGCACCAGCCACAGCGCCAGCCCGCCGAGAAACACCCCGGCCGCGACTTGCAGCACCAGGTTGTTGCCACGTTTGGCCGGAGCGCGGGGGATGAAGTCATCCAGATCGTCGCGGTCGGCGCGCAGGTCATCGTTTTTCATGTTGTCTCTCTGAAATATCGTCTGTGTGCAGTCTAGAGGGTGTAGCGGCTTTTCTTCAGACAAATAAAAAACGGGAAGCCCGAAAGCTTCCCGTTTATCAGTGCTACGTCAGATCAGATGACCTGAACGATGGCGTCCGTCACGACTTCGATGTTGCTCTGGTTCAGCGCGGCGACGCAGATGCGGCCGGTGTCCAGGGCGTAGATGCCGAACTCGTTGCGCAGGCGGTGAACCTGCTCGGTGGTCAGGCCGGAGTAGGAGAACATGCCGCGCTGGCGACCGACGAAGCTGAAGTCACGCTGCGGGGCTTTCTTCGCCAGCAGAGCGACCATCTGCTCGCGCATGCCGCGAATGCGCAGGCGCATTTCAGCCAGTTCCGCTTCCCACTGGGCGCGCAGTTCCGGGCTGTTCAACACCGCAGCAACGATGCTTGCACCGTGAGTCGGCGGGTTGGAGTAGTTGGTGCGGATCACGCGTTTGACTTGCGACAGCACGCGCGCGCTTTCTTCTTTCGATTCGCTGATGATCGACAGGGCACCGACGCGCTCGCCGTACAGCGAGAACGACTTGGAGAACGAGCTCGACACGAAGAAGGTCAGGCCGGAGTCGGCGAACAGACGCACGGCAGCGGCGTCTTCGGCGATGCCGTCACCAAAGCCCTGGTAGGCCATGTCGAGGAACGGCACGTGACCTTTGGCCTTGACCGCTTCCAGCACGTTGTTCCAGTCAGCCGGGCTCAGGTCGACACCGGTCGGGTTGTGGCAGCAGGCGTGCAGCACGATGATCGAGCCGTTCGGCAGAGCGTTGAGGTCTTCGAGCAGGCCGGCACGGTTCACGTCGTGGGTGGCGGCGTCGTAGTAGCGGTAGTTCTGCACCGGGAAACCGGCGGTTTCGAACAGCGCGCGGTGGTTTTCCCAGCTCGGATCGCTGATCGCCACAACGGCATTCGGCAGCAGTTGCTTGAGGAAGTCGGCACCGATTTTCAGCGCGCCGGTCCCGCCGACCGCCTGAGTGGTGACAACGCGGCCAGCCGCCAGCAGTGGCGAATCATTGCCGAACAGCAGCTTTTGCACGGCCTGGTCGTAGGCAGCGATGCCGTCGATTGGCAGATAGCCACGGGAGGCATGCTGAGCGGCGCGAATGGTTTCGGCTTCGATGACGGCGCGCAGGAGTGGAATTCGCCCCTCTTCGTTGCAGTACACACCCACCCCGAGGTTGACCTTATTGGTCCGGGTATCGGCGTTGAATGCTTCGTTGAGGCCCAGGATTGGATCGCGGGGTGCCATTTCGACAGCGGAGAACAGGCTCATTTTTACGGCAGCTCTATTGGAGAGTGGAGGGACGTGTGGCGCTCCAGCCGAATGCACTAGAGCGGTGCACAAACGGGGAGCTAGTATAGAGGCCATCATCGATCAATGGCGACAGGCGATTCGGCTTTTAAGGTAAGTTTTTCCGATTATTTCTCGACCGTTAGTCGAATGGACTTGTCGGAGACTTTACCGGATGTAGGACGTTTACCTTGAAAGGCGAGGCAATCGGCTCCACATTCAGCACAATCTTCGTTTTTCCTTGCGCGACATCGGTCGTTTGCGGTCTTTCTCGTGGGGCTCCGGTTTGTCCGCAGCGTCGCGAATCCAGAGGTGTTTATGTCTGAATTCCAGCTCGTCACCCGATTCGACCCAGCCGGCGATCAGCCTGAAGCCATTCGCCAGATGGTCGAGGGCATCGAAGCCGGGCTGGCGCACCAGACCCTGCTCGGTGTGACCGGCTCGGGCAAGACCTTCAGCATCGCCAACGTGATTGCCCAGGTACAGCGTCCGACCCTGGTGCTGGCGCCGAACAAGACCCTGGCGGCGCAGTTGTATGGCGAGTTCAAGTCATTCTTCCCGAACAACGCCGTCGAATACTTCGTTTCCTACTACGACTACTACCAGCCTGAAGCCTATGTGCCATCGTCCGACACCTTCATCGAGAAGGATGCGTCGATCAACGACCACATCGAGCAGATGCGTCTGTCGGCAACCAAGGCATTGCTGGAGCGCAAGGACGCGATCATCGTCACCACGGTGTCGTGCATCTACGGTCTGGGTAGCCCGGAAACCTATTTGAAAATGGTCTTGCACGTCGATCGCGGCGACAAGCTCGATCAGCGTGCGCTGGTGCGGCGCCTGGCCGACCTGCAATACACCCGCAATGACATGGATTTCGCCCGGGCCACGTTCCGTGTGCGCGGCGATGTAATCGACATCTACCCGGCGGAATCCGATCTCGAAGCGATCCGTATCGAGTTGTTCGATGACGAGGTGGAAAGCATTTCCGCGTTCGACCCGCTCACCGGTGAGGTCATCCGCAAGCTGCCGCGCTTCACCTTCTATCCGAAGAGCCACTACGTGACGCCCCGGGAAACCCTGCTCGACGCCATCGAGGGGATCAAGGTCGAGTTGCAGGAACGCCTGGAATACCTGCGCAACAACAACAAACTGGTTGAAGCCCAGCGTCTGGAGCAGCGCACCCGGTTCGACCTGGAGATGATCCTCGAACTCGGCTACTGCAACGGCATCGAAAACTACTCGCGTTACCTGTCCGGGCGCCCGGCCGGTGCGGCGCCGCCGACGCTCTACGATTACCTGCCGGCCGACGCCTTGCTGGTAATCGATGAATCCCACGTCAGCGTGCCGCAAGTCGGCGCGATGTATAAGGGCGACCGTTCGCGCAAGGAAACCCTGGTGGAATACGGCTTCCGTCTGCCGTCGGCGCTGGACAACCGGCCGATGCGGTTCGACGAGTGGGAAGGGGTGAGCCCGCAGACGATTTTTGTCTCGGCCACGCCCGGCAACTACGAAGCCGAGCACGCCGGGCGGGTGATCGAGCAAGTGGTGCGCCCGACCGGCCTGGTCGACCCGCAGGTCGAAGTGCGTCCGGCGCTGACCCAGGTCGACGATCTGCTTTCGGAAATCACCAAGCGTGTGGCGGTGGAGGAGCGAGTGCTGGTCACCACGCTGACCAAACGCATGGCCGAAGACTTGACCGATTACCTGGCCGATCACGGCGTGCGCGTGCGTTATCTGCACTCGGACATCGACACCGTTGAACGGGTCGAAATCATTCGCGACCTGCGCCTGGGCACCTTCGATGTGCTGGTGGGGATCAACCTGCTGCGTGAAGGCCTGGACATGCCGGAGGTCTCGCTGGTGGCGATCCTCGATGCGGACAAGGAAGGCTTCCTGCGTTCCGAGCGTTCACTGATCCAGACCATCGGTCGCGCGGCACGTAACCTCAATGGCCGGGCGATTCTCTACGCGGATCGCATGACCGGTTCGATGGAGCGTGCCATCGGCGAAACCGAGCGCCGTCGCGACAAGCAGATCGCCTTCAACCTGGCCAACGGCATCACACCGAAGGGCGTGTTCAAGGACGTCGCCGACATCATGGAAGGCGCCACCGTGCCCGGTTCGCGCAGCAAGAAGCGCAAAGGCATGGCCAAGGCCGCCGAAGAGAACGCCAAGTACGAAGCCGAACTGCGCTCGCCGAGCGAGATCACCAAGCGCATCCGCCAACTGGAAGAGAAGATGTACCAGTTGGCCCGCGACCTGGAATTCGAAGCGGCGGCGCAGATGCGCGACGAGATTGCCAAAATGCGCGAGCGATTGTTGGCGGTCTGACTGATCATTCCCGCGCTCTGCGTGGGAATGCAGCCTTGGACGCTCTGCGTCCACTCAAGGTTAGTGCGCCTCGCCGGCCTTCAGGCCGGCGGGCAGTTTCTTGGTCAGCAAGATCGCCAGCATGCTGATCCCCAGCGCAATCCCGACAAAACGAAACGCATCGTTGTAGGCCATGATCAGCGCCTGCTGATGAACGATCTCGCTCAATTTCCCCAGCGCCGCCGTGTCACTGCCGAAGCGATCGGCCATCGACGCCAGCCGTTCGGCCACCTGCGGATTGGTGGGTACCACTGCTTCACGCAGATAATCGAAGTAGGTCTTGGTGCGCGCGTCCAGCAGGGTGGCAAGCAGGGCAATACCGATGGCGCCACCGAGGTTGCGCAGGATGTTGAACAGACTCGATGCCGAGCCCGCGTCCTGCGGCAGGATGTACGCCGTGGCGATCAGCGAAATGGTCACCATGATCAGCGGTTGGCCGAGGGCGCGGATGATCTGGATCTGATTGAACTGCGGTCCGGCAAAGTCCGGGTTGAGCACGCCGGATGAAAAACTCGCCAGTCCGAACAGGCCGAAGCCGATCGTGCACAGCCATTTCGGCGATACGAACTTCATCAGTTTCGGCACCAGTGGAATCAGAAATAGCTGGGGAACGCCCATCCACATGATCACTTCGCCAATCTGCAAGGCGTTGTAATTCTGGATCTGCGCCAGGTACAGCGGCAGCAGATAGATCGAGCCGTACAGCCCGACCCCCATGCCAAGGCTGGAAATGCTTGACAGCCCGAAGTTGCGATTGCGCAGGATGCCGAGGTTGATCAGCGGATTGGGCTTGGAAATCTGCACGATGACGAAGGTGATCAGGCTCAACAGAGCGATGCTGCCCAGCGTCACGATCAGACTCGATTCCAGCCAGTCCTTGCGATGGCCTTCCTCAAGAAACACCTGCAGGCAACCGAGGCCAACGCCCAGCGTGAGAATGCCGGTGTAATCGGTGCTTTTCAGCAGTTCCCAGTGCGCTTCTTTTTTCTCCAGACCGTACATCAGCCCGGCGATCATGATCAGCCCCGGCGGAATGTTGATGTAGAAGATGTATTCCCAGCCCCAGTTCTCCGTGAGCCAGCCGCCGAGGGTCGGGCCGATGGACGGGGCGAAGGTGGCGGTCATGGCGAACATCGCCATGCCTTTGGCGCGGTGGTGTTCGGGAAGTTTGATCAGGGTCAGGGTGAAGGCCAGCGGGATCAGCGCGCCGCCGGTGAAACCCTGCATGGCGCGGAACACGATCATGCTGTCGAGGCTCCAGGCCATCGAGCACAGCAACGACGAAATCAGAAACCCCAGCGACACCCACACCGCCAGCCGCCGTGCCGAGAGCAACTGCACCAGCCATGCGGTCAGCGGGATCATGATGATTTCCGCCACCAGATAGGAGGTGGAAATCCACGAGCCTTCTTCCAGGGTCGCCGACAGGGCGCCCTGAATATCCTTGAGCGACGAGTTAGTGATCTGAATGTCGAGCACCGCCATGAACGCGCCGAGCATGACGCTCATCACCGCGATCCAGTCCCGCCGGGTCGGTTCGCCGACCGGGCGGATCAGTTGATCACCGGCCATTGTCTGGGGCGTCTTTGATATTCACGGTGGCGGTGACCGACATGCCCGGACGGATCTTGCCGTGCAGCGGGTTATCGGCCTTGAAGGTCAGCTTGACCGGAATCCGCTGTACGACCTTGGTGAAGTTGCCGGTGGCGTTGTCCGGCGGCAACAGGCTGAACTGTGCGCCGGAGGCGGCGAACAGGCTGTCGACCCGCGCTTCGATCGGCGTATCGCCATAAGCGTCGAAGACCAGTTCGGCCTTCTGGCCCGGCAGCATGTGGCCGATCTGGGTTTCCTTGAAGTTGGCCTGCACCCAGATGTCTTCGTCCGGAACGATCGACAACAAGTAAGCGCCGGCCTGCACGATTTGGCCATTGCGTGCGGCGCGCTGGCCGATCAGGCCGCTGATCGGCGCGTGGATTTCGCTGCGGGTCAGGTTCAGCTCGGCCTGGGCGAGGTCGGCGCGGGCGTTGGCGATCTGTGCGTCGAGGCGTTTGATTTCGGCGCTCAGCGCGTTGACTTGCTGGCGCTGGCTCTGTGCATCGGCCTGGGCCTTGGCCACTTGCGAGCGGGCGATATGGGCGTCGGCGGAGAGGGTGGTGACCCGCTCCTCGGAGACGTAGCCGGGTTTGCGCAGGGTTTCTGCCCGTGACAAATCGACCTGCGAGCGGCCGAGGGTGGCTTGCGTGGTTGCTACCTGTGCGTCGCTGGCAGCGATCAGGCTGGCTTGCTGGGTCAGTTTGCTCTGGGCTTGCAGGCGCTCGGCTTCGCGGGTGGCAAGGGCGGCGTTGGCACGATCGACCGCGAGACGGAAATCATCGCCTTCGAGGCGGACCAGCAACTGGCCTTTTTCCACATGCTGGTTGTCCTGCACCAGGACTTCGTCGATGCGTGCGCTCAGCTGGCTCGACACGCGGGTGATTTCACCCTGGACATAGGCGTTGTCGGTGCTTTCATAAAAGCGTCCCTTGAAAAACCAATGAGCAAAAAAGCCCCCGGCAATCAGCAGGACGAGCAGCAGGAAAATGAACAGGCGACGCTTGAGTTGGGCAGGCATGGGCAAACTGTAGTCGAGGAATTGTAAGGAAAGTTATCAGCAGGCGAATCTGGCATACAGCCGATGAACGGTAAATGCCGTCTGCTGATATTCAGCCATTCACCACGGCCAACGGGCGTTACAGACGCAAAGTTGGCTTAAATGCCCTGTCCGCTGGAGCGGGGCGGGTGTCGCCTGTTACCATTCGCCGCTTGATCGTTCTTTGCTTTTCATTCTTTTCGAGACATGCCATGACCACCGTCCGCACTCGCATCGCGCCATCGCCTACCGGGGATCCCCACGTAGGTACCGCTTACATCGCATTGTTCAACTACTGCTTTGCCAAGCAGCACGGCGGTGAGTTCATCCTGCGCATCGAAGACACCGATCAGTTGCGCTCGACCCGCGAGTCCGAACAGCAGATCTTCGACGCTCTGCGCTGGCTCGGTATCGACTGGAGCGAAGGCCCGGACGTCGGCGGCCCGCACGGTCCTTATCGTCAGAGCGAACGCGGCGACATCTATCAGAAGTACTGCCAGCAACTGGTCGATATGGGCCATGCCTTCCCGTGCTTCTGCACCGCCGAAGAGCTGGACCAGATGCGCGCCGAACAAATGGCTCGCGGCGAAACCCCGCGCTACGACGGCCGTGCGCTGTTGCTGTCCAAGGAAGAAGTCGCCCGTCGCCTGGCTGCGGGCGAGCCGCACGTGATCCGCATGAAAGTGCCGAGCGAAGGCGTGTGCGTTGTTCCCGACATGCTGCGTGGTGATGTCGAGATCCCGTGGGATCGCATGGACATGCAGGTACTGATGAAGACCGACGGTCTGCCGACGTACTTCCTGGCCAACGTGGTCGACGATCACCTGATGGGTATCACCCATGTGCTGCGCGGTGAAGAATGGCTGCCGTCGGCGCCGAAACTGATCCTGCTTTACGAATACTTCGGCTGGGAACAACCGGAGCTGTGCTACATGCCGCTGCTGCGTAACCCGGACAAGAGCAAGCTGTCCAAGCGCAAGAACCCGACCTCGGTGACGTTCTACGAGCGCATGGGCTTCATGCCGGAAGCCATGCTCAACTACCTGGGCCGCATGGGCTGGTCGATGCCGGACGAGCGCGAGAAGTTCTCGCTGCAGGAAATGGTCGACAACTTCGACCTCAAGCGTGTCTCGCTGGGCGGGCCGATTTTCGACATCGAGAAGCTGTCGTGGCTCAACGGCCAGTGGCTGCGTGATCTGCCGGTGGAAGAGTTCGCCGCTCGCGTACAGAAGTGGGCGTTCAACTCCGAATACATGATGAAGATCGCACCGCTGGTTCAGGGCCGCGTCGAGACGTTCAGCCAGGTTGCACCGCTGGGCGGTTTCTTCTTTGCCGGTGGCGTGAACCCGGATGCCAAGCTGTTCGAATCGAAAAAGCTCTCGGGTGATCAGGTTCGTCAACTGATGCAGTTGATCCTGTGGAAGCTCGAAAGCCTGCGTCAGTGGGAGAAGGACAGCATCACGGCGACGATTCAGGCAGTAGTCGAATCCCTCGAACTGAAACTGCGTGATGCGATGCCGTTGATGTTTGCCGCGATCACCGGTCAGGCGAGCTCGGTATCGGTGCTTGATGCGATGGAAATTCTCGGGCCGGACCTGACCCGTTTCCGTCTGCGCCAGGCGATTGACCTGCTGGGCGGCGTGTCGAAGAAAGAAAACAAAGAGTGGGAAAAGCTGTTGGGCGCTATCGCCTGATTGCGTTTGACTCTGCAGGACGCGCCGGAGGTCAGGATCTTTTGATCCCGTCCTTCGGCGTTTTCCCCCGAATTTACGGGGGGAGGGTGGTAAGTGATTGTTATGCCGACAAAAAATTTTGAAATTTTTCAAAAATAAGTTTGACAGCCTTTCGATACGCCCTTAAGATTCGCCCCGTCCTCAGCGATGACATCAACGATGAGGGGCTATAGCTCAGCTGGGAGAGCGCTTGCATGGCATGCAAGAGGTCGACGGTTCGATCCCGTCTAGCTCCACCAATTTACACTTCGAAGCCTGGCCACACCGGCTTCGAAGCGATCAACACTCAGCGTTGATCAGATGTATAGAAGGGTTTGCGTCCCCTTCGTCTAGTGGCCTAGGACACCGCCCTTTCACGGCGGTAACAGGGGTTCGAGTCCCCTAGGGGACGCCAGTTTTACAGAAGCGATGTTGCAAGATGTCGCTCCGCCGCGAGGCGAAAAATCCGGGGCTATAGCTCAGCTGGGAGAGCGCTTGCATGGCATGCAAGAGGTCGACGGTTCGATCCCGTCTAGCTCCACCAATTTACAGTTCAAGGTCTGGCCACACCGGCCTTGAATCGATCAGATCTCAGCACTGATCAGTTGTACAGAAGGTTTGTGTCCCCTTCGTCTAGTGGCCTAGGACACCGCCCTTTCACGGCGGTAACAGGGGTTCGAGTCCCCTAGGGGACGCCACGATTACCCGCTCTGCGGGATTTATAAGGGTCATTCAATTATTGAATGGCCCTTTTGTTTGTCTGGCGTTTGGCCAAATCTCCTTTTTCCTTAAACTGTGCTTCAGACCAGCGGTCATATTTTCGACTTGCAGAATATTATTATGAGAATAATATTCTAATCGTAATATTCGGAGGCAACGATGAACGACAAAAAAGCTCAAACCCGCGAACGCATCCTCAAGGCTGCCAGCGCCGCACTGATCCAGCGTGGCCCGGCCGAGCCGAGCGTGGGTGAAGTGATGGGCGCCGCCGGCCTGACTGTCGGTGGCTTCTATGCGCACTTTGAAAGCAAGGACGCCATGATGCTTGAGGCGTTCAAGCAGTTGCTGGGGCGTCGCCGAGACCTGATCGCCGACATGGACTCTGAATTGACCGGCGAAGAGCGTCGCGCCCTGGTGGCAGCGTTCTACCTGTCGCGCAAACACCGTGATTCCAGCGATTCGGCCTGCCCGATCCCGGCATCCATCGGTGAGCTGGGACGGCTGCCGGAAGAGTTCCGCATCGCGCTGAACGAGCACCTGGAGTTGATGATCGCGCAGTTGGCTTCAAGCCCTGAAGACATCGATAAAACGTTGGCCGACGTGGCCTTGATGGTGGGTGGTCTGGCGCTCTCAAGGGCGTTGGGGCCTGGTGATTTATCCGATCGATTGCTGCGCGCTGCCAAGTCGGCGGTGCGTTGACCTGAAGGCAACGAGCCTGAGGAGAGAGCGATGAGCACGTTGAAGTGGGTTCGCGGCGTTAATGGCACCTTGGGCTGGTTTGCACCGAAACTGGTGGCAAGCAAAATGCGGCTGGCATTCATGACCCCTCGCGCCAATGCGCCACGGGATTGGGAATTGCCGCTGCTGGCGAAATCCGAGCGGATCACTTTGCGTTTCGGCCTCTCCGCGCTGCGCTGGGGGCAAGGTCCGACGGTTCTGCTGATGCACGGTTGGGAAGGGCGTCCGACCCAATTTGCCGCGCTGATCACGGCGCTGGTCGAATCCGGCTACACCGTTGTCGCTCTCGACGGTCCGGCCCACGGTCGTTCGCCAGGGCGCGAAGCCAACGTCGTACTGTTTGCTCGGGCGATGCTCGAAGCCGCCGCTGAATTGCCTCCGCTGCAGGCCGTCATCGGCCATTCCATGGGCGGCGCCAGCGCCATGCTCGCGGTGCAATTGGGGTTGCGCACTGAAACCCTGGTCAGCATTGCCGCTCCGGCTCGCATTCTGGGCGTGTTGCGCGGGTTTGCCCGTTACGTCGGAATGCCGCCAAGAGCTCGTTCTGCCTTCATTCGGCAAGTCGAGCAGGATGTCGGCATGCGTGCCGCAACCCTCGATGTCGCCCACTATCAGCTGGATATGCCGGGCCTGATCGTGCACGCCGAAGACGACACCTTCGTCTCGGTCAAGGAATCCCAACTGATCCACGAATCCTGGTTCGACAGCCGACTGCTGCGCCTGGAAGCCGGCGGTCACCAGCGCGTGCTGGCCGACCCTCGGGTGATTGATGGCGTGTTATCACTGCTGGCCGGTCGCAGCCTTCAGGCGCGGCAATCGGCGTAGTCATCCGTTACACTGCCTCGGTTGAATCATTTGACCGGGAGTAGGGCATGGGCTGGGATCGGGCAACGCCGTTTACCATTGATCTGCAAGTGGGCGCCGAGGACATCGACGGGCTGGGGC